>CAMHJQ010000045.1 GCA_946185485.1 uncultured Prevotellaceae bacterium | reverse complement strand
GTAGTCCCTAGGAGAGTCGAACTCCTCTTTAGAGAATGAAAATCTCTCGTCCTAACCGATAGACGAAGGGACCATCGCATAAAAGTGGGTGCAAAGGTACTGCTTTTTTTTCGTTTGACAAAATTTTCTGAGGGAAAAATGCTTTTGTTTCTTTATTTTTATGTACTTTCGCAGCATGTTAGTGAAAACGGAAGCAATTGTGCTCCATTCTTTGAAGTATGGAGAAACGCGCCTCATCGTAGATTTGTTTACGCGTGAGGCGGGCCGTCTGTCGCTCATTGCCTCAATGCCGAAAACGCAAAAAGGACGGCTGAAGAAGCAGTACTTCCAGCCCATGACGCTGTTGGAGATTGAATACGAGCAGCGCCAGCGGGTGCAGTTGCAGAAGTTGAAGGATGCGCGCCTGCTGGTGGCCTGGTCGTCCATATCGTTCTCACCGGAGAAACTGGCGCTGTCGCTCTTCGTGGCCGAGTTCCTGTACCATGCCCTGCGATCTGAACAGCGTGACGAGCCGTTGTTCTCCTACATCAGCGACGCCATCCAATGGCTCGACACTGTTGAAGTTGGTTTTGCCAACTTCCACCTTACTTTCCTGATGCGAATGAGCCGTTTCTTAGGCTTCTATCCTAATCTCGACGACTATACAGACGGCTGTGTCTTCGATATGCGCGCAGCCACTTTCTCGCTGCTTGCACCCACCCATCGCGATTTCCTGCAACCCGACGATGCCCGTCGCATCCATACGCTGATGCGCATGGACTTCCCCACGATGCACCTCTTTCAGTTTAGCAGGACGGACCGCAACCGCATCGTCGACGTCCTCCTGCGCTATTACCGGCTCCACATTCCCCAGTTCCCAGAACTCAAAAGCCTCAGCGTCCTCCAGGAGTTATGGAACGACAATCATCGATAGTATTCTTCCACCAGTCGTCTTTGGTGCGGCAGAGGGCTTGGGCAAAACAATTCATAGCTTTGCACCAGGCTACTGTGATGTCCTCATTAGCAGGGCTATAGCAATAGACCCAAGGGGTAAGAAGCAGGAGGCGATTGGCGACACATTGCTGCAGGCGTGCCTCAGAGGGATGATAGATTTCAGGGAAGCCGTTGTCTGCTATCAGAATGACGGGGTGTCCTTGCGCCATGGCTTCATCAATAATTTCCTGCTCGCCTTTGGCGATGCGTGGTGAAACCAATACGGCATTATTGGATGCTGCTTTCAGGCAGGCTTGCTTTTGTTGGGCAAAAGACGTTTTGTCTTTCCGATGGCAGACGACGGGTAGCAACTGGTTATCTGAAAGCTGAAGATTGCCATAGCTGTCGCAAACAATGTGGTTGTTGTCTGTCAGCAGTCTTCCAGCAATGGCTTGCCACATTTGGGTGTTCTCTTGATGTAAGGCATGTTCGCGAATCAGGTAACCACGAAGGGCGTTAGGGGTCACTAAGGTGTCAATGCTTTTGCGTTGGGGCTTTAGTGTGGTGGGGTTGTTCATGCGCAGGAGACGGTTACGGGGATTGGCGTGGATGTAGGCTCGTTGTGTCTCCAGTTGTCCCGGCATGAGGGGGATGACATCTACATAGCCAGAAGCAAACAATGGATTACGCCCAGAGGAAAAGCGCAGCTTCTTATTAGTGCCAGAGGCCGGCGCGCCGGCGGCAGAACCACCGGCAACACCATCCGCAAGAGGGCCGGCGGCAGAACCACTGGCAACACCATCCGCAAGAGGGCCGGCGGCAGAAGGGCTCGTTGTTGGTTGTGGTTTTGCCACAACCTCCTGTTGTCCCGTCATTTCCCAATAGTGGCGATTGCAACCGGCTTTAAAGCCCGCCATTACCTGCCCAAGGTGTACTTGCCGGCCATTTTTGCTAATAAGGCTATTCTTGACGTTGACGATGAAGTGCAGGTGCTCGGGCATTACTACGTAATCCTGTATCTCTATGACGGGGTAGTGCTGCGTAATGCTGTGGCGCAGCTCGTATTCCACCATCTTTCCGATGGCCGTTAATTCCACCTTAGGGCCATCGGGGTGGCCATCAGGGTACTGCGCGTCACCAGTGATTCTGCCTAACGACTGGTTTTTCCTGTCATATACATTGATGGTGATATGGTAAAAGCCAGGATTTCTGTAGTTGTTTCCCGGGCTTCTGCGTTGCATGCTATGGGGCATAGGGGGCTCTTTTAGGGAGGAGGGGGCAATGTTCGTGGCAAAACCACGAACGACAAATAGGTCACAGTAATGGGGGCAGTTCGTAGAGACGGGTGGAGTTAGACCCCTTGATGAGAATATAGCGACCTTGGGGCTGCTTTTGGGCGATGGCGGCCTTTACCTCGTCGACATTGTCGAAGACGCGGATGTTGGATGTCAAGTGCTGAACATTGAGCGACGACTGATGGCTGACTGCCTTCTGGAACTCGGCGCCCACGAGCCATACCTCATCGAAATGGGCTTCTTCGAGCAGGGCGATGATCTTCTGGTGTTCCTCTTGCGACACGTCGCCGAGTTCGCCCATCATACCTAAGATGGCCATCTTGGGCGATACCTCCATCATACGGAAATTGTCGATGGCGGCTTTCATCGAGGTGGGGTTGGCATTGTAGGCGTCTACGATGAGGTGGTTCTTTTCCGTCTCTGTCAACTGCGAGCGGTTGTTGGTGGGCACGTAGTTTTCGAGGGCGTGGTTTATCTGCTCGAAGGGGATGTTGTTGACATAGCCTATCGTGATGGCTGCCAGCATGTTGTCCAGGTTGTAGGCACCTATGAGGTGGGTCTGGACAGTGAACCATTCTGACGTGTAGCCGGCATCGGCATCCTGCTCGCGCCAACGGAATTTCAGGAAGGGTGCGCACGAGATGACTTCGCCACGAATCAGGATGTCGGGCGAGTCGCTCTGACCATAATAGTAGACGTCTGGGGCGTCTCCTCTTTCTTTCATCATCTGCATCAAGTGTTCGTTGTCGCGGTTGACGAAGATGGGACAGTTGTGGCTGACGAGGAAGTCGTACAGTTCGCCCTTGGTCTTGCAGACGCCCTCAAAGGAACCAAACCCCTGCAGGTGGGCGCGTCCTACGTTGGTGATGAGTCCGCAGTTGGGTTCGGCTGTTTCCACGAGCGTCTTGATGTCGCCGGGGTGAGAGGCGCCCATCTCGACGACGGCAATGTCGTGGTCGTCGCTTAGGCGGAACAAAGTCTTGGGCACGCCGACGTCGTTGTTGAAGTTGCCCTCCGTAGCCATCACGCTGTAGCATTCAGCCAGGACAGAACGAATCAGTTCCTTAGTCGTCGTCTTGCCATTGGTGCCGGTAATGCCGATGACGGGGATGTTGAAGTGGCGGCGGTATTCACGCGCCAGATCTTTGAAGGTCTGCAGACAGTCGTCGACGAGGATGAGACGGTTGTTGTCTATACCCTCTTTGTTTTTCAGGCTTTCTGTAATATCCGGTTCGTCTACTATAGCATACGCGCAGCCTTGTTCCAAAGCCTGCACGGCAAACTGGTTTCCATTGAACGAGGCGCCCTTGAGCGCCAGGAAGATACTGCCCTCAGGACAGTTGCGCGAGTCCGTTGTAATGCACGGGTGCGACAGGTAGAGTTGATAGAGTTCTTTGATATTCATAGTGCAAAGGTACGAATAAGCGAGTAAAATACCAAAATATTTTGGCTTTTCTCACATTTATTCGTACCTTTGCAGTCAAAAATAAAAAGAGAAGATGTTAGAAGTAAGAAACTTACACGCCAGAATTGGCGAAAAGGAGATATTAAAAGGTATCAACCTGGTCATCAACGATGGTGAGACACATGCCATCATGGGTCCTAACGGCTCTGGCAAGTCGACGCTGAGTGCCGTGCTCGTGGGTAACCCGCTATACGAGGTCACTGAGGGCGAGGCTTGGTTCAACGGCAAGAACCTGTTGGATATGAAGCCCGAGGACCGTGCCCACGAGGGACTGTTCCTCTCATTTCAGTATCCCGTTGAGATACCGGGTGTTTCGATGACCAACTTTATGAAGGCAGCTATCAACGAGAAGCGCAAGGCGCAGGGCCTGGACCCGATGAATGCTGCTGAGTTCCTGAAGCTGATGCGCGAGAAACGCAAGGTGGTAGAACTCGACTCGAAACTGGCCAACCGCAGTGTCAATGAGGGCTTCAGCGGCGGCGAGAAGAAGCGCAATGAAATTTTCCAGATGGCAATGCTGGAGCCTAAGCTGAGCATCCTCGACGAGACGGACTCTGGTCTGGACGTCGATGCCATGCGCATTGTTGCTGAGGGCGTCAACAAGTTGCAGACACCTGAGACGTCATGTATCGTCATCACCCACTATGACCGCTTGCTGGAGATGATTCGTCCGCAGTTTGTCCATGTGCTCTACAAGGGACGTATCGTCAAGACGGGTGGTCCCGAGCTGGCCAAGCAGATTCAGGAGCATGGCTACGACTGGATCAAGGAAGAAATCGGAGAGGAATAATGGCATCGGACTTTATGTACTAACACGGACATGAATAGTGAACAGCAATATATAAAATTGTACGAGCAGGCGCGAGGAATGATCTGCGAGCACAGCAGCGACGTGATGAATGCTGTGCGCGATGAGGCCTTCAAGCGTTTCGCGTCGGCAGGCTTTCCCAGCCGGAAGGTCGAACGCTACAAGTACACCGACATCGCCGAGCTCTTCGCTCCCGACTACGGTCTGAACCTCAACCGCCTGCAGATTCCTGTCGACCCCTACAAGGCATTCCGCTGCGACGTGCCTAACCTCTCGACGAGTCTGTACTTCGTCGTCAACGACAGACCCCTCCTAACCTCCCCTACAGGGGAGGAAAAGAATGACATCAGAGGGAATGTCGTTTCAAAAGCAAAACTGCCTGACGGCGTTATCATTGGTAATCTCTCCTCCCCTGTAGGGGAGGCCGGGAGGGGTCTCTATAACCGGCTGGCAGGTGCTGACCACGATGCCGTCACCGATCTCAATACGACGCTGGCCCAGGACGGACTCTTTGTCTATGTGCCCAAGAATGTGAAGGTCGACCGCGCCATCCAGGTCATCAACATCCTGCGTGCCGACGTCGACCTGATGGTCAACCGCCGCGTGCTCATCATCCTGGAGGAGGGAGCCGAGCTGAAGATGCTGTTCTGCGACCATGCTGCCGACGACCGGCGCTTCCTGACCACACAGGTCATCGAGGCATATGTCGGCGAGAATGCCTCGCTGGACCTCTACTGTCTGGAGGAGACGCACTACAAGAACGTCCGCGTCAGCAATGTCTATATCGACCAGCAGCGTGACAGCCGCGTCAACCACAACGTCATCACGCTGCACAATGGTACGACGCGCAACAAGCTCAACCTCACCTTCTCGGGCGAGGGAGCCGAGTGCCAGTGCTATGGCTGCGTCATCGCCGACAAGCAGCAGCATGTCGACAATAACACGCTCATTGTTCACAAGGTGCCACATTGCACCTCCAACGAACTCTACAAGTACGTCCTCGATGAGCAGTCTACGGGAGCCTTTGCCGGTCGTGTGCTGGTGGAGCACGGAGCACAGCAGACCACGTCGCAGATGACCAACCAAAACCTCACGGCTACCAAGGAGGCGCGTATGTTCACCCAGCCGATGCTGGAGATCTATGCCGACGACGTGAAGTGCTCGCATGGCTCGACGGTGGGTCAGCTCAACGATGCAGCCCTCTTCTACATGCGTCAGCGCGGCATATCGCTTCAAGAGGCGAAGACGCTGTTGCAGAATGCCTTCATCAACGAGGTCATCGACAAGATGGAGCTGGAACCGCTGCGCGACCGTCTGCACTACCTCGTGGAGAAGCGCTTCCGCGGCGAGCTCAACAAGTGTGACGGCTGTAAGCTTTGCAAATAACAACAACGGATGATTCAGATTTTATAGATGTATAATATAAATAAGGTAAGGGAGGACTTCCCGATATTGCAGCGAGAGGTCTATAAGAAGCCGCTGGTCTATCTGGACAATGCAGCGACGACGCAGAAGCCGCTGTGTGTGCTTGACGCCATGCGTGAGGAATACCTGAACGTCAATGCCAACGTGCACCGCGGCGTCCACTATCTCTCCCAGCAGGCTACCGACCTGCACGAGGCGGCACGTGAAAAGGTGCGCCAGTTCATCAATGCCCGCAAGACGGAAGAAGTCATTTTTACACGCGGCACCACCGAGGCTATCAACCTCGTGGCGTCGTCGTTCTGCGAGAGTCAGATGCAGGCGGGCGACGAGGTCGTCGTCACCGACATGGAGCACCACTCCAACATCGTGCCCTGGCAGCTGCAGGCTGAGCGCCGCGGCATCGTCGTCAAGCACTTGCCCATCACCGATGACGGACTGTTGTGCTGCGATGACATCGCAGCATACTTGACAGAAAGGACTAAGCTCGTCAGTCTGGCCCACGTCAGCAACGTTCTGGGCACCGTCAACCCCGTCGCCGACATCGTCAGGATGGCTCACGAACGGGGTATTCCCGTCTTGGTGGACGGTGCTCAGAGTGCTCCTCACATGCGCATCGACGTGCAGGCTATGGACTGCGACTTCTTTGCCTTCAGTGGTCATAAGATGTACGGCCCTACGGGTATCGGTGTGCTCTACGGCAAGGAAGAATGGCTGGAGAAATTGCCTCCCTATCAGGGTGGTGGCGAGATGATTGACAAGGTGACGTGGGAGCGTACCACCTTCGAGCGCCTGCCCTTTAAGTTTGAGGCCGGTACACCCGACTACGTGGCTACCCATGGATTGGCTACTGCCATCGACTACCTTTGTTCTTTAGACCTCGACCAAGTTGCGGCGCACGAGACAGCTCTGACGCAGTACTGCCTGGAGCAGCTGCAGACCATCCCCGATATTCATATCTACGGTCCCTGCACTAGTGAGCAGAAAGATGCCGTCGTGAGTTTCAACGTCGGTAGCATCCACCATCTGGACATGGGGACGCTGCTCGACCGGCTGGGTATTGCCGTCCGTACCGGACACCACTGTGCACAGCCATTGATGACGCGTTTAGGCATCAGCGGCACTGTCCGCGCCTCGTTCGCCTTGTATAACACCAAGGAAGAGATTGATACGCTCGTTGCTGGCATCCGCCGTGTCAGCCAGATGTTTTGACGGTTTACAGTTCATCGTTATGCTTTTGAGCCATTATTATACGGGCAAGGTCGAGGCGGGCTGCGACGAAGCAGGCCGCGGCTGTCTGGCAGGTAGCGTCTATGCTGCCGCCGTCATCTTTCCCGAGGACTATCAGAACGATGAGCTGAACGACTCCAAGCAACTGACTGCCCGTCGGCGCAAGTTGCTGCGCGACATCATCCAGCGCGATGCTCTGGCATGGGCCGTCGGGGTGGTGTCACCCGAGGAGATAGACAGGATAAATATCCTCAACGCCTCCATCCTCGCCATGCACCGCGCTCTGGACCAGTTGCAGGTACGCCCCGAGGCCATCATTGTCGATGGCAACCGCTTCAAACCCTACCGCCCTGTGGTTGACGGCATCGCTGTCAGTATCCCCCATACCACCATCGTCAAGGGTGACGGCAAGTACCTCTCCATCGCCGCTGCCAGCATCCTGGCCAAGACCTACCGTGACGACTATATGGACGAACTAGCCCAGCAGTACCCTCAGTACGACTGGCTTTCGAACAAGGGCTATCCCACCAAGAAGCACCGCGAGGCTATACGCCAGTACGGCATCACTCCTTACCACCGCAAGACCTTCAATATGCTGGGTGACGGTCAGCTGTCGTTCGACTTCTAAGTTATTTTTCAAAAAAAAGTCCGGAAAGTTACGCATATCGATATTTTTTCGTATATTTGCAACGGAAAAGCTAAAACTATGTCCTATGAATTTAAACGAGAAATTTGTCATCACCATCAATCGTGAGTTGGGTAGCGGCGGTCGCACCGTCGGCAGAAAACTGGCCGAGAAGCTGGAAATCCCGTTTTATGACAAGGCACTTATCAAAGCCTTGCAGGAGAAGTATCACCTTAGTGTGGAGGAAATCGAGAAGCTGAAAGGCCGCAAGCAGGGCTGGTGGTCCGACTTCAAGCGCCAAATGACAGGCTCTGTCATGTACACCAACTACTACATTCCGAAGGTGGGCGATGAGCCCGAATTGCTGGATACCGACGAGGTGTTCAGGACTGAGCAGGAAATACTGAAGGGCATGGCAGAGGAAGAATCGTGTATCATTGCCGGTCGCAGCGGTTTCTTCGTGTTCCGCAACCATCCTAACCGCCTGAGCATCCTCATCCAGGCTTCGAAGGCATTCCGC
Source organism: uncultured Prevotellaceae bacterium (assembly GCA_946185485.1). Classification (GTDB taxonomy): domain Bacteria; phylum Bacteroidota; class Bacteroidia; order Bacteroidales; family Bacteroidaceae; genus Prevotella. The sequence goes on along the minus strand of CAMHJQ010000045.1, from coordinate 13,422 downwards.
GTCAACCGTGTTGCCACCAAGCAGAATACAACGCCCGAGGAGGCCGCCAAGATTATCGATAAGGTGGACAAGATGCGTGAGAACTATGTGAAAAAGTACACCAAAACCTCTCGCTACGACACTCGCAACTACGACCTCGTCATTTCTGCCGACGGCAAGACAGAGGACGAGATTGTCAATTTCATCTTGAAGTACATCGGGAAGTAACCTCCTGATGCTTGTACTGTAAAGCTAAAACAAGAGGGTGTGCCTATCCTGTCTAGTAGAAGAACTGAAGGTCACGCTGCTGAAAGCGCAGCACAAAAAAGAGACCATTAACCGCGTGCCATTCAAAGAGGGGCCTGTCGCTGCGACAGGCCCCTCTTTGGGTGTAATTCAGACAGAACAGTTACTGTTTCTGTCAACGACTTATCCAACCCGTCCGTGCCGGGGCGGTTACTTCACCAACACCTTGCGGACGGTGCCGTCGCTCATGCGGACGATGTTCAGGCCATGCTGCATCCGTGCGATGCGCTTGCCGTCGATGGCATAGATGGCCTCTGGCCGTGCGGCATGGTTGCCGGCTACCGTCTCGATGGCGGTGGGAGTAGCATTGGCAGTTGCCTTCTGGCTCAATCCGCCAAACTCGTTGACAGCCTGCACCTGCCAGGTGTCGGCAGTGGTGTAGCCAGCGAACGACGTCTCGGTGGTGAATCCGGCTACCTCGCCGTTCTTGGTCACCACGTAGCAGATGGCGTATGGCACAGCCTGCCAGGAGAGCGTCGTGTTCTCGGCCTTGACGACGGGAGCACTGCATGCCTCGCACATCATGTCGGGCTGCCAGTTGTCGCTGCCGCCCATCACGTTCTTGATGGTGTACTGGGCAGCCTCGTCGGCAGTCAGCGTGTTCTTCACATTGAAGACCTCGGCCTTCTTAGTCTTGGCATCGTCCTCCCAGTACCAGTAATACGTCTCGCGCTGGCTCAGGTCAACGGGATTGCCGTCCTTGTCAACGGTGTTGTACTCGGCCCACAGTGCAGGCAGACCACCCATGGTATTGTACCAGCCCTTGGCAGGCAGGTTGACGAATGTCTGCGTATTGATGAACACCGTCTTCGGCTGATTGTGCCAGGGTCTGCCCAGCCATACGTCCGTCACGCTCATTGGCTCGCCGGTCTTGGTCTTGCCCGGACGGATGACGTTGTTCTGGAACACATAGCCCCACTTGGTGTCTGCCGTATGGCTAGGAGCGACGATATATCCGCCGCTGGGACGGTTGATTTCCAGCGTGTCGCCGTCGAGATAGACATCGCCGCCATTGTAGATGAAATCTACGGCACCCTCGATGAGCGAGTTCTTGATGTAGTGGCGGTTCGTCTGGGTAGAGCTGGTAATCCAGGTGTCCTGATAGGAGAGCAGTGCCACGTTGTTCAGGGCAATACGGTCGCCAATGGTGTTCAGGGCCAGTGCCTGCGGCCCGTCTTGCTTCTCATGACCATAGCTATTCTCCAAGGTGATGTTCTCGAAGAAGATGTTGTCGGCATTCACCACCACGGTAGCACCTACGCTGACGTGTACGGCATTCTCGCCGCCGCTCAGCCGGTCGTCCTTGATGACAGCCTTGTCGCGGTCCTGGCCGATGATGTGCAGATAGGGTTTCGTCTTGGGAATATCGACATGCTCCTTATACTGTCCGTTCTTCACGAAGATGAGCCACGGAGTGCCGCGTCTCTCAGGAGCCGCGTCAATGGCAGCCTGCACCGTCGTGTAGTCGCCCGAGCCGTCAGCAGCAACCACAGCGTCATACAGTTTGGCAGCAGGCTGCTTCCGCTCCATCGTGGTAAAGGTAATCTCAGCCTTGGCGATAGCCTGTCCGCTGCGACTCGTCAGCACGCCCTCAGGCATGGAGAAGGTATATTGAGTAGCATACTTCAGTCCCGTATATTTGAACACCGCCGTCTTACCGCTGATGACAGGAACTATCTCCTCGCCGTTCAGAGTAGCGGTGCCTGTGCCAGCCTTCACCTTGTTGTCGAAGGTCAGTATGACAGAGCCGTTGGCACTGACACCTGTGGCATTGTGTGCAGGGTTGCTCGACACGAGCGTGGCCACCTCGGTAGCAGCGCCTGTAGCATCGGCGAGCACGAAGACATCAGTCAGCATCGTACCGTCGCGGCTATCCTCAACGCCCACCTTCGGAGAATCGTAGTCCGGGATGAAGCGAATATAAACCCGGTTCTGGTCGTTAGCCTCTGCAGGCAGGTCAAACTCGCCGTCCTTCCATCCACGGTTAGGCAACTCGTAGGTGCCGAACTGTGTGAAGTTGGTGCCGTCGATACTATATTCCGCCTTCATGATGCTATAGGCATTGTAGTCGTCGCCCAAAGCAGCAGAGAGTTTCAGGTTTTGATAGCCCTTCGACGAGAAGTTGAACTCGTAGTACCACTTGTCAGCAATGGGTTTCCAAATGCGTATGCAGTAGCGTCCGTTCGCCTTGCCTGCTGCCACGCCGTTAGCCAGCCACGTGCTTGTTGTACCGTCAGCCTGGCGTACCGTCATGATGCCGGCATTCTCCGTGTCGGCCATATAGTCAGCAGCGCGGTTACTCTTAGGATTGTCGTTATAGAAGTCCCAGCCCACGATGTAGTCAGCAGCCGAGAAGTTAGCGGTCATGTTTTTCTCGCCGTCCATGGTCACCACGCGCTCTGCCTCCGTGCTGTTGTCTTCCCATCCCGTGAAGGTCAGTATGCGGTTGTTCACGGCAGTCAGTTTCACCTCTGTGCCCTCCTCATAGTAGTGAGTGCCATCGACGACATTGCCCTCTGGCATCCACTGCACCAGGTTGCTGTTGGCACCGCCCTCCAGTTTCAGGTTCAGGGCATATACATTATTCTTCGTATAGGTTGCCATCAATACCGTGTTGGCCTTTATCTCAAAGCTATAGGGGTTCTCCTTAGAGACCTCGTTTCCGGCCTCGTCAGTCCAGGCAGCAAAGTGGTAGCCGAAGTTCTCGGTAGCCTTGACGGTGAGCGTTGTGCCCTCGTCAAACTCTGCACCGGCAGGATTGCAGGACACGCTGCCGGCACCCTCGGTACCCAACTTCACACTCATCGTGTAAGTGGGCACAGCCTCAATAGTACCAGCCACATCGCCTTTTATGACAACATCGCTGAAGGCATATTGCTTGTTGTTAGCCACTCCTATGATGTAAATCTTAACCACCAGCATGTCGGTGGTAGCGGGCAGTGTGCTCAGGTCAAAGGTGTGGTTAGACACATAGGGCGACTCCTTAGCCAACTGTGGAGTGATGGCCTCGCCGACGGTCTTGCTCTCGTTGCCACTGACGACGACCACGTCAAACTTACCGCCGTTGGTGCCCACTTTAGAAGCATTGAACGAGAGCGTCTTCGGGGTGAAGGTCAGCGCCTTCTTAGGCTTCAGGGTGAAGACAATGGCTGCCTGCTCATCCTGGGCATTCACTTGTTCCGTGGGCTGGAACATCTGTCGTACCACGCCACCGTCGGTACGCAGACCGGCAGCAGTCAGTTTGCTTCCGTACGACATCTCAGCCACTGAGAACAGCCCCTCCTTGCTCGTGGCAGCAGCCGTCACCACTTCAGTTGACTTCAACTCCCATGTAGCAGTGAAGTCTTTCTCGTCCACGCTCTGCGCAGCCTCTTGAGCTTCACCGCTGACAGTCACATAGTCCAAGTTCCAGTTAGAGGCGAAGCCGTTGCCGGCAATGAGCCGCAGGATGACTTTCTCCTTGTTGTTGGCAGCGAGCGTGACGGTGTTGTCCTTGTAGAGCCACCAGTTACCCATGGTCTCGTATGCACCGGCATCGAACCACGTAGCGCCGCCGTCGGTGGAAACGACAGCCTCAAGCGTAGCCACCTCGTTCTTGCCGTATGCACAAGCGTAGTTCACCTTGATGTTCTTGTAGCCCGTGGTGGGGAACTGCACCTCGTAATAGACGTTGTGCTTCGAGCCGTCGGTGTAGTCGGTGATGCTGTTAGCCTCGGTGTTCTCAATGCGCAGCACCTTGTTCTGATAGCCCGTGCAGAGCTGCCAGTAGCGGCCTTCGCTCCATCCGGTCAACAGATAGTTGGCTTTGTCGCCAACACACTCGTCGGGAGCCACCTGGGGTGCTCCGCCTTGGGCGAACCAAGTGGCTGCGATGTCGTCGCTCGCCTCCAGGTTCCACTCGGCCAGTTTCACGCTCTCCCCGGCCACCGCCGTCATGGGCAGCAGGGCGAAGAGCGCAACCAGCAGACTTGTAAGACAATTCTTCTTTTGCATAGTAGTTATAGTTATTGATTAGTAAAAGATTTTCCGGATGCTTCCGTCGCTCATGCGGACGATGTTCAGGCCGCGCTGCATCTGGGCATGCTGCCGACCGTCAACGGTAAAAAAAGCACGGTTCGTGGTGGCGGTGGTGCCCACCTGGCTGATGCCGGTAGCCGTAACGGCCATGCCGTGGATGGTAAGGTCTGACAGGCAGATGGTCTTGCCGCTGGCAGCTCCGTTGTACCAGGGATAGACACGCACCAGCAGTTCTTGGCCGTCGCCGACGGTGAGCACCGGCTTCGTCTCGACGTACTGCGGGTTGTTGGCGGGCATCTTCTTCATCTCGAAGATGGTGGTGCGCGTCTCGAAGTTGTCGGTCGAGTAATAGATGTGGCAGCACATGCCGTTGCCGCCGCAGCCCGAGACGAAGAGCGAGATCAGGTCTATCTTCAGCTCCTGGCCGCTGGCGGGCTTGATGCCCCACTCAATGTATCGGTCGGGATTGTCGTCTATCTCGTCGGCAGGCCAGTTGTCGCCGGTGAGCAGGTTGCGCTGCATCTTGCGTGTGGCCTCATATCCCGTCCACTCCGGCCATACGGTGCTGGCGTTGGGGTTGGAGTACCGCTGCACATACATGCCCTTGAAGCGCTCGCCCGTGACGACGGTCGGTCCCGTCAGCTCGTAGCTGTCGTCTTTCTCTAAGCGCCAGTAGGCCTTCACCTCGGTCCCGCCTTCCAGCACGACGGTAGTGGCCGATACGGGAATCTCGATGCGCTTGCTGCCCTGGCTGACGGTAATCGTGCCAGAGAAAGTACCGTCCTCCGTCAGTGTTATCTGAGCATAGAAGGTCTTAACCAGCGTTGCCGATACATAGTTGGCTGTCAAGCTCTGCTTCCACTCTTGCTTGTCGAACGAAATTTCGATGCCTTCAGAAGCCGTGACAGTCACAGTACCCTCTTCTGGTGACAGTCCAAAGCCGTTGATGGTAAACTCTTTAGTCTGTGTCTGTCCTTTGTAAGCCTCTCCGAAGTTTCCGTTGTCGGGTGACACGCTCAGGTCGGTAGGCAGCACGATGGCATCGGCCAGAATGCCCTGTGCCTTCATCAGGCGGGCACACTCGCGGGCCACCAGCAGGGCGCCGGTGGTATTGAAGTGGGTGGCTCCCTCGCCGTCGAACAGCTGTGCCTGGCACTTGGCCTCCGTGCCGTAGCTCTCGTACAGGTCCTTGGTGGCGGTGGTCAGGTCGATGAAGCTGACGCCCTTCTCCTTGGCCAACTGCTCAGAGTGGTAGGCATAGTCCATGGTGTGGTCGTCGGCAGGAATGCTCTGCTTCTCCTTGATGCCGTCGGCTGTCAGCACCGAGAACGAGTCGCCCAGGTCGTGGCGGCCGGCGCGCTTCACCTTGCCTTTGCCGTCGATATAGCTGCGGCACACGGGCGAGCAGATAATGGGAATAGCACCCTTCTCCTTCACCTCGTCCACAATCTTGCCCAGCCATTTCTTGTAGGTGTCCGACGGCGTGGTGCCGCGCGTGTCCAGCGCATTGGCCTCGGCGGTCATGCCCTTGCTCATATAGTATTGGTAAACCTCGTCGCGGTCCATGCCGCCTATCTTCTCGTCGTTATGCCCGAAGGTGATGATGACGTAGTCGCCGGCTTCCACCTGCTTCTTGGCCGTCTGCCACAACTCGTTGTAGCCGCCACGCGAGTCGCGCCCGCCCTTGGCATAATTGATGGAGGTCCATCCGTTGGTCAGGAAATTGCCGAAATACATACCCCAGCCACGTGTCACCGTGGCCGACTCGTCGTAAGGTGCCATCGTGCTGTCACCCAGTGTGTGTACCTTCTTGGCGCTCATGGCTACCGTGCAGAGCATCAGTGCCAGCGTCAACAGTCCAAACAGTTTTGCTTTCATTGCTTTGTAGTTTTTTTAAGATTGAGTGTTTGTTGCAAATTCTGACTGCAAAAGTACAATAAGATAAATAAGGTAATAGGGCACTTTCGCGTCAAGAGAGTGCAAAAAATGCGTCAAGAAGCTGTTTTTGACGCATTTTTACTCACCGTTGACGAGTTTGTCCACCCCTCCGGCAGGTCAGCCCACCCTTCCTCTGGCAGGTCAGCACTGAGCCTTATACTCCGTAGGCGACAGACCCGTGCTTTGCTTGAAGCTGCGGCTGAAGTACTTAGGGTCGGAGAATCCGCAGGCGTAAGCCACCTCTGCGACGGTCTTGTCCGTCTGGCGCAGCAGTTGGCAGGCGCGTTTGATGCGAGCCTCACGAAGCAGGTCTTGTGGCGTAATGCCCATGGCCTGCTTCACTTTTCGTTGCAGACCACTGCGACTGACGGCAGCCGCTGAAGCCATATCGCCCACGTTGACGTCGCTGTTGGCAATGTTCTCCTCGACAAACTGCATGACGCGCTGCAACATGGGGTCCAGCTCTGTGGGCTGGGGTTCGGGGGCGGACGTCTGTGCGTCAGCGGTCGGCGTGTCTGTGGGCTGTGTGGCAGAAGCCTGCGCTGCTGAAACCTGTGCGCCGGACGCTTCGTCGGCTGTACTGACTACGCCAGTCTCCGGCTGTCTGTATTGCACCTCTATCAGGTTCAGATATTTCTCCAGCGTCTCGTGCTGCTGGCGCTTGATGCGTCGTATATATAATAAGGTATAGACAATGGTAGCCACAATAGCGGCGGCCATCAGCACCAGGAGCAGCCGTCCGTACCACGCCTCCCAGAACGTGGGCCGTACCATGACGGTCAGCACGCGCTGGTTGCCTATCCACTTGCCGTCGGCGTTGGTGGAGCGTATCTCCAACCGGTAGGTGCCCGGCTCCATGTCTAACAGCGTCACGGAGTGGTCGCTGCCTATATAGTTCCACTGCGTGGTGTCGCGCTGTCCGGCCTTCAGCAGGCGGAAGGCATAGCCGATGCGTGCCGAGGGCTGATAGTCGATGGCGGCAAAGCGGACGGTGATGCTGCGCTCCTGGGGCTGAAGGGTCAGCGTGTCGGTCCGGGTGACGGCCCAGATGTCTTCGCCGCCTTGTATGGAGACCCCGGTCAGCACGATTTGCGGCTGATAGGCCGTGCTTTCCATCTGGCTGACGGTGGTCACGAAGGCACCGTCGTTCAGCCCGAATATCCAGCGGTCGCCGCCGAGCGGCAGCGGATGGGCATCGCTGAAGCGATAGTCGGCATTGAAGTAGCGGGCGTCTAACTGCCGGTATTGCCCGGTGCTGTCGGTAATGCTGACCAGATGGCTGCTCACGATGATGCTCTTTCGGTTCGGCATGGGTGTCATCGACAGCACCACGTCGGTGGGCAGCAGATGGTTCCCGGCACTATAGTGGCTGAAGGTCAGCCGCTCTTTCAGCAGGTCGTCATCCTCGATGCGGTTCATGCCGCCGCTCTCCGTGCTGACATACAGCCGCCCGTCGGCAGCCCTCATGATGTCCATCGTGGCACTGCTGCTCAGGCTCTGTGCGCGACTGGCCTCACGCTGGTGCAGCCGGAAGTGCATCTGGTCGGCCTGCGCCTCCAGCTTGGCAACGACCAGCCCCTCGGTGGTGGCCGCCAACAGCACCTGCTCCTGCGGGGAAGGCTCCTGTGCAGACGGGCTTTGCGCTGCCAGCATCAGAAAGCGCACACGCTGTGCCGCATCCTTCGGGTAGCCCTTGGGCCGTTCGAACCGGGGGCTGTCGGCCTGCGGGTTGCGTGTATAGCAGAGGCCGCCGCCCAGGGTGGCCACCCAGAGGCGGCCCTGCCGGTCTTCCACCATATTATATATATTGGGGTTGGGCAGATTGGTCAGATGGTCTGTTCGGAAAGTGCCGGGTGCGGTCTCCTTCAGCCTGAAGATGCCTCGCGGCTTGGTGCCCAGCCATAGCGTGCCGTCGTTCGACTGATACATGCAATAGACGGCGGCCCCGAAGCCGGTGTACTGCTGTTGCAGACGTCCGTCGCCCCTCAGGTAGCCTAAGAACGCCAGGCTATTGGCATCGTAGAGGCGCACAGCCTCGTCGTCTCTTGTCGTCACCCACAGGCGCTGGCGGCTGTCCTTGAACAGGCATTTCACCTGCGCCTGCGGCTCTATGGGCAGCCGCTGGGTGCGCTGCAGGTCGGTGGTAAACTTGTAAATGCCGCTGCCGCCGGCCAGCACCCACAGGTTGCCCTGGCGGTCGCGGCAGGCAAAAGACTGCTCCTTCAGCTTGACGTTCAGGGCAGGATAGTCGCCCGACAGTCCGCTCTCGCTCCGGTAGGCCAGCCGTCCGTCGGCATGGAGCGTCCATCGGGTGCGGTGAGCGTCGGTCCACTCAAGGGGTCTGTCTTCTTTCAGCGATGTGCTGGCGCGATAGTGCTTGATGGCCTCCTCGGCATCCGCTTTAGGCAGGTTGCTGAACCGGTAGCTGCGGGTGTCGAACAGGAAATAGTCTTCATCTACGCGGCAGATAAAGTTGCCGTCGGGCCGCTCCACGAATGTGCGGATGCGGTCGGTAGCCATCTGGCAGCCGTCGCCAGCCTGGGGCTTGAAGGTGCGGAACTCGTAGCCGTCGTAGCGGCACAGCCCGTTCCACGTAGAAAACCACATCAGCCCCTGCTGGTCTTGCAGCAGCTGCGTGGCATGGCCGTGGGGCAGCCCGTCTTCCTCGTCGTAGTAGGTGACGTGGCACAACGGCTGGGCCGACAGTGGAACAACGGCCAGCCATAAAGCCAAAAGGGTGAGAACACAACATCTTCTCTTCATACGATTCGTGTTAGCCATATATTCAGAAAACGGTCATAAACAATATATCCTTCAGTAGTATACGTGTGCAAAGGTACAATTAAGCGAGAAGAAAACCAAAAGTTATTTGAGTTTTCTCGATTTATAAATAAGTAAAGGATATGGCTCAACTGATAGTTTCCATAGAAAACGCTTCTATGCTTGACCAGATACGTCAAGCCATCAGCCTGTTCGAGGCGTAACCTCCGTAACGCTAAAGCGGCAAACGAAGACGGGCTTGTGAAACAGGTACCAGTCCCTTGTGTCTTCTCTTTAATGCCACATGGTAATAGAATGCATATATTGTCTCATAGCACTGAAGGCTAATCTCGTATTTATATGCTATCATTGCTGAGCGTAAACCTCCTTTACCATCTGATGGAGAAGCTGACGTGCCGTTTCCAAATCCATGGTTTCTGTATTGGTCACTGAAACAACGTTGTTTTCTAATTCATTGTACTTCATAGCCAATTGATCTTTTACGATACAAAGATAAGCATTTTTTCTTAAACGACGATCATTGTGAGCTGCATTTTTTGCAAAAATACTATTTTTTCTCAAATACAGGTACTTTTTCCTTAGCACAGAATCACACAGTGCTGTGATTTCAGTAGACTCGAACTCCATATTTCAGAATTTGCTGCTTAAACAATTGATTCATATTCTCCCTTAAACGGACCACGTCTACGGAACAACCTAATAATTCTTGGAGATAGACTTTTACACCAGCTTGCTTGAATAGATTGGGCTTCATCTCTACACACACATCGACGTCGCTGTCTTCCTTTTGTTCGTTTCTGGCAACTGAACCAAAAAGAAGCATCGAACTCACCCCGTAATGTTCGCTGAGATACTGACGGGATGACTGTAGCTTTTCTATTGTCTGTGCTTTGTCTAACATAAGCGTATGACTCTTGTGGGCAAAGATACGAAAAAATACCGCAACTGCCAAAACAATTGCAGGAAAATATCACAAGTGGTAAATCAAGGGTTCTGTGATCATTTTTTCTTTGTTCATAATTTCTGTATAACTCCGTTAGAGACACCTGTCAATCGAGAAATAGACTCTCTCCTGTCGAGGCATGTGCTGATGCTTTCTTGTTTGACAGTGCAAATGTAGTAACATTTTCTTAAGCTTCAAAATAATCTATTCAAAATATGATCACAGAGTCCCTCGGTCATGCAACTATCGTAAAAAAGCCCGTGTTTGACCTTTCCCCTTCGTCATTTCGCATATTTAACGCCCGAAACGATACAAGATTGCGAAAAAAAATGTATCTTTGCCGACGTAAACAAAAAAGGAATAATATGCCAAAGATTTTCGAATACTTCGGATTCATCTTTTACTTCTACTCCAACGAGCACGAGCCGATTCATGTCCATGTGATGCACGGGGCGAGGGAGAGCATTTTCGACCTCATCATGATGGCTGGCGAGTTGGCAGAACTGCATGTCAGGGAGAAGAAAGGTGCTGAGCCTCTGACAGAGAAGGACAAGCGCACGGCGGAGGAGTTCATCCGCAAATATCACAAGAACATCATCGACAAGTGGGTGAAGTTCTTCGTTATGAAACAGAGCGTCCGTAGTACGAATATCAAGAAAAAACTATAAGGAGAAACAGACATGGAGAGACTTTTCATCACCAAGGCAGAGAACATGGGCAATCTGACAGTTTGTCTGACGTTCAGCGACAACACCGTGCAAACGGTGGACATCGGCGAGTTCATCCGTCGCCATCCCCATCCGCAGTACAATAAGTACCTCGACCCCCGCAAGTTTAGCCGCTTCACCATCGAGAACGGCAACATCGTCTGGGGCAAGAACTGGGACTTGATTTTCCCTATGGAGCAGTTGCACGCGGGGACGGTTGTGTGATTCACAGCATAAGCGGATAGTCAAAACGCAAGGTCGGAGAACCGAAAGTCATGAATGTGAAACATGTACCAGTCCCTTGTGTCTTTTGGAATCGTCTTATTAACCACAAGACGGTCAAAAAGCTTATGGATGAACTCGAGCTTAAGAGTGAAGTGCGGAAAGTGAAGTGAACCCCAAAGTTTGGACAGTTAAACAACCGAAGCGCGGCCTTCCGCGCAGAACACGGCCATCACGAAGACCAGCTTGGTATTCTCGTAGTCAGATAGGCGTGGGAATAAAAAAGCCCACCCTAAAAGAGAGTGAGCTTTTTATTTATCGTTACATGTGTCTCATACGTTCCATATTATCTTTTGAACGTGCATCTGAACCTGCACTGAATCCCCTATTGTAACCACTTAGGAAACCTTCTGAATATAATGGATTGTCGCTTATAAGATAGTCTATGTAGCAGTTTACACCTCTATAACCGTCATTATAGCCGATTTGATAACCCTCAGACACGGAACCAACACCTTCTTTGGCTCTTCTCGCTTTGAGTGCTCTCTCTTTGGCCTCACGTATAGGACGCTCTTTCTCCCATTGTTTGCGTTCCTCTTCTCTTACCTTTTCTTCGGCCAACGTCTCTGGAGATTTTATTATGGTAGCACCTGACCAATCCGTACTTTTAAGCCATTTAGCTTTTTGCTCAACAAACTTCTTTTCAGTGTCATAAACTTGACCTGTGATAGTTAAGTATTCAGCGTTTTGGCATATTTCTGTAGTCAAAAGTTGGCTCATAGAACCAGGCGTTTCACTATGAATCGTGTATTTGTTGCTGGCTCCATTTTCATGTATTCTTGCATGTGAATCTACATTTCCGAATGCTGTCATATATGCACTTAATGAACCTTTAGGAACAAGTATGTCTAAATATGAAAAAGTGTACTTGTCATAGCCAAAGCATGTAGGAGGCTGCATACCCAGAAATTCAATAGTCTTAATTTTAGAATCTGAGCATCTAAAAGCATCCTTATGCAAAGACTTCAATGTGCTTGGTAGAACGACTTTTTCCATTTTAGTATTACAGAAAGAACCCGTAACTGTTTCAAGAACTGGAAATCTCGCAGTCTTTAATTCCTGCAAATTGAAAAGAACGCCCTCACTCAGTTCCTTTAACCTCCTAAATGTTATTGAGCTGTAATTACAATCCTTAATCGAATACGGAACAATCTTTATAGCATCTTCAAGGTACTTAATGCCATACTTCGGTTTCCACCAGTTTATTATGACATCACCATTAGTAGAATTGACTATCAAATTACATTTAGCTTGCGAATAAGCACCTCTCGTATAAGTTCCGTATAGGCTTTCATCATTAACCTCTAATATGTCAACTTTGGGGATGTCGGATGGTGCTTGACCATCGTAAAACCTCAAAATACTAACTCCAGCAGTAATGCTTCTAAAGCTGTTTCTTTTGCTAGCCAATACCCTTAATTTCGTGTCCGATCCTGCTTCCAAGTTATAATGAATAGGCAAAACCATCTTTTTATAAGTACTCTTCGATGTTAGCTTTATAGTTAGTTCAGATCCTGCCCTAAAATACAAATCGCAATTAATCGAAGTTTCATTATAAGTATCTCTTTTATCTGTTATTTTTAATGTCGCCTCACTAAAATCGAGGAACTTTAAAACTGCTGCTTTTGAAGTAATGGCACGTAAATCTTCGCGATTAATTTCACCTGTTACTTTCAAAAGGGGATGACCTAAACCATATTTATTTATATATTTTGCAACTTTGCCACTTTTTGCCTCAATGACAAGTGTATCACCAACGATAGTTTGTGAAAAAAGCGTGTTTGCAAAAAAACACAGTACAAATAATGTTGATAATTTCTTCATAACTGTATAATTTAAAAACCGTCTGCAATTAATCTTTCTAAATAATCTTTCGCTTCGACATGTCCCTGGGCAGCAGCTTTCTCGAACCATTTTTTAGCTTGTACTTTTGAATACGAAAGAGCATCATTGCCTCCAGGTATATCCTTTTCAAAAAACGCTTTTGCCGATACAAATGCTTGAATTATTTCAGCATTGTCTTGTAGCTGTGGAAATGTTGCCTTAAAACCTTCTTCCGTGAACATGGAATCTATTAGTTCTTTGGAGATTTCACCCTTTAAATAAGATTCTTTTAAGGGTAGGACAACTTCTTTAACTATCATATCTTCAAAGCTGTTTTCAGCTTTCACGTTACCTGAATACAACATCTTTGCATATTCAAACTGGCTATCTTTATCTCCACACTCCGCTAATATTTTTAACCACTGCACAGCACGATTGGGCATACCAATCTTTTTGTAATGCTCATATAGTTTTCGTGGAGCATCTTTACTACCGTTTTCGTATGCCAGTTCATAGATTAATACATAGTAATTTGCTTCTGTTGAACGTTCTCCTCCTAAATTCCTATATATACGCGAATCCATATATACCCTAAATTCCGCAGCACTTTAGTTTAACTTTCTTTATAAGTACCTGAGCAACTTT
>CAMHJQ010000044.1 GCA_946185485.1 uncultured Prevotellaceae bacterium | reverse complement strand
CAATGATTTGAGTTAACTTCTCATAGACGAGTTTAGCCAATGGTTCTTTATTCAACTCATTGATATTACCAACGAATTCCATACAAATGACTATTTCGAATTTATAATGATTCTACTTCCTCAGTTGTTAGACCTGTATATTTAACAATAAGTTCTACTGCCATACCGTCAACTTTCATTTTGCGAGCAGTAGCTATCTGTCCTTTCTTTTCACCCTTCTTCTCAGCAGTCTCTAATGTACTCGTATAATCCCAGTATTCTTTCAAACTCGTTTCATACTGTCTACGCTCGGCATCAGAATATTTGGAAATCTCAGCCTGCTTGAATAGTTTGTCGAACACACGATCCTGTAATGCTTTCGGGCGATCGAGCAAACGGGATAAGTTACGAAGGATGAACATCCATTTGTCGAACATCGTGACCAGTTCATCTTCTGTCTTGTTGAACTTTGGCATTTCAAGATAGTAGAAAGTCAACTTGTCGTAAAACACATGATTATCTTCTACGTCTTTCAACTTAATTTCATGGCGGTAGCTGTCGGCTGGATATTCGCTGTTGGGAAACTCGAAGTTGAGGATGCCTACGGTATAAACGTTCTCCAGATGATAGTCCCACTTACCCTTCGGAGCCTGCTGACGGATGGGTGTCGTGGCATAATAGACGCTACGATCTTTGAAATAGGTTTGTTCGGCCTTCTGCATCTCAACAATGAAGCGGCTACCGTCCTTAGCGGAGCAATAGACATCGAAAACTGAGCGTCGGTCACTATAGCCGTCGCCGAGATTCTCACCGTTCAAATATTGCACATCCTCAATCTCCTTCGCCGTCCCGTTAAAGAGCGCATTAAGAAAACTGATGAGCAAGTCCTTGTTCATTTCCGTGCCGAAAAGTTTTTTGAATCCGAAGTCGGTATACGGATTGATGTATTTCTCTTTTCTTTCGTCTGCCATATCGCATAACATTTAATTATCGGCGCAAAGTTACACATTATTTCTCAAATTATCACCAAATCGTACTAAATTTCTACATAATTTATATATTACCACATCAACACTATCCTACAGTAGGTCAGGAACCCTCCACGAGACACTCGGTAGTCTCGTGGTACCTCCCTCTTACGACATCGGTTACGGCGGTCTCGACCACGTGATTGCTTCTGGTGAAGATGTAAATATCCTCGTGCTCGATACTGAGGTTTACTCTAACACTGGTGGTCAGGCTTCTAAGGCTACTCCTCTCGGTGCTATCGCTCAGTTCGCTGCTCAGGGTAAGCGCATCCGCAAGAAGGATCTCGGCATGATTGCCACCACCTACGGCTATGTATATGTCGCTCAGATTGCTATGGGTGCTGACCACGCTCAGACCCTGAAGGCTATCCGCGAGGCTGAGGCATGGCACGGACCTTCTATCATCATCGCTTACGCTCCCTGTATCAACCACGGTCTGAAGGCCAAGGGCGGTATGGGTAAGAGCCAGGCCGAGGAGAAGAAGGCTGTGGAGTGCGGCTACTGGCACCTGTGGCGCTACAATCCCGCTCTGGCTGAGGAAGGCAAGAATCCGTTCTCTCTCGACTCTAAGGAGCCTAACTGGGAGAATTTCCACGACTTCCTGCTCGGTGAGGTTCGTTATCTGTCAGTTAAGAAGGCTTATCCTAACGAGGCCGAGGAGCTCTTCGCTGAGGCTCAGAAGATGGCTCAGCTCCGCTACAAGACCTACGTCCGCAAGACGCAGGAGAATTGGGAGGATTAATGAACGTAATGCCAAGTTTGCTTGAGCATTACCGAACGTACGAGCAGTCATGACGAAGTCATAACTGAGAGGATTAACCCCCTATCCTATTATATAAAGAGGTGAAGCCGCAAAGGTTCCACCTCTTTTTAATAGTTTATAGTTTAGAGTTGTTATGAAAGCAATGACGAAACAACAGCTGGCTGAGAGTGCGGGGGATGACGGTTCGGACGCTGTTGTTTTATTTGTTTCTTTTTCGTGCACTATTCTGCGCCTGAAGGTATGCCTGTTCCCATTGTGGTATTATGACTTCCTGGCGATAGCGGGCTACAGCCTGACGAGCCTTTTGGCCCATTTGAAGCCGCTCGACATCATGTGTCATCATCCACTCCATCTTGTCGGCCAAGTCTTTCACCTCCAGCTTGGACAGCACCCCCGTCTCTCCATCACGGATGATGTCTGCCGGTCCGTATGGACAGTTGGTGGCCACCACAGGGGTACCGCAAGCCATGGCCTCGACGATGACCATTCCGAAACCCTCAAAATCGCTGCTCAGCACGAGGAAATCGCTCTGCCCGTAAGCGGCATAGATATGGTCTACGGGTGGCAGGATATGTATACGTTCCACCAGTCCATGACGGTCTATCTGTTGGCGCAGCTTTTTCTCGTCCTCCCCTTTCCCGAAGATGTCGACATGCCAGGCAGGATATTTCCCTGCCAGCAAGGCAAAGGCATCGATCAAGCGGTCAAAACGCTTTTGCGGTGCCAGACGTCCCACACAAATGATGCGATGCAAGGAACTGGTAGGGCGGGACACTTCTTCTGGATAGCAAGTAACGGGATTGGGAATGACCGTCACATGGGGTACGCCCATCCTACACCAGCATGTGGCGTCGCCCTGTGTCAAGGCTATCAGTAGCTGTGATTTTCTGATAGCCCGGATGGGATTCTGCAACCAATAGATTCCTTTCTCTGTGATGCCGCGCCGGATGACGCTATGTCCCTGTGCCAAATGCGACTCGACGACAACGGGTGTCTCTCCGGCAACGCGTACCAAGTTGCTGAGGAAATTCTCGGTATTGGGTATGGCGACGACGATGACGTCTGGACGGAACTCCTCCATCACCCGACCCATACGTTCCTTGAACGTGCGTTTCAGTTGTAACAAAGCCAAGGGACGTCGCCACAGGGGCAGACGATAGAGGCTGAAGTAGTGGCAATGAATATCGGTGTGCCTGACAGCGTCATGCAGTTGGTAAGCCAGCGGGCCTTCATGCTCGTAGGTGACAAACAAGACCTCGTGTCCTCTCCGGGCCAGATAGTTCGCTTTATCGGTCAGCGTACGTTCTTGTCCGCCTTTGTTAGAAAGCAGTGGTATGAAGTAGATGAGTTTCATAGGCTATTTTTGCGATGCAACGGGTCTGCAAGGTGAGCCAGTCGGTTGACTACCCATTCTGTCTCATAGTAGTGGTGACGATAATTAAATAACCATTGCAAAAGTCTCAGAGGCCAAAACAAAGTGAGGAGGAACAGGGTTACGAGCATTCTACCATAGCGTAGCGAACGCAACAGCAAAGCGGTTTTTACGGTCCGCAGATGACGTAGAACATCGGGTGAGACCTTGTTCCTTTGTGCTATATCAATGGCATTCTGCAGATAGTTAGCTATAAACAGCAGATAGTCCACCGCCATATTTCCTGCATACTGCTGCGCTATAGGGCGATGTTGCAATAACCACCGGGTGGAGATGATGTAGCTGTTGACGGTTTTATCCGCCCGTTCCAGAGTCAGTTGCGCATGGACGATGGAGGAATCGTTCCATTCATATATATATGTAACCTGCGGCAGTAATAACACGGAGGAGACGACAGAAAAGAGATGATACGACCAAGACTGGTCCTCATACAGGATCCCTTCAATGAATGTCACTTTGTTTTCAGTCAGCACGCTTCGGCGGATAAGCTTGTTCCAGGCATACAGATAGATCTGATGTCGCAGCATACGGCGGAAAAAGATGTCTGGACTGTCAATCAGCCAAGGCTCACTCAAATTAGGGTGAAGCAGTTTGCCGTCTTTTTTCATGAGGGCATTGCCTATCACCAAGTCGGCCTCAGGATGCGCTTGTTGCTGCTGAAGCAGATAGGTAAGACCATCAGGTGTCAAGTAGTCGTCGGAATCCATAAACAGCACGTAGTCACCCGTCGAATGACTAACGCCTGTATTCCTGGCTGCTGATAGGCCCCGGTTCACATCATGAGACAGCACTTGGAAACAGATAGGACCATGATACGCTTCTATCGTCCGCCGGACTATATCCATACTGCCATCCACACCACAGTCGTCAACCAAAATACACTCCACCTCTGCACTGGCAAGGTCTTGTGACATGACCGACTCCAGACAGCGCTGAATGTATTTTTCAACATGGTAGACAGGAATGACAATCGATAGCTTCACAATCTATTTCGCTTAATCTTTAATATTCATCGTACCAAGTTGTCCTCTTCGTCCTTGTAATGGTCTGTCGAATGGAAAATACGACTGATGCCTTTTATCTGAATACGGACATGACTGACAAAGCTAGCCCACATCGACTGGTTGCCGATGGTACCATAGCCGGTAATGGCCCGGCAGCGACGGTCACGCACAAAGACGATACGGCCATACTTTTTCAGGTTGAGTGCCATCGAGCCATCCTCACCACGAATGATGTCAACGCGATAGGGTTCCTGCCTGCCATAGTCGGCATTATAGGCGAACACCAGACCGCGCACCGACAGTTCCGGGCGCTTGAAGTGCTGAACCCACAGGAAGAGGTCACGAGCCATCTCAAACAGTCGCAGTCCCAGGCGCGAGTGGTTGGCATCAGGAAAGTAGCTCCACGTTGCCGATACACACGACACGCCTGGCTTCAGCAGCTGTTCCAACATCAGCTCGTAATACTTCGGTGGATAGAGTGTGTCGCTGTCCACATCAAAGTAGAAGCGTCCCTTGGCATGTTGCAGGCCACAGCGGCGGGCATAGCCGCACGAGTGCTGATATTCGGTATAGTACCGGATGCCGGAACGTTCGTAGATTTCCGCCGTGCGGTCCTTCGAGTCATTGTCGACACCGATGATCTCGACAGGATACTTGCATTGTATCTCGCTGATGGCCCATAAACAAGCCTGCAGGTGAGTCTCCTCATTATAGGCGATGACGACGATGCTGGCTAGCGGCTTGTCGTTCTGCAGAAGTGCCAGCCGCTCGCGGGTCTCTTCGATGACGCACTGGGGAACCTCGCTGAAAGGCTTCCCATAGACAGTCATATATTTGTCGTACCAGTTTGACATATTACGTTGAGAGTTGAAATTTCTTTCATTTCACATTTCAATCCATACGGTGGCGATAGTCTTCGTAGGTAAAGCACCGCAGCAGTTGCAGTGTGCCGTCAGCACGAAGCATGGTGAGCGAAGGGTGCGTGATGCCGTTGAACATATTGGTCTTCACGGTTGTATAGTGTATCATGTCCTCAAAGACAATCTGCTCACCGACAGCTAATTCGTGGTCAAACTGCCACAAGCCCATGAAGTCGCCCGACAGGCAGCTGTTACCGCCCAGACGGTAGAGCCATTGAGATGAGGGGTCTCTCGTGGAGAGTGTGGCGTTGCGAAGAGAGTTGAGAGTTGAAGGGTCAATGTGTTCTGCCCCGCGCACATCTGGATAGTACGGCATCTCCAGACAGTCGGGCATGTGGCAGGTGAAGCTGACGTCAAGAATGGCGGTACGGACGCTCTTGTCCTCCACGATGTCCACCACGCTGCTGACCAGTGGTCCAGTCTGCCAGACAAAGGCGCTACCGGGTTCAAAGATGACCTTCAGATGCGGCCATCGCTGGTGAAAACTATCCATCAGGCGCACCAGCAGAGGGATGTCGTAGTCCTTGCGAGTCACCAGATGGCCACCGCCGAAGTTGATCCATTCCAGTTGCGGGAACCAGCGCGAGAATTTCTGTTCTATATGCTTGAGTGTTCGTTCAAAGACGTCTGCCCCACTCTCACAGTGACAATGGCAATGGAAGCCCCTGATGTCTGCTGGCAACTGCTCCGGCAGTTTTTCGGCAGTCACGCCGAAGCGTGTGCCTGGAGCACAAGGATTATATAATAAGGTACCTACCTCCGAATACTCAGGATTGACACGCAACCCCAACGAGCACTCCCCTGCCCGCTCATGGAACCGTTCATACTGCGACAGCGAGTTGAACGTCAAGTGGCTAGAGCATCGCACGATGTCGTCAAACTCCTCGTCCTTGTAAGCCGGCGAATAGGTATGCGCCTTGGCACCAAACTCCTCCAAGGCCAGCCGGGCCTCGTTGAGCGAACTGGCCGTTGTGCTGCTGATATACTCGCGGAAGATAGGGAACGTCTTCCATAGGGCAAAGGCCTTGAAGGCCAATATCCATTCAGAATGCGTCTGTTTTGCCACTTGGTCAATCAATGACAAATTGGCCCGCAACCTGTCTTCCTCTATCATATAATAAGGTGTCGTCATCTTTTGCATTTTGCAAAGTTAAACATTTCCTCTGAGAAGTCCAAACTTTTTAATCCTCAATTACAATCGCTTTAACAATAATTTTCACCAATGATTTTGGACATTCATGCTATTTGGAGAAATTGCGTGGTTTTCTTGTTTGTTTCGATGGTTTTTATTACCTTTGCAGCTGTCAATACAAAACGAACGACCCGAGAAGAGACAGCATGGCCGAACGACTATGGAATGTGAACTACTGCAAGGTGATGGCAGCCAACTTTTCGCTGTTCTTTGCCTTTTATGTGCTGACGCCCCTGTTACCGCTCTACTTGAGCGAGCACTTCGGCGCCACGAAGGACGTCATCGGTCTGGTGCTGTCGGGCTACACCGTTACGGCCTTGCTCTTCCGTCCGTTTAGCGGATATTTCGTCGACTCCTTCCCGCGCAAGACAGTGCTCATGGTGTGTTTTGCGACCTTCTCGCTGTTCTTTGCGGGTTATTTGGCAGCCTCTACCCTACTGCTGTTTACCATCGTCCGCACGTTGCACGGAGGACCTTTCGGGGCATTGACCGTGGCCAACTCCACCGTGGCCATCGATGTACTGCCGTCCAGCCGCCGTACCGAAGGCATCGGCTACTACGGCCTTAGCAACAACCTCGCCATGGCCATAGCCCCCACCATCGGTATCTTCATCTACAAGCTGACGGAAAGTTTCGAAGTGCTCTTCTGGATAGCGCTGGTCGTGGCTTGTTTAGGATGGATGACCGATACAACGGTACGGTTGCCACAGAAGGACATCGTCCGTAACAAGTCGGCCCTCTCGCTGGACCGTTTCTTCCTGGTACGCGGCTGGCTGTTAGGCGTCAACATGGTGGCCTTCGGCTTCTGCTTCGGCGTGCTGAGCAATTACCTGGCCATCTACGGCAAAGAACAGTTAGGCATCACTGGCGGTACGGGCACCTACTTCATGCTCTGTTCCGTGGGACTCATGCTGTCGCGCCTGCAGGGCAGCCGGGGACTGCGCAAGGGACTGCTCACCCATAACGCCGGCGGCGGCATGCTCATCTCGCTGGTGGGCTACACCTTATTTATTTTAATGCCCACGCTCCATTCATTATCCATTATCAATTATCCATTATCAATTAGCCTTGGCTACTACGGTTCAGCCCTGCTCATTGGACTGGGCAATGGTCACATGTGGCCTGCCTTCCAGAACATGACCATCTGCGTGGCACAGAACAACCAGCGCGGCACGGCCAACTCAACTATCCTCGTGTCTTGGGACATCGGCATGGGCCTGGGCATCCTGCTGGGTGGCATCATCGCCGAGCACCTGGGCTACGGCACCTCGTTCTGGACTGTCGCTGTGGTCAATGCCCTTGGTGTCGCCCTCTTCTTCCTGGCCACGCGCTCGTTCTTCCTGCGTCGCAACATCAATCCCACGGTACGATAGACACTAAACAAATACAAACTACTAATGATGAATACTTGGAAACCAAATCTCGAAGAGACCAAACAACGTTATATCAACTGGTGGAACCACAAGGGCATCGTGCTCAACATGTGGGAGCACTTCCAGGAGGGGGTCACGCCCCATGCCGACATTCCCGAGCCCAAGCCATATAGGGACCTGAACCAGCGGTGGTTCGACCCCGAGTGGCGTGCGGAGTTTTTAGACTGGTATGTGGCCCACTCGTCGCTGAAGGCCGACATGCTGCCGGTAGCCAACACGCAGTTGGGGCCAGGCTCCTTGGCTGCCATCCTCGGTGGCGTCTTCGAGGGCGGCGAGGATACCATCTGGATTCATCCCAACCCCCACTTCACGGACGACATCACCTTCGACCCCAACCACCCCAACTACCTGCTGCACAAAAGACTGCTGAGCGCCTGCAAGCAGAAGGCACAAGGCCACTACTACGTCGGCATGCCTGACCTGATGGAGGGCCTCGACGTGTTGGCGGCTCTCAAAGGCACGGATAAGGTACTGCTCGATACCGTTATGCAGCCCGAGGTGCTGGAGCAGCAGATGCAGCAAATCAACGACATATACTTCCAGGTGTTCGACGAGCTGTACGACATCATCCGCGAGGGCGACGAGATGGCCTTCTGCTATTTCTCGGCATGGGCGCCGGGTAAGATGACCAAGCTGCAGAGCGACATCTCGACGATGATTTCCGTCGATGACTACCGCCGCTTCGTGCAACCCTTCATCCGCGAACAATGCCAGAAGATTCCCTACACCCTCTACCACCTGGACGGTGTGGGTGCCATGCACCACCTGGATGCCCTTCTGGAGATAGACGAGCTGAACGCCATCCAGTGGACGCCGGGCGTTGGCGAACCGCAGGGCGGCAGCCCCAAGTGGTATGACCTCTACCGCCGCATTCTCGCTGCCGGCAAGAGCATCATGGCCTGCTGGGTGACCCTTGATGAACTGCGTCCTCTGCTTGATGCTATCGGCGGCGACGGCGTACACATAGAGATGGACTTCCACAACGAAAAGGAGGTGGAACAGGCCCTGCGTATCGTTGAAGAATACCAGAGCGACGCCGCCGACCGCCAAGTGCAGGACATCATCCAGACCATTGAGCAGCGTGATTCTTTGCAACGGACTACAGGACTACAGGACTTTGATTCCCATCAGTCAAAAGAAAAAGAAGTCCTCCAGTCCTGTAGTCCGTTGCAAAAAGAAAAAATAGTCCTTCAGTCCTGTAGTCCGTTGCAAGAAAACAACCGTCTGCTGGTGCTCGACGGCGGCATGGGTACGATGATCCAGCGATACGGTCTGGACGAGGCGGCATTCCGTGGGTGCCGTTTTGCCCGGCATCCGCAAGACCTCAAGGGCTGCAATGATGTGCTTGCGCTGACAGCACCCTTCGTCATCCGCGACATCCACCGCAAATATCTTGCTGCCGGTGCCGACATCATCGAGACCAATACCTTCAACGCCCAGCGCATCTCCATGAGAGACTACGGACTGGCTCCCTATTGCCGCGACATCAACCTTGCGGCAGCCCACCTGGCGCGTCAGTGTGCCGACGAGTTCAGCACGCCTGAAAAGCCCCGCTACGTCGCAGGCAGCATCGGTCCCACCAGCCGTACGACATCCATATCCACTAGCGGCGAACTGCTCAGCGAACAACTCCTGCTGGAAGCCTATACCGAACAAATACAGGCCTTGGCGGACGGCGGCGTCGATGCCCTGCTCATCGAGACCATCTTTGACACCAACAATGCCCGCATAGCCATCGAAGCCGCCCGTCAGGTGGCACCCCATCTGCCGCTTATGCTTAGTTTCAGTGTTGCTGCATCCGACGGTCATAACATGTTGGGGCAGAACATTCTGGAGTTTCTGGCAGGACAGCCTTCATACTTCTTTTCCATCGGCATCAACTGTGTGACGGATATCCAACAGATGACTCCGCTCGTACAGGAGTTGGCCCGTTTTGGCACACGCGTCAGTTTCTATCCCAATGCCGGACAGCCCGACAGCAACGGACACTACGGCAAGACGCCGGAGCAGCTGCTTGCCGATGTCTGGCCCCTGCTCGAAGGACACCATCTGAGCATCATCGGCGGCTGCTGCGGCACCACCGATAGCCATATTGCTCTCATGGCAAAGGCCATCGAACCCGTCCCCGGCATCCGTCTCTCACCGCAGAGTGATTATTTGCAGCGGACTACAGGACTACAGGACTTTAATTCCCATCAGTCAAAAGAAAAAGAAGTCCTCCAGCCAAAAGAAAAAAAAGTCCTTCAGTCCTGTAGTCCGCTGCAAAAAAACAAGCCGGCTGAGCGTCTCTTCCTGGCCATCGTCAACGGCAAGAGCGACGAGGCAGCAGAAGCGACAAAGACTGCCATTGCCGAGGGGGCACAACCCGCCGACCTCATCAACGGACAGATGATACGGGCCATGAGTGAGGTCGGCCAGCGCTTTCAGGACGGCAAGGCCTTCGTGCCCCAGCTGCTGATGGCAGGCCGTGCCATGAAGTCGGCTTTGGAACTGCTGAAGCCCATGATGGCCGGCACCACCAGTTCGTCGTTGGGCAAAGTGGTCATCGGAACCGTCAAGGGCGACCTGCACGACATCGGCAAGAACCTCGTTGCCTCTATGCTCGAGGGCTGCGGATTCGAGGTGGTCAACATCGGCATCGACGTGTCTGCCGAGGCATTCATCAAGGCCGTCAAGGAGAACCAGCCCGACATCCTGTGCATGTCGGCCCTGCTGACCACGACGATGGGCTACATGAAGGAGGTCATCGATGCTCTGGAGGCAGCAGGCATCCGCCAGCAGGTGAAGGTGATGGTGGGAGGCGCCCCCGTCACCCAGGGCTTTGCCGACGAGATAGGTGCTGACGGCTACAGCGACAATGCCAACTCGGCGGTAACGGTCGCCAAACAACTATTAGGAAAACTATAACCTATTTACTTAAAACAATATGAAACGATTACTTACTACTATCATTGTCGTGCTGTCGCTGTCTGTTATGACCACGGCACAAGCGCAACGCCTTTCGGCTACCATCCACGTTGACCAAGGCCAGTCGAAAATCAACAAGGAAATCTACGGCCAGTTTGCCGAACACCTCGGGTCGTGCATCTATGGCGGCCTATGGGTGGGCGAGGACTCCCCCATCCCCAACATCAACGGCTACCGCAAGGACGTCTTCGAGGCGCTGAAAGCCCTGCAGGTGCCCGTGCTGCGCTGGCCGGGCGGATGCTTCGCCGACGAGTACCACTGGCGCGACGGCATCGGACCCCGCAGTCAGCGTCCATCGATGAAGAACAACAACTGGGGCGGCACCATCGAGGACAACTCGTTTGGCACGCATGAGTTCCTGAACCTATGCGAGATGCTGGGCTGCGAACCCTACATCAGCGGCAACGTGGGCTCCGGCACCGTCGAGGAGCTGGCCAAATGGGTGGAGTACATGACGTCCGAGGAGGGCACTCCCATGGCCAAGTTGCGCAAGGAGAACGGCCGCGAAAAACCGTGGAAGGTGAAGTACCTGGGTGTGGGCAACGAGTCGTGGGGCTGTGGCGGCAACATGCGCCCGGAATATTACTCCGACCTCTACCGCCGCTACTCCGTGTACTGCCGTAACTACGACGGCAACAAGCTATACAAGATTGCCTCGGGAGC
Source organism: uncultured Prevotellaceae bacterium (assembly GCA_946185485.1). Taxonomy (GTDB): domain Bacteria; phylum Bacteroidota; class Bacteroidia; order Bacteroidales; family Bacteroidaceae; genus Prevotella. The sequence goes on along the minus strand of CAMHJQ010000044.1, from coordinate 11,231 downwards.
CTCTGACTACGAGTACGACTGGACACGTGTGCTGATGGACCGTATCGGCAACCGGATGGACGGCGTGTCGCTGCACTACTACACCTGCGCAGGATGGGAGGGTTCCAAGGGCTCTGCCACGCAGTTTGACAACAACCAGTACTACTGGGCGCTGGCCAAGTGTCTGGAGATTGACGAGGTCATCCAGAAGCACAAGGCCATCATGGACCAGAAAGACCCCAAGAAGCAGATTGACCTGCTGGTGGATGAGTGGGGCACGTGGTGGGACGAGGAGCCGGGCACCATCAAGGGACACCTCTATCAGCAGAACGCCCTGCGCGACGCCTTCGTGGCCGCCCTTTCGCTGAACGTGTTTCACCGCCATACCGACCGCGTGAAGATGGCCAACATCGCGCAGATTGTCAACGTGCTGCAGTCGATGATTCTCACCGATCAGAAGGGCACGGGCCACATGGTGTTGACGCCCACCTACCATGTGTTCCAGATGTATACACCGTTCCAGGAAGCCACCTACCTCCCACTCGACCTGCAGAGCGAGACCATGCAGGTGGCCAAGGCCTACTTCCCCGACAAGGCTACGGGCCGCAATGCTGGCACGCGCCCCCTGCCCTTGGTCTCTGCCTCTGCCGCCAAGACTCAGGACGGTTCGATTGTCATCTCCCTGACCAACGTGTCGCTGGATAAAGACCAGACGATAGACATCACCTTGGATGGCTTCCAGGGCAAGACGGTCGGCGGACGCATCCTGACGTCAGGCAACGTGACTGACTACAACGACTTCGAGCATCCCTCGCGTGTAGCACCCAAGGACTTCAAGGAGGCCAAACTGAAGAAGGGTGTCCTCAGCATCAAATTGCCCGCCAAGTCGTTAGTGGTATTACAGGTCAGATAACAAACACAAAATAAAAAGATACGCTTCGCGCCGTTTTGTAAAACCACGCGAAGCGTATTTGTTTTATACCGCCGATTTCAGCTGTCTATTTCTTGATGAATTCAACGCGGCGGTTCTTGGCGCGGCCTTCGTCGGTGGTGTTGGGGGCGACGGGCTCGTGAGAGCCTTTACCAACAGCACGCATGTTGAAGGGATCGCAGCCGAGACCTTCGAGGGCCTTGACCACTGCCTCGGCACGCTGCTGTGAGAGGGGATCGTTAATTGCATCGGAGCCCTGGTTGTCGGTATGGCCCTGAACCTCGAAGCGGGCATTCGGGTTCTTCTTCATATAGTCGGCCACCTTCTGAATCTCAGCCATCGACTCTGGCTTCAGCGTAGCCTTACCCGTCTCGAAGAGGATGTTATTGGTGACGAACTTACCCGTCTCGGCAATAGCCTTCTCAACAGCCGAGAGGTCTGTGGTCTGACGCTGGTAGAGTTCGACACCACCCTTGGCGAGAATCACATGACCAATGCCACGATACGGATATCCATCCTGCACATGGAATTCGAAACGACTGGGAGCTGCTACATTAGGCAGATTGATGACACGCTGTCCATTGATATAGTATTTGAAGGCACGCTTGTTGAACGAGATAGCGAAATGGTTCCACTGTCCAAGCTTAACACACTTCTCCAGATCGCCCCAGTTCAAATCGCCGGTCACCTCACCTGAAGCACCGCCACCCTTCTTAAACGAATAGTTACCGTAAACATCCGGATTACCCGGGCGGAACATTTTATAGATATTGCCAAGTTCATCGTCACCCTGATAGAAATAAATATGCCATGCCATCTGGTCTATATCACCAGGCTTGCACATAAACTCATCCCACTCGAGGGTGAAGACATCAGGCAGGTAAGACTTCATATTCTGCATCAGAGGAGAGAATACAGTAGTTCCTGAAGAATTGCTGTGCGCATACTTCTTGCCGTTGACGGAGGCCACCTCCAGACTACCGTCACTGATATCCCATTTAGACGGGAATTCACCCATCTGTTCGTTGGCAAAGTCATCCTCAAACAGAATCACACTGCCACGCTTGAAATCGCTCTTCTGGTTCTGACCTACTGCATCAGGCGTATCATCTACAGCTTCAATAGCGTCGGTATCGGAAGTCTTGCCCGTTTTCTTGCCGTCGAGCACATGATCCATAGCATCGCTGGTCTCGCGGTCCACCTTGTCTTCCACCTTGCGCTCTACGGCGTTCTTACCGGCATCAACAACTTTGTTCCCTAGCTTCTTAAGCCAACTCTGGGCGTTGGCTCCCAGACTGAAGCAACTCAGCATCATCAATGCAAAAAATAGTCTTTTCATAATCATTAAGTTTTTGTCGGTTGTTAATAAAATATATACGATTGTAGATTTTGTGGCAAAATTAGGTAAAAAAAACGAAAAGACCAAATTTTAACGATGCTTTCTTGATCAGCGGCTGTGATTCTACTTGTAATAGACGATGCGGACCAAGTGGCGAGGCGTAATCAAGACCACGCGTCTTCAATGGCAACGCGATGGTAGGTTCTTTTCTATGGCGTCATAACAGCCTTTGCCATGCGATGTGCTCTTCCATCAGTTGGGCTATTTTCTCCTTCTCGGCTGTCACGGAGAAGTCCAGTCCGAGATAGCGCGAGCCTTGTTCCAACTCCCTTTGTTTTGGCAGGTAGCCCAGGCATTCGACACCCAAGTCGTTGCAAACCTGCTGGAGCATGGCAAAATGCTTCTGCGAGCCGACCTTGTTAAAGATGACACCAGCTAAACTAACATCCTCCCTAAAATGGATGAAACCAGAGAGTAGTGCCGCCATGGAATAGGCTGCCGACTTGGCATCGACCACCAATACCACGGGAATGTCCAGCACGCGGGCTATCTCGTATGATGAGCCTCGTTCGCGGTCATAGCCGTCGAAGAGTCCCATCATGCCCTCCGCGACGCAGACGTCGGCATCGCCTCCATAACGGGCAAACAGCTCGCGGACATGCTCGGGGGGAGCCATGAAGGTGTCGAGGTTGACACTGGGCCGTCCGCAAACAGCCTCGTGGAACTTGGTGTCGATATAATCCGGGCCGCACTTGAACGGCTGTACCCGGTAGCCTTTCGAAACGAGCAGCGCCATCAGCCCCCGGGCAATGGTCGTCTTGCCGGAGCCGCTCGTCGGGGCTGCTATGAGAAATGCGGCGGTGCACTTTGACTGCAACGCATCCCGCTCAAAGCGAGAATCTTGGTCAGATAATGCCGGATTCATATTACTTCAACTGAACCTTTAATCCCACGACCAGCATTCGTCCAGGCGAATACAAGGCATACTTGCGAATAGAAGAGTCGACACGACGGTCGACGCGGTCAAAGATATTGTCCACACCAATGCTTGGCTCCAGGCAGGCCCATTTCGCCACGTCGAAGGTGTGGGTAGTGTTGATGTTCCACAATCCGAAACCAGGCGCGTCTTCGTAGCTTCCCGTATAATAGGTTTTCGATTGCAACCGCCCGTTCAGATTGACGTTCAGTCTGTAGCAGCCCCACGAGTGGTGATAATTGGCAGCAATGGTAGCCGTATGGCGGATGCTGCGGTCGAGCACCGTCCACTCGTCACCACTCTTGGTGCGAGCGTATGTATAGGCGTAGTTGGCGGAGAGGTTGAAGCCCTGGAAGACATTAGCCGAGACATTCAGCAGCAGGCCTTTCACATCGCCCTTGTCGCTATTCGTGTAGCGAGCATAGCTCACCATTTTGTCAGCCTGCTCCTGGGTCATCTCAGGAAACTCGTCCAGCAACTTCTGGCGCGTGGCATCGTCGACCTCTATGTTCTGCTTCACCACCATGTCGCTGATGAGGTTCACATAACCGGTCACGCTGACGGCCACCAGCTGGCTGCGATATTCGGCATTCAGCGCCACATAGTTGCTCTTCTCGGGTTTCAGGTCTTTGTTGCCGAAACTGATTTGCGCCTTGCCGCGATTCACCGAGAAGTAGTGGTAGTAGAGTTCGTCGAGTCCCGGGGCACGGAAGCCGGCTGAGTAAGTGGCGCGGAAGCGGAAGTTACCTGGCGCATACATCAGCGTGGCTTTGGGTGTCAGATGGGTGCCGAAGGTCTCGTGACGGTTCAGTCGAAGTCCCAGCGTTGCCGTAGCAAAGCCTTGCCCTACACGGGCTTTCGCCTCATGCTGGGCGTAGGCAGCCAGCGTCCAGACATGCTGGTCGATGTTGCCGCTGGTGGCATTCATGTAATCTTGTCGCCAATCGGCTCCGAGGATGGTTGTCGAGTTCTTCGTCAGACCGAGAATGGCTTTCGCCTGTCCTTCCGTTGTGCGCTGTTTTTTCGACTGCACGTAGTCGCCAACGGCATAGTCTTTAGTCGCTACGTCGTATTCCTTGCCATAGCGGAAACGGTCTACCGTGAAGTCGGCCTGCAGGGAGTTCCTCTGCGTAAACTTATAGATGCCGCCAACGTTCCAGCGCAGGCCCTTGTAGCGCATCTCGTAGTCGGTGCCGCCCGTGATGTCAGCATTGGTATTGGGGCGGTCAGTAATTTTGTACGAATAGTCCAACCCCGCATTCAATGCCAGTTGCTGATTGGGTGCAAAGGTGAATTTCTGTTCGAGGAGGTTGGCCCGATAGCCTGTAAACAAGGGAGCCACCGATGGCTGCGTTTCCGTGTCAGAGCCCTTCACGTATTCCAGATCGTTGTTGCGGTAGCTGTCGGCACGGTCATGGGTAAACGACGTGTAAGAACCGAAGCCGTTTTTGTAGACGTCCAGGTTAGCACTTTCCGTCAGCACACCATGCCCACTGACCTTGGTCGCGTTGGTGACGCTGAGTAGCGACGTTGTAGGTTGGTCGGTAATGATGTTGATGACGCCGGCAATGGCATCGCTGCCATAGAGCGACGACGCGGCCCCATCGAGCACCTCGATGCGTTTCACACGCGACATGTTGATGCGGTTCAAATCCACATTGTTCGAGATGTCGCCCGAGAGTTTCTGACCGTTCACCAGTATGAGGATATACTTGTTGCCCAGTCCGTTCAGCCGCAGTTGCGAACCCATGCTGTTGGGGGCCATCGACACCTGTGGCAGCATCCGCGTCAGGGCACCGTCGAACGTCGTGATGCCTTGTTCACGGATTTCCTGACTGGATAAGACGTGTACAGGTGTTGCCGTGCTCTTCAGACGCTGGTGATGGCCGGAACCCGTCACTACCACAGGGTTCAGGTTATAGGTGCGAGCCACGGTGTCACGCCGCTCCATTTTGTGTATCTGTGAAAAGGCAGCGTTCACACTCAACATAAAAAAACACAGAACACATGTTTTCTTCATCATAAATCTCGTCAAAAAAAATCCTTTTGTAACTTTGTCCGCTCGGCCCTGTTCCCGGGGCTTTCGCTTCTTGCACTTGACGTTGGCAGGTTTCCTGGCTCTCTCCGAAAAGTCCTCCTTCCCGATTGCTCAGTGGTTCTCTTGGACTTCCCATAATGGAGATGACAGTAGCGGGCACTGCTCAGGACTTGCACCTGATTCCCTTTTATGCACCAGCGGCACCGCCGGCACATCACCAAATCGGCTGCAAAGGTACAAAAAAAATGGCAGAAACGTTTATCTTTCCGCGATTTTGTGTTAAATCATCTAAAAGCCCTCCGAGAAGAGCCATTTGATACTACGGGCGGGAAAATTCTTTTCTCGGAGCAGGAAATATTCTTGCTCCGACCGGGCTATGGCTGTTCCCGAGGCGAAAAAACTCAGGGGATGATGAAGCGAAGCGACTCGCAAATAAGGACGAGCAGGAGGCAGATAGGCAGCAGGGCGGCGGCACGGCGGAGACCGTCGACAAGCGATTCATAGATGTCGGCGAGCGACGTGATGGTGCCTGCCACAATGCCATAGACGGCAGCTACCATTGCCAGTCCGAAGGCTGTCAGGGGGACGAGGCTGGCTGAGAAGGGCGAAGGCCACAGCGTGCCGCTGGCAGAGAGCAGCACGGCATGAGGTACCAGCGCCATCAACAGCACCACGGCCAGATAGGCTGCTGCAAAAAGCAACGCGATGAGACGTGCACGACTGGAACGAAATGAGCGCGCCCCGCTGATGACGCCGCTGCGCAGCACGACGCCATAGGCCATGGCCAGCAACAGCAGCCATACCAGCAGGGGCGTTGCCAGCAGGTCGGCAAAGTGTCCTAAGAAGAAGCGGATGCCCTCGCCGGAGAGCATGGACCGTATGCCGCTCATGGGCAGGGCGGCACTAAGAATCCACGAGCCCATCACCAGCAGCAGCTCGCCGACAGCCAGCGTCAGCGCAATATAGGGTAGCGACCTTTTCATCTATCTGTTCTGTCTGAGTAATCTGTCCTGTCTGAATTATCTGTGAAATCTGTGTAATCAGTGGTGTTCTTATTCCGCGTCGGGCATGAGGTTGTCGATGTCGATGATGCCCAGCTCGATGGCACGTACAACCAGTCGCGTGGCGTTGACACTCTCGCCCGTTGGGAACAGCTTCTTGACAAGCTCGTTCTGGCGCTTCTCCAAGCTCTTGACACCGAAGGGCATACCCCGGAGGTTCGTAATCTGCTCCTTGGTATAGCCCAGTGCCAGATGGCGCAGGAAACGCTCGTCGTATTCGTCTATCTCGTAGTCGATGAGTGCCTCCTGGCGTGACAACTGTGACGAGACGACACGCTTGAAGCGCTCGACGATTTTCTGCAGGATAGGTTCGTTGAACACCAGCTGCTTACCCTCCATCACCGCCATGACGTCACGGCGCGTCAGCAGTTCACCGCTCTTGAGTATGATGCCGTCGGCACCTGCATCGAGGACGTCGACCCACAGCTTCTCGTTGAGTATCTCGCCGGTAAAGATGAGTATCTTGACCTGCTTATACATCTCCTTGGTCTGGCGGCATATCTCAACGCCGACGGTGGTGGAGCCGCCCAGTCCCAGATCGAGCAGCACCAGGTCGGGCTGCTGTTGCTTGATGAGCTTCCAGTAAGAGGCTTCGTTGTCGGCAGTACCGATGACTTCGGCTTCGGGTATCTCGTTACGGATAATGCCTTCGGTGCCTTTGAGTTCGAGGGGCACGTCCTCGACAATAATCAGTTTAAACTTATCCATCAGGCTATTTGTATTTTACGATTTGACAATTTTACTATTTATGAGTGGCAGCGGGAAGGGTCACGGTGACGCTAGTGCCATTAGCGGTGATGCCGCAGCCCCGGCGGTGGGTAGTCTCGCCGATGTCGCGCAGGATCTGACGGCAGCACAGGTAGTCGATGTCCGATGGGGCGTTTGGGCATTGCATGGTAAACACCAGGTAGTGGTCGTTCTTCTGCTGGACGTCTACCTGGCTGGGGTTGAGGATGTCGGTGAGGAAGCGCAGCATGTTGTCGTCGCCCAGCACGTCATGGCCGTAGTACTCGGTACGGTGGACGTGCAGTTTGACCTGTTCCAACTGGCGCATGGCCTGTTCGCTCAGGATGCCGTAGAGTTCGCGGTAGTAGCGTGTCACCTCGTCGAGCGATGCAATGTCGCCGCTGTCAACGAGCTGCCGGATGCGCGAGGGATAGTACATCGTCTCGTGCTTCAGCGTGGAGAGGCAGTTGTCAAGGACGTTGTTCACCACATGCAGTTTGTTTTCCTCGAGTTCCGTGCGCCGCAATTCGTCATCAGTCATCTCGATGTCGGCTAACTGCTGGCGTTCGCGACGGTGGCGGGCGTAGAGCCGGTGGCGGTAGTAGAGCATGTAATAGGCGGGCACGATGGCCAGCAATAGCAGGATAAGTACAATCATAGCAATGCGCTTGTTGACCTGCGACTGCTGCATCATGCGACAGTAGTCTGCCAGCGTGTTGTCGGCAGACAGTTCCTTGAACAGCTGGGTATACACCTTATTATTGTAGGCATAGAGTTGCCACTCGTGCAGCGCCAGGGCTGCCACGGCACTCTCGTTGCGGATGTCGAGGACAATCTGGTAGTTGACATTGATGCTGTCGTGGTACCACTGGATTTCGGGTGGTGTCTGCGACGTGTCACCCTCACGCATCATTAGCAGCTGTCCCTGGGGGCGCTGTTGACGGTAGACGGCATTCAGGCACGCCCGGCAGGAATCGGCAAACAGCAGGGTGCGCTGATAGTCGCCATTGATGTTGCAGAAGTAGGCCGAGTCGGCATAGATGTGAGCCTGGCTCATGTAGTCTTGGGCGTGTAGTGGTGAGAGGTCAGAGGTGAGCGGCGAGAGCATGGCTAAGAGCAGGATGATGCGGCGGATGCCCTTGGGCAGGCGGAAGAAGAGGCGCGACCCCCTACCCTCCTGGCTTTCTGCCGCTATCTTGCATACGCTAAAGATCTGGCTCGTCTTGCGGTATTTCTCGATGATGCCCCGACAGTTCATGAGTCCGAAGCCATGCGACGAGCCATGAGCGGAGTCCTTGATAGTCTTGGTGTCGAAGAGGTGGGCCAGCTGTTTCTCGCTCATACCCTGCCCCGTGTCCTCGACAGCTATTTCTATATAGGTGTCTGCCTCAGAGGCAGACACGCTGACCTTCCCTCCTTGTGGGGTGAACTTGCGGGCATTGTCGGCCAGCGTGTTCAGCATGAATAGCGTCAGCACGCGGTCGGCCTTGACAACGGCCTCGGTAGACGTGACCTGTAGTGTGATGCCCTGCATAGCGAAAGCTTTCTGCCCGCGGGCAATGATGTCAAACAGGGGTTGCAGCGGGAAACTCTCGATGTGGAGGCTGAGTTCGCCCTGACGCAGCTGAATCCACTGGGTCAGCAAGTTGTTCTGCGCATTGATCATGTCCGTCAGTTCGCGGATATAATTGAGGCGTTCGTTATATGCTGTATCTTCTGAATGGTCTAAGTATTTCACCTCATGGAGGATGCGGTCGATGAAAGGCGTGATGCTGTTGACCAGCGAAATCTTGGCACGCTGCTCCAGATGTCGGCGCTCTGACTTCTCGACGCTCAGGTGGCGGCAGCGCAACTCGTCGGTTTTCTGCTCCAGCACGTCGTCCAGCCGGTGGTCATCCTGCTGGAGACGGTTCTGACGATTGAAGAGCCACAGCAGGAACACCAGCATGAGGATAGCTGCCAGCACGGCCAGGAGCATCCAGTTGAGTTGCATCGACGACTTGTCATACTGTGCGGCACGGGCTTCCAGCTCTCGGTCCTGGCGGGTCTGCTCCTGTACGTCCAGGTAGAGGTTGCGGTTGTGATCGCTGGCGGGCTTGTCGTTCAGGGCAGCATAGACTACGCTGAGCTGTTCGCGGATGCTGGCAACGAGGTCGGGGGCCTGATAGATGGCCGTGTCAGCCAATGCTAAATGCAGGTGTTGCAGCGCTACCTCGTCGTAGCCCATAGCATGGTAGCACGATGCCAGTGTGCGGTGGGCTCCGGCTATCTGGTAGATGTCGCCATAGTCGCTAAAGATGTCGAGAGCCTCTGCTGCCAACAGCGTGTCGCCGGTATGCTCAGCAATGGCCTCCTTGGCCTGTGCCTCGAAATAGGGATAGTGGAACCGCAGGGCGACTGACAGACAACGACCCAGGTAGTCCATCTCCTCGTCGTAAATCTCCTCAGGAGTGCCGTCGGTGATGATGCCGCCGGCACCGATGTTATAGAGGTAGTTCAGGTACTGTGCCGTATCGCGTCGTACCTCGTTGGGGTCGATGGCTTGGAGGGCCTCGATGGACTGGCGTTCCAAGCCTACATAATAATAATAGGTGGAGTTGACAATGGCAAACTCCGACTCGGCATAGCGCAGACGCTGCTGCTGATGAGGCAACAACTGGTTGCGCTCCTCGTCAATGCGGAGCATGCTGTTCAGGGCATGTTCGCGGAAGTCGTGGAATTCCTTGTTGCGTGAACGGCGCTGGCAAAGACGCATCTGCTGCACATAGCAGACGAGGAGTTCCAGCTGGTTGTCAGTGAGTTCGGGAATAGCAGCGAGCAACGAGTCAGCGCGCTGGTATTCCATGTGTGCGATGGCTGCAAAAGCCAGGTTGTTCAGGGCCTCGGCAGAACCGTTGGCTGCCGCAGCATAGTACTGAACGGAATCAAGATTGCGGTAGTGATAGGCATAGGATATAGCATTCAGCTTGTCCACCGCCTGCCTATCTGGCGATGAACAAGCTGAGATGATGAGTATGGTCAGGATCGTCTTAAGCGCGAGCCTTAGCACAGTAGCCGAGTGCCTCCTTGCACTTGTCGGTGACATACTGCCAGTCGCCGGCCTTTACCTTGTCGCTGGGGAACAGCTTCGAACCCATGCCGACGCAGAAGACACCAGCCTTGAACCACTTCGTCAGGTTCTCCTCCTCGGGAGCAACGCCACCCGTCACCATGATCTTCGACCAAGGCATGGGAGCCATCAGACCCTTGATGAGGTTCGGACCTACAACGTCGCCGGGGAACACCTTCGTGAAGTCGCAGCCTACCTCCTGTGCCTTGCCAATCTCGGACGGTGTGAGGCATCCGGGACAGTAGGTCACGCAACGGCGGTTGCAGACAACGGCGATGTCGGGGTTGAACAGCGGTCCAACGACGAAGTTGGCCCCCAGCTGGATATACAGCGATGCGGTGGGAGCGTCAACGACAGAACCGATACCGAGAGCCAGCTCGGGGCACTCCTTGTTAACCCACTTTGACAGCTCGCCGAACACCTCGTGAGCAAAGTCTCCGCGATTGGTAAACTCGAAGGCACGAACGCCACCCTCGTAGCAAGCCTTGATGACGTTCTTACAAACTTCAACGTCCTTGTTGTAGAAAACAGGAACCATAGGTGCCTCGGCAATCTTTGCCATCACCTGAAACTTATCAAATTTTGCCATAATTGTCAATTATCAATTTTCAATTATCAATTAGCTTTAGCGTTGTACGCGACCATTAGCATTACCACCAGCCAAGCTCTCTACCTCGTCAACACCAACCAAGTTGAAGTCACCATTGATGGTGTGCTTCAGGGCAGAAGCAGCCACGGCAAACTCGAGGGCCTCGCCCTGAGTCGGCTTGGTCAGCAGACCGTGAATCAGACCACCCGAGAACGAGTCGCCACCACCTACGCGGTCGATGATAGGATTGATTTCGTAACGCTTCGACTGATAGAACTCCTTGCCGTCGTAGATCAGGGCCTTCCAACCGTTGAACGTAGCGCTATAGCTCTCACGCAGCGTAGAGACGACATACTTGAAGCCGAACTCCTGCATCATCTGCTTGAAGATGCCCTCGTAGCCGGCAGCATCGGTCTGGCCACCCTCAACGTCAGCATCGGGCTTGAAACCAAGGCAGAGCTCTGCATCCTCCTCGTTACCAAT
>CAMHJQ010000043.1 GCA_946185485.1 uncultured Prevotellaceae bacterium | reverse complement strand
AAAAAGAAAACTTGTACTGGAGCATGTACTCTTCAACTAAATTGCAGAAGAACCTTTTTAATTTTCTTTTTCATCACTGTTAGTAATATTATTGATTGGTTTTAAAGTAATAGTCTACAACAAATACAAGGCTTTTGCAAAGTAAACCGACAAGATGTAAGGAGTATTGTTGAAATAGTTTTCTTCAAAGTTTTTTCTTTTCCCACAATCACGATTTGTCCCTAAACAGGAAATTGCCATGGACTTACGGCAGCAAATTAATCTCTATTCACTTTCATCTTTGAATCTGTCTTTGGCGGACAGATTCAAAGATAAAAGTGAATGGGTGTCTACTGGAAGTAGTAGAGGAAGGCGGCGATGCCCTCGAGGGCTGGCTTGCGCTGGCCCTCGATTTCGATAACGAACTTGATTTCCGTCTTGCAGATGCCGCGCAGGTTCTGGATGCTGTGCAGCTTGGTGACGAGGCGCACACGGCTGCCGGTAATGACGGGCTGGCCGAAGCGCATGTCGTTCATGCCGTAGTTCACCAGCATCTTGATGTTGTTGACCTGGATGATCTGGTCCCACAGGTAGGGTAGCAGGCTGAGCGTGAGGTAGCCGTGGGCGATGGTGGAGTGATAGGGGCTCTCCGCCTTGGCGCGCTCAGGGTCGACGTGAATCCATTGGTGGTCGAGGGTGGCGTCGGCAAAGAGGTTGATGCGCTCCTGGTCTACCTGCAGCCACTCTGATGTTCCTAACTCCTGACCCAGATGGGCCGCAAACTCGTCGTACGAGTTGATGACTAATTTTGCCATAATCCTATTTTCTTTAGCCGTAATACTCTTTATACCATTTCGCGAATGCTCTTAATCCCTCGCGGAGGGTAATCTTCGGGGTGAATCCGAAGTCACGTTCCAGTGCAGCAGCATCGGCGTATGTGGTCGGCACGTCGCCCGGCTGCATGGGCACCAGCTGCTTGTGGGCCTCGAAGTCGTAATTCTGGGGCAAAACCCCAGAAGACACCAACTCTTCCTGGAGAATCTGCACGAAGTCGAGCAGGTTTTCGGGCTGCCCGCCACCGATGTTATATACGGCATAGGGTGGAACGGGCAGTCCGTCGTCGCCCTTCTTGCGCTCCGGGGCGCCCTGCATGACGCGGACGATGCCCTCGACGATGTCGTCGACGTAGGTGAAGTCGCGTCGGCAGTTGCCGTAGTTGTATATCTGGATGGTGTCGCCCTTCAGTAGTTTGTTGGTGAATCCGAAGTAGGCCATGTCAGGACGCCCGGCAGGACCATAGACGGTGAAGAAGCGCAGCCCCGTGGTGGGGATGTCGTAGAGCTTGGAGTAGCAGTGGGCGAAGAGTTCGTTGCTCTTCTTGGTGGCGGCGTAGAGCGACACGGGGTTGTCTACGCGGTCGTCAGTAGAGAAGGGCACCTTCTTGTTGCCGCCGTAGACGCTCGACGACGAGGCGTACACCAGATGCTCCACGGGGTTGTGGCGACAAGCCTCGAGGATGTTGTAGAAACCAATCATGTTCGACTGGATATAGGCATCGGGGTTCTCGATGCTGTAGCGCACGCCAGCCTGGGCAGCAAGGTTCACCACCACATGGAACTTATACTCTGTGAAGAGACGGTCGATCAAAGCCTTGTCGGCCAGGTCGCCCTTCACGAAGCTGTAGGTGACAGTCGCAGGCTTGGCTTGTTCTATCACCTTCAGTCGATACTCCTTCAGGCTGGGGTCGTAGTAGTTGTTCATATTGTCCAACCCGACGATGGTAGCAGCCTTGAGGTCCTTGAACAGTCTCAGCACCAGATTGCTGCCGATGAAGCCCGCAGCACCGGTAACCAGAATCACTTTATTATTTAAATCAATGTTTTGCATAGTCTCTTAACAACGTATTAAACGGATAAACATATCATAAATTTCAAACATCAAACTTCAAACACCAAACTTCAAATTAATCATCCGTACTTCTCCACGGCCTCGTAGTAGGTGTCGAGGGAGCCAATGTCGAAGCGTCCGGCAGACATCGGCCAGGCGTGCATGGTGGTGTGGTCGACCATGTAGTGAGCCAGGTTGCCCGGAGCATCCTTGCCGCAGCCGTTCTCGACGGAGTGGCGCACGAGGTCGAGGTCCTTCTGGAGGTAGATGTAGAATGGAGGTACGGCCCAGTGACTCTTGGGCACCTGGGGTTTCTCCTCCATGCCGAGGACGCGGTTGTTCTCGTCGAGTTCCACCACACCTGTGCGCTGGAGCTTTTCGATGCTGGGCTGCTCGTGGCACATGATGCAGGAGGTGCCCTTCTGTCTGGCAAAATCGACAAATTCGCCAAACGAGAAGAAGAGTAGGTTGTCGGCCGCTACCACCAGCAAGTCGTCATCGATGTCCAACTGTTTCATGGCAAAGAGCAGGTCGCAGACGGCCCCCAGTCGGGTGTCGTTGGTCTCTGTGCCGTCGTCGACGATGGTGATGGGCTTCTCGTAGTTCTGTTCCAGGGCCCAGTCCTCGAAGATCTGTGCAAACTTGTGGTTGGTGATGATGATATGCTCGTCAACCTCTGGGATGCGGTCGATGTCGTCGAGCATACGTCCCAAGATGGTGTTCTCGCCTATTTTCAGCAACGGCTTGGGGAAGTTCTTGGTCAGCTCACCCAGTCGCGTGGCATATCCTGCTGCAATAACAATATTCTTCACGTTTTTATTCTTTTACGATGTTTTTATTCCTTGTCACACAAATCGCGCACCGTCGTCGGGCTTGACCCAGAACACCTGGAAGGTCTTCTCGTACTCGGGGAACTGCTCCAGGTAACGCTCCGTCAGGGCTTTCCCGATGTCGGCCTTGTAGGCAGGGGCAACGAGTGCGATGCAGGCACCCTTGAAGCCGGCTCCCGAGAAGCGGCCGCCATAGACGCCGGGCAGTGAGCGCATGATTTCGTAGATGGCAATGAGCTCGGGCGAGCCACACTCGTAGTTGTGAATGCTGGACTCGCAGGAGTCGAACGACAGCTTGCCGAAGAGCTTCATGTTGCCCGTCTCCCATGCCGTAACACCTTGGCGCACCCGGCGATACTCCGAATAGAAGTGCTCTGCCCGACGTGCAAAGCGGGCCGGCATGGCGATGCGCGTCTTCTCGAAGGTGGCCTTGGGAATATCGCGCAAGAAAGTCTTGTCGAAGGTCTTCAGCGGCTGCTCGGTATAGGCCAGCATGTTCCACGCTGCCGTCTTGCACTCATAGACGCGCAGGTTGTAGTCGGAGTTGACCAGCGAACGCGTCAGTCCTGAGAAGAAGATGCCAATCTCGAACTCCGGCATATCCGGATTGCGCTTGATGATGCGCCAGTCGTTGCTGTCGCAGTCCAGGAACAGCAGTCCGTCCTTGCGTCCCAGCGCGATGCACGCCTGATCGAGCAGACCATTGTTCAGTCCGATATATTCGCGCTCTGCCTCTGAGGCTATCTTCACCACCTCGAAGGGCTGCAGCGTGATGTCGTTGGCCTTGGCGAAAGCCATGACGTAGGCTATCAGCACGGCTGCCGACGACGACAGGCCGCCCACGGGCAGACTGCCCTGGATGACGCCATCGATGCCCTTTGTCAGCTCAAAGCGCTTGCGCAGTGCATACTTGGCACCGCGGGCATAGTCGCCCCAATGGTGCTCACGAACCTGCGAGGGTTTGGCAATCTCGAAATTCACATCGCCCTCGAAAGTCAGCGACTTGAGATTCACCATGCCATCCTCGCGTACATTAAACCACAGGTCGACACCTTTGTCGATGGCAAATCCCGTCACCAGACCATGCTGGTGATCCACATGTGCTCCCAGCGGACACACCCTGTAGGGCGCAAAAATATGATACTGATACTGTTCCATATTACAACTCATCCTTTAGCGTTTGTAGCATTGTCGCCGACAAAGATACATCTTTTATTTCATTCCACAAAAGATTTGTGGCTGAAAATTTGGCTGATTGTATTTTTCTCCTTACCTTTGCAGACGGATAAAGACATAGCTAAGAAATTGGGATTCCCGACATAACGACGAGTCGGGACCCTTTTCTTTTTTGTATCTGAAACCGATAACTTGATAACAGTAAAATCATAAAATAGTAAATAAATATGGCTTATATGTCACAAGAGGGCTATGACAAGCTCATAGCCGAACTCCACCGCCTGGAGGCCGTGGAGCGCCCGAAAGCATCGGCAGCCATTGCCGAGGCTCGCGAGAAGGGCGACCTGAGTGAGAATAGTGAGTATGATGCCGCCAAGGAGGCTCAGGCACACCTGGAGGATAAGATCAACCGGCTGAAGACGACCATCGCTGAGGCTAAGGTGGTGGACACGTCGCGCCTGAGCACCGAGTCGGTACAGATTCTGACGAAGGTGGAGATGACCAACCTGACCACCAATGCGAAGATGACATACACCATCGTCAGCGAGAACGAGGCCGACCTGCGTGCTGGCAAGATCAGCATCAAGACACCCATCGCCCAGGGCCTGTTAGGCAAGAAGGTGGGCGACGAGGCAGAAATCACGATTCCCCGTGGCGTCGTCAAGCTGCGCATCGACAACATTTCGATAGCGTAATCCTCATTCCTTTCATTCATTTCATTTCTTTCATTTCATTTGACCATGGATATTTTTGCAAAGATTGCCGCTGGGGAGATTCCCAGCTATAAGTGCGCCGAGAACGACGAGTTCTACGCATTCCTCGACATCAATCCGCTGGTAAAGGGTCACACCCTTGTCATCCCTCGCCGCGAGGTAGACTACTTCTTCGACATGGAGGACGACGAGCTGGCACGCTACCAGCAGTTTGCCAAGCGCGTGGCCAAGGCCATCAAGCAGGCCTTCCCCTGCAAGAAGGTTGCCCAGGTGGTGCTGGGTCTGGAGGTGGCTCACGCCCACATCCACCTCATCCCCATGCAGAGCGAGGCCGACGCCGACTTCCGTCGTGAGAAGCTGAAGCTCAGCGAGGAGGAGTTCAAGGAGATTGCCGCAAAGATAGCGGAAAACATTGAATATTGAACATTGAACATTGACCATTGAACGTCGCTCAGCTGTGCTTGAAGACGAAGCGGACAAGGATGAAGTTGACGGGGATGGCAATGGCAAAGACACAGAGCGGCGCCACCTCGTTGCTCAGTCCCAGCCAGAGGAAGATGTTCAGCAGCACGATGTGCAACAGGTAGTTCACCAGATGGGCGCCGCTGAACCCGAAGCCGTTCTTGACCGACGCCGCCGTGTGGAACGTGAAGTGCGCCGTCAGCCAGTAGTTCACCAGGAAGCTGAGCACATAGCCGGTGGTGTAGGCAATGTTCACCTCTATCCAGTGCTGCAGCACCCAGTAGATGCCGTAGTGCAGGGCCGTCGACAGGACGCCTACGATGCCGAAGCGGACTATCTCGAAAGCTGTCTCTTTCTGTATCATGCCGCAAAGGTATAAAGAAATTAAGAATTAAGAATTAAGAATTAAGAATTTTTTCAATGATTCCATTCAACAAGCCCTATAGTACCGGCCGCGAGCTGAAGTATATGGACGAGGTATGCCACTCGATGACCATGTCAGGCAACGGCACCTTCACCAAGCGCTGCCACGCCTTCTTCGAGGAGCGCTATGGTTTCAAGAAATGCCTGCTGGCCACCTCAGGCACCGATGCCCTGGAGATGTGCGCCATGCTCTGCGAACTGAAGCCCGGCGATGAGGTTATCGTGCCCAGCTATACCTTCGTGTCGACTGCCATCGCCTTCCTCCGCGAGGGTGCCAAGGTGGTGTTTGCCGACAGCGGCACCGCCAACCCCAACGTGACGGCAGAGAACATTGCGCCGCTCATCAACGAGCGCACTCGCGTCATCGCCGTCGTCCACTATGCCGGCGTGGCTTGCGACATGGACAGCATCATGGCACTGGCCGAGCAGCACCACCTGTTGGTGGTCGAGGATGCCGCCCACAGCATCGACTCGTTCTACAAGGGACGTCCCTTGGGCAGCATCGGTCACCTGGCAGCCTTCTCGTTCCACGAGACCAAGAACATCAGCAGCGGCGAGGGTGGCATGCTGGCAGTCAACGACGAGCGCTTCATCCGCCGCTCGGAGATTATTTGGGAAAAGGGCACCAACCGCGCCGAGTTCTACCGCGGCATGGTCAACAAATACGGCTGGTGCGACATCGGCTCGTCGTTCCTGCCCTCCGAGTTCAATGCCGCCTTCCTGTGGGCACAGCTGGAGGCACTGGACGACATCCAGGGACGCCGCAAGCGCATCTGGGAAATCTACGACCAGGCCCTGCGCGGACACGTTGAGGACACCGGCATCCAACTGCCCGACGTGCCCGACTATGCCACCAACAACGGCCACATGTA
This sequence comes from uncultured Prevotellaceae bacterium, assembly GCA_946185485.1. GTDB lineage: Bacteria > Bacteroidota > Bacteroidia > Bacteroidales > Bacteroidaceae > Prevotella. The sequence goes on along the minus strand of CAMHJQ010000043.1, from coordinate 17,436 downwards.
CTATCTGGTATGTCCCTCGCTCGACTTCCGCACGCGCCTCATGGCCTGGCTGAAGGAGCATGGCGTGCAGACCACCTTCCACTACCTGCCCCTGCACTCCAGCGTGTACTACAAGGACCAGTTCAAGGGCGAGCCGTTGGTCAACTGCGACCGCTACGGCGACTGCCTGGTACGCCTGCCGCTGTTCTACGAGCTGACCGACGCCGAAGCCGCCGACATCGCCCGCCTCGTCATCGAAGCCGCCCACGGCCTTCTTGGTTGAAAAGCATTGTCTTTCCTGTTCGAAAGCATTGTTCTTCTGGTTCGAAAGTATTGTCCTTCCTGATCGGAAGCATAGTCCTTCCTGGGTACAACCAGCTTATTCACAGGGTTTAATCAGCATCCTCGCAGGGAGCGAGGACGGTCCTCCCAACCGTTTGCGTACGCCCAAACGACCGTTTGCGTACGCCCAAACGACCGTTCGCGTATGCCCAAACAACCGTTCGCGCATGCCCGAACGGTCGTTTCCGTGTGCCCGAAAGCAGCGGCTATGTTTTATAAGGGCACTCGTAAGCGGAATTGTCACGGGGCTGCAACAAGAAAAAGCTTTTTTCTTTGGTGTTTTGCTCGATTTGCACTACCTTTGCAAACGAGTATGAGACAAATCAAAGATTTTCTGGCCAAGCCGTTCTTCCGCGACTATCGGGTGCTGGGGTGCCTGTGGATGCTGCTGCCCATCGTGATGTGGCTGGCAAAGATGAACCGCGCCAACAACTACCTGATATACCGCGGGTCGTTCTGGAACGCATGGCGGGGGTGGAACATCTATATGCTCAACCCCGCTGAGTATGGCGACTGCCACCATTACGGGCCGCTGTTCTCGCTGCTCTTTGCGCCCTTTGCCATCGTGCCCAAATGGTTGGGCGTGCTGCTGTGGGGCATCGCGTTGACCGTCTTCCTCTATTGGGCGATACGACGGTCGCAGTTCACGAAATACCAGCAGGTCTTTATACTATGGTTCTGTGCGCACGAGATGCTGACAGCCCTCTTTATGCAGCAGTTCAACATCGCCGTGGCAGCGACCATCCTGTTGGCGTACTACCTGATAGAGAAGGAAAAAGACTTCTGGGCGGCGTTCTTCATCATGTTAGGGACGTTCGTCAAGATATACAGCATCGTGGGACTGGCCTTCTTTCTGTTCTCCAAGCACAAGGGGCGGCTCATCGGCGGCCTGCTACTGTGGGCGGCGGTGATGTTTGTGGCACCCATGCCGCTGTTCCACGGCTGGGACTATATCGTGGAGCAGTACTATAACTGGTACGTCAGCCTGGCTGAGAAGAACACGCTGAATGCGGGGTCTATCATGCAGAACATCTCGCTGATAGGTATGATACATCGTGTGACGGGACTGCAGTTCAGCGACCTGTGGATCATCGTGCCCGGCATGGTGCTGTTTGCCTTGCCCTACCTGCGCTTCGACCAGTATAAGCACGTACCCTTCCGGCAGACCATCCTGGCCTCAGTGCTGATGTTCATCATCCTCTTCTCAACGGGCAGCGAGTCGAGCGGCTATATCACGCCGTTCATCGGCATCTGCATCTGGTACACGGCAGCACCCTGGAAGCGTACAGGCTGGGACATCGCCCTGCTGGTGTTTGTGTTCATCCTCTCCAGCATGTCGCCCAGCGACCTCTTCCCCGCCTATCTCCGCAAAGAATGGGTACAGCCCTATGCCCTGAAGGCCCTGCCCGTGACGCTGGTATGGCTGAAGCTGTGCTATGAGATGATGACGAGAGAGTATGGGAGGGTTGAATGAAAGTCAAATCATCAATTTCAAACGTCAAACATCAAACTTCAAAATAAAGAGGAAATGGAACTATCAGTTGTGAGCCCGTGCTATGGGGCACCGACGCTGTTGCGTGAACTGGTGAAGCAGATTACAGAGACGGTCAGCCAGCTGACTGACAGCTATGAAATTATATTGGTGGAGGACGGCAGTCCTGACAACAGCCGCGACATCATCCGCGACATCTGTGCACAGGACAAGCATGTGAAAGGCGTCTTCCTGAGTCGTAACTTCGGACAGCAGAGTGCGCTGAATGCCGGCTACGACACGGCGAAAGGCGACTATGTGGTGACGCTGGACTGTGACCTGCAGAACCCGCCGTCGCAGATTCGCGACCTCTACCTGAAGGCGAAGGAAGGCTACGACATCGTGTTTGCCACCCGTCGCCACCGTCCGGACAACTTCTTTATGACGCAGGGCTCGCACGTCTTCAACAAGCTGATGGGCTTCCTGACGGACACCCGCCAGGACGAGGCGGTAGCCGAGTTTGCCATCTTCAGCCACAAGGTCATCGATGCCATGGCGAAGATGGGCGACTACCACCGCTACTATCCGCTGATGACGCAATGGGTGGGCTTCAAGACGGCCAAGGTCGACGTGGACCATGCGGTGAGGACCGACGGCAAGGAGTCGTCGTACTCCATGAAGAAGCGCATCGAACTGGCTGTGAGCACCGCCGTCAGCTTCTCTACCAAGTCGCTGCGGCTCATCGTCTACTTCGGTACGCTGGTGACGTTGGCGGCTATCGTGGGTGCCATCGTGCTGGTCGTCAAGACGCTGGTCATGGACGAGGTGGTCAGCGGCTGGGCAACGCTCTTCGTGTCCATGTGGTTCATTGCCGGCATCATGATCATGGTGATGGGCATCATCGCCGTCTATGTGGGTAGCATCTTCGACGAGGTGAAACACAGGCCAAGCTACCTGATAGGGGAAACATTGAATTTTGAAGTTTGATGTTTGAAGTCTATGATTTGTCATTCGTGTAATTCGTTGTCGTTTTTTTCTTCGAAGTTGAAGGGAGTGAGGTGGTTCTTTTCGAACCCGACGTGCGTGTTTCTGCTGGGACTCGCAGTGGTGGTGTTGGCGACGACGTTAGAAGTGGTGCGCGGACGCAACACCAACTATTTCGACTACCAGGACTCTACCCGGATGTTCTGGGAGGGACTGAGTCCCTACACGATGGAGTATGCACAGGCACATGCCATCTACTTCCTCTACTCACCCGTCTTCAGCGTCATCTTCGCCCCCATCTTCTACCTGCCGTGGTGGCTGGGACCCTACGTCTGGAACGTGGGCAACTACAGTCTCTTTGCATTGGCCATCAGGTCGCTGCCAGCGTTGACAGAGCGGCATAAGCACTGGATATTCCTGTTTCTGCTCTCCGTCATCCTGCAGACGGTGTTCTGCTACCAGCACAACATCATCGTCGCCTATATCTACCTCTTTGCCTTCATCCTGTTAGAGCGGGGGAAAGCCTTCTGGGCGGTCTTCCTCATCATGCTGTCGGCAACGACAAAGGTCTATGGCGCTGCCGAGCTGGCCATCCTGTTCTGCTATCCCAAGGTGTGGCGCAACTTCGGCTATGCTGCGCTGTGCGGCGCCTTCTTCCTGCTGCTGCCCGCACTCAACACCTCGTTCGACAATGTCTTCGTGCTCTACCAGCAGATGTTCGACATGATAGCGTCGCACCATAGCGACTCCGACTTCGTGGGCATCCTCTTCGCACGAGGCCTGAAACCTTTCCTGCTACCCAACTACCGACTGGTGCAGCTGGTGGTGCTGGGCATTCTGGGCGTGCTCTTCTTCTGGCGCTATAAGCGGTGGGGCAACCTGCTCTTCCGCGTCCAGGCATTGGGTGTGCTGACGGGTTATATGATCCTGTTCAGCGACTGTCCTGAGACGCATACCTATATTATATGTCTGCCCTTCTATGCAGCGGCTTTCTGGCTGCAACCCAAGCGCACATGGTACGACTGGACACTGTTCTGGTCGCTGGTGGTCAACTTCTGCATCCTGCCCACCGACGTGCTGTGCCCTGCCTGGCTGCATGACTATATCCACCAGACCTTCTGGGTCGATGTCTATACCTACTTCATCTGCTGGCTGCTGATGCTCTGGCGCGCAGTAGGGCCAGTTCATAGTTCACAGTTCATAATTCATAGTTCACAGTTATGAGGACGGTAGTAAATTCTTCATTCTTCACTCATCATTCTTCATTTATTATTTTGTGCTGCTTGCTGCTGCCCTTAGGTGCCTTTGCTCAGAAGCGTGCCGGGGACTATATCTTCAAGGTGAAGGGTGTGGAGTTCAGGATGAACCGCGTGGAGGGAGGCACCTTTATGATGGGCGCCTTGCCTGGCGACACCTTGGCTGATGCCGACGAGGTGCGCCACGAGGTGACGCTGCACGACTACTACATCGGGCAGACCGAGGTGACACAGGAACTGTGGGAGGCCGTGATGGGCAAGAACCGCTCGAAACAAAGGGGGGAGAAGATGCCGGTGGAATATGTCACCTACGACATGTGCCAGGAGTTTATTGCCCGCCTCAACCAACTGACAAGGCGCCACTTCCGCCTGCCTACCGAGGCCGAATGGGAGTATGCCGCTAAGGGTGGGCGCAAGTCGAAGGGTACGCTCTATGCCGGCAGCAATGATCCTGCCCAGGTGGCCTATACCACCAGCAAGGACTTCGACGACCACCACAAGCCCGTGGGACAGTTGGCTCCCAACGAGCTGGGGCTTTACGACATGTCGGGTAACGTATGGGAATTTTGTGCCGACTGGTATCGTAAGGCCCCTGACGGCAAGCCATCCTCGAATTTCCATGTCATCCGAGGCGGGGCCTACGACTGCGACGCCCGCTATAGCCGTGTCACCAATCGTTTCATGTACGACCAGCGCCGCCGCCGCATGGAAGTAGGCTTCCGGCTGGTGCTGGACACCCTGTAGCCTTTTACTTTCTGTTGATATAGTCGGGGAAGGTCAGCGACCAGCGCGAACCACTCCAACGGCGTCGCAGGCTCTCGTAGTCGGCCATCTTGTTGTATGGCAGACGCTTTTGCAGCCAAGGCCGGAGCACTTTCTCCTGCACGAAGTTGCCATAGAGTTCAAACTCCGAGAAGCCCGCATGGCATGTGCGGTCGTAGCTGTCCTTGATGGTCTGTATCCACTTGCTGCCGCCCAGAGCCTGGTGAAGCCGTTCCAGCTGCTCCTTGTCGAACAGCATCTTATGGTCCACATACGACAGCGTGGACAGGGGCAGGTCGGGCAAGAGACGGTGGATGTTGACATAGTAGGGAGGATGCTCCTCGTAGCTCATGTAGAAGACGGTCTTTCCGTCACTTGTCAGGAAGGTATGGGGACGTATCAGCACGTGGTCGGCATCGATGCAGAGGTAATGACGGCAGGTGCCCACCCGTCCACTCAGCTTCACCAGTTGCTGAAACAGCCATCCGCTGCGGTCGCGGACATTTCCGCGGCTGTCGTGCACCTGGATGTCGAGGTCCTTGGGCGCAAAGCCAAAGAGCGAGGTCTCGTCCACAAACTGCAGGCCATGCTGCTGGCAGAAGCTGACGATATGGTCGTCGGCAGGTGCCACGAGATAGATGTTCTGGATGGGATGTGGCACACAGTGGCGCACCCCCTCCAGGCACAGCGGCAGTATCTGCAGGTCCTTGGCAATGACGGGAATCACCACGTCGATGGATTCCCTGGAAGGAGTCAGCGCAGGGTGCTTGCGCCAGGCAAACAGACGGTATCTGATTTTTCTTAGTTGCGACATTCCTTTTTTACCTTTTTACCTTTTCCCTATACCATGTTTCTGAACCAATAGTCAAACAGTCGGAAGCCCTCCGTTGTCATCGCCTGCTCGTCGGCAGTGTCCATGCGGTATAGGGGAATGTCCCGATACATCTGTGCCACGAGCGAGAAAGTGCTGGGAGGTCCCATGAGGTAGTCGCACTCAGAGAGCATGAACAAGTCCTCGGGGGCACTGCCCTGCAGGTGATGGACATGTACCTGAGGGCACAGCCGCTGGAACCGCTCCTCGGTCACGGTGCCGTCATTTGTTGAAAGATAGACGTGGATGTCCCTTTGGGCGTGCAGGGATGCAAAGCGGTTGATGTGGCGGGCATAAGTCTCGTCGTCAAAGTAGTACTGTCCGTCGCGCCACTCCTTGTAGTCGCCACGCCGAATGTGCACACCAAGGCGAAGTCTGATGTTTGAGGCTTGAACATTCTCAACCTCGGACATGCGGGCCTTGACAGGGTCGGTGATTTGGGCGTCGAGGGTGAAGAGTTCGCAAATCTCATCGCGATATTTCAGGAAGAGGTCGTAGTAGCGCACGAACCAGCCGCTGACCACGATGTGGCGATGGCGCAGCATCTTACGCTCCAGAGCCTCGCGGTCGCAGTCCTTGTATTTGAAGCTGGCTGTCGGCAGCAGCCGTAGCGCAGCAGCATACTTGGCCAGCAGGTACCAGCCAAAGCCCGTCAGCGGGGTGTGGCAGATGTGGAAAAACTGGTACTTGTAGCTGAAGCGCATGGAGATGACCTTGCGCCCATGCTCCCGGCCCCAGGCATAGACGTGGGCATACTGCAACAGGTTGTTGCACATCTGGCTCTTGTCGCGGGCAAATATCATAGCGGGCTGTTGGTAAAGTCAAGGTATTTCTTCATGACGAGCAGCGAGATAAGCCGTTCGCGCCCCTTGTCCTGAAACTGTGCCACGTATTCGTGGGCGTGGCGGATGATAGCCTCCGCCTCGTCGGGGTGCTCAATATAATAGGTCAGCCGTTCCTCCAGGTCGGAGAAGTCGGGCTTCACCTCTATATAATGGTAGTTGGGGACGAGTGTCCCCTCCATAAACCACGTCTCGCAGGTCAGTCGCGGTGTGACGGCAATGGAGTTCGACGACATCACCCATTTCAGGTTCGAGGCTACGTCGTTGCCTTCCAACGACATGACGAACTTATAGTCCAGGTGTTCGCCGATGGTCATCTTGCCGCTCTGCCACTCCGGGTGGCCGTCGATGCAGTCGATAGAGGCGGCATCGACCATGGGGGTGCCAAACCACCGCTCCATGAAGTGTGCCCTGTTGGGCTTGACATTGCCGTCCTTGGGATTGCCCACGTCACCCCGGAAGATGGCAATATCCCGCTTGTCGCGCCAGGCCTTGTGGTCGTTGACAAACAGGAAGTGGCGCACCTTGTTCAGGTTCAGCACAACGGAATTATAGTTGTCATCGCCGATGGGGCGGCTTTTCAGAATGGTGGGCAGGGGCTGCAGGTCGGCAACATCACCCGGTGTCAGAATCCAGCGCAGGCGAGGAGCAAAGTAGCGTGCCGTCTCCATGGCGTCGTAATAGTACACCTTGGGCTTGATCAGGGGCTGTTCCCGGATGCTGACGGCCTGACGGAGAAATGCCTCGCGGTCGAAGGGCGTCTGGGGCGTCAGCTTGCAGTAGTAGTCGGCCCGCCGTAGGATGTCGTCGCGGTCGGCCCGCTGTTCCAGCTGTTGCAGTTTGCTCGTCAGCAGCTGTCGTGTCACCCATGTGGGCACACAGCGACGCAGGTATGCCTTGGCAAAGAATTTAGCCTTGCTATTCTTGCCGCTATGGAGCATATAATGGATTTTTCGCTTCTGCATCATGCTGCAAAATTACGATTTTTCCAGCAAACTGGCAAAAAAGAGGATGATTATTTGCTTATTAACCACGAAATCACTACCTTTGTGCACGTATATGAAAGTATTGTATTGTCTCCTCTATACAGTCTTCTACCTGCTCTCACTGCTCCCGCTGAGAGTACACTACGTTATCTCCGACATTTTGTACTACCTGCTTTACTATGTCGTGAGGTATCGGGTGCGGGTGGTCAGGCAGAATCTCGCCACGTCGTTTCCCGAGAAGAGCGAGGCCGAGCGCAGGCGTATAGAGCACGACTTCTACAATTTCTTCTGTGACTATCTGGTGGAGAGCGTCAAGCTGCTCAGCATCAAGAAAGAGACCATCATGAAGCGGCTGGTGTTCAAGAACAATGAGGAACTCAACCGCTGCATCGATGAGGGACAGTCGTGTGCCGTCTATTTAGGACATTACGGCTGCTGGGAGTGGGTGACGTCGCTCCCGCTGTGGGTGACGCCCAAGGCACAATGCGGACAGATATACCACCCCATCGAGAACAAAGCCTTCGACCGACTTTTTTTACGCTTGCGCCAGCACTTAGGCTCGGTGAGCATCCCCATGAATGAAACCCTGCGCAAGCTGCTGGAATACAAGAAAGCCAACCAGCCTGTCATCATCGGCTACATCTCCGACCAGAAGCCCCTCTGGGTCAACATTCACCACTGGGTGGACTTCCTGAACCACGACACCCCTGTGCTGACAGGTGCCGAGCGCATTGTCAAGAAGTTCGGACATGCCGCTTTCTACGGTGAAATGCGCCGGGTGCGCCGCGGCTACTACGAGATGGAGATGAAGCTGATTACCCGCGAACCACAGGCTCTGCCCGACTACGAGCTGACCGATGCCTACTACCGGCTGTTGGAAGAGAGCATCCGCCGCGAACCCGGCCTGTGGCTCTGGAGCCATAAGCGCTGGGCCCGCACCCGCGAGGAGTTCAACCGCCGCTTCGAGGTCGTCGACGGCAAGGTCATCGAAAAGAAAAGTCTTGAGACTAAGGCATGAGGCGGTTCTGGGTCATGCGCTCCATGTACTGCTGGACGATGGCCTTCACCTCACGCTCCATCTGCGCCTGCATATTCACCTTTCCCATGATGTTATTTTGCATCAGGCGGTCGTCTAAGCGATAGACAGCCTTGGTCTTCGTGCCGTCAAACTGGAGGACATAGCCATAGCGCACATACTGGTAGATGCCATTGAGGTAGTTGACGGCCCAGCAGTCGTCGGCAGGGGTGTTGAGCACGTCGATGCCAAAGGCGAGGTAGGGTTTCTGGTAGCCCAACAGTCCGAGGACGGTGGGCAGGATGTCTATCTGCTGCGCCACCTTGTCCTGCATGGTGCCCTCAGGTTTGCTGGGATCATAGATGATAATCGGTGAACAGAAGCCGCCAAGGTCGGTCTGGTACTCGGCATGACTGCTCATGTTGGTGTGGTCGCTGGTGAGCACGAAGAGGGTGTTCTGGAACCAGGGCTGCTTGGAAGCCGTCTGGAAGAAGCGGCCGATGGCCTGGTCGGTATAACGGATGCACTTGTGGATTTCAAGGCCCTCGTCAGGGAATTGCTTGCTGTATTGCTCGGGCACGACGAAAGGATGGTGACTGGAGGCGGTGAAGACGGCCGTCATGAAGGGCTGCTGCATGCGTGACATCTCCTCGGCATAGTACTGTAGGAAAGGCTCGTCCCAGATAGCCCATGTGCCGTCGAAATCATCAGTGCCGTGGGCTGCCTCATACTCCGTGCGACCATAGTAGTGCTGGAAACCTGTCTTGCGAGCAAAGGCCTCAAAGCCCATGGAGCCATTCTGGGCACCATGGAAGAAGGCCGTCTGGTAGCCCTCGTTGGCGAGGATGCCTGCCAAGCCGGTGAAGTCGTTCATGGATGAGGGCGTCAGGATGAAGGGCTCGACAAACATAGGGATGCTACAGAGGATGCTGGGCATACCGTCGATGCTCTTTCGCCCATTGCAGAACGAGTAGCGGAAGGTGGTGCTGTGGGCGATGAGGGTATCGACACAGGGTGTGTAGCCCTGGTATTTCCCTTCATCCAGGGTTTTGTTCAAGGCACCGATATACTCGCGTCCAAAGCTCTCGACGATGAAGATGACGACATTCTTCTTGGCGGTCTCAGGGGAGAGCGTGGACGATGGAAGGTGGACGGGGCTATAGACGGAGGCGAGTTCCTGGGAGTCGCTGAAATAGTGGGGTACGGTGAAGACGTTCTTGCCGATGGAGCGGTAGAGCGAGAATGGCGTGTTGAGCACCAGGGCGGCCTCGATGGGGCGGTCGACATACTGGTTGGCATTGGAGATGGTGATGGGGCGCACGGCCGTCGTAAAGCCACCGCGGATGCCGGCAATGATGAACGGCACGAAGACGGCCAGCATGCCCACTTGTACCAAGGCGTACTGCCACCAGCAACCATTCTGACTGCGCACACCAGCCTTGACATAGAGTCGCCACAGCAACCAGACCATCAGCGCAAAGCCTAACACCAGGTACCAGTGGTTCAGAAACTCCGTGCCAATGATGCTGCCGAGGTTGTCCTCGTTCTGGAACTCACCAAAGACGGTCGTTGTGGTGCGGCGCATGGTATAGCGGAAATAGACGGCATCGGCCATGTTTAGGGCGAGGGCGAGGGCATTGACGATGAGGAAGTAATACTTGCTGACGCGCTGCCAGGGAGTGAGCAGCATGAGCAGGATATAGGGAATATGGGTGACGAGGATAGCTGTGGTGTCGAACATCAGTCCGCCGCCCAGCAGTTCCATCAGGTGGCTGAAGGTCAGTCCCTGTGAAAAATAGCTGTAGTTGACTAACAGGTAGATGATGCGTGCCAGCATATAGGTGGCGTAGGCCAGCAGCAGGTTGCACAGCGTGGCAGCCATCGGTGCGAAGTGTCCCAGTCGTCGAATGGTCATAGGAGGGGATGCTTTGTGTTTTGAGTTGAGGTTAGTCGAGTCCGCGCTCTTTCAGGTCCTTGGTCGTTGCCTGGAGGATGGCCTTGCCCATGCGCTCCAGTCGCTGCGGGTCAGTGGTCTCGTTGGCAATGACACGCTGGGCATCGAAGTCGTAGGCCCAGAAGCCTGTGGAGTCGATGACGGAAAAGCCGTTGTCGTAGGTATGCCAGACAAAGGGGTAGCGGTAGGACGGGCTGAGAACGTCGCGGCTCCAGCGGAAGGCGCTGTGGTCGACGCCCATCTGCGCCAGGAGCGTTGCCACCAGGTCGGTCTGGTTGCAATAGCGGTCAAAGAGGTAGGGACTCTTGACAGCACCACCCGTCCACACCAGCGGGATGTGGTTGCGCCGGGCATGGGCCTGCGTGAGTCCCGGCAGTTCCAGTCCATGGTCAGGCAGCAGTACGATGAGTGTGTTCTGCCATTGGGGTGTCTTGCGCAGGCGGTCAACAAACTGTCCGATGCACTGGTCGAGGTAGTAGAAAGCATTGTCCATCTCGTCGTCTTTCACGTGGATGGGAACGTCCCACGGCTCGTGGCTGGAAAGTGTTGAGAAGCCGATGAGTTGCGGCTGGTCGTGTGGCGTGGTGATGAGGTCGTAGAGTGTCTGGAAGGTGATGTCGTCGCGCACGCCCCACTTGGCCGAATGACGCTCGTCGGCAGCATAGCTCTCCTCCCAGATGAGGTCCTCGAAACCGCCAGCGACGAGATAGCTGCGCATATTGGTGAAGTTGATGTCGCCACCATAGATATAATGCGTCTGGTAGCCCTCCTTCTTCAGCGCAGAGGCGATGTTGGGCAGGTCACGCGTCTTGCTGGGCATCTTCATGACCGACGAGGTGGGGAACGACGGATAGCCGCTGAAGGTGCATGTCGTACCTCGGTCCGTACGCCAGGAACTGGCATAGCACTCGCTGAAGTTGACGCCCTCACGCTTCAACTGCTGCAGTCGAGGCATGGCCTCGGCAAAAGCCTCACCGGCACTCTCCATCAGGATGATGATGATGTCGGGACGCTGTGTGGTCAGCAGGGTGGTGTCTGAGGAACTGAGGGTAGAGGGTAAGGGGTAGAGGGTCGTTATGAGGCTGTCGCATTCGTCTTGCGGCATGAAGTCGTAGTCGACGATGTGGTTGGCAGAGCGTTCAAAGGAGGCGAGGAAGCTGAAGACGGGGTTGACGGCAGCATGGTTGAGAAACTGGTTCTGCGAATAGTACACCTGTCCGATGTTGGTCGTCGACTCCCCCAGACCGCCCCTGACACCAATAATCATCAGTGGCACCAGCAGCAGTCCGGCAACGGCCTCCATCAGGCGGTGGCTGCTGGGAGCGAGGTGCCAGCGCGGACATGTATAGCCTAAATAGACAAGATAGCCCAGAAGAATAAGGACTACCAGTCGGAGGAGCAGGTAGCCTGTCGAGACACTGGCCATCGCCTCAGTAGGAGTAGTCAGATACTGCAGGCACGAGGCATTGAGCTTGAAGCCCCAGAAGGGATAGAGGCTGGCATCGGCTATGAAAGCCAAGGACAGGGCTGCCGCAATGACGGCGAAATAGACACGCAGCAGGATGTCCAGCCCGCGATGGTACCACCACACGCTCACCAGTGCCACCAACAGGGGCAGGAAGAGCACATAGAGGGCTGTCGAGGCATCGAGTGTCAAGCCATGGGCTATGACGCTGAAGGCGTCACCCATAGAGACGTCGTGCGCACCGCCATTGTAGAGCATAAAGCCTATTTTGTCGAGCATAAACAGTGCAAGTGTCCACAAAAAGGTCCTAAGCAGGAATGTCAGTCGTTGTCGCATATTTTTTCTTTAGTTCGCTTCTGCATCAGGTTGCAAAATTACTACTTTTCCCGCAATCCGGCAAGAATCGGGCTAAATAATTGCTCACAAGTGACAAATCACCAGTCGGTGCGTCTTATATATAAATAAGGTATAGCTATCAATATGAGACGAACTGTTCTATTATCTTTTTTATTTTTTATTTCTTATTTAGCGAATGCGCAAGAGACCCAGCGCCAGTATCTGAGTGGTCACGGCTGTGACGATATGGTGCAGTGGGACTTCTATTGCACGGATGGTCGTAACAGTGGCAAGTGGACGAAGATTGGCGTGCCGTCATGCTGGGAGCTACAGGGCTTCGGCACCTACCAGTATGGCATGCGCTTCTATGGCAAGGCCACGCCGGAGGGCATTGCCGACGAGACGGGTAAGTATAAGACTGAGTTTACGCTGCCTCAGGAGTGGGCAGGTCGACAGATACAACTGGTCTTTGAGGCGGCCTTTACAGAAATCCACGTCCAGATTAATGGGCGCAAGGCTGGCAATGGCACCTATCAGGGAGGGTTTACACGACATACCATCGATGTGTCAGACCGCGTGTTCTTTGGCACCAAGAAGAACCGCCTGGAGGTGGAGGTGCTGAAGGAGAGCACCAATCCGCAGGTGAACCTGGCTGAGCGTCGTGCCGACTACTGGAACTTCGGTGGCATCTGGAGACCGGTATTCATCGTCTCAAAACCCGTCCTAAACATCCAGCGCGTAGCCATCAATGCCGGTATGGACGGCTGTTTTCAGGCTGATGTCTTCCTGAATCGGGCCCTGCCCGACGGTCGGCTATGCGTCGATATCATCGACACCAACGGGAAGAAGGTCGCTACCAGCCCTACTATCACAACCGCCAGCGACAAGGCCAAGGTCAACTTCAGCGTGAAAAGCCCCAAACTGTGGAATGCCGAACAGCCGAACCTCTATACGGCCGTCTTTACATTGAAAGACCAGCAGGGCAAGACACTGCATGTGGAAAGGCAGAAGTTTGGCTTCCGCACCATCGAATACCGCCATACCTACAACGGTGACAAGGAGGACGGTGTGTTTATCAATGGGCAGAAGGTTATCTTCAAGGGTGCTAACCGTCATTCGTTCCGTCCTGAAAGCGGGCGCACGCTGTCGAAGCAGAAGAACATCGAGGACGTGCTGCTCATCAAGAGCATGAATATGAATGCTGTGCGCCTGTCGCACTATCCTGCCGACCCGGAATTCTTGGATGCCTGCGACTCGTTAGGACTCTATGTGGAGTGCGAACAGCCGGGCTGGCACTGGGCGCATGAGACGATAATAGGCAGTCAGATTGTGGAGGAGATGGTGACGCGTGATGTGAACCATCCCAGCATCATCTTCTGGAGCAACGGCAACGAGGGCGGCTTCAACTATGAACTGGAGCCGGTGTTTGCCAAGTTCGACCCCCAACAGCGCGTCGTCCTCTACCCCTGGGCGAACCGCAACGGTTTCGAGACCAAGCACTACCGTTCGTGGGGCGAGACGGCCGAGTATATGCGCCAGAAGGAGATTTTTATGCCGACGGAGTTCCTGCATGGATTGTATGACGGTGGACATGGGGCAGGTCTGAAGGACTACTGGAAGCTGATGATGTCGAATCCCCGTTGTGCGGGTGGTTTCCTGTGGGACCTGATGGACCAGGGGGTTGTTCGCACAGACATGAACAATATCGTCGACTGCATGGGCAACTTCGGCTCTGATGGTATCGTAGGTCCACACATGGAGAAAGAAGGTTCGTTCTATACCATCCGCGAGGTGTGGAGTCCTGTGCAATGGAAGTACTTCGATTCTGGTTGTGTCACTCTTGAGAACTGCTATAACTTCACCAACCTGAAGGAGTGCAAGTTCACCTACAAACTGTTGAGAATGCCTGCCTATGGTGAAAAGGAAGTGAAAGTCGTGAAGGAAGGAACGTTCGAGTCGCCAGATGTGGCACCTGGCGGCAGGACGCAGTTCACTGTACCCAAGACAAAAGATGCCGATGTGTTCCAGTTGACAGCCACCGACCCCTATGGACAGGAAATCTTCACGTGGGGTTATAAGCTGGCAACACACCCTTTGCTCTTCAACAAGCGGAGCCAGCGCGAGAATACCTATACGGAGAACGACGACCAACTGGTGGTCAAGCATGGCAAGCGCCAGTATACCTTCAGCAAAAAGACGGGCTACCTGATGGGCGTCAGCGTCAATGGAAGGAAGTTGTCGTTTGGCAATGGTCCACGTTTTGTGGCTGCCAAGCGTAGTGACCGTTCGCAGGATGGTTTCTATAACCATGACGACAAGGAGGCTTTCCAAAAGAAGACGGAATATACGGAGTATGCAGACCAAGGTGCTTTCGCTGGCTTTACCTTTAGCGACAGCACCCTCGTAGCCAACTACCAGCACGGTTCTTTGATGAAGGTCACCTGGCGTTTCCTGGCTGATGGTGGCGTCTATATGGATGCCCGTAGCAATTTCTTTGGTGTCGTCGATTTGATGGGCGTTTGTTTCGACTATCCTGAACAGATGATGAAGTCGAAGCAGTGGGTCGGCAAGGGTCCGTATCGTGTTTGGCAGAACCGTCAGGAGGGTCCGCAGTATGGCTTGTGGCAGAACGAGTACAACGACCCCATCCCCGGTGAGTCGTTCGAGTATCCTGAGTTCAAGGGCTATTTTGCCGATGTGAAGTGGATGCAGCTTGAGACCACCGAGGGCAAGATAGGTCTGGAGACAATGGGCAGCAAGATAGGTGTCTACACCCCACGCGACGGGCGTGACCACCTGCTCTATACCCTGCCCGAGACTGGCATCAGCATCCTGAAGGTCATCCCCGCCGTGCGTAACAAGGTGAACACCACCGACCTGAACGGTCCGTCGGCCCAGCCCTACTGGAGCAAAGGCAAAGGACACATCAATGCAATACTCCACTTCGAATGAAAAGAATAGTTCTCTCTATCGCCGTCCTGTGCCTTGCGATTTTGTCGCAAGGAAAAGACACCACGCGCCCCTGGACCTTCTGGTACTGGATGTACGGAGCCGTTAGTGAGGAGGGCATCCGCGCTGACCTCAAGGCAATGAAAGACGTCGGGCTGGGCGGCTGCTACCTGATGCCCATCCGCGGAGCTGTGGAGAAGCCTGAATACGAGGGCAAGGCCGATGCGCTGAGTGACAACTTCTGGCGCATGATAGACCTGTCGCTGCAACAGGCCGACTCGTTAGGTTTGGACATGGGCATCCACGTCTGCGACGGCTTTGCGCTGGCTGGCGGTCCTTGGATTAAACCTGAGGAGTCAATGCAGAAAATAGTCTACACGGATACCATCGTGTCAGGCCGATTGAGCGATCTGGTGAAACGGAAAGGTGGTCTGACACTCCCACGCCCCAAAGGCTATGAAGGCTATTATGAGGACATTGCCACCTTTGCCATCCCACTGACACGCCACTTCCCACCCTTCCCTGTCTACTTCGATCTACAGCGCGACTTCAAGATGTATCCTGTCACCATGTCGCCTACGATGACACGCAGTGCCAAGGGTGTTTTCACAGCGTCAGAGGATGCATGGATAGCTGTTGACATGGGAGCCAAGCGACTGTTTACCAACATCGAGATAGCGGCCAATGGCACCAATATGCAGGCACAACGCATGAGGGTTGAAGTGTCTGACAACGAAAAAGACTACCGACTGGTGAAACAACTCGTACCACCGCGTCAGGGTTGGCAGAACTACGACTACAATACCACGTTTACGATTCCGCCCACAGAAGGCCGCTACTGGCGCCTGTCGTGGACTCCCAAGCGAACAGAGCCAGGCAGTGAGGACTTGGATGCTGCCAAGTGGCGTCCCCGTTTAGGGCTGAAGAATGCCACGTTCTATAGTCAGCCGCGCATCGACAACTGGGAGGGCAAAGCCGGCTATGTGTGGCGCATTGCTCCAGCAGCCAATCCGGAAGAACTGCCTGACAGCATCTGCTGGCAACAGCGTGAGATAGCTCAGCTGACGTTAGAAGGAGACCGTGTGACGGGCTACAAACTTCAGACAATGGACAACTCTACCTATATATATCGCATTGTTCGTATTGGCCACACATCCACGGGCTATACCAATGCAACGGCTGGTGGTGCGAAGGGGCTGGAGTGTGACAAGTTCTCAAGCGAAGCTGTCAGCAAGCAGGTAGACTCGTGGTTTGGGCTGTTCAAGCAGCGCCCCCATGCCGATGTGGTGAAATACCTGCATGTGGATTCGTGGGAGTGTGGTTCGCAAAACTGGAGCCGCAACTTCGCCCAGGAGTTCAAGGCTCGACGTGGCTACGACCTCATTCCCTGGTTGCCAGTCATGATAGGCATCCCCATAGAGTCGGCTGTCAAGAGCGACCAGGTTCTACGCGACATTCGACTGACCATCAACGATCTTATCAACGAGAAGTTTTTTACCACCGTCCGACAGAAGGCCCGCGAGTATGGTGTGCTGCTGTCGTCAGAGAGCGTAGCACCCACGATGGTCAGCGACGGCATAGAGCATTACAAATATGTAGACGTGCCGATGGGAGAATATTGGCTCAATTCACCTACTCATGATAAACCTACCGATATGCTTGACGCCATCAGTGGCGCCCACGTCTATGGCAAGAATATCGTGCAAGCTGAGGGTTTTACTGAGGTACGTGGCGTGTGGGACGAGACACCGGCAAGCATCAAGGCACTATTGGACAGAAACTTTGCCTTGGGCATGAATCGCCTCTTTTTCCACGTCAACACCCACAACCCTTGGCTCGACCGTAAACCAGGAATGACCCTCGATGGTATTGGCCTCTTCTTCCAGCGCGACCAGACCTGGTTCCCTGAGGCTAAGCCTTTCGTGGATTACATCACTCGCTGCCAGACACTACTGCAACAAGGCAAGCCAGTGGTGGATATTGCAGTATATACAGGCGACGAAATGCCCAGTCGTGCGTGGACCCCCGACCGCCTCGTGCCGATGCTGCCAGGACTGTTTGGTGCTGAACGTGTCGCCTCAGAGCGGAAGCGCCTTGCCAATGTTGGACAGCCGATGGAGGAGTCACCTGTTGGCGTTTGGCACTCTGCCAACATCCTCGACCTTAAGGACTGGATCAACCCTTTACACGGCTACCAGTACGACTCGATGAACAAGGATGCCCT
>CAMHJQ010000042.1 GCA_946185485.1 uncultured Prevotellaceae bacterium | reverse complement strand
CAACAAAAAGTTCTTCGACGCGCGAAGCGGCAAAGCCGAGCGGCTCAGGATTTGGCCATGTCAGATTTTTCACTTACCTTAGTGCTGCAAATCAAGACAAGCAAAATCATCAATGACATGGCAAAGGTACAACAAAAATCTGAGAAAATCAGCGCTTTTGGCGGAATATTTTTCGTTTTGGACAGATTTGACCGTATTCTTTCCTCTGTAATCGACTCCCACCTGGGACTTCGCAGTAAGTTGATAGGCTATCAGTACAGCGAGATAATACGAGCCGTCTTCTCCGTTTTCTGCTGTGGTGGCGACTGCATGGAAGACCTCAACCTGTATCTGAAGGATGTGCTTACCGAGCGTCCACATACGCGTGTTCCAAGTGCAGACACGGTGCTGCGCGGCATAGAAGAACTGGCAACGGAGAACATATCATACACGGTAGAAAAGACGGGCAACGTCTATGATTTCAACACGGCTGAGAAACTGAACCAACTGCTCATCAAGCTGTTGCTGGCCACAGGGCAGCTCACGGAGGGAGGCGAGTACGACGTGGACTTCGACCACCAGTTCCTTGAGGCGGAGAAGTATGACAGCAAGCGCACCTACAAGGGCTTTGACGGCTACAGCCCAGGCGTGTTCACCATCGGCGGGCTGATAGCCTATCTTGAGAACCGTGACGGCAACGCGAACGTGCGCTTCATGCAGGCAGAGACTCACCGGCGTTTCTTCGAGATGATGAGGTCGTTCGGCATTCATGTCAGGAGCTTCCGTGCTGACTGCGGCTCCTACAGCGAGGACATTGTGAAGATGGTCATGGAGCATACTGACAAGTTCTACATCCGTGCCGAGCGGTATGCAGGTCTGTACGAGAAGGTGAAGCGGCAGACAGGCTGGACTACGGTGGAGATAGGATTCCAGCAGTACGACGTGCAGTCGTTCCCCTTCGAGAGTTTCGAGGACGTGAAGCATTGCCGCCTCGTCGTGCAGCGGCAGCGCAAGCAGAAGGGAGAGCAACTTGACCTCTTCGACGGCGAGTACACATACCGCTGTATATTGACCAACGACTGGGACATGACAGACGAGGAGATCATACAACACTACAACAAGCGAGGAACTGCAGAGCAGGTCTTCGACCGCCAGAACAACGACTTCGGATGGGCGCATCTGCCGAAGTCATTCATGAACCAGAACACCGTATTCCTGCTTATCACCGCCATGGCTGCAAACTTCTACCGATACATCGTGGCATTGCCGCTCATGGCCGTCCTCTTTGGAATCAAGGCCACAGACAGAGTCAAGAGTTTTCTGTTCAGATTCATCGCCGTCCCTGCCAAGTGGATCAGAACGGCACGACAATACAAACTCAACATCTACTCCAACAAACCATACAACATAATTTGGGAGCACGGATAGATTAACACTCTTCATTGATGCTTAGGTCAAAGCCTCTCGACCTTACGGGGTAAGGGGAAGGTGTCTGCATACAAGTCAAGCTCAAGCGTTTCTAAGCCCAGAGTCAGACAGAATCATCATAAGCAAGGACTAAATCAGACAATCGAAAAATTATCTGCGGATTTTAGGCTATAGATAGATATCTTCGTGTCATTATAAAACCGAAAGCACCCGTCACGCTCGAAAGCCGACCGCTTATGGCATTAGTTAAAAGTTCGAGGTCAGTTGACGGGCTTCTTTATGCCCTAGCAGTTCAGAATCTTTACAAATCACAGGCTTTTCGGTGGCTGTATGGTTTCCCAATAGGCCATCCATGACCATGTGAGTAACACCCCAAAAATGACGCAAGGAGCCTCCAACCGAGTTGGGATTAGAATTATTTAACTTATGGATTTGAGCCGATTCTGGTCAAGACAGAACCGAATACGACCTTAAAATAAGGTATCAACCGATAAGCAATGAGCAGCCAAGATTTTCCGTTTTTTGTGGTCAAACCCCCGACAGCGTGTTCCCTACGTGTTCCGTCTGAACAAATTGAAAACAAAAAAAGAGAGTCAAACTTTCGTTTAACTCTCTCATTTCCAGTGCTTTAGCCTTGCGCTTCAGGATGGGCTTGAACCAACGACCCCCTGATTAACAGTCAGGTGCTCTAACCAACTGAGCTACTGAAGCAGATGCGCATCATTTCTGATTTGCGGGTGCAAAGGTACGATGTTTTTTTGAATCGTGCAAACTTTTTGGGGAAAAATTTCATGATGAATGTATTTTTTTGTACTTTTGCACGCAGAAAGTACAGAAATCACGGTAATAATGATGAGAAAGACGCTATTAGTAATATTAGGTGTTGTGCTGGCAGCAACGGGCTGTCGGGCTCAGGAGGTGAAGAATCATAACTTGGAGGTGGCTAAGAATCTGGAGATTTTCAATGCCCTTTACAAGAACCTGGACCTGATGTATGTGGACACGCTGGATGCCAACAAAGTGGTGACGACGGGCATCGATGCCATGTTGCGCTCGCTGGATCCTTACACGGAGTACTATCCTGAGGACCGTCAGAAGGACCTGAAGACGATGCTGACGGGTAAGTACGCCGGCATCGGGGCATTGGTGCGTTTCAACCAACAGCTGAAGCAGGTGGTGATAGAGGAACCTTACGAGGGTATGCCAGCTGCCGAGGTGGGTCTGAAGAAGGGTGACATCATCCTGCAGATTGACGACTCGCTGATGAAGGACAAGCAGGTGAACTATGTGAGCAGTCGTCTGCGTGGTGATGCTGGCTCGACCTTTGTGCTGAAGGTGAAGCGGCCTACGACGGGCAAGGTCATGACGTTCAAGATTACGCGTCGCACCATCAAGATGCCTGAGATTACGTGGTATGGCATGTTGCCCCAGAATATAGGCTATATTGCACTCAATACGTTTACTGGCGAGCCTTCCAAGGTGATGCGCCGTGCCTTCCTGGACCTGAAGAAACAGGGTGCAGAAAGGTTGGTGCTGGACTTGCGCGGTAATGGTGGCGGCTCGCTGCCCGAGTGCGTGGACATTCTGAGCATGTGGTTGCCCAAGGGGCAGCGCATTGTAGAGACCAAGGGCAAGCTGAAGCGTGTCGAGTCGGAGTACAAGACGCGTCTGGAACCTATCGACACCGTGATGCCCATCGCTGTGCTGGTGAACCAGGAGACGGCATCGGCCTCGGAGATTACGAGTGGTGCGCTGCAGGACTTGAAGCGTGGTATAATAATAGGTACGCGTACATACGGTAAGGGACTGGTTCAGGTGCCTAATGTGGACCTGCCCTACAATGCGAACCTGAAGCTGACGACGTCGCGCTACTATCTGCCGTCGGGTCGTGGCATTGAGATGAAGGTGGGTATCAAGCCTGATGTGGAGGTGAAGCCTGACACGATGGCTAACGTTTCGCTCTATCTGGACCGCCTGGACTCGACGGAAGTGATGTTCAACTATGTCGTCGACTACATCGGCAAGCATCCCACGATAGCCGCTGCCAAAGACTTCAGCCTGTCGGATGCCGACTACGAGGACTTCAAGCAGCGCGTCATCAAGGCCGGCTTTACGTACGACCAGCTGAGCAAGAAACAGTTTGCCGAACTGGAGCGCTCGGCTAAGTTTGAGGGCTACTACGACGATGCCCGCGCAGAGTTCGAGGCCCTGAAGGCTAAGTTGGACCATCATGACGTAGCTCGCGACCTGGACAGGCATCGCGATGAAATCAAGCAGTTGCTGGAGCAGGACATCGTGGGAGCCTACTATTACCAGGCGGGCCAGATGCAGGTGGGTCTGCGCAACGATAAGATGCTGAACGAAGCCGTGCGCATTCTGACCACGGAGGGAGAATACGCACGGATTCTAAACGGTGAAAAGACGGAATAACGACAGTTTGTTTCGTTATGACGTCATGGCGTGATTACGGAACCAAAATTTTCATCAGCTCCTTCATGCCCTCGCTGGCACCTTTCTGAATCTGGGTGACGTTGGCTCCTGCGCTGATGGGGTTGGGGTCGATGAGGTAAACGGGGATCCCTGGACGCACATAGTGGATGAGTCCTGCAGCGGGATAGACATTCAGCGACGTGCCGATGATGACGAAGATGTCGGCAGTCTGAGCTTCCTCGGCAGCTACTGTAATGTTGGGAACAGCCTCGCCGAAGAATACGATGTAGGGACGCAGCAGCGAACCGTCGCCAGCTTTGGTGCCGGGAGTTACCTCACAGTTGTCGGGTGTCAGCTGCTGGATGTAGCGTGGATCGTCAACATTGTAGCTTGAGCACACCTTCATCAGTTCGCCATGCAGGTGGATGACCTTCGACGAACCGGCCTGCTCGTGCAGGTTGTCGACATTCTGCGTTACTACTGTCACGTTGTACTGTTTTTCCAGTTCTGCTACCAGGCGGTGCCCCTCGTTGGGCTTGACGCCCCAGCACTTTTTGCGGAGCATGTTGTAGAAATTTGTTACCAATGTGGGGTCAGCCAGCCAGCCTTCGTGTGTGGCTACCTGCTGCACCGGATACTCTTCCCATAGTCCGTCAGCATCGCGGAAAGTCTTCAGCCCACTCTCCACCGACATGCCTGCACCGGTTAAAACTACAATCTTTTTCATAAGCTAAAGTATTAAGAATGCACAAAATTAGCAATTTTTCGCGAAATATCATACGCAAATCGCAGAAAAGTTGTACCTTTGCAGCCGATTTTTGAATTTACACATTATTTATATAGAGAAAGCAATGGATAAAGTTAGCTACGCATTGGGTATCGGCATTGGTCACCAGTTGGCAAACATGGGTGGTCAGGAGCTGAATATAGACGACTTCGCACAGGCTGTCAAGGACGTCCTGGGCGGTAAGGAACTGAAGATCAAGAGCAGCGAGGCCCAGCAGATTGTGCAGGAGTTCTTTGCTGCACAGGAGACCAAAATCAACAAGCAGCGCCAGGAGGCTGGCAAGCTGGCCAAGGAGGCTGGTGAGAAATATCTGGCTGAGAATGCCAAGAAGGATGGTGTCATCACTCTGCCCAGCGGTCTGCAATACCAGGTGCTGAAGGAAGGCAACGGCAAGAAGCCCAGTGCCAAGGACCAGGTAAAGTGTCACTACGAGGGATTCCTCATCGATGGTACCGTCTTCGACTCCAGCGTTCAGCGTGGTGAGCCTGCCGTGTTTGGCTTGCAGCAGGTGATAGCCGGCTGGACCGAGGGTCTGCAGCTGATGCAGGAGGGTGCCAAGTACCGTTTCTTCATCCCCTATCGTCTGGCATACGGCGAGAGTGGTGCAGCAGGTGCCATTCCTCCTTTCGCCGCCCTGATTTTCGACGTAGAGCTGTTAGAGGTGATGTAATGCCGGCTATGCCCTCAATAAGAAGTAATATATAAAAGACGAAATAAAAGTTTAGGAAACAATTATTATTCTAAGAACAACAATGAAAAAGTTTACTTTTGCAGCTATTGCAGCTGTTAGTGCCGTCATGATGTTTGCATGCGGCAATGGCACTCCTAAGGCAAACCTGAAGAGTGACGTAGACACCGTTAGCTATGCTATCGGTATGGCTCAGACCCAGGGTCTGAAGGATTATCTCGTAGGCCGTCTGGGTATTGACACCACTTATATGGACGACTTCATCAAGGGTCTGAACGAAGGTGCCAACGCTGGTGACGACAAGAAGAAGGCCGCTTACTATGCTGGTATCCAGATTGGTCAGCAGATCAGCAACCAGATGGTGAAGGGTATCAACCACGAGCTGTTTGGCGACGACTCTACCAAGACCATCTCGCTGAAGAATTTCATGGCTGGTTTCGTTGCCGGTACCACTGGCAAGGGTGGTCTGATGACTGTTGACTCTGCTCAGCAGGTCGCTCAGGATATGATGCGTACCATCAAGGCTAAGAGCATGGAGAAGGAGTTCGGCCCCAACAAGGAGGCTGGTGAGAAGTACCTGGCAGCCAACGCCAAGAAGGAAGGTGTGAAGACCTTCGAGGATGGTGTTCAGTACAAGGTCATCAAGGAGGGTACTGGTGCTCTGCCTAAGGACACTTCACTCGTGAAGGTTCACTACGAGGGCAAGACCATCGACGGCAAGGTGTTCGACTCTTCTTACGAGCGCGGCAAACCTGCAGAGTTCCGTGCCAACCAGGTTATCAAGGGTTGGACTGAGGCTCTCGTTCACATGCCTGCAGGTTCAATCTGGGAGGTTTACATCCCTCAGGAGCTGGCTTACGGCGAGCGTCAGCAGGGTGCCGACATCAAGCCTTTCTCTGCACTGATCTTCAAAATCGAACTGATTGAAGTAGACGGAAAGAAATAATGGAGTAGCGAGAGCAATGCCAAAATGCATTTTGGCATTGCCGAGTCGCGACATTATTCAATCAAAGATTGAAGTAATGCAAGAGACAAGACAGAACAAGATAGCGCGTCTGCTTCAGAAAGAACTTAGTTTGATCTTTCAGGAGCAGACGCGCTCCTTACACGGAGTGATGGTCAGCGTGACACGTGTCAGAATATCACCAGACCTCAGCGTTTGTACGGCCTACCTCAGCGTCTTCCCGTCTGAGAAGAGCGAGGAAATCGTGCAGAACATCACGAGGAATGAGAAGCAGATACGCTATGAGCTGGGTACGCGCATCCGTTATCAGCTGCGCATTGTGCCTGAGCTGCGTTTCTTCGTCGATGACTCTCTGGACTATATCGACCGCATCGACGAATTGCTTAAAAAGTAAAATAGTAGAGCTTTGAACTTCCCGTTCTACATTGCGCGTAGATATCTCTTCTCGAAGAAGTCGACGCATGCCATCAACATCATCAGTGCCATCTCTGTTGTCGGGGTGGCTGTCACCACTATGGCTTTGGTGGTGACGCTGAGCGTGTTCAATGGCTTCCACGACATGGTGGCGTCGCTGTTTACGCAGATGGACCCGCAACTGAAGGTGATGCCTGTCAAGGGAAAGACGGCGCCAGCCGACGACCCTGTGCTCACTAAGATTCGCCAGTTGCCTGAGGTGGAAGTTGCTACTGAGTGCCTGGAAGACCAGGCCCTGGCTGTCTATGGCGACCGCCAGCTGATGGTCAAGCTGAAGGGTGTGGACGACAACTTCGATAAGTTGACGCATATCCGTGAGATTCTTGAAGGCGACGGCAATTTTGAACTTCATGCTGCCGACATGAACTACGGCATACCAGGCTTGGGTGTGGCCTATCAGTTGGGGACGGGCTACACCTATTCGAATCCCCTGAAGATTTATGCGCCCCGTCGGGAGGGACAGATCAACATGGCCGACCTTTCCGAGGGTTTCGTTGAAGACGAGCTCTATTCACCTGGCGTCGTCTTTTGCATCAAGCAGGGCAAATACGACAAGAACTATATCCTGACCTCCATTCAGTTCACTCGCCAACTGTTTTCGCAGGAAGGCATGTTGTCGTCGCTGGAGCTGCGCCTGAAGCCAGGCAGCAACTTCGAGCATGTCAAGGCTGAGATGCAGCAGCTGGCCGGTGATCAATTCTATGTCCGCGACCGTTTTGAACAGCAGGACGACACCTTCCGTATCATGAAGATAGAGAAGCTGATAGCCTATATCTTCCTGACCTTTATCCTCATGATAGCTTGTTTCAACCTCATCGGATCCCTCTCGATGCTTATCATCGACAAGCGTCCCGACGTAGTGACCCTGCGCAATCTGGGTGCCAGCGACAAACAGATAGCGCGCATCTTCCTTTTTGAAGGTCGTATGATTGCATTCTTTGGTGCCGTCATCGGCATCCTGATCGGACTGTTGCTTTGTTGGTTGCAGCAGCAGTACGGTTTTGTACGGCTGGGTAGTAGTGAGGGCTCTTTTATTGTTGACGCCTATCCCGTCAGCGTCCATCCGTCAGACGTCGTCCTCATCTTCCTGACAGTGATTGCCGTCGGGTTTCTCAGCGTCTGGTATCCTGTGCGCTACTTCTCCAAACGGCTGCTACACTGATTTTCAAAAGACTTTGCTAGCCTGTCAGGGCTGGCTTTCCCCTTCTACGTATTCTTCCAGGAACATGTGTTCACCGTCATAGACAGCGTATGTGAACTGGCTGATCCAGTCGCCGAGTATCATCAGGCGTGTGTGGCGTTCTATCTTGATGTCCAGTTCGATATGGCGGTGTCCGAAGATGAAGTAGTCGATGTTGGGATGGTCTTCGATGTACTTCTTGGCATACAGTACCAGGTGCTCCCGGTCTTCCCCCAAGTAAACAGCATCTTCGCGTTCCTTGTGGTTGATGTAGCTTTGACGGGCCCATGTCAGTCCGAAGCCTATGCCCCAGCGTGGGTGCAGACCGGAAAAAAGCCATTGGCATACGCGGTTGTGGAAGATGGCGCGAAGCAGTTTGAACGAGGGATTGGGGTCGCCCATGCCGTCGCCATGAGCCAGGAAGAACTCATGCCCGTAGATTTCCGTTGTCATCGGTTTCTTGTGCAGGATGACGCCGCACTCCTTTTCCAGATATTCGAAAGCCCAGATGTCGTGATTGCCTGTGAAGTAGTGCACCTCGACACCCATGTCCGTCAACTCCGACAGTTTGCCCAGAAAGCGTGTAAAGCCTTTGGGCACCACGTATTTGTATTCGTACCAGAAGTCGAACATGTCGCCCAGCAGATAGATGGCAGCCGCTTTCTCCTTGATGGAATCCAGAAACCTGACCAGTCGCCGCTCCTGCATGCGCTGGTGTGGAATAGCCCATGACCCAAGGTGGGCATCGGAAAGGAAATATACGTTCTTCATCAACTATGAACTGTGAACTATGAACTTAATCGAATCCTAATTCGACACGGGCCTCTTCCGACATCATCGACTGGTCCCATGCCGGTTCAAATACCAGGTTGACATTGGCCGACGTGATGCCGTCGACGCTTTCCACCTTCGTGCGCACATCTTCCAGGATGAAGTCGGCAGCAGGACAGTTGGGCGCGGTAAACGTCATGTCCAGTTCTACTGATGCATCCTCTTGGACATCAATCTTGTAGATCATGCCCAGATCGTAGATGTTGACGGGTATCTCAGGGTCGTAGACAGTCTTGAGTACGTCTACGATACGTTCCTCCAATAGGGTCTTTTCCTCTTGTGACATAGTTTTTCTTGACTTTTGTGCAAAATTACGAAATAATTATCAATTATCAGCGCTTAATTATCATTTATTTTGTATTTTTGCAAACGATAATGGAAAATAGACGCTTTGTAATCTTGATTCTGTGCCTCTTGGGGACTCTTCTGTCCAAGGGCCAGGACACACTGGCTACTCGCATCAACTTTGACCTGACGACAGAGTCTGCAGTGGGTACAGGTGATTTTACCGCCTATCAGCTCTCTGCCAACCGCCACGATGTACTGGGAACCCGTCCTAATACCGCCTATTTGCGTGGTAGTGTCAGTTTGGAACAGCCATTGACGAATCACCTCGTACTCTCTGGTGCTGTTGACGTCATCGGTTCTGTTCATGCTAATCATCAGGTCTATTTACAGCAATGCTACGCCAATTTGTCCAGCAAGTCGTTCTATGTGGAAGTTGGCAGCCGTGAAGACCCGCAGGTGATTCGTGATGACTTGCTGTCAATAGGCTCTTTTGTGAAGGGCACCAATGCCAAGCCTATTCCACAGGCACGTTTCGGTACTAATGGTTTCTGGACGGTACCCTACACCAAGCAGTGGCTGCAGGTGAACTTCAGCTTCGGCTATGGTAAGTTTATGGACAGCGGCTATCGCGAAGACAGGTTCAACGCCGCCCCCACTGTCAACACGCAATATGCCACTGGTGCCTATTACCACCAGAAGCACCTCTACTTCCGCACCAATCCCGACAAGCCCCTCTTCATCGTTGTCGGCATAGAGCATGCCGTGCAGTTTGGCGGTACCAACCACAGCATGATAGATGGCCAGATAACTGAGAAGAAAAAGGCTGCCAATCTGAAAGCCTTCTGGAATGTCATACTGCCACTCGGCGATAGCCATTATTACGAGCATGAGTCTATGGAAGACTGGGTCTACGGCAACCACATAGGCTCTATGACCTACCAGATTGGCTGGAACATCAACCGCCACCACCAGCTGCAGGCCTATCTCGACAACCCGTTTGAAGATGGTTCAGGCATACGCAAGGGGAATGGCTGGGATGGTCTTTGGGGTGTTCAGTACACCAACAAGACGGCGGGTCGGCAGTATGTCCGTGGTGCTGTGGTAGAATATTTCCAGTCTACTAACCAAAGTGGACCTTTGCATTGGGATAGTGGTGACTACCCGGAGCCCATACGCAGCCAGATAACTGACATGGTGACGGGCGACGACAACTATTACAACCATTTCTTCTACGACGGCTATTCGTACTATGGTATGACAATGGGCAATCCCCTTATCACTTCACCTATTTATAATAAGGACGGCTATACGGCCTATCGTGACAATCGGGTCAAGGCATGGCATGCCGGCATCAATGGCGAGTTAACCAATCGTCTCTCCTATCTGGTAAAAGGCTCTTACCGAGAAGGATGGGGTACCTACAGTGCGCCGCTGCCCGTCAGGCATCATTCTTTTGACGCCCTTGTCCAGGCAATATACAATCTGGGCCCGTGGCATTTCAGCGCCGCATACGCTTTTGACAAAGGAAACATCTACGGCGACTGTTCCACGTTCGCTTTTAAAATTGCTTATCATGGAAAAATATTATAAGACGCTCTTGATTTTGATTTTCTGTCTTTTCCTGACGGCATGCCAGGAAGGCAGTGAGGCTGGCGACCTGTTGGGGCAGTGGCGCATGGTTGACTCAGACACCCGTTATGTCAGCTTCTCGGGTTCGCTGACGCTGCTGCGGAGCACGACCGAGGGAGAGGTGTTTGGCAACTTCCAGCATCAGGGCGACAGTCTCTTCATTCAGTGCTACTCCATCTATGGCAGTCCTGTCGATACAGCGATTGTGGAGCAGACCTTTGGCTTCAGGCCCTTTGGCAATATCCGCGTCAGGATAGACAGGCTTGACGACGACATGTTGGTGCTGAGCAAGGAGGGTGTGACATGGGACTTCTACAAATATTGAGCATGGAGTGACGTTTGAGGTATAAAAAAACAAGAAGGTGTGATGATACACCTTCTTGTTTTTCACTTTTATTTACAAAAGACTTATTTGACAGCGTCAGCGAGCTCAGCACCAGCCTTGAACTTAGCAACCTTCTTGGCAGCAATCTGAATCTTCTGCTTGGTAGCGGGGTTGATACCTTCACGAGCGGGCTTCTCAGAAACGGCGAATGTTCCGAAACCTACGAGTTGAACCTTGTCACCCTTTACTAGAGCGTCCTTGATAGCTGCTACTGTGGCGTCAAGAGCCTTCTTTGCTTCAGTCTTTGTCAGACCAGCACCTGCTGCAATCTGATCGATTAATTCTGTCTTGTTCATAATTTTGTTGTTTTTTTAGTGAATTATAATATAGTTTAAGTCAATTCCTTGCGCAAATATAGGGCAAAGTAATTAGAAAACAAACAAAAATTCGAAAAAAATGACTTTTTTGCTCAAAAAAAGTTTGTATTGGGTGTATTTTGTGCTTAAAAAGAGATATTTTTCGTAATTTTGCGCCCGAAACCACACAAAGTTGTGCAAGAAGAGAAAAATAGTAAATAGTAAATAATCAAATAGTAAATAGTAAAGATGAACAATATACCGACCATGACCAAGAACTTGCTCATCGTCAACTTTCTGGCGTTTGTGGCAACATGGGTTTTAGAACAGCGGGGCATTGACCTGACATCGCTGTTGGGACTGCATTTTTTCTTGGCCAGTGATTTCCATATCTATCAGTTTGTTACCTACATGTTCCTGCATGGTGGACTAACGCATATCTTTTTCAATATGTTTGCCCTGTGGATGTTTGGTGCTGTGATAGAACGTGTGTGGGGACCGAAAAAATTCCTTTTTTATTACATTGTGTGCGGAATAGGTGCAGGCTTCGCACAGGAGCTGGTGCAGTATTGTACCTATATGTATGAGGGTATGGCGGCCTACCAGTATGTGAATGCCGGAGGTGTGCAAATGACAACAGATGCCTATATCAATCTTTGGACAACCATTGGCGCGTCGGGTGCCGTGTATGCCATCCTGCTGGCTTTTGGCATGATATTCCCCAACGAGCGCCTTTTTATCATCCCTTTCCCCTTCCCCATCAAGGCCAAATGGCTGGTGGTAGGCTATATTGCCATTGAACTGTTCTCGGCTATGAGTGGTCCCGGTGATGGTGTAGCTCACATGGCACACTTGGGCGGTATGCTCTTTGGCTTCCTGCTGATACGCTATTGGCAGAAGCATCCTGACTCGAGCCAGCGTTTCGGGCGCAGCTATGGTCAGGAGTTCTTCGACAATATGAAGCGCCGCTACGACCAGCGTCAGCAAAGTGCCGGGATGAGGGCTGAGAGACCTAACCCCCGTCGCGAGAGTGACGAGGAGTATAATGCCCGTAAGCGTAAGAATCAAGAGGAGGTGGATGCCATTTTGGATAAGATTCGCAAGAGCGGTTACGATAGCCTGACCAAGGAGGAGAAGCAGAAACTGTTTGACCAAAGCCGCGAATCGTGATTAAGAAACTGAAAAAGTTTACAATCCAACTGATAGCGGGAGCAAATATCGCCTCCGTCATCCTGTTGTTGCTCGTAGGATACAGCGACCGTCTGAATCCAACGGATCATCCGCTGCTGTCGACGGCAGGCATGACATTCCCTGCCTTCTTGATTATCAACCTGCTGTTTCTCTTCTTCTGGCTGCTGTTTAAATGGCGCATGATATGGATTCCCATTCTTGGCTTTGTTCTCGCGTACGTACCTATCAGTATTTATTTGCCCTTGAACAGGTCTCGTGAAGTGCCGGATGACGCCATCAAACTGCTCTCTTACAACGTCTGTGCATACGGTGGTAACTACAAATATGACAATGGCTTTGAGGTCGTGCGCGACTATCTTTTCGACCAGCAGCCTGACATCGTTTGTCTGCAGGAAGACATAGACACGTGGCGTTGTTGCGTTTTCAAGGATTATGAGAAGCATTTCCAGTACAATGACACGATGATCATAGCCAATAACAAAGTCAGTTACAACGCTTTGGGCATTCATACGCGCTATCCTATCGTGCGACGAGAACACATCCGGTACGATTCCGATGCCAATGGCAGTGGAGCGTGGTGGCTGAAGGTCGGCGACGACACGCTCATCGTCATCAACAACCATTTTGAGAGTTGCCACCTCAGCAACAAGGATCGTAGTCAGTATCGTCAGATTCTGCATGGTGAGATGTCTGGCGACTCGGCACGTTCCGAATCGAGAATGCTGTTGGTTAAATTGGCTGAGGCCAATGCCAAGCGGGCATCCCAGATTCGTCGTGTCCGCAACTATGCACAAGAGCATGCCCAATATCCCGTCATCATCTGTGGTGACTTCAACGACAACCCCCTTTCTTATTCGCGTCATGCCATGGGTGAGGTGTTCACCGACTGTTTCGTCGCGACAGGGCGAGGAGTGGGTTTGTCATATAATCAGAAAGCTTTCTCCCTACGTATTGACCACGCTTTTTGTAATGAAAAGCTAGAACCGTATAAGTGCGAAATTGATAGCAAAATGGATGCCAGTGACCATTTTCCGTTGCTTTGCTGGCTGAAAATCCGCTCAAATCATTAAAAAATGTACGAAAATGGCAGAATAATTTCGGTAAGTCAGGAAAAAACCGTATATTTGCAGGCTTAAAAAGCAGAATCATAAATTAAAATAATACAAAAATCAAAATGCAAAACAAAGGAATTGTAAAGTTTGTTGCAATCGTTCTGATGCTCGTTTGCTGCTTCTACTTGTCCTTTACGTTTGTGACCAAGCATTACGAAAGTAAGGCTGCTGCCATGGGCGAAGAGGCTGGACAGGAGTATCTCGACTCCATCATGAACGAGAAAGTGTACTGCGGAATCTACTCATTCAAGCAGTGCCGCGAAATGGAGATGGGCCTGGGTCTTGACCTGAAGGGCGGTATGAACGTGATTCTTGAGGTGTCAGTGCCCGACGTTGTCGACGTGCTGGCTGACCACAAGACGGATGCTGCCTACAAGAAGTCGATGGAGCAGGCTAAGAAAGAGGAAGAGACAAGTCAGGATGACTTTATCTCGCTGTTCGTCAAGTACTGGAAGCAGAATGCCAATGGTCGTCCTTTGGCAGCCATCTTTGCTACCCAGCAGATGAAGGGTAAGGTCAGCACCAGCTCTACCGACTCTGAGGTGGAGAGCGCTCTGCGCACTGAGGTGCAGTCGGCTGTCGACAACTCGTTCAATGTTGTTCGCAACCGTATTGATAAGTTCGGTGTCGTACAGCCGAATATCCAGAAGCTGGAGGGTCAGTCGGGCCGTATCATGGTCGAGATGCCTGGTATCAAGGAGCCCGAGCGTGTGCGCAAGCTCCTCCAGGGTTCTGCCAATCTGGAGTTCTGGGAGACCTATAACTCGCAGGAGATCTATCCGCTGCTGGCTCAGTTGAACCAGAAGTATGCTACCCTGGGTGGCGATGCTGCTGCCGCTGTTGTAGTTGACTCCACTGCTACCGCTGCTACTGATACGACTGCTGTTGCCGAGGCCGCTGCCGACACCACGAAGGCTGCTGCCACCGACCTGGCTGCCAAGCTGGCTAAGAAGGATGACAAGGTTGCTGATGCCAAGGCCAAGGCTGAGGCTCTGAAGCAGAACCCGCTGTTTGCCGTCTTCCAGCCTGTTCCCCAGGGACTGGCTATCGTCGGTTATGCCAATGCCCGCGATACTGCTGACGTCAACAAGGTCATCTACTCTGAGATTGCTGCCTCTGTGCTGCCTGCCGAGTGCAAGCTGCGCTGGGGTGCCAAGCCCGAGGACTTCGGGGGTGAGAACACCAAGGGCGATGTCTTTGCCCTGTATGCCTTGAAGATTACCGAGCCCAACGGTCGTGCTCCGCTGGAGGGTGACGTCATCACCTCTTCCAAGGACGACTTCGACCAGATGGGTCACCCCTCTGTATCGATGCAGATGAACTCTGACGGTGCCCGCCGCTGGAGCCAGATTACGAAGCAGAACATCGGCCGTGGCGTTGCCATCGTGCTCGACGACGCTGTCTACAGCGCTCCCCGTATCCTCACGCAGATTGACGGTGGTAACTCGCAGATTACGGGTAACTTCACCATCGAGGATACCAAGGACCTGGCCAACACGCTGAACTCTGGTAAGATGCCGGCTCCGACCCGCATCGTACAGGAAGAGGTCGTCGGTCCCTCACTGGGTGCTCAGTCCATCAAGCAGGGTGTCATCTCGTTCATCGTGGCCTTCGTGCTGCTGATGATCTACATGATTATGCTCTATGGCTTCATCCCCGGCATACTTGCCGATATCGCCCTGCTCTTTAACCTGTTCTTTACGTTAGGTATTCTGACCTCGTTCCAGGCTGCTCTGACCATGCCGGGTATCGCCGGTATCGTGCTGACCTTGGGTACTGCCGTCGATGCCAACGTGCTTATCTACGAGCGTATCAAGGAAGAGCTGAAGCGCGGCCTTGGTATGAAGGAGGCAGTGCAGAAGGGTTATGCTAACGCTTTCAGCGCTATCTTCGACTCGAACGTGACGTCACTGATTACCGGTTTCATCCTGCTGTTCTTCGGTACAGGTCCTGTCAAGGGCTTCGCTACCACCTGGATCATCGGTATCTTCTGCTCGTTCTTCACCGCCGTGTTCCTGACCCGTCTGGTCTATGAGAACCGTCTGTCCAAGGACAAGTGGCTCAATCTTACCTTCTCTACTGCCTATTCGAAGAACCTGATGCAGAAGGCTCACTACAACTTCATGGGCATGTACAGGAAGTCGTTCATCGTCTGGGGTGCCGCTGCCGTGCTGTTCTGTGTGTCGTTCGCCGTTCGCGGACTGAGCCAGAGCATCGACTTCACGGGTGGTCGCAACTATGTCATCACCCTCGACAAGGAGACTCCTGTGGAGGCTGTACGTCAGGCCATGGCTGGTGTCTTCGTCAATACTGTTGGCGAGAAGTCTGGTCAGGAGGCTAACACCTCTGTTATCGCCCTGGGTGCCGACGGCAAGACCGTCCGTGTGTCTACCAACTGGGATATCGAGTCGAACAATCCCGAAGTTGACGACTTGGCAGAGACCCTCCTCTACAACGCTCTGAAGAAGGCTGGCTTCATCAGCCAGGAGAAGGTTGAGGACTTCAAGAATCCTGATGTCCGCGAGGGTGGTTCCATCATCAGCTCGGCTAAGGTAGGACCTGCCGTGGCTAAGGATATCACATACGGTGCTGTCGTCAGCGTCATCATCGCCCTGATTGCCATCTTCCTCTACATTCTCATCCGCTTCCGCAATGTGGCTTACTCTACGGGTGCTACCATTGCCCTGGCTCTGGATGCACTGGTTGTGATTGGCTTCTATAGCGTGCTGTGGGGTTGGGTACCCATGTCACTGGAGATCGACCAGGTGTTCATCGGTGCCATCCTGACGGTGATTGGTTACTCTATCAACGATAAGGTGGTAGTCTTCGACCGTATCCGTGAGAACTTCCAGCTCTATGGCAAGCGCGACCGTCAGCAGCTGTTCAACGACTCGCTGAACCAGACGCTGGCTCGTACCATCAACACCTCTGTCACGACGCTCATCGTGCTGCTGTGTATCTTCATCCTTGGTGGTGACAGCATCCGCAGCTTCTCGTTCGCCATGATCTTGGGTGTTGTCTTCGGTACCCTCTCGTCGCTGTTCATCGCTGCTCCCACGGCATTCCTCGTTATGGGTCGCACCATCCGCGAAGAAGACGCTGAGGTTAAGGCCTAAGCCTTACACCTTATTATATATATAAACAGCAGCCCGCTCTGCCTTGAGCGGGCTGCTGTATTTCCACAAGGAAAACGACTATGACAGAGAACGTGATAAGCAGTCTGCAGAACCCGCGTGTCAAACAGCTGGTGCTGCTGCAGCAGAAGTCTTCCGAACGGCGGAAGACGGAACTATTTGTGGTCGAGGGACAGCGCGAGATAGCGCATTGTGCCGAGGCAGGCTACCAGTTCGACAGCCTCTATTATTGTCCGGAACTATGCTTGAGTCATGGCGACGTGTTGTTTGATAGCGGTCTTCTGCCCAGTCAGAAATCTGTCCCCATGATTCAGGTTTCGGCTGCGGTTTACGAAAAGATAGCCTATCGCGGTTCGACGGAAGGTCTGCTGGCGGTGGTCCATGCCAAGGCGCATACCCTCGACAGCCTGCAGCTTCCCGACAACCCCGTCATCGTCGTCCTTGAGAGCGTCGAGAAACCCGGCAACCTTGGTGCCGTACTCCGTACGGCCGATGCAGCCCATGCTGACGCTGTCATTGTCTGCGATCCGCTGACCGACCTCTATAATCCCAACCTCATCCGCAGCAGCATCGGAGCCATCTTTACCGTTCCCTGCGTCGCCTGCACGTCAGAGGACTGCATAGCCTTCCTGAAAACCCGCGGCATACAGATTCTGACTGCCCAGCTACAGGACAGCCACCTCTATTATGATACCGACATGCGGAAGGGTACGGCCATCGTGATGGGTACGGAGTCGACAGGCCTCACCGACGTATGGCGTCAGGCTGCCGATGCCCATATCCGTATACCCATGCTCGGTCGTCTGGACTCCCTCAACGTCTCTGTCAGCGCCGCCATCCTCCTCTTCGAGGCCGTTCGCCAAAGACAGATTCAAAGATGAAAGTGAATAGTGAATATCTACTGGAAATAGTAGACGCTCGCATCCCCTTACCGCCAAGACCATTTCGGACAGCCCCCGCGGTCGCTCCGTCCTCCCCCCTTCCAATGAGAGGGGAAAGGGTGACGAGAAAAGGGGGGGAGGTAACTATCCTGTTATCCTCCCCCTTTTTTAGTTCTTATTCGTTTTCCCAATTGTGGAAGTCTGTGCTGCGGGATTGGTTAGGTCCTTGCTGACCATCAGAACCTGCAAGCAATGGCTTACTCGGGCACTTAACGATGCCCATGGTGGGCTTTTGATATACTTTCTTTGTCTTCATTGTCTTTTCGTTATTTTACATATACTTTTTTGTTGTTTCTGATATACAGGCCCTTCTTGGCAGGCTTCTGGTCTCCCAACGGGCGGCCCTGCAGGTCGTAGTAGCGATGGGTGCCATCGACGTCGATGGTATGCAGGATAATGTCTGTCTCTCCATCGTCGTAGCCGGAGAAGTCGGCATCGGCTGCGAATACGTCTGCAGGGAATTTGGTGATTTCAAACTCCTCTTCGCCTTCTTCGTGCTCCTCGAAGAGCGTCGTATAGACGCCGTTGCCCATCGGTTCCCTTGCACTGAAGAAACAGCGGAAGGCAAGAGCATAAGCATTTCTATATTGAGGCTTCTCGTTGCGATAGCGTCTCCACTTGCCATCAGAACTCATTGCGTATGCGTTCTGTGCGACACACTCATCGTTGTTCAGATACTTGAATGTACCCTTGAAGCGACCTAACTCCTTATAGTCGGGATCCTCCGAGTCGAGATGGTTGGTGACCTCGTCGCCCTCGCTTGGCTCAGATATAACCCTCACACCACGCGCCGACAGAGAAACGAAACCTTCGTTCACCACTATCAGGTATGGCTCGCCGGCCTCGAGGTCTGCAAAGTCGTTGGTAAAGATAAACTCCTTGTTGTCCTTGATGCCAATGAGGCGATAGACTTGGATGTTCTCATGGTCGAGCAGGTCGATATCATAAGGCAGACATACGGTATAGGCTCGGCTTGCCCATTTGTCGCTTTCTATCTTCGTAGCTGCCAGTACGCGGTCGTATACAACATTAACTCTCTGACCCTCATACTGCTTGAGGATAGCGGTATTATCACCCTTTTCGTCGAGCGTAATGACAGGATAATTGTCTTCAAAGATAACAGCTATTTTATCGATAGTGGTAGGCGATTTCGCTTGGAAGTAGGCGCTGAAGGGAGCCACAACGGCATCTGTATCGCCTTCCTTTATACGTTTCCAGGAACCATCGCTCTGCATCACGTAGAAGGGCTTAGAGGCATCGATGAGGGCATCGCCCTGCAACTGCTCCATCGTTCCCTTGAACTCAAAACCACCAATTGACACCGGACTGCTTTCGAACGTCATCGTCTCAATGGTCTTGTCAGTGCTGAGGTCAATAGGATTCTTGCCGACTGCCAGGATGACGTATGGCCTGTTGGCCTTCAACTCGTATTTCTCTTCGTTGTTCTCCTTCTGTTGTACGAAAGTAAATGTAGGCACGCCCTCGACCATATCTACCTTGGTTGGAGTGAAGACGTAGTCATCTGCGGCGCTAATCTCCAAATCGTAAGGCAGGCAAACGGTATAGAGACGTGGAATATAATAATCATAATCCGCCATTTCGGGCAAATGGGTCGTCTTGGGCGTCACGCCGTCTTCCTCCATCTGCGGTGTGCCGTCAGCATTATAGACATTCACCACGATGGGATTGCCATTCTCGTCCTTCGCCTCAATCTCATTGCCTTCATCGTCGGTCACGATATAGTTAATGATAGTACGCTCAGACGAGATATCGCGATTCATGGTCACACCCTTGACCTGTTTTACATTCTCCGTCAACGGTTTGAAGCCCCAGTCTTCGTGCAAGATCAGGCCTCCCTGAGCCTCACCGCCGATAATAACGTTAGGCTCGTTGGTGGCAGCAGTATGTCCTTTACCACCTGGCATATATATCACAGTATTATCGCTCATGCCATAGAAGGGAGTCTCAGCATCGTTACGGTCTACTTTGTACTTGGCATCATCAATGGTTCCTGAGATAGCTGACATATCGACATAGCGCAGGTTATAGGCTCCGTCGAACACCCCACTACCCAAGGAGTATTTCTTTCCTGCGGGGAAGGTGATGCTGGTCAGTCCATCGCAAGACGCGAAACAATTGGTAAAGACATTAACCGTTGAATTTGTCAAACTTTTGACAGGAATCACATAATCGCCCGTCTTGCCAGGTGCACAAACAATGACATAACTGCGATATGTACTCACATTGTGTATCAGCACGTTGTCCACACACAGGTAGCGATTATCGTTGCCACGCGAAGCAGTCAGCGTGGTCAGCTTAGGACAGTAGGCCAGGAAATTGCCTTCGTGATCCTTGAAACCCTTGCCGATGTTGAAGCTCACAAGGTTGTCGCAACCTCGGAAAGCATCTCGCTTCACCATGTTTACAGCATCAGGCAGGTCAATAGCCGTCAGCAAGTCACAATCCTCGAAGGCACTCTTGCCGATGGTTTGCAGGTTGGCGCCCAACTTAATGGTTTTCAACACCTCATTAGCTTTGAACGCCTCCTCAAGAATAGCCGTTACTGGCTTGTCCTTATAGGTGTCAGGAATCGTCACATCAGCGCTGCTGCCCGTATATGCCTCCACCACGTAAGCAGTAGGCGCATTCTTAGAGCCCACAGGACGATAAACCAGTCCGCTGGCATCAGTCAGAACGATATCCTTCAGATACATCTTAGCCAGCGTGGTTGGGATGGCATAGTCCTGATAACTGTCAGTGAAGTATGTCCAGTTGTCGCCCAGATAGTTCTTGGCGACACCACCACGCATATCGCTCTCTGTGGAGAACGACTTACAATTGGTAAACGTGATATGCTTGTCGTCATTGTAATAATTATCAGGGTATCCACATTCCCAATATACGGAATTCTCGATGACAGCAGACTGACCGTCTTGAGGCTTGCCCAACAGGTAACCGGCATAGGCTCCATCTCCTGGATTCATCCAAGTGCGGAGCTTAACCCTTGACGAGCATCGCTTCATGGTGACGCCTCCCTTGTAAGTTCCGCCGACAATGCCGCCTATACGGACATTGGGAGTCCCATACACATAAAAGAAGGAATTAGTAACCTCTCCACTTGCCGAGCAATCGGAAACCGTTACTGCTCCGACATTGCCAATGATGCCGCCACCCCAGCCATTTGATCTGACGCTACCATCAAAATAGCAACGCTCAATCGTGGCATTTTCAGCAACACCCACAATACCGCCGCCACTGCCCATTGAGATGATATTCCAACTATCATTAGCTGGTTCTGGCAGGCAGGTTACCAATATATCAGTAACATGGGTATTTGTTGAAGCATAACCTAACACACTACCCACATAGTCTGCTCCGAGGACAGCAGGAGCATCCAAGTGCAGATTGTAGATAATCGCTTCTTGAGCGCATCCGAATAGTCCAGCGTAACAATCGTTGCCGTTATCCATTTGCTTGACAGCCATATTCTTGATAGTATGCCCTCCACCATTGAAGATACCCGAGAAGGGGTGGCTCTCGGTACCGATTGGCGTCCAGTTACCATCTTTGCCGTGATTAATCTCCTCTGTCGTGATATGTTCCTCACTTATGACAATGTCGGTAGTCAACTCAAACGACTCAGAAGCATACTTGGTCATCAGTGTGCCATCGTTCACAGCATCGCGGAAAGCCTTAAATTCAGCCAGCGAACTGATTTTAATCGGGTCTTTAGAGTATTCGTAAATGCGGGCACAAGCATCTTCCCAGCCCACGGTATTGTTATACTTCGACTTCTTATAAGACTCGGTATGCGACTGTGGTACGAAAAGACTGCGCTCTGTATTGTTCTTTTGGGTGGCTTCCAACGTACCCTCCGAGGCGAAGATGTCGTTGAACTCCCATGTCGGGGCTGTCTCGGCTTTACATATAATCAGCTTCAAGGCCTTCATATTGACAAAGGCACCGCGCTTGATGGTGGTTAGCGTAGAAGGCAGGTCTATGCGTTGTACTGACGAGCAGCCTACAAAGGCATAGTCGTCAATCTGCTGTACGCCCTCTTTGATAGTAATACGCGTCAGCCCGCTGCACAGACGGAAGGCTACTGGGCCTACCTCTACCTTGTATTCGATGCCATTGATGGAAACAGAGCCGGGAATAACCAGGCTGCCACGCGACCAATAAGGAATACAGGAATTGTAGCCATTACCTAAGACTACCAAGCGATTGGCATCGTCAATACGGGCTACAGCCGACGTGACGCCACCAGGCAACGTCACGTCGATGGTTCCCAGTCTATATTCTGCACTCGCCGTGAGCGAAAGCAGCGCTACTAATAGCAATAATATATGTTTCTTCATATGAATGGTCCTCCTTCTTTTTTATTTCTTACCTGTTAACACCCAATTCATCAAGTGTTTGTCGGGTGCATTGTCAAGTCTGCCAAGCAAGAAGAATTCCTGTCCTGCCGGTACATGGTCTTTCTTGCAGTTGTTGTCGTAGATATAGACATCAGCGTTCTCTTCCGGCACGATGTGTGTCGGGTTGACGCCTGCTTTTTTCGAATACTTCCTTTCCGAATCGTGGAAATAATAGGATAAGTCATCTTGGTTGCGAATAAAGGAAAGCAGGTTGACGTAAGGCACTACGGTGTCGTAAGTCGTGTGGTAGAAGCCAATACGATGCTTCGGCTTCCAGCCTACGGTGAGGTTGTTGCTCTCCAGCGCCTTTACCAAATCTTTCATATAGTCATTTTGTAAAGGTTCGCCTTTCGTCATGCGGCGGAAGTCCTCAATACAGCCCTTGGTGAGCATATATCTCAACGAACCATGCATATTGTCGCCATCATAAAATGGAAATAATAAGTCGCAGTTCTCGATGTTCTTTCCGTTATAAACTTTCTTTTCTTTGATCTTCTTGAACACTTTGTTTATATCATCGGTACTGAATTGCTCCTTTTGGGGCTTGCTCTTACTTTCAATAAAATCGATGACACCTGTATTCAGGAAATTCTGCGTGAGGTAATCGGTGATTTTGTGCTGACGCATATAGGGGTTGCTATCTACCATACCTTTCAGGATGAGCGGCATCACGATAGGCATTGACACGTTTTCGGCCTTGTGTGCCGTCTTCTTGTTACCATCGTAGGTCTCTCCATTGTCGGTCATGTAGTAGAGCAGGTGATTCACAGGATCGTAGGGACCGTCGCCACAAACGGAGCCGGCAAAGTGAAGTTCGTCGGCCAAGTCGTTGGTCTCGATAAACTTATGTGTAGCCAGCGATACAGAACCGCCTTGCGAGAAACCAATACAGACAGAACGCCAATTGTCCACCAATTTCGCTGCATCGCCTGTTTCTATATAGTGGTTGTAGAGTGCAAGACCATAGCGGGTGGCATCGACCACCTGGCGAGCTGTCAACTCCTGATACAGATAGGGGTGCGGACGGTTGGCGGTACAGCCATAGCCTTCGTAGTCGGGCAGAATGACCAAGCTGCATGGCTGACGCAGCAAATCGTAGCGGGTATAATAGAGCATCATACCCGAATCGGTCATGAAGTTCGTAAGTCCGAAGAGAGAAGAGGTACGATTGTACGATGTCGGAGCCTCAAAGTTACTGGTGATGGTGACATGGCAACCAATGACCACATTGTCGGGTTTAGCTTTCCAGTTCGGTATCACAAAGCCAAACAAACGTTTACCCAACGCAGCGCCTCCAGCGCCACCAACAAGCGTTCCAGCAGGTCCGAGTGCGGTGCCAAGCATTCCACCAATAACAGCTCCAGGATAGGCTCCAATCACACCTGCGATATCGCTGCCCACCGAATTATAAGGCACACCCATCAGGGCAGAGAGATAGACGGTGTTGCCATCGGCGTCGACCGAAGGATATTTATAGGAATAGAGGCGAGCAGCAGAGCGTTCATGCTTGCCCTCTTTCGTCCATTCTTCATACCAGTCGACAGCTGGCGCACGACGGGATGCATTTTCCTCCATACGCTCAACAAACCGCTGAATAGCTTTTACGCGGTCTTGGGTTATAGCCTGGAACTCCTCTTCTGAGCAAATCTTCATGCCTTTGTCAACATAGAGGGTATCACTTCTACCTGTCTTTGGATTGTAAACAATAGAGTCAACAGCGCTGAAGAGCGCGTATTTGACGTCGGTCACAACCACATCGGTCCATTTCGCTTCGGGCAGACCTACCAAATCCTCTTCATCATCCTGTGCCCAAGCACTCATCGTCAGGAGCGACAGGACAAACAACAGTTTTTTTCTTAGATCCATAGTCATATCGTTTATTTTAGAATTATTGGTATCAAATTACAATGATATATCAGAGAGTTCATCAACCTTATCTTCGATATAACCCTTGATTTTGTCGATGATGTCCTTTTGGATTTGCTCTTTCACCGCTTCAGAATTCTCCATGAAGCCTTCCATTGAGAGCATGGTGGCACCAATGTGCTGGAACAGCCCGTAGTCGACGTGGTTGCCCCAGTCGCCAAACTCGGTATTGACGGTGCAGCCATGGGACTTCAGATAGTCAGCCATCTCCTGCCCTACGTGCCAGTCCATATACTTGTCGCCGGCAGAGTGCATGATGTAGTACAGGGTCTTCTTGCTCGGCTGCCAGGTCTGACCCTCACCACAAAGAGAGTTCTCGAGGAACTTCTTGGAGAGCTTCTTGCCAAGAGCCGAATTGGCATCGAGGGCAGCAGGCGTGAGAATCATATTGACAGGACAGTCCTTGGCCAGCTTTTCGTCGTTGCCGGCAATGAGCTTGTTGATGTCCCACGTGCCGTAGTCCTTGGAGAGTATCCACTTCTGGATGTTGCTGGCCAGAGGCTCGACGAAGACATCGGAGTATTCGAAGTCCATGTTGTAGGTCTCTTTATAAGCCACCACCACGAGAGGGAATGAGCAGGCATAGCCCGAGGTGGGCGACGTGATATTGCTCATATAGACGGAGTGGATGCTGAAGGGAGCACCACCGGCAGAGGTGAAGTCCCAGAAATCGTCAGAACGATTCTGGTCGGTATAGCGCTGCACCGCAATAGCCGAGAAGCCACCACTACTATAGCCAACGTTGAAGGTGGGAAGGCCGTCAATGGCATAGCCTTCGTCCTTCAGAATCTGCATGGCAGCATCCCAGGCGTCAACCGTCTCCACGGCGGTAATCTCCGGGCAGCAGTAGGCTTGCGGCTTGTCCTCGGTGAGTGTCCAGCCATAGAGGTCGGCAGAGACGGCAATGACGTTCTGGTACTTGTTCATG
This sequence comes from uncultured Prevotellaceae bacterium, assembly GCA_946185485.1. Lineage (GTDB taxonomy): Bacteria > Bacteroidota > Bacteroidia > Bacteroidales > Bacteroidaceae > Prevotella. The sequence goes on along the minus strand of CAMHJQ010000042.1, from coordinate 440 downwards.
TAGAGTCCCATGTCATCGATTTCATTCTGCGACGTGCGTTCACCATGCTTAGCACAGGTGAACTCGTTGTAGAGCATCAGACCACGTGGTTTCACCTCTTTATTATATACAGCAGGGTTCATCGAGATGACGCCCGTCAGACGGACAGGTGTCTTCATGTCAGGCCCCAACGAGGTGTATTCGAAGATAATCTGTCGGAACTTCAGATTCAGTATGTCGTTGGCAACCATTTTCAAAGCATGGCATTCGCGACGCTCCGTCACTTTCTGGTTGAGTTGATACGCACTATCTTTGACAGGGTCGGAAGATTGATTGTCATCACTACTACATGCGGACAGCAGGAAGCCACCGATAATAATGGCTGCCATCAACATGGTGTTTTTAATGGTTCTTCTGCAATTTAGTTGAAGAGGCTTCATTGTATTTATATAGATTTTTGT
>CAMHJQ010000041.1 GCA_946185485.1 uncultured Prevotellaceae bacterium | reverse complement strand
GTACCAGACAGACCGAAGAAGATAGCGGTGTTCTTACCCTCCATATCGGTGTTGGCCGAGCAGTGCATCGAGGCGATGCCCTGCAGAGGCAGATAGTAGTTCTGCATCGAGAACATACCCTTCTTCATCTCACCACCGTACCACGTGTTGATAATGCACTGCTCGCGGCTGGTAGTGTTGAAGGCTACGCAGGTCTCTGAGTTCAGACCCAGCTCCTTGTAGTTCTCAACCTTAGCCTTCGAAGCGTTGTAGATGACGAAGTTAGGCTCAAACTTCTCCAGCTCCTCCTCAGTAGGCTGGATGAACATGTTCTTCACAAAGTGAGCCTGCCAGGCAACCTCCACGATGAAGCGCACGGCCAGACGGGTAGCCTCGTTGGCACCGCAGAAAGCATCCACCACATACAGCTCCTTGTTGCAGAGCTCCTTGATGGCGATGTCCTTCACCTTGGCCCAAACCTCCTCGCTCATGGGGTGGTTGTCGTTCTTATATTCCTCAGTAGTCCACCATACCTTGTCCTTCGACTGCTCGTCGCAGACAATGTACTTATCCTTAGGCGAACGGCCGGTGTAGATACCAGTCATCACGTTTACAGCGTTCAGCTCAGTGTTCTGACCCTTGTCGAAACCGGTCAGACCAGCCTTAGTCTCTTCCTCAAAGAGGAACTCATACGACGGATTGTGAGCAATCACCTTCGAACCGGTGATACCATACTGTGTCAAATCTAACTTTGCCATAATTGTTACTTAATTTATGTGAGTTTTGTTTATTATCTTGAAATCGGGTGCAAAGATACGAAGAAATTCATAATTAACAATTGCCAGTTCACAATTATTTGCACGCACACAGCAATTTTTTAGGTTAAAGAATTGAAAAACGGCATACTTCGTGTCTTTTTGTAATACCGAGATAACAAATTTATGATTTGCTTATGTTTTTTGAAATTTGAAGTGAAAAAATTAGAAGTTTGAAATTTATGAAATGTTCATGCGCATAAACTAATCATAAACTTCAAACTTCAAATTTCAAACTTCAAAAACTTGACTACAGCTTCTGTTCGACCTCAATCTCGGTGAAGGTCTCAATAATGTCACCGACCTGGATGTCGTTGAAGTTAACGAGCGAGATACCGCACTCCAGACCTGTAGCCACTTCCTTGGCGTCGTCCTTGTAGCGTTTCAAGGCGTCGATGGCAGCCGTGTGAACCACGATACCGTCGCGGATGACGCGGGCCTTGTCCTTGGCGTGTACCTTGCCGTCGGTGACGAGACCACCGGCAACGGTGCCGACCTTCGAGATCTTGAACACCTGCTTGACTTCAATCTCACCAGTGACAATCTCCTTCTTCACCTTGTCGAGCATACCCTGCATGGTGGACTTCACCTCGTCAATAGCATCGTAGATGATGCTGTAGGTGTTGATCTCCACACCTTCGCGCTCGGCCAGACGGCGGGCGTCGGCAGAGGGACGCACCTGGAAGCCTACGATGATGGCTTCGGAGGCACTGGCCAGCATGACGTCGTTCTCGCTGATCTGACCGACAGCCTTCGAGATGACGTTGACCTGTACTTTCTCGGTAGAGAGCTTGATGAACGAGTCGCTCAAGGCCTCGATACTACCGTCGGTGTCACCCTTGACGATGATGTTCAGCTCGTGGAACTCACCTAAGGCGAAGCGGTGTGACAGTTCGTCAAGACCCAGCGTCTTGGTGGTGCGCAGCGACTGTTCACGCTGCAGCTGCACGCGCTTGTTGGTGATGTCGCGGGCCTCCTGCTCGGTCTCCATCACATGGAAGGAGTCGCCGGCGGTGGGAGCACCGTTCAGACCGAGGATGATGGCAGGCTCGGCGGGACCAGCCTTCTCGATGCGCTGGTTACGCTCGTTGAACATTGCCTTGATCTTACCATAGCTCGTACCAGCCACCACGATGTCGCCGACCTTCAGCGTGCCGTTCGACACGAGGACGGTGCTGACGTAGCCGCGGCCCTTGTCCAGCGACGACTCGATGATGCTACCCGTGGCCTTGCGGTTGGGGTTGGCCTTCAGATCGAGCATCTCGGCCTCGAGGAGCACCTTCTCCAACAGTTCATAGACGCCGATGCCCTTCTTGGCAGAGATCTCCTGGCACTGGTACTTGCCGCCCCAGTCTTCGACGAGGAGGTTCATGTTTGCCAGGTCCTCGCGAATCTTGTCAGGGTTGGCACCGGGCTTGTCTATCTTGTTGATGGCAAACACCATCGGCACGTTGGCAGCCTGAGCGTGGGCGATAGCCTCCTTGGTGGTAGGCATCACGCTGTCGTCGGCAGCCACGATGATGATGGCGATGTCCGTCACTTGGGCACCACGGGCACGCATGGCGGTGAAAGCCTCGTGACCAGGGGTGTCTAGGAAGGTAATGCTATGACCGTCCTTCAGCTTGACGTTATAGGCACCGATGTGCTGGGTGATGCCACCGGCCTCACCGGCAATGACGTTAGTGTTGCGGATGTGGTCGAGCAGCGACGTCTTACCGTGGTCTACGTGACCCATTACGGTGACGATGGGAGCGCGTGTCACCAGGTCGTTCTCGTCATCCTCCTCTTCGGTGATGGCGTTCTGTACCTCGGCGCTGACGTATTCAGTGGTGAAGCCGAACTCGTCGGCCACGATGTTGATGGTCTCTGCATCCAGACGCTGGTTGATGGACACCATGATGCCGATGGACATACAGGTGCCGATGACCTGGTTGACACCGACGTTCATCATCGTTGCCAACTCAGAGACGGTCACAAACTCCGTCAGCTTCAGCACCTTGCTCTGTGCTGCCTCGGCGGCCATTTCCTCGCTCATGCGCTCCTGGACGGCATCACGCTTCTCCTTACGGTACTTGGCGCCCTTCTTGTTCAGGTTGGTCTTCGACGTCAGACGGGCCAGTGTCTCCTTGACCTGGCGTGCTACTGCCTCGTCGTCAACCTCCAGCGGCTTGACGTTCTTGTTCTTCTTGTTCTTCTTGCCACCGCCCTGTTGTTGGTTCTGCTGCTGGCGGTTGTCCTTCTGCTTCTTCTCGTTCTTGGCAGCCTGCTTGGCGGCAGCCTCGATGTCTACCTTACCCTGACGGATGCGCTCGCGCTTCTTACGCTCGCCGGCGGCCTTCTCCTCACGTTCCTTGCGACGCTCCTCCTTGGTCTTCTTCTTGGGGCGCGTGCTCTGGTTGATGGCAGAGAGGTCTATTTTGCCAACCACATTCAGCTGGGGAGCACTCTGGGCGAGCTTGGCATCACCGGGGGTCTTGGCCAGCATGGGGCCTTTGGACTCCTCAACGACAGCATCTTCCTTGACGACGGGCTTGTCGTCTACTTCGTCCTCATCCTTAGGGAATGAGGCGGTGTCTTCCTCTGCGGGTTGTTCTGCCTCTTCCTCAACGGGGGCATCGGCAACGGCAGGCTGCACCTCTTCTTCTTTTTCTTCTTTCACTACCTCTGGCTGAGGCTTTTCTGCTACCACAGGTTTCTGTTCGGGTCCCTCCTTAGGAGCGGTCTCAGCGGTGGGCTTGGGTTTGTTCAGACTGTCGAGGTCTATCTTGCCCAGTGGTTTCAGTTGCTGGCGGGGCTCCAGCAACTCCTCGGCAGAGATAGTCTTCTTCTCCACCTTATCGGGCTTCTTCTCTTTGGGCTTCTTGGTGAACAGCATGTCGGCCTTGGTCTTCACGGCCTTGTCGTTGCTGAACTGCTCGACCAGTGCCTCGTACTGCTCGTCAGTAATCTTGGTGTTGGGCGTGGCATCGTCCTTCACCTCGCCAAGATTGCTTTTCTTCTTCAGAAAATCAACGGCCGTCTGAAGTCCTATATTCAGTTCAGATAATACTTTATTTAATCTTACTCCCATTCTTTCTAATTTTGGGTTTTTGAAATTCAAATTTATTCAAACTCTGCACGCAGTACTTCGAGTACGTGGTCGACGGTCTCTTCTTCCAGGTCGGCCTTCTCGATGAGCATCTCACGCGGAGCATTCAACACGGACTTGGCAGTATCCAAGCCGATGGCTTTGATAGAGTCGATAATCCACTGGTCAATCTCGTCGGCAAACTCCTCGAGGTAGATGTCCTCGTCGGCTTCGCTTTCATTGACGACACGGAAGACGTCGATGGTGTACTCGGTGAGCATCGAGGCTAGCTTGATGTTCAGACCGCCCTTACCAATGGCCAGGCTGACCTCCTCGGGCTGCAGGTAGACCTCGGCCTTGTGCTCCTCGGGATTCAGCGTGATGCTAGTGACCTTGGCAGGACTGAGGGCACGCTGGATGAACAGCTGGACGTTGTTCGAGAAGTTGATGACGTCGATGTTCTCGTTGCACATCTCACGGACGATGCCGTGTACGCGGCTACCCTTGACACCGACGCAGGCGCCTACCGGGTCGATGCGGTCGTCATAGCTCTCGACGGCCACCTTGGCGCGCTCACCGGGCATGCGGGCGATGCGGCGGATGGTGATGAGACCGTCCTGAATCTCGGGAACCTCAGCCTCCAGCAGACGCTCCAGGAACTGGTTCGACGTGCGGCTCAGGATGATGCGCGGGTTGTTGTTCTCGTTCTGCACCTCCTTGACGATGGCGCGAACGGTCTCGCCTTTGCGGTAGTTGTCGGCAGGTATCTGCTCCTGCTTCGGCAGGTGCAGCTCATTGCCCTCATCGTCGATGAGCAGCACCTCGCGCTTCCACATCTGGTACACCTCGCCCGAGACAATCTGTCCCACCTTGTCCTTATACTTATTATATAAGGAGTCGTGCTCCAGTTCCAGAATCTTCGAAGCTAGCGTCTGGCGCAGGTTCAGAATGGCACGGCGGCCAAACTTCTGGAACTCCACCTCCTCGGATACTTCCTCGCCCACTTCGTAGTCGGGCTCGATCTTCTGTGCATCGGTCAGCGAAATCTCCTTGTTCTCGTCCTTCACCTCACCGTCGGGTACCACGATGCGGTTGCGGTGAATTTCGAAGTCGCCCTTGTCGGGGTTCACGATGACGTCGAAGTTCTCGTCACTGCCGAACATCTTGGCGATAACGTTGCGGAAACTCTCCTCCAGCACGCTCACCAGAGTCGTGCGGTCAATGTTCTTGGTCTCTTTAAATTCCTGAAAGGTCTCTATCATCGATGGACCCTTCGCATTCTTTACTGCCATAATATTTTATTTTTTATTTAAAGTTCAAAAGGTATTTGCAGTACTTCACCTCGCCGACGGCAAACGTCTTGTCGACGTCTACCAACACGGGGCGCTTCTTGCCTTCCACCTGCTGCTTCTCCTTGACGGTGACTACAAAGGTGTCGTCGTCGACAACCTCCTTGAGGATGCCCTGTACCTTCTGTCCGTTCTTCTGCAGCACCTCGACTTCCTTGCCGATGTGGTTCTTATATTGTTGCAGCACCTTAAATGGCTGGCCAATGCCTGCCGAACCAACCTCCAGTTCATAGTCGCCCAGCTCCTCGCCCAGCGTCTCCTGCAGGTGGCGGCTCAGGTCTGCACAGTCTTCAATCCATACGCCGTCAGCGTGGTCAATCTCAATCACGATACGGTCGTCAGCGGTCATTTCTACGTCAACAAGGTAGTAGTCGCCTTTCTGCAACCACTCCTCAACAGCTTTTGTTACTACGTTCTTATCTATCATATATGTGTTAATTAAAACAAGAATGAGAGGCTCTTGCGAGTCTCTCATTCCACTGAACGGGTGCAAAGGTACGAACTTTTTTTGAACCCTGCAAATATTTTCGTTTTTTTCTTCAATTATTCGTGAACGTAGAGGTTCCAGCCGAGGTAGGTCTCGATGGCCTCGTTCAGGATGTCGACGACATCGGTGCGGCACATGGCGACATGGTGCTCGAAGCCGTTCTTGCAGATGTACTTCATCAGCTTCTGCAGGTTGTCGACCTCGGTGACGGCGATGCAGCCGTCCATGCCGTAGGGGTCGTTGGTTATCTGACCCTTGCCGAGATAGGCCTTGATACAGCCCTTCGGGTCGTCGGTGGAGATGCGGAAGAAGGTGAAGGGACCCTCGCTGGCCTTGGCGTAGACGGCACCGAAGGTGTTGATTTTCCCTAATGTGCGGCCAAGAACGCCGAGGGGACCTAACTTCAGGTTGTCGTTGCCGACGAACGACTTGGCGTAGTTGCCGCAGTGGGTGCAGACGCACTTGTTGCGGTCCTCGGCGAAGTTGTTGTTCCAGTCGAGCAGGGCCGAAGCCTTGCCGCTGGCCAGTGTCAGCGCATACATGGAGACGGCTCCGGCAAGGTCGGTCTCACATGCGGCGGGGATGAGCTTGTCGCTGAGCATCGACATGGTGACGCAGGGGGCGCAGCCGTAGTTCTGCTCCAGCGAGTCCCAGCACTGGATGGCGACAGCTTGCACGTCATTGGCCTCTATCCAGTTTTCGACAGCCACACTGAACTTGGCTTGCAGGCCCAGCTTCTCCTTATAGTTGTCGGGCACCTGTGCATAGTTGCAGGTGCGGTTACACATCTCAATGAACTTCGGGTCGTCGTCGCTGATCTTCTGGGCGGCATAGAGTATCTCGCTCAGGTCGGCGGGAACGACGGTGATGCCAGAGCGCTGCAACAGCTTTTCGCTGGCGCGGCAGGTGTTGAAGCCCAAAGGACGTGTGCCGATCTGTCCCAGACGGCAGTGGCGCAGCCCGTTCACCACGCGGCAGATGGCGGCAAATTTGTCGATGTCCTTTTTCAGCAGCGGGTCATATATAGAATAGGTGTGCAGGGTGGTGTCCGTAAAGGGGATGCCGTACTGGTAGAGGTTGTTGCACACGCTAATCTTACCGCAGAAGGCATCGCGGCGCGAGTCCAGGTCAACCTTGTCGTTCTCGTCGTCGCAGGCCTGCACCATCACGGGCACGTTCAGGTCGGCGTCGCTGATGGCATTGATGATACCAATCTCGAAGCCGAAGTTTGGCAACGAGACGATGATGCCGTCAATCTCGTCGCGGTGCTCGCGGAACTGGCGACTGACCTTCAGACCGTCCTCGCGGGTCTCGATACTGCTGCTGCCCGTAGGGGTAGCGTCCTCAGGCAGGATAACATACTCGTAGCCACCCTCGTCGAGGGTCTTCAGCAACTGCTTGCGCACGTCGCGGGCCAACTCAGAATTGAAATAGGCGCGTGTTCCAATAATCACGCCAAAACAAGTCTTTCCGTTCTTCATATTTGTTCAGTTTTTAGTCTTTTTCAGTTTTCAACTTTTCAATCTTTCAATCTTTCAATTTTTCAACTTTTTACTTAATCAGTTGGTTCACGGCATTGCGCCAGCCCTGATACAGCGTCTCTTTCTCTAATGACGGCTGTGGCTGATAGGTCTGTATCACCTTGCGCAGACCAGTCACCTCGCCGAACGAATGCCACAGTCCGCGGGCAAAGCCGTTCATGACGACGGCACCGAGAGCCGATGCGTCGTCAACCTCGGTGCACACCACGGGGGTGTCGAGCATGTCGGCCTGAAACTGCATGAGGAACCGGTTCTTCGTCGGACCGCCGTCGGCAGCGATTTCCTTCAGGCTTCCACCTGTAGCGACAGTCATCACATCGACGAGGTCTTTTATCTGATAGGCGATGCTCTCTAAGGCGGCACGCAGGAAATGAGCCTTCGTCGCAGCGAAGGTCAAGCCAAAGACGGCACCCTTCACGTCGCTCTGCCACCAGGGAGCGCCCAGCCCGGAAAAGGCGGGTACGATATACACGCCGCCATTGTCGGGCACACTGGTAGCCAGGGCTTCCATCTCTGCAGGGTGACCCACCAGTTGCAGTTGGTCGGCAATCCATTTGAGCGTAGCTCCCGTGCTGTAGATGTTGCCCTCGTAGCCGTAGTAGGTCTTGCCAAAGGCGGTGAAGCCCACGCTGGTCACCAGTCCCTTGGGGGCGGGTAGTGGTTCTTCGCCGATGTTCACCATCACGCTCGACCCTGTTCCGTAGGTCACCTTGCCAGAGCCTGGCTCAAAGCACATTTGGCCTACCAGTGCACCATGGCTGTCGCCCAAGACTCCGGCAATCTGGATGGGTGTGGGGAAGATACCCTCGCAGGTGGTTTCGCCGTAGACGGCATCGCAGGGGAGTACTTTCGGCATCATGCTTTGCGGGATGTCAAACAGTCGCAGCAGGTCATCATCCCAATCCAAGGTGTGGATGTTGAACAGCATGGTGCGCGAGGCGTTGGTGGTATCGGTGGCATGTACATTCCCGCCTGTCAGCTTCCAGATGAGCCACGTCTCGATGGTACCCATCAGTAGTTCGCCGTGCGCTGCTTGTTCACGGGCACCTGGCACGTTGTCCAAAAGCCACTTGATGCCAGAGGCGGAGAAGTTAGGGTCGATGAGCAGGCCGCTCTTCGCCATCACCATGTCAACGGTCTTTTCGTCAGTGCGAAGCAGGCGGCACAGTTCTGCGCCACGGGTATCCTGCCATACCACGGCGTTGGCAATAGGCTTGCCCGTCGTCTTGTTCCATACCACGGCGGTCTCGCGCTGGTTGGTCAGACAAAGGGAATAGTCGGCAGACCGAAAGTCTGCCCTACCAGAAACGAGCTGGCGTATGGCCTCTATCATGTTCTGGTAGATTTCCTCGGCATCGTGCTCCACCCAGCCGGTCTGAGGGTAGTATTGCTTGTGGTCGACATTGGTGCGGGCCAGCACCTTACACTGCTCATCAAAGAGTAAAGCCTTTGTTGACGACGTGCTTTGATCAATAGCGATGATACGCTGTATCATGATTTGTATTATTATTCTATTATTTATTTAGAAAGCTGGTCACAGCTTTCGCTACGCCTTCGGCATCCATGCCGTAGTGGTGGAAGATTTCGGCATTGGTGCCGTGGACGACGTTCTCGTCGGGGATGCCGATGATGCGGACGGGCACAGGATGCTCGCTGATGGTCTCGCAGACCATCGCACCAAGGCCGCCAAACTGTGAGTGCTCTTCAACGGTGACGATGCGCCCCGTCTCTTTGGCTGCCTTCTGGATGGCCTCCTCGTCGAAGGGCTTGATCCATGAGCAGTCGAGCACGCGGGCCGAGATTCCCTGTTCCTTCAACTGCAGACCAGCCTGCCAGGCATGGTAGACAGTTTCGCCAGCAGCTACGATGGTGACATCATTGCCGTCGAGAAGCTGGATGGCCTTGCCCGGTACTACCTCGAAGTTGTCGTCAGCATAGACATCGGGTACAGCAGCACGCCCCACACGGACATAGCACGGCTTGTCGTAGTCGACAAGCAGTTTCACCAGTTTTTTGGTAAAGCGCCAGTCAGAGGGCAGGCATACCGTCATCCCAGGGAAGGTGCGCAACACGGCAATGTCGTGCAGCGAGTGATGGGTGGCGCCCAGTGCGCCATAGGCCACACCGCCCGAGACACCTAAGATGGTGACGGGATTCTCGCTATAAGCCAAGTCCACCTTGACCTGCTCCAGGCTTCGTGCCACATAGAAGCAGGCGGGGCCACAGCAGAATACCTTCTTGCCGCTGTGTGCCAGACCGGCCGAGATGCCTACGGCATCCTGCTCGGCAATGCCACACTCCACAAACTGCCTGGGCAGCGCGTTGGCATAGTCGCCCAAGGTCACCGAACCACGTGCATCGGTGGTTACGGCAATAATATCTTTGTCCTCACGTGCCAGTTCCAGCAACGTGTCGGTAAACTGTTTTCTACATGCAATCATCGTGATATTTGACTATTTAACTATTTGACTATTTATTTCATCGAAACAATTCGGGCCTCTATTTCTGCCACGGCGGCCTTGCACTGCTCTTCGTTCAGAACGCCGTGGTGCCACTTGGCAATACCTTCCATAAACGAGACACCCTTGCCCTTCGTGGTATTCGAGACCAGCAGGTGGGGCTTCTTGTTCTCGTAGTCGATGGCATCGAAGGTCTTCACGATGTCCTCCATCGAGTCACCGTTCATGCTGATGACGTCCCAGCCAAAGGCACTCCAGCGTTCCTTGATGCTGTCGATAGGCATCACGTCCTCCGTGTTGCCGGAAATCTGCAGATGGTTGCGGTCGATGATAGCCACCAGGTTGTCCAGTTGGTATTTGTTGCCAGCCATCGCAGCTTCGTAAATGCTGCCCTCGCCTTGTTCGCCATCACCCATTAGTACGTATGTTTTCCATGCTTTCTGGTCCATCTTGGCGGCAATGGCCATACCCACGCCGATGCTCAGTCCGTGTCCCAGGGCACCGCTGTTCACCTCGATGCCAGACACTTTGATGGTGGGGTGGCCGCTCAGGATGCTGCCGAACTGTCCCAGCGTGTCCAGCACCTCTGGTTTCAGGAATCCCTTGGCTTCCAGCGTCACATACAGCGACTCGACGCAATGTCCCTTCGACAGCACGAAGCGGTCACGATCGGCGGCCTTCGGTTCGGCAGGATTCAGATTCTTCATGACATGGAAATACAGTGCCGTCATCACGTTCAGGCACGACAGGTCGCCACCTATGTGGCCAGCCTTGGCGGCATACACCACCTCAACAAGACGCTTACGGTTCTTCTCCGCAAGCAATTCTAATGCTTTAATGTCCATAGTTTTTAAGTATGTATTTTATAAAAAGATGCACGAGCGCGTGTTTTGTCATCATTCCGTTATCTGTAAATATCTTCCTTCTTTAATACAACGACTTTACCAAAGCGGGCCAGGGCTTTCAGGTCGGTCAGTTTCTTGTCGCCGATGATGAGCCAGACGCGGTTCTTGTCGGCAGCGATGTGCTGCTGGTGGAACTGCACCACATCCTGAACGGTGACGGCAGGCAGCAGATGGGCCAAGTCGGCATGGAAATCGGTAGAATAGCCGTCCATACGCTGGTTGGCTACGTATGCGCCCATCTCGCGGAAGGTGGGATAGTCGTTCTGGATGTCGTTCAGAACGTTCTGCCGGGCTGCCTCCAGGTTCTCCTCTTTCATAGGCATCTGGCGCAGCAGCGAGTCGATGGTGGCGAGGGCCTCCAAGGTCTTGTCGGCCTGCGTGCCTGTGGCGGTGACGTATGCCAACGCCCCCTGAGGATGCTGGGCGAGGCTCGTCGTAAAGGCGTTGCCGCTGGTGGAGTAGGCTAACGAACGGAACTCACGGACGTTCTGGAAGAGTACTGACGACATGCCGCCACCGAAGTACTCGGCCCACAAGGCAAGCTTGGCGCGCTCCTCAGCCGTGGGAAGTGGACTGACGGCATCATAGCTGATGACGTAGTTCTGACGCGACTTGGGTACGTCAAAGAAGCAGACTGTAGGCTCCGAATATTGCAGGGGGGAACGGTAGGTGTCGGCCTTCGGCTTGGTACACTGGGCCAGTGGTAGTGTTTGTTGACATGCCATGTCAACATGCTCCACGGGCTGGCTACCGCAATAGAACAGGTCGCAGTCGTACTGTTGCAGTTCGTGGAAGAGACTGAGCAACTCGTCGCTCTTCAGGGCTTTGATTTCTTTCTTTGAGAGCTGGGTCAGGTAGCTGGACCTTTGGCCGTAGAGGATGCGGTGCAGGGCAGGACGGAAGGCATCGTCCTTTTGTTTACCAAAACTCTTGCGGTTTACCTTGTCGGCATCTTTTGCTTCGTTGAGGGCTTCCTCGTCGCCCTTGGCAGCGCGCAGGAAGTGTGCCAGCAACTGGAGGGCAGGTTGAAACTGACTGTCGGGGCCCGTCAGACTGAGGCTGAATGTGTTGTTGTCAGCGTCCACCTCCATCGTGGTACCTATGCGCTGCCAGGCCTTTTCTAACTGCTGCTTTTTCAGCGAGTCGGTGCCGAGCTGGGACAGATAGGACGTGAGCACAGATAGCTTGGGGGTATGCAGTTTGCCGTCCTTATAGCGCAGGCGGAACGTGAAGATATCGTTGACGGGGTTCTCCTTATAATATAAGGTGACGTGACTGTTGAGCTGACGGGTTGTCACGTCGCGGTCGAAATCGACGGTACGGACGGCAGTCTCCTTGACAGGTATCTGCTCCAACTGTCTGGCAAAGACCGACTTGGCATCCATGTTCTTCGGACTGATGGGCTTGTAGCCTGGCTGTTTCAGCGTTTCCTTGTCGGGTGTGCCGTACTTCTTCGTCAGTGTGATATGGTTGGCCCCGTAGTACTTCTTGGCGGCAGCGATGACGTCAGCCTTTGTCACCCGTTGGATGCTTTCCAATTGGTTAAGGATATCCTGCCACGTCTTCCCTTTCGAGAAGGCCTCTATCAGCAACTGCGCCCGCTTGTCGATGGTCTCCAGTTCCTGTTTGGCGCTGATGAGCATCTCCTGTTTCAGGGCTTCCAGTTGTTGGTCGCTGAAGTTGCCGTTCATGATTTGCTGCACTTGTTCCATGACACGCTCCTCAGCGGTCTTCATCTTACCCAAGAGCTTCGGAATGATGAGCAGCACTGTGCCGGCAGCATCGTCGAAGCCGACACTGGTTGCCACTGCCAGCATGAGTTTGTGCTCGTTGATTAGCGAGTCGAGCAGTCCGGCCTTCCCGTTGGAGAGCAGTCCGTTGGCCAGTTCAAGGGCGTTGGCATCGGCCTCATATTCCGTGGGAGCCTTGTAGACCAGTGCCTCTACGCCAATAACCGGTATGGGCAGTTTGACCTCGCTGTTCTCTCCTGCCTGGATGTCTGGCATGGGACTATAGCCGCGTTGTGGCACTGGTCCCGTCTGCACGCGTCCGAACGTCTGTTCCAGCAGGGTTGTCAGCATGTCATCGACCGTGATGTCGCCGCAGAGGACGAGGCACATGTTCGAGGCCACATAGTACTTCTTGTAGAATGCTGCCATGTCCGATAGCCGCGGGTTCTTCAGGTTCTCCGTCGAGCCGATGATGGGGTAGGCATAAGGCTGTTGTTTGAAGACGGCGCCCATGATTTTCTCTTGTGCATCGCCCATGCTGTCGGCAGCACGGTTTTTCTCTTCGTAGACATTCTCCAGCTCCCCCTGGAAACCACGGAACACGGGGCTTATGAGGCGCTCGGAGTTCAGCCAGCACCACTGCTCGATGTACTGCGGCAGAAAGGAGTTGTGGTAGTAGGTCATGTCGTATCCCGTTCCGGCATTCAGTCTGCTGCCGCCATACTTCGAGATGAGGCGGTTGAACTCGTTGGGAATCATATAGTCAGCAGCCTTCACGCTCAGTTCATTGATGTGCTGCTGAATCAGGGTGCGCCCGGCCTCGTCGTTGGTTTGCGACAATAGGTCGTATTGTGCCGAGATGCTGTCAAGTAGGGGCTTCTCTGCCTGATAGTCAACAGTGCCGATGCGGTCGGTACCCTTGAACATGATATGCTCGAAGTAGTGGGCGATACCCGTATTGGGGCAGTCCTTGGCTCCCGCCTTGACAACGACGGCACCAAATACCTTAGGCTGTGAGTGGTCTTCGTTCAGCCAGACGGTCATGCCGTTCTTTAGTTTCAATTCTTGCACTTGTAGCTGTGCATTGACACCCAGACTTGTCAAAACGGCAACAATCACCAGAATAATTCGTCTCATATTGCGTTTACGTTGTTTTGTTTGTTTCATTTAACATGCAAAGATAGTGATAATACGAAAAATCTTTGTAACTTTGCATCCCAAATTAAAGAAGTTTAAGTAATAGATAAGATTATGGCAAAGAAAGCACTTTTGATGATTCTCGATGGATGGGGAATCGGTAAGCATGGTAAGGGTGACGTTATCTTCAATACGCCGACGCCTTACCTCGATCTGTTAACAGCTACGTCTGCTCACTCTCAGCTTCAGGCATCTGGCGAGGATGTCGGTCTGCCCGACGGACAGATGGGTAACTCGGAGGTGGGTCACCTCAATATCGGTGCCGGCCGCATTGTCTATCAGGATCTCGTTAAGATCAACCGCGCCTGCAAGGACGGCAGCATCATGGAGAATCCGCAGGTGAAGGCTGCCTACAGTTACGCCAAGGAGAATAACAAGAAGTTGCACCTGATGGGTCTGACTTCTGATGGTGGCGTACACTCCAGCCTCGACCACCTCTTCAAGCTCATTGAGATTGGCAAGGCCTATGGTCTGAAGAACCAGGTGTTTGTACATTGCTACATGGATGGTCGCGATACCGACCCCCGCTCTGGTAAGGGTTTCATCCAGCAGGTCAGCGATGTATGTGCTGCCAATGACGCCGCTATTGCCAGCATCGTGGGCCGCTTCTATGCCATGGACCGCGACAAGCGCTGGGAGCGTGTGAAAGAAGGCTACGACCTCATCGTCAATGGCGTTGGCAAGCAGGCCACTGATATGGTGAAGGCCATGCAGGAGAGCTACGACGAGGGTGTGACCGACGAGTTCATCAAGCCCATCCACAATGCCAGCGTCAACGGCTGCATCGAGGAGGGCGACGTTGTCATCTTCATCAACTTCCGTAACGACCGTGCCAAGGAGATGACCATCGCGCTGACGCAGGAAGATATGCCGGAGCAGGGCATGAAGACCATCCCCAATCTGCAGTACTATTGCATGACGCCATATGACGCTAACTTCAAGGGTGTTCACATCCTCTTCCCCAAGGAGAACGTCGAGGACACGCTGGGCGAATACCTGAGCAAGCAGGGCAAGAAGCAGCTGCATACTGCCGAGACTGAGAAGTACGCTCACGTCACCTTCTTCTTCAACGGTGGTCGCGAGGCTCCTTACGAGGGCGAGGACCGCATCCTGGTGCCCTCTCCGAAGGTGGCTACCTACGACCTGAAGCCTGAGATGAGTGCCTACGAGGTGAAGGACAAACTCGTCGCTGCCATCAACGAGAATAAGTACGACTTCATCGTGGTGAACTTCGCCAACGGTGATATGGTAGGTCACACGGGTATCTACAACGCCATTGCCAAGGCTGTCTGGGCTGTTGACAACTGCGTGCGTGAGGTCATCGAGGCTGCTAAGGCCAACGACTACGAGGCTATCATCATTGCCGATCACGGTAATGCAGACAACGCCATCAACCCTGATGGTACACCGAATACCGCCCACTCGCTGAATCCCGTGCCCTTCATCTACGTCACCAACAACAACAGCGCAACGGTGAAGGACGGTCGTTTGGCCGATGTCGCTCCCTCTATCCTGCACATCATGGGCCTGGAGCAGCCCGCCGACATGACCGGCGAGAATCTCATCACCGACTAATCACTGCAAAAGTACACACCAAGGGGCCTGTGCTGGAAGGGAGTCCAGCACAGGCCTCTTTTTCTGTTTCTTCTTTGAACGTTTGTTATGCTTCTTCCATCTCGTCGTCCAGGTGACCGCTCCACAGATACCTCTTGGTCTCGTCAGTAGCAACCTTGCTCAACAGCAGCAATGCTATCAGGTTGGGGATGGCCATCAGCGCGTTCATGCAGTCGGCAATGTTCCAGATGATGTCGAGGCTGATGATGCTGCCAAAGAACAGCGCCACAATATACAGGATGCGGTAGAAACGGTTCGAACGGCGATGCTCAATGTAGTTGACGGCACTCTCGCCATAGTAGCTCCAGCCCAAGATGGTGCTGAAGGCAAACGTCAGGATGCCAAAGCTCAGCAGCGGCGCACCCACATACGGAATCTTCGAGAAGGCTACCTTGGTCAAGGCTGCACCGTCCGAATAGCTGATGTCGGGATAGGCCAGGATGCTGCTCACCAGCACAATGCCGGTCAGGGCACAGATGATGACGGTGTCCCAGAATGTGCCCGTGCTGCTGACCAGTGCCTGGCGCACCGGGTTGCGCGTCTGGGCAGCAGCAGCCACGATGGGCGCCGAACCCATACCGCTCTCGTTGGAGAACAGTCCGCGGGCAATACCGTAGCGGGCTGCCATCATCACCGTTGCACCCACAAAACCGCCGCCTGCCGCCTCAGGGCTGAAGGCCGCATGTACGATGAGCTGGATGGCTGGCCAGACATAGCTGCCGTTCATGATAAGGATGACTGTGCAGCCGATGACATAGAGGACAGCCATAAAGGGCACCAGTATCATACACACAACGGCTATAGACCTCACGCCACCTAAGATGACACAGGCCGTGAGCACACACACCAGCAGTCCTACAATCCATGTGGGAATGCCAAAGGTCTCGCTGGCCAGTAACGCTATCGAGTTGGCCTGCACCGTACAGCCGATGCCAAACGATGCCAGGGCGGTGAAGACGGCAAAGAACAGCGCCAGCCACTTCATGCCTAATCCGCGCTCCAGGGCATACATCGGACCGCCATACGTGCGACCGTTCTCATCCCTGACGCGATATTTCACGGCTAACAGACCCTCTGCATACTTCGTCGCGATGCCGAAGATGCCCGTCAGCCAGCACCATAGTACGGCACCGGGACCGCCTAAGGCCACGGCGGTAGCCACACCGACGATGTTGCCCGTTCCGATGGTGGCAGCAAGGGCTGTTGCCAGCGCACCAAACTGGCTGACGTCGCCCTTGGCGTCGGGGTCTTTCTTCACTGACAGCCGGATGCCCGTCAGCAGTTTACGCTGCGGGATGCGCAGCCGGAATGTCAGGAACACGTGCGTTCCCAACAGCAGGATAATCATTGGCCACCCCCACAGGAGACCGCTCAACCAGACGAAAAAGTCGTTAATCGGTTCCATGGATAATGCTTGAAGCTTCGGGTTTCTTATACTGTATGGCCAGCATCGTGAGGTCGTCACTCTGCTCGGCGTCGCCCACGAAACGCTGTACGGCATCCGTCATCTCCTCAATGAGCAACTGAGGCTGGTGGCGGTTCTCTGACAGCATGCGCTTGGCAACGTTCCAGATGCGGATGTCGCCAAACTGGGCATGACGGCTGTCCTCTGCCTCGTTCAGACCATCGGTAAAGAGGAAGATGGTGGTATCGTGGTCAATGGATACTTGCTGTGATGTAAACGTGAAGTCGGGCATGATGCCGATGGGCAGGTTGGGATCACACGGTAGCTCGCCCAAGTCGCGGCCTACCAGCAGCGGAGCATCATGACCACCATTGCAGTATCGCAGCAGGCCAGTCTTCAGGTCGAGGACGCCTACGAAGATGGTGACAAACATATTGGTGTCGTTGCCCTCCGTCATCGCATTGTTTAGCGTGCTGACAATGACTGATGGCTCTGCTACATGGGCGGAGATGTTGCGGAACAGTGAGCGCGTGACAGCCATGAACAGCGAGGCCGGTACACCCTTGCCCGACACGTCGCCAATGCAGAAGAACAGTTTCTCGTCACGGATGTGGAAGTCGAAGAGGTCACCGCCAACAGCCTTCGCCGGTTTCAGCGAACCGTAGATGTCGATGTCGTGGCGCTCGGGGTAGGGTGGGAATGTCTTGGGCAGCATCGACATTTGTATATCGTGGGCAATCTTCAGCTCACTCTCTATCGATGCCTTCTGGGCTGTGGTGGCACGCAACTCGGCGGTGTACTTGACCAGCGACCGCTGCATCTGCTCAAACGAGTCGCGTAGCTTATGGATTTCATCGTAGCTCTTCAATTCAGGCAATGTCGTCTGGAAGTTTCCCTTGGCCACCTCGTCGGCAGTCGTTGCCAGCTGCTGCAGTGGGTTGACATCTCTTTTGATGGTGCGGCGACCGAAGATGTAGACTACCAACATGCCTATCAGGATGAACGTGATGGCGATGCCCGCAACGGAGTAGCCGAAGATGTCGAAATAGAACTTGGGTATTACGATGGAGATGGTCCAGTTGGTGTATTTGACCACTTGGGAGCAGAGGAGGACTTTCTCATCATCGATCTCAACCTCGTCTTCCCGGCTGTCGTTGACGGTCAGGTGTCCGTTATGGTTGTCAGAGTCTTTTTTTATATAAGGTTGAATGTTCTCCCTGACGAGACGCTTTGTGTCCGGGTGCACCAGCAGGGTGCCCGTGCTGTCGGTCATGTAGTAGTAAATCTGATAGGACGCATCCCATTCCTTGGAGTCGTTCATATGAATTGACTCCATAGGCTGTATCTTCTCATTCAGCCACGAGAGCGACAAGTCGACACCCAGCACGGCCACCGTACGCTGTTTCTTGTCGTGGATGGGCAACAGGTAAGACACCAAAGGTGACTGCGCGCTGTCATTATCGAGGAAGGGCTTGGCCCAATAGCCTTTTTCGCTGACAATGGCCTTCTTGAACCACTCGGCTTTCACATAGTCGTTGCCTTGGTCGCAAGCGTTCTGTGACTCCTTGATGATGCTGTCGCCCCGAAAGGCATAAGGAGCAAATAAACGACCCTTCTGGGGATAGTATCCTTCAACGAAGTAGATGCCACAGCTGCGCATGTAGGGGTTCAGCTTCAGCATCCGGTTCATGAGTTCGTACATCCGGTCTGGGCTGTCCAGGTCTTCTTCAATGAAAGGCGCTGTATTGGTAGCAGCCATGTACAGATCAGAAGTGATGCGCCGTACTTCCTCCTTCTCACCCTTCAATATACGCTCACAGATGCTCATGCCGCCAACGACCACGATGGAATAGGTTAACCAGAAAAGCAGGAGAACTGGGATAATCATGACGAGGATCATCCTCAGCATGATGCGCCACGTCAAGCGTTTCGCAAACGAACGCGGGTAGCCGATAATCTTTTTTTTCTTGAAAAGAGGCAGCATATTTACACAAATTTGCTTGCAAAGATACATTTTTTATCTTACCTTTGCAAGCAAAAACGAAAAAAAGCGTTTATGAACGTACAGATTGAAGGGGATTGGAAGGATCATCTCAATGCAGAATTTCAGAAACCGTACTTTGCACAGCTCGTGGCAGCGGTACGGCAAGAGTATATGCAGACGACCTGCTACCCCCCAGGGAAACTGATATTCAACGCCTTCAACCTGTGCCCGTTTGACAAGGTGAAGGTGGTGATTATCGGACAGGATCCATATCATGAGCCGGGACAGGCTCATGGACTGAGTTTCTCGGTGCAGGACGGTGTACTGTTTCCTCCATCGCTACAGAATATCTTCAAAGAAATTCAAGCCGACCTGGGTACGCCTATTCCTGCTTCTGGTAACTTGACACGATGGGCTGAACAGGGTGTACTGTTGCTCAACGCCACGCTGACAGTCCGCGCCCATCAGGCCAATAGTCACTCTGCGCTGGGGTGGCAGAGGTTTACTGATGCGGCTATTCAGGCTTTGGCCACTCATCGTGAACATTTGGTGTATATGCTTTGGGGAGGTTATGCCAGAGGTAAGGCTTATATGATTGACAAGTCCCGCAATCTGGTGCTTGAGAGTGTCCATCCCTCGCCACTGAGTGCCAATCGTGGCGGCTGGTTCGGTCAGCATCAGTTCTCTCGCTGCAATGCCTATCTTCAGGAGCATGGTCAAACGCCGATCAACTGGTAAACAGATGTAATCTAAAGTTTTAAGTTTTAAGATGTCTAACGTTCCGCCCATTATGGAAATAGGAGGAGTGCTCATCTCCTCAGATATCATTACCGAGTTTTTCTGTTGTGATTACGAGAAGTGCAAGGGCATCTGTTGTGTCGAGGGCGACGCGGGTGCTCCTGTAACCTTGGACGAAGTGGCAGCCATCGAGGATATGCTCGACACCGTCTGGCCCGACCTCTCCGCCTCGGCGCAGAGCGTCATTGACCGTCAGGGTGTGGCCTACGCCGATAAGGACGGCGACCTCGTCACCAGCATCGTCAACGGACGTGACTGTGTCTTCACCTGCTACGATGGCGTCAACTGTCTCTGTGCCCTGGAAAAAGCCTGCCGTTCTAAGTGTTCTGCCCTCAGCCCTCAGCCGTCCCACTTCATCAAGCCCATCAGTTGTGCGCTCTATCCCATTCGCGAAAAGAATTTCGGCAATGGGCTCATCGGTCTCAACTACCATCGCTGGGCAGTTTGTAAGGATGCCGTAACAAAAGGAAAGACCCTTCAGATGCCTGTCTACCAGTTTCTGAAGGAGCCTCTCATTCGTCGCTTTGGTCAGCAGTGGTACGATGAACTTTGCGAAGTCGCTGCCATTCTGCAGCAGTCATGACCTTTTACTGTTTTCGGAACTCTGTGGGGCTGATGCCTACATGTTCCTTGAAGTATTTGCCTAAGAATGACTGGTTGGCGAAGTTAAGCTCTTGGGCTATGTCGTGGATTGACTTGGTTGTGTTCTTCAGCTGCACGCGGAGTTCCAGCACAACGTAGTCGTCAATCCAGTGGTTGGGAGTGCGATGACTGACCTGCTTGATGACTTCCGAAAGGTATTTCCCTGAAATGCCGAGTTTGTCGGCATACCAGCTGACGCGCCGCTCCGTGCGGTAGTTCTCCTCCACGAGACGGATGAATTTTTCGAAAATAGTGTCGCCACGTCGCGTCTTCTCCGGCTGCTTCTTGCCAACACGCAAGATGACATTTGACATGTCGTAGAACATAGCCAGCAGCAAGGTCTTTACCAGGTCGGTACGGAAATGGTGCTCATGGTTTTCCATTTTCTTCCAGATGAGTTGGTAGAAGTTCTTGTATACCTCTATCTCTTCCTGCGTGAGTGCCACTACGGGATTGTTTCTGGAGAAGAGCAACAGCGACGATACGTTTTGGACATTTTGTACAAATCCGTGGTAGAATTTGGTGGAAACCAGAATAGACAGGCATTTAAAGTTGGGCGATGCCACGATCTTGTCTACTATGTGGTGCTCAGAAATAAAGAACAGGTCACCTGGGTTCACGTGTAGTTCTCGAGTGTCAATAGTATATTTTGCATGTCCTTCCTCGCAAAGAGCCATCACGATAAAGTTCAGACGGACAGGTTGGGGGTGTTGGGACAGGTTGTTTATGCTATCGGCTAATATGAGTCCTTCTGTCATGTACTGGGCATGCCCATAATGACAGGCCTCTTCTAAATGGATGTCTTTTATTGCCATAGGATAGGTTTTTAAGGTAATTACTTTGTCAACTGTTGTACATATTTCACGGGCTCACCATCGCCCTTCAGCATGTCTGCAAAGTTCTGTGGCTTAATGGTGACAGGACCACGCATAAATTCAGGAATGTTGTAGCACTTCATGAACTGGCGGTGATAGTCGGGGTCGGCACTGGGCAGTTCAAAGGGCTTGGTACCATGCCCGTCCTTGTCGATATGGGCAAAGAAGGGACGGGTATAGGTGCCATCGTCGCGGCGGCTGCTGAAGACAACCCACTTGCCGTTGCTCGACCAGGAGTGATAGCTCTCCGTGTCAGGAGAGTTGAGTTCCTCGGCGGCTCGTGCCTGACCGGTCTGCAGGTCCATTATCCATAGGTCGGCATCGTGATGCCAGATGTGGAATACTCCGAACTCAGCCAGGGCGAACATCAGGTAGCGGCCATCGGGCGAAATGCGGGGCAGGGTGGCACTCTTGTTGAGGCTGTCGGCAGCGAACACCAGCTCGCGGGGACCAAAGGTCATCGTCTCAGGGTCAAAACTCTTCTTGTAAATATTGTATTTGATTTCCTGTGAGCGTTTCACCATTTCAGAGACGCTGGACAGGCTGGTGTCTTTTTTCTCATAATGTGCACTGCAGTAGTAGAGTGTCTTGCCATCGGGAGCCCAAGCAGGAAATACCTCCAGTTCGGTCGTGTCGTTCTCCAGATTGGTCACCTCTCCCTTGTCGATGTCATAGGCTATCAGGTCGCTCTCTGTGTCGTACACCTCTATCTTATTGTGATGGACAGTATGGAAACTTTGGAGCGTCTTGTTCGTTGAATAGACAATCAGTTTGAGCCAGGGATGCCAGGCAGGATAGACACCGGCAGAGAGTATGGAGTCGTTCTTCATGTTTACCTTCTTCATTTTGCCATCGTACGTGATGATGGTGCCACCATTGTTTTGACGGGCGTGGAACTGCATGCGCTTAGGATTGTACTGTTGGTAGTTATGGCAGTTGATGCACTGGCCATCCTTCTCGAAACTGCACAGCACATTGTCGTAGATGACACTCTCGTCATAGTTTTCCAGACAACGTTGGTTGATAGTCAGCGCCTCGTAACTGATGAAAGAAGGAAAGATGAGACGGTAGCTTAGGTAACTGTCGATACTGTCTGGCGAAACGTAAATGCTGAAAGGCTTGTAGTGTGTCCACTTGTCAGCCTTGCGGGCATAGACGTCCACCATGATGGCACCACCCTTGGCCTTTTCCGTCAGTGTGCGCTAGGCATCTATATCTGGCTGGGCCTTGCCGGCACAGATGATCTCTTCGTCACCATTGCGAGCCACACTCCCACTTTCAGATGGGAGAACGGAAAACCGGGCAATCATCTCGTCGGCTTCTTCGTCCAATTCAAAAGTGAGTGGAGCCATATTGATGGGGATGGTTGCGTTGGCATAGTCGGGATAGATGATAGGTAACTCCTTGGAGTCATCGTATACCTCTGGCACCGAGGGACCTGTACAGCCCATCATAGATGATATAAGGGTGAGGATATAAATAGGAAACCACCCCTTCACTAGTCCCGATATCTTTGATAATAATTCTTTTTTCATACGTTTAAAATTTGACCTCTGTACCCTTTGACTAATACTCAGGTAAATTGCGCATCGTATAGTAGTCGTAATAATAGGTATCTTCGAAGAAGGGGGAAAGTCCTGCACGGACCACCTCTACCTCTTGGTTGTCATAGTCGGCTGCTGTAGACATGAAACGCTCGAAACTATCTTTGACGCTCGTGTCGAAAGGCATATTGTCTACATCCACTTGTTCCGTTATTTTCCCATAGAGGTAGGCGGCTTCTTGGAAGTAGCGTGGTATAGGACTCTGTGGGTGTAGCTTGACATAGTCGTTGAAATGACGCCAGAATTGCTGGATGTCTTTAGTCCACAGCGTTGCCAGAAGGGTCTGCTCTTGGAAGATGGGGTCGTCGGTATAGGTGCTTTTTGCCAGTCGTCTCATGAGAAAACGTTCTGTATAGCCATCATCGCCACCGAGATAGTTATCGTAATGCAGCATGTGGGTGATAGGCTCGCGTTCAGCATCTTTGGCTATCAAGTCGGGATGCCCTAAAAGTGCTTCTGCCTGTTCGGCCCAGTCGCTGTAGAAGATGGTCTGTTTCAAGATGTCGATATACTTATGTGCCAACGGCTTGTCGTTTTCGAGGATGGCACAGTTTGCCAGCAGTTGATAGTCTTCTGTGCGGAAGCCGAACTCAACACCCATCTCTATGCATAGACGGTTGCAGTAGTTCAACATGCCGTACTGGTAGTAGATCAGCGGTCCTGCCACCAGCATCAGACGCATGCCGAAGGGGGCAGCATAGGCCTTGGAACCGTTTTTGTAAAAGAACATGTAGTCGCCTTGCTTCCCAAGTCGTGAGAGGGCGAGGTTGCGCATCATCACAATGGCACGTGTCGGCTCGTCCTTTTGTTCGGCAGCCTCGTTCAGCACTCCCGTCCAGTCGCAATTGGCGATGCGGTGCTGCATGGCCAGTTCGCGGTGGAAGTTCTCGTCTTTCATCCAGAAGGTGTAGACACTACCCATGAGCAGGATGGCAATCACCGCTTGACACAGGATTGCCGTTCTATTAAGACGTTCAGTAAACTTTGTCGCAGTCAGGATGATAAAGAAGATTGCCAATAAATAATAAGGTATATAGTAAGTGTGGTACTCCTCAGTGATGAAGAAGAGCGGCAGTTCTGCCCAGTAGATATTGGCCAGATTGATCTGGTAGTAGATAAAACGGTAGCAGAGCAATGGCACTGCAATGACGCTCAGCAGGGCTACCACACTGTTGATGGCCGCCTCTGTACGACTATCTGACAGTCTCCACGACCAGATGCCCATCAGCAAGGCGGTAGCCAAACCGTAGATGCCCATCAGGGGATAGCCTAAGGCACTGGTGATGATGATGCAGGCCGTTCGCAGGAAATATTTGCCTGGGATACATCGGAACCCCCATAGCAGCGCTGCTACGGCTGTTGTCCCGATGGTGGTCACAAAGAAGTGCCCCCTGAGTTTCAACATGTAAATCCAGTAGCCCAGATCCATGTTGGTCAACAATAGGATGGCTACAGGTATCAGCATCACAATGGCCCAGTGGTCTGGAATGCGGAAGGCCCGTTTGATGAGTGTCATCATCAGTAGCCACCAGCCACAAAGCAGAAGCACCCCTAACCATGGATAGTATAGGAACTGGGTGAACCATGTACCTATCCAGGTAAGCAGACCACCAGGCACCACCAGTTGCTCTTTCAGAAACAACGTGGAACAAAGGAAGAGATTCTTCTCCTGTACCTTCCAGAGTTGATCGCTCTCAAAAAAAAGCATAGCACCAGCGATGACTGCCAGTGCTACTGCCCAAATGATGATTGTAAGATGCTTTTGTTTCATGATGATGATTATGCGTCGATGTTGGCGTAGGTAGCGTTCTTCTCGATGAACTGTCTTCGTGGCTCGACATCGTCACCCATCAGCATAGAGAATATTTCGTCGGCCTCAGCGGCATTCTCGATGGTCACCTGTTTCAGCAGGCGGTTCTCGGGATTCATCGTCGTCTCCCACAACTGTTCGGGATTCATCTCACCCAGACCTTTGTAACGTTGGGTATGCAGGGCGGTGGCGTTCTCGTCACCTGCGACGTACTTGTCGATGAAGGCTTGACGCTGTTGCTCGGTATAGCAATACTCTGAGAATTTCTTATATGTACACTTGTAGAGCGGCGGAGTGGCGATATACAGGTGCCCCCCCTGGATGACCTGCGGCATGAAGCGATAGAAGAGTGTCATGATGAGAGTGTCGATGTGCGAACCATCGACGTCGGCATCGGTCATGATGATGATCTTGTCGTAGCGCAACTTGTCGACATTGGCCTCCTTGGAGTCTTCTCCGTCCACACCAAAGCGGACGCCGATAGACTGGATGATGTTCATCACCGACTCTGACTCGAAGACGCGGTGCCACTGGACTTTCTCGACGTTCAGGATTTTTCCGCGCAGGGGCAGGATAGCCTGGAAGTGGCGGTCACGACCCGACTTGGCAGAACCACCGGCCGAGTCACCCTCGACGAGAAATATCTCACACTCCTTCGGGTCTTTGTTGGAGCAGTCGGCTAACTTGCCGGGCAGACCACCGCCCGTCATGGGATTCTTGCGCTGTACACTCTCGCGAGCCTTGCGGGCTGCAATACGTGCTGTAGCTGCCAGAATGACCTTCTCGCAGATGGTGTGAGCCTCCTTGGGGTTCTCCTCCAGATAGTTGGTCATAGCCTCACCGACAGCCTTCTGTACGGCGCCATTTACCTCCGAGTTGCCCAGCTTGGTCTTCGTCTGACCCTCAAACTGGGGCTCGGCCACCTTGACGCTGATGATGGCTGTCAGACCCTCACGGAAGTCGTCCTGAGCCACTTCAATCTTCGCCTTCTCTATCTGCTTGCGCAACTGGTCGTCCTCGTCGGCATATTTCTTCAGCGTACGCGCCAAGGCGATACGGAAACCTGTCAGGTGAGTACCACCCTCGATGGTGTTGATGTTGTTGACGTACGAGTGGATGTTCTCGCTGTAGTCGCTGTTGTAGAGCAGGGCTACCTCAATGGGCACACCATCCTTCTCGGTCTTCAGACAGATGGGGTCGCCAATGATAGAGGTGCGGTGACGGTCAACATAACGCACAAACTCTTTCAAGCCTTCCTTAGCGTGGAACACCTCAGGCTGCTTTAGTTTGCCTTCCTCGTCGGGACGAAGGTCAGTCAGCGTGATGGTGATGCCCGCATTCAGGTAGGCCAGTTCACGCATACGACGGGCAATGATGTCGTACTTGTATTCCGTTGTGGTGAAAATGCTGCCGTCGGGCCAGAACTGCTGGCGCGTACCGGTCTTGTCGGTATCGCCGACAATCTTCACGTCGTACAGCGGCTTGCCCTTCTCGTACTCCTGCTGGTAGATGTGTCCGTTGCGGAATACCTGTGACAACATGTGTGTCGACAGGGCGTTCACACACGATACGCCCACACCGTGAAGACCGCCAGACACCTTGTAGGAGCCCTTGTCGAACTTACCGCCAGCATGGAGGACGGTCATAACGACCTCCAGGGCCGACTTGTGCATCTTCTCGTGCTCGTCGACAGGGATACCACGTCCGTTGTCCTGAACGGTGATACTATTATCTTCGTTGATGGTCACCTCGATGTGCGTGCAGTAGCCCGCCATGGCCTCGTCGATAGAGTTGTCGACGGTCTCGTTGACCAAATGGTGTAAACCTTTCTCACTGATATCGCCGATATACATAGCAGGACGCTTGCGCACGGCCTCCAGTCCCTCGAGTACTTGAATGTTACTCGCGGAATAATTACTTGCTTTGTTCTGTTCTTCTGCCATTGTTTGAATGTGTAGTCGATTGAGGGTGCAAAATTACGAAATTTCCAGCACAAAAACGAAAGAAAAGTGTTTATTTTTTATAAAAAATAAAAGGACTGCAACCCGTGTTGGATTGCAGTCCGTGTATGCTTGGTCTAAATGTATTATCCCAGCTTACTGATGTGCTGAGCCAGACTTGACTTCAGGTTAGCGGCCTTGTTCTTGTGGATGATGTTGGTCTTAGCCAGCTT
>CAMHJQ010000040.1 GCA_946185485.1 uncultured Prevotellaceae bacterium | reverse complement strand
GGAAGTTACCCTCACCGAACTGAATCACCTTTTCAGGCATCACGCTCTTAGGAGCGAAGTGTTTGTTTAACGGTTTCAACATAATAATATACTTTTATAAATAGTTTGTTTTAATTCTGATGCAAAGGTAGTGAATTTATTTGTGACGTGTATGCTTTTTTACGTAATTTAAGACGTTAACGTTTGCGAATCCCTTATCTTTTGTCTTTTATTTCTTCATCAGGTAGGCCTTGAAGTCTGCAAAGTCCTTGGTCATGGGCACGCTCTGTTTCTCGCCGTCCATGAATGCCTTCAGACGGGCGGGAATCTCGATGTCGATGCCGAGGATTCCGTCCACCTTCTCCTTGAATTTGGCGGGATGTGCCGTCTCGCAGAATACGCCGACCTCGCCCTCCTTCAGTCCGTCCTTCAGCGCCTGGTATCCGCAGGCACCGTGCGGGTCGAGGATGTAGCCCGTCTCCTTGTAGCATTGGCGCATGGTCTCGGCAATCTGCTCATCGCTATAGGTGGCACCGCTGATGAGGTTGGCGATGCGGTGATGGGTGGCCTCCGGTGTGAACTGGTTGTTCTGGCTGTAGAGGTTGATGATGCGGGCGAAGTTGGACGGGTCGCCGACGTCCATCGCGTTGGCCAGCGTCTGAATGCTGGCCTTGGGCGTATAGCGTCCGGTCTGCAGGTACTGGTAGAACACGTCGTTGGCATTGTTGGCAGCGATGAAGCGCTTGATGGGCAGTCCCATCTCGTGTCCGAAGAGTGCCGAGCAGATGTTGCCGAAGTTGCCGCTGGGCACGCACATCACCAGTTCGCCGGCTTTGCCGAGTGCTTTCATCCTTGCATAGGCGTTGAAGTAGTAGAAGGCCTGCGGCAGGAAGCGGGCGACGTTGATGCTGTTGGCCGATGTGAGCCGCATGTGCTTATTGAGTTCTTCGTCCATGAATGCCGACTTCACCAGTGCCTGGCAGTCGTCGAAGACGCCGTCAACCTCGACAGCAGTGATGTTCTTGCCGAGGGTCGTAAACTGGCACTCCTGAATGGGGCTCACCTTGCCCTTGGGATAGAGCACATAGACGTGTATGCCTTCCACACCCAAGAAACCGTTGGCCACGGCACTTCCCGTATCGCCGCTGGTGGCCACGAGGACGTTCACCGTCGAGTTCGTAGCTGTACCACTGCCACAAGCGGAACCGCTCTGGCGCAGGAAATACTGTAGCAGGCGTGCCATGAAACGAGCACCTACGTCCTTGAAGGCCAGCGTCGGTCCGTGGAACAGTTCCAGCGCATAGATGTTGTCGCAGACCTTCACTACGGGACAGTCGAACGACAGCGTGTCATAGACAATATCTTGCAGGGCATCCCCGTCCACGTCGTCGCCGAAGAAGTTGCTGGCCACGTTGTAGGCAATGTCCTGGAACTTCATCTTGTCGATGTCGTTGAAGAATACTTGTGGTAACTTGTAGATGTTCTCTGGCATGTAGAGACCACGGTCCTCTGCCAATCCTTTCACTACTGCCTTCTCAAGGTCGGCAATGGGAGCTTTACCATTGGTACTGTAATAATTCATAGTAGTGTTATGATGAGTTAGTACTTTCAGATTGCAAAGTTAAGAATTATTTTTAAGGTGACCAAAGTTTTTGGTGTTTATTTGTGTTTATTGTCGGCGATAGTGTTGGAGGCGCTCTTCCAGCGACATCTGAGCGTATTTGCGCCAGCCGTCGGTGCCGTTGGGCTTGTCTTTCAGATAGTCGAGGTCGTGCATGTACCGATATGCTTCCAGTTCGAAAGGATTCAGCAGGTAGCCAGCATTCCTCAACCGACGGCGGTATCGGGAGGCCTGAAGCCAATAGCGCAGGTATCGCCAGTAGAAGCGAAACCACGAGTCATGACAGGCACGGGCCTGGTAGAGGTGTATCATCTCGTGGTTCTTGATGGCGTTGAAGCCGCGGTTGAAGTTCTCGGCATCCTGCAGGTTATGGGTGATGATGTGTCCGAAGAAGGTCAGGCCTTCGTAGCCTTTGGGTATCCAGAAGGGCTTGGCGACGGCCTGCATGTCGTTGATGCGGCTTGGCCGTGCTGCACGGAGTATCATCATGAAGATATTCATGCGTCTTAACTTCTCAAACTCCTTTAACTTCCTTAACCTCCAAACCGCTCCAGGAACACATCCTCGGAGATGATGGGTATGCCCAGCTGCTGGGCTTTCTTGTTCTTGCCCGAGGTGGAGGTGACGTCGTTGTTGATGAGGAACGACGTGCTGCCGCTAACGGCCGAGGCCACCTTGCCGCCCTGCTGCTCGATGTATGCCTTGAGCTCGTTGCGGTTCTTGTAGTGGTGTACGTCGCCGGTGATGACGAAGGTCAGCCCCTGGCAGCGGTCGCCTGCCGGAGTGACGTCGGGGGTGGTGACTTCTAGGTATGTCAGCAGTCGCTGGTAGCGGGCCAGGTTGCGCTCGTTACGGAACCAGCGTACGAAGGATGCCGACTTCTCGGGACCGATGCCGGAGATATGTGCAAAGACATCCTGTGGCTCGGCCTGGGTAGCAAAGAGGTCGTCGCCGGTCTTGGTGGATTCGCTGACTAACTCGTCCAGCGGGTAGGCGGCGAGCAGACGCTTGCAGACGTCGATGCCGCAGAGCGGTATGTTGAGGGCATACAGCAGTCGGTGGGCTTCCACGTTTCTACTGCGGTCAATAGAGCGCATGATGTTGGATGCTGACTTCTCGCCGAAGCCCTCCATGTTGGCCAGTTCGCGGATGTGCTGGCGCAAGTCATAGATGTCGGCATACTCACTGACCCAGCCGAGGTTGATGAACTTCGACAGCGTCTGCTCCGAGATGCCGTCGATGTTCATGCCTTCCTTGGAGACGAAGCGGGCAAACTTCCTCAGTTCCTTAGCGGGACAGTCGGGATTGGAGCAGTGCAGCGTCTTGGTGCCCGAGACGGACGCATCGGGAATGGTGGTAGGAGCATGGCAGACGGGGCAGCGGTCGGGAACGGTGAGGGTGCCGACGCACTGGGTGACGGCGATGACCTTGGGAATAATCTTGTTGGCCTTGATGACCGAGAGACGGGTACCGGGTCCGCCGATGCCTAAGCGCTCGCACTCGCTGATGTTGCACAGCGATGCCCGCCGGACGGTGGTGCCCTCTAACTCGACGGGCTGGAAGACGGCGACGGGCGATATGGTGCTGGCGGCACACGACCACTCCACCTCTTTTAATATAGTCTCTGCCGACTCGTCCTGCCACTTGAAGGCCAGTCCGGCACGTGTGGCATGATGGCCGGTGACGGAGCCAGTCTGGGCGTATGCCGTGTCGTCGTAGCATACCACGAGGCCGTCTACGGGGAAGGGGTTCTGCTTGGAGGTGACCTTCTTGGTGAATGCGTCGATGACGCTGGTCACGGCCTCTTCGTCGGGGTGTGCTACGAGTTGGCGCTCGACGGTATGGAACCCTTGCCGGTCGAGCCAGTCCATGCGCTCGCCCCATGATGTGAGGTCATCCTCTAAATATACTAAGGTGAAGGGAATCCACTGGATGTGGCGCTGGCGCACCTCATCGACATCCTTGAGCGTCAGCGAGCCGGAGGCCAGGTTGCGCGGGTTGGCATAGTCCTCGCCGCTCTCCATCAGGAAGCGGTCGAAGTCGTCGTAGCTGATGACCGCCTCGCCGCGGATGACGGTATGTCCCTGGGCTTGGATGGTCTGCGGTATTCCTGTAATGGCTGACGCCAAGTGCGTGATATTCGTGCCGATATGACCGTTACCCCGGGTGACGACCTTGGTCAGCTTGCCGCCATCGTAGGTCACGACGAGCGTCAGTCCGTCCAACTTCCACGAAATCCAGACGGGTCTGCTTTCTGCCCATTTCAACACGTCGCCCACCTGCTTGGTCTTGGCCAGCGAGAGGGCCGCAAACTCATGCTCCTCCTTCTTGCCTGTAATGGTATCTTCCGATACCCGCTGTGTCGGGGAGTCGGGCAGGGTAGTGCCCGTCTCCTTCTCCAACGCCTTCAGCTCGTCGAAGCGGGCATCCCATTCGTAGTCGGTCATCCGCTCTGCCTGTCCGTTGTAGTATGCGTCCGATGCTTCGTTCAGCTCGCGTATCAGCTGCTGCATCCTTGATAGGCTGTTTTCTGTCATAAATATTCTGAAATTTCCTGCAAAGATACGAAATAATTCACATTCACAATTCATAATTAAGATTTATTTCGTACTTTTGCGCCCGATTAGAACGATGAAGGCGAAAAGAGTATTGTTTTCCAGGCTGATGCTGGCAGTGTTCCTGCCCATGTTGCTGCTTTCGGCGCTACACATCCATGGCGGATTGTATGCCGAAGGTGACAGCTGTACGGAATGCGTCAAGCACATCCCCCACGCCGGCCATCTCTCAATCAATGCCAACCATCACGACGACTGCGTGTTATGCCAGTTCATGTCGCTGTCTTTTGAAGAGGCAGTGGCGGTGGCACTGACACCGGCTCCTGCCCGTCACGACGTCGTCTTCACCCTGTCCCACCAGCAACTTCCGACCGCTGTGGGGCGCATCAGCGTGCCACGCGCACCCCCTGTTGTCTGTCATATCCTGTAAGCGAGGCTTTTACAGCATTCGCGCAAGCGGGATAGTCTCGCTTGCCCCATAACTCTTTTATTAACAGATAACGACTTAACTTATTAATGAAGACAACATATATCATGTTGCTGTTGCTGGCTTGTATCTGTATGCCTGCGACAGCCGATACCACAGCGAAGAAGGTGACCCTGAAAGGCCGCGTCACCGATGCCATCGACGGCAAAGCCGTCATTGGCGCCAGCATCTATTTCCCCCAGTTGACGCAGGGGACCGTCACCAATCAGGACGGCGAGTACGTCATCAACGGCCTGCCTGCTATCAAGACCACCATCCAGGTGAGCTACGTAGGCCACCAGACCATCATTGAGAGCATTGACCTGCGGGTAGTGGCGGAGCGCAACTTCACGATACAGGAGAACAACGCCATGTTGAGCGAGGTGGTGGTGACGGGCCTGACGGGTTCTGCCCGTGCCGACCAGTCGCCGGCCCCTGTCTCAGTTGTGTCACCGCGCGAACTGCAGGCAGTCAGTTCGACCAATATCATCGATGCCGTGGCCCATCAGCCCGGCGTCAGCCAGATCACCACCGGCGGCGGCATCTCAAAGCCTGTCATCCGCGGCCTGGGCTACAACCGCATCGTCACCGTCAACGACGGCATCCGCCAGGAGGGTCAGCAGTGGGGCGACGAGCACGGCATCGAAGTCGATGGGCAGAGCGTCCACTCGGTGGAGATCCTGAAGGGGCCCGCCTCGCTGATGTATGGCTCCGACGCCCTGGCCGGCGTGCTGGTGCTCCACGAGCAACCCGTGATGCCGCAGGGCAAGATGAGGGTGAACCTCGGCACGGAATACCAGACGAACGGCAACCTCTTCGACTATACCGCCAACTTTTCCGGCAACCAACAGGGCTACGTCTGGAACTGGCGCTGGAGCCAGAAGGATGCCGGTGAATATAAGAATAAGGTGGATGGCCACGTGCCCGGATCACAATTCCACGAGCGGGCCCTTACTGGTATGCTGGGTGTCAACCGACAGTGGGGCTACTCCCATCTGAAGCTGTCGTACTACCACCTGAAGCCTGGCCTGGTGGAGGGCGAACGCGACGAGGAGACGGACCGCCTGTTGCCATCGGAGGCCTTCCAGAAGATAGACCACTACAAGGCTTTGTTAGACAATGCCTTCCTCATTGGCGACGGTTCTTTGAAGACCGTTGTGGGCTACCAGCAGAACCGCCGTCGCGAATTCGAGAGTGCCGACGAAGCCGGCCTGGACTTCCGCCTGCATACCGTCAACTACGACGTACACTACCTGTCGGCCTCCGACGAGGTATGGAAGTGGGCGGCAGGCATGGGCGGCATGTGGCAGCACTCCGAGAACCTGGGCGACGAGTACTTGATTCCCTCCTACAAGCTGTTCGACATAGGTGCCTTCTTGTCGCTGACCAGACACTTCGACGACCTCACGCTGAGCGGCGGCCTGCGCTACGACCTGCGCAGCCTGCACAGCTATGCCCTGACGGACGACGGTGAGGAGCGCTTTATGGACTTCACCCGTACCTTCCGAGGTCTCACGGGGGCGCTCGGTGCCGTCTGGCATGTCACGCCGCAGTTGAATGCCCGTATCAATGTCTCCCACGGCTTCCGTGCTCCCAACCTCAGCGAGCTGGGCAGCAACGGCGAGCACGAGGGTACGTTCCGCTATGAGCTGGGCAATCACGGACTCGATCCTGAACGCAGCTGGCAGGGCGACCTTGGCTTGGACTTCTCGTCGGAGTTGCTGTCGTGGCAACTGTCGCTGTTTGCCAGCCATATATCAGACTACATTTTCCTCGAACGGCTGTCGCCCGACGACGACCTCTATCAGTACCAGTCGGGTACGGCCCGCCTCTGGGGTTTCGAGGCGATGCTCGACATTCATCCCGTGGAGGCGCTGCACTTCGAGAACACCTTCTCCTACGTCAACGCCCGTCAGCTGCACCAGCCCGAAGACTCGAAGTGGCTGCCTTTCACGCCAGCACCGCGCTGGACCAGTAACCTGCGCTACGACATCATCCGCGACGGCCGTGTGCTCAACAACACCTTCGTCTCGCTCGGACTGGAGTGCTATCTGCGGCAGCGTCATGCCCATACCGCCAACAACACCGAGACGCCCACGCCGTCGTACACCCTGCTGAACCTGACCATAGGCACCGACATCCGCCATCGAGGTCACCGCATTGCCTCCATTTATCTGACGGGTACCAATCTTACCGACCGCGCCTACAAGTCACACCTCAGC
This sequence comes from uncultured Prevotellaceae bacterium, assembly GCA_946185485.1. Lineage (GTDB taxonomy): Bacteria > Bacteroidota > Bacteroidia > Bacteroidales > Bacteroidaceae > Prevotella. The sequence continues at coordinate 20,946 of CAMHJQ010000040.1, read as the reverse complement.
CGCTTGAAGTATGCCGACGGTCCTGGCATCTGCAACCCCGGCCGCTCTTTCAGCATCAAACTGCTACTGCCCGTGGACATAATATAATAGTATGATAACGACAACGAATTACACGAATTGAACTAATTCTGACGTGCGGTGGCTACGGGAAGCATGGCCCGCAGTTACGGAAAGTATTGCTCGCAGCTACGGAAAGTGTTGCTCGCAGTGCGCGATTTTATGCTCCATCGTGCAGGGTTTTATGGCTAACTCTTGCTCAAAGTATTGTCCAGACCGCCTCGACGGAGCATAAAATCACGCACCGCGGAGCATAAAATCCGATAACGCCAGACCCCTAATCGATCACTGGGGCCACAGAATCGCCCGCCTTTACCTTTTTATATATAAAAAAAGGTGGAACGACTGCGCTGTAATTCAGAAACTTTTCGTAACTTTGCACCTCCATTATAATAAGGTAAAGATGATTTCAGTAGAAGGATTGCGCGTGGAGTTTGGTGTGAAACCGCTGTTTGCCAATGCCAGCTTTGTGGTCAACGACCGCGACCGCATAGCGTTGGTAGGCAAGAACGGTGCCGGCAAGTCTACGCTGCTCAAGATACTTTGCGGCATGCAGCATCCTACGGCAGGAACGGTCAGCGTGCCGCAGGAGACCACCATCGGCTATCTGCCCCAGGTGATGAAACTGACGGACAGCACAACGGTACGTGAGGAAGCCCAGAAGGCTTTTGCCGACGTAGCCCGGCTGAAGGAACGCGTCGACCTGTTGGAACGCCAGCTGGGGGAGCGTACAGATTATGAGAGCGACGACTATATGGCACTCGTCGAGCGTTATACCCAGGAGCACGAACGCTATCTGATGATGGGTGCCGAGAGTCAGGAGGCAGAGTTGGAGCGTACGCTGATGGGACTTGGCTTCGATCGTACCGACTTCGACCGTCCCACCAGCGAGTTCAGCGGTGGCTGGCGCATGCGTATCGAACTGGCGAAGATTCTGATGCAGAAACCCGACGTGCTGCTGCTGGACGAGCCTACCAACCACCTGGACATTGAGTCCATACAGTGGTTCGAGCAGTTTTTAGCTCAGTCGTCGAAGGCCGTGGTGCTGGTGTCGCACGACCGTGCCTTCATCAACAATGTGTCGAACCGCACATTAGAGATTTCGTGCGGACGCATCATTGACTACAAGGTGAAGTACGACGAGTATGTCGTGTTGCGCAAGGAACGCCGCGAACAGCAGCTGCGGGCCTACGAGAACCAGCAGAAGGAGATAGCCGACATGCGGCAGTTCATAGAGCGCTTCCGCTATCAGGCCACGAAGGCCGTACAGGTGCAGCAAAAAGTCAAACAACTGGAGAAGATGGTGCCCATCGAAGTCGACGAGGTGGACAACTCGGCGATGCAGCTGAAATTCCCGCCCTGCCTGCGCAGCGGCGACTATCCTGTGATTTGCGAGGAGGTGGCGAAGAGCTACAGACTCTCCCCCCAGCCCCTCCCTGCGAGGGAGGGGAGTGGTTACTCTCAAGACAAATCCTCAACGGAAGAACTATCAACTCCCCTCCCTGACAGGGAGGGGCAGGGGGGAGGGTCTGCCAGTCTCCTGGTTTTCGACCACGTAAACATGACCATCAAGCGCGGCGAGAAGGTCGCCTTCGTCGGCAAGAACGGCGAGGGCAAGTCGACGCTGGTGAAGTGCATCATGGGCGAGATACCCTTTGACGGTCATCTGAAGATAGGCCACAACGTGCAGATAGGCTATTTCGCACAGAACCAGGCGCAGCTGCTGGACGAGAGCCTGACCGTCTTCCAGACCATCGACTACGTAGCCAAGGGCGAGATTCGCCTGCGCATCAACGACATCTTGGGTGCCTTCATGTTTGGCGGCGAGGCGTCCGACAAGAAAGTGAAGGTGCTCAGCGGTGGCGAGCGCAGCCGTCTGGCCATGATACGCCTGCTGCTGGAACCCGTCAACCTGCTGATACTCGACGAGCCTACCAATCACCTTGACATGGCCTCGAAGGACGTGCTCAAGGAAGCCATCAAAGCCTTTGACGGTACGGCGATTATCGTCAGCCATGACCGTGAGTTCCTGGACGGTCTCGTGTCGAAGGTCTATGAGTTCGGCGGCGGCAAGGTCCGCGAGCACATAGGCGGTATCTACGACTTCCTGCGTGACAGGAGTGAGAAGATAGAGATGAGAGGAGAGCGGATAGACTTCGTGGTCTCCAAGCCCGACAGCAAAGCCAATCCACAGCCTGTCACCCCTCAGCCCTCAGCATCCAAGCAAAATTACGCTGAGCACAAAGAGCAGCAGAAGCGGCTGCGCAAGGCCGAGCGGGCTGTCGAAGAGTCTGAACGGAAAATTGCCGATATGGAGCGGCGCCTGAAAGAGCTGGACAGCTTGCTGATGAATCCGGAATACGCCTCAAACATGGAACTGGTGACCGAATATACCACCACGAAGGCCGCACTGGATGAAGAGGTGGAACGATGGGAAAAACTCTCAGAAGAACTGGAGAGCCTTTCTTGATATGGATATAAACTCGCAATAACGTAATAACACAAAACAATGAAGAAATTTTTGACAATGATGGCATTAGCAACGATGACCGTAACGGCTTCGGCACAACTGCGCTCGGGTATCAATCTCAACGACCTCGACACCAGCGTGCGCCCTGCCGACGACTTCTATGAGTATGCCTGCGGCGGTTGGATGAAAGCCAACCCGCTGCCCCCTGCCTATTCGCGCTTTGGCAGCTTCGACCGTCTGGCCGAGGACAACAACAAGCGCATCAACGGAATCCTGAAGGAACTGCTGGAGAACAGCTATCCCGAGGGGAGTGTAGAACAGAAGCTGAGCGACCTCTACAAGCTGGCGATGGACTCTGCCCGCCGCGAGCAGGACGGCCTGAGTCCCGTCATGCCGATTATCAAGAAGCTGGAGGCTGCCAAGACCAAGGACCAGCTCTTTGCCGTGCAGATGGAGATGGCGCCCTACGGCGAACAGGAATTCTTTGCTGCCTATATCGGTGCTGACGATAAGAATGCCACCGAAAATATCCTCAACATCTACCAGAGTGGCCTGACGTTAGGACAGAAGGACTACTATGTGGAGAATGACGAGGCTACCGTGAAAATCCGCGAGGCTTATAAGAAGCACATCGTCCGCATGTTCCAGCTCTTCGGCTTCAAGAAGGGAGCTGCCGAGAAGAAGATGAAGAACATCCTGAAGGTGGAGACGGCTCTGGCCAAGGCCAGCAAGTCGCGCACGGAACTGCGTGACCCCCAGGCCAACTACAACAAGATGACACTGCAGGAGTTCAACAGCAAGTATCCGCACTTCTTGTTGGAGCGCCAGATGAATGCCAGAGGCATCAAGAGCGAATACATTCAGAGCATGATTGTCGGACAGCCCGCATTCATGGAGGCTGCCGACAAACTGTTTGCCACCATGACGCCTGCCGAATACCGCGACGTGATGGAGTGGGGTGTCATCGACGGCTCTACCGGCTACCTGAACGACGCAGTGCGTGCCGCCAATTTCGACTTCTACGGCAAGGTGTTCTCGGGCCGTAAGGAGGACCATCCGCTGTGGCGCCGTGCCACCAATCAGGTGCAGGGTGTGATGGGCGAGGCCTTGGGCCGTATCTACGTCAAGAAGTACTTCCCCGCCTCCTCCAAGGAGCGTATGAAGACGCTGGTGGAAAACCTGCGCATTGCCTTGGGTGAGCGTATCGCCGCTCAGGACTGGATGGACGATTCGACGAAGGTCAACGCCCTGCTGAAGCTCAACACCTTCTATGTCAAGATAGGCTATCCCGACAAGTGGACGGATATTTCAACCCTGAAGATTGATGCGAAAAAATCTTACTTTGAGAATATGCAGGAGTGTAGCCGCTGGCATGTGGCCCACAACATCGAGAAGAAGGCTGGCAAGCCCGTTGACCGTGACGAGTGGCACATGACCCCGCAGACCGTCAACGCCTACTATAACCCTACCACGAACGAAATCTGCTTCCCTGCTGGTATTCTGCAAGTTCCGTTCTTTGACCCGACGGCTGACGATGCCTTCAACTATGGTGCCATCGGCGTGGTCATCGGACATGAGATGACTCACGGATTCGACGACCAGGGACGCCAGTTCGATAAGGATGGAAACATGCACGACTGGTGGACGCAAGCTGACGGAAAGAACTTTACAGAACGTACCGGAAAGTATGCTGACTTCTTCTCGAAGATCAAGGTGCTGCCCGATCTCAATGCCAACGGTCGTCTGACGTTAGGCGAGAACCTCGCCGACCACGGCGGACTGCAGGTGGCCTGGTATGCCTACAAGAATGCCACCAAGCGCAATCCCTTGCCCGTCATTGACGGACTGACCGCTGACCAGCGCTTCTTCTTGGCTTATGCCGGCGTGTGGGCTGGCAATATAACCGAGGCTGAAATCCGCAACCGCACCAAGAGCGATCCTCACTCGCTGGGCCGCTGGCGCGTCAACGGTGCTCTTCCGCATATCGACATGTGGTATGAGGCCTTTGGTGTCAAAGAAGGCGATAAGATGTTCGTCCCCAAGGCCGAGCGTTTGCCCCTTTGGTAAGTTTTTTGCACTAAATACTGAAAAAATGCCGTCGTAAATAAATTTACGGCGGTTTTTTTGTTTTATTTCGAAATTATTTGCTATCTTTGCATTCAATTATTACTAAACCCATCATGATAGACGACAACAATATAACCAATGAAACAACGCAAAGCACTGTCCGGCCACAGGAATTGCAGCAGGAGATGAGCATGCAGAATGAGGCAGTTGCAATGCAGCAGTTGCAGATGCAACAGCAACAGATAGCAGGTAAGGAATGCCCTTTTTGTGGTGCTGTCAATGACCCGGAAGCCCTTTTCTGTGCGCAGTGCGGTCAACCGATCAACAAGACTACGTGTCCTCATTGTGGTGCGGAGATGGATCCCGACGCCGACTTCTGTGAGGTATGTCATCATTACATCCGCAAGGACATCTGCTCTTTCTGTGGGGCGTCCCTGTCAGGAAATGAAGCCTACTGTCCTGAATGCGGTAGTCCGCGAGGCGGCCTGGTATGTCCGACCTGTCACTCGCTGAACGATTTTGCCTTTTGTAAAAAGTGCGGTACGGCATTGACTGAAGAGGCTCGCATGCTGGTGAAGGAACTGCAACAGAATCCGGACTATGGGGAGATGATGAACATCGTGCAAGACTATACCCAGTTGGAGAATGCACTGCCCTATAATTCTGAGCGTGACATCATCCGCGAACAAATGAATATCAAATTGCGTGAACGGGTGTTGACGCTCCTGGCCAAAGACGAGGGTGTTGAGAACCCCGTCATCGCAAAGCCAGAGTCGAAACGGATGACCAAGGAAGAGCTGGAAGAGCGAAAGGCCATGAAGGTGAAGATGCTGTCTGCCATACTCGACAAGATGGCCGTACCCCCCACTGCCTCGCCAGCCAAGGCCCGTAACTATGCCATGGCCAGCAAACCTGTGGGAGTCCGTCTGGCATGGGTATGCAACTACAAGCACGCCATGCATAGCAGTCCCTGCGGCTGCGCCAAGCCTCAGATGGGGGGTAAATGGGTGATTTTAGGTAAGAATAATACTGGAGACATTAAAGACGATAAATAAAAATTATGGACGAGACCATAAGGAAACCACAATCCGCAAACGATGCCACCCGCCGTGTGGCTGAGCCCAATGCTGATGCTGATACAACCCGCCGCGTGGCTGAGCCCAATGTTGATGCTGATGCAACCCGCCGCGTGGCAGAATCTACAAACGTTGCCAATGGTGATAAGACGCTGCGCCAAGACAACCAGTCGCAGCAGACGGGTGGCGAAGTGGAATTTCTGTTGAAGGGACGGCTCTATCATAGCATCAAGTGTCTAAGCGATAATTCCGGTGAGGCCCAGGTATTCCTGGTAGAGGGCGAAGAGGGGGAGCGTGTGCTGAAGATATACTATCCCAACTTCACCATCAAGAAGACGCTGATGCGTATCATCCAGAACATCGGCATGGAGATGATCGTCAAGATTGAGGACTACGGCAAGACATACGTCGACGGCAAGAACCGTGACTATGAGCTGATGGAGTATCTGCAGGGCGGTACGCTGAACGACTATGATCTGGACGGTGACTTCAACCAGTTCCGCCGCATTGCCCTTCAGGCTGCTGCCGCACTGGCGTACTGTCATAATAACAACATCATCCACAAGGATATCAAACCCGGCAACTTCTTCTTCCGTAACACCGATCACCGCGAACTGGTGCTGGGCGATTTCGGCATCTCCAGCGTGCTGGGCAATGACGAGAAGATTCACCGCACCACCCAGGCCCGAACGCCAGTCTATGCAGCGCCTGAAATGTATAATGACGTTATTGACGGTGAGGTGGAGATTACCCCTGCCGTCGATTTCTATTCGTTAGGAATCACGCTGATGACGCTATGGCTGGGCGAGAGTCCACTCAGTCAGAACGAGCGTGTCATGATGCGCAAGAAGAATGAAGGCCGTCTGCCTCGCATCAATGAATTGCCTGAACGTGTGAAGATGATTGTCCAGGGACTGACCTCGGTCAATCCCCAGACGCGCTGGGGCTATGAAGAAGTGGAACGGTGGTTCCTCGGAGAGAATGTCAAGATAGATCTCTCGTCGCCCATCTTAAAGTATCGCAGTTTCATTGTCGACCCGGAGCGCAACCTTGTTGCCGACAACGTGCACGAGCTGATACCTTTGTTGTTGGACAACGAACGGCTGGCCATCAGCTACCTTTATAATGGCCGTATTACGGGCTGGTTGGAACAGTGTGGCAATGTCAAGCTGAGCTCGACCGTCAAAGATATAGTCGTCAACCGCTATCCCGTTGACCAAAGAGCCGGACTGATGGCTGCTGTCTATGTGATGGAGCCTACCTATCCCTATACCGACTTGCATGGCAACAAGTGCGATGACATTCACAGTGCTGCTATCTCCATTTTGAGCTATCAGGATGAATACCAACTGGCACTTTCCAATCCCCATGACACCCTTTTCTTATACTTGGAGTCGCACTCCAAAGCCGACGTCAACCGCTTGCGCAGCTATTTTGCAAAAGAGAACAAAATGGACGGTAGAATTGCCATCTTGAAGTTGGTATTCGAGATAGATGCGGAAATACCTTTCCTGCACAAGAAACCCTCATCGAACATCTCCGAAATCGTGCAGTCTTTCGGGTATGAGGACTGCACGGAGGACGAATGGTTGAGTTTGTGTGACGGCCGACTGCTTTCGTGGATGTACAGTCATGAAGACCACATGGCCTGCGAGGCACTGCGTATTATGACAAACGGTCAGACTCCCAGTCAGTCATTGGGTTATAAAGTACTTTACAACATCGACCGTGAAGCGGCATACGACTTGCGCGAAGCCGATACTCCCTATAAAGTTGGTGAGGTGCTGTGTGAAGACCTGAAGCGTTGGCAGAACCTGTCGGCCAGCGAGTTTGCCGAGAAGGTTGACGACTATGCTAATCCCACCGGTCGCTTCTTCTATTTTGCCCAGTTGCATGGCTGGTTCGAACAGATCAGCCAGGCACGTGCTTGCTTTGACTTGAAGAGTGAGGAGAACCGCGAACGCATCAGTGCTTACGACCTCCGCACAGCTGCCTATCGTTTTTGCCGTATATTGGGTGTCACACCTTCCTATTTGCTGGATGACGGCAAGGAGCTCAAGTCTGCTATCTACATGGACAAACTGGCGTTCCGTCCGCAGTTGCTGGCAGCGATGAAGCATGGTTCACTGTGTCAGTGGATGTCGGTATTCTATCATGAAGACCCGAAGCGCGACTTCAGCGAGACCTACAGTTATGAGCGTATGCTGGAAGAGTGGATCCTCAATCTGGGTGAGATAGACCAGCATCAGCAGTATTACACTCGTTTTGAGAATGCCAAAGCCGAGACGGCGCAGAAGTATAAAGAGGTGCGCATGGGTTTCCAACGTGCCAAAGCCAAGGAGAAGCGCTGGCGTATCACGTTCTATGTGATGTGTGGTCTCTGGCTGTTGTTACTGCTCATCTGTGGCGTGTCGGGCCGTGACTATCTGTTCCGCCACTCCCTGCTGGCCATTGGACTTCCTGTAGGTGGCATAACGGCTGCTATCATTGGCCTGCGTGCTTACTTCCGCGGTTATGGTTTTGTGATGTCATGTCTGTGGGGTGCGCTTGGCATGTTGTCGTCGTGGATACCGATACTGATTCTCAAGTCGGTGAATGCATCGGCTCCCGGTTTCTTTGTCCCCGCTGTCATGATAATTTCGTTAGTTTATATGGCTATCTGTCATATCACCGATTTCCGCTCTGACACCAAAAGTGACAATCAGCTGATTAACGCGGTGATGGATGACGATGTCAAGTCGACCTTGTTGGAACCCTTGTACTATACCTTCAAGCAACGTTCTTTCAAATTCAAGGGGTCTAAGTTCGCCATGCTGGACGATGTGGCCAATCAGGTGCGCTCGCTAAGTGGAGAGTCAGTCTTACATTATATCCTATGGAGTGCGATGGTGAGTATCTTGGTGTTGGAGATGATCGTGTTCAGCCCGAAATTGCTGAACTATCCCAATCCAGATTTGGATCATGTACATGTGAGTCCGACTGACGTAGTAAAGCAAATACAAAAGGACGTAGAATAATATGGTATGTGAGCATTGTCATAAGGAGAACCGCTCAATAGCCAAGTTCTGCAAGTGGTGCGGAAAGCCGATAGTATCTCATAACGTGCTTGACCGCTTGGTAGGACTTGACCATGTTAAGCAACAGTTGAAAACGATTGTTGATACCTATACCTATCTTCATTCGCGCAAGGATATCATGAATGTCCGCTTAAGCGTGAATGCGATAGTCATTGGAGAGACAGGAACGGGAAAGACGTCACTGGCTGAGGTCATTCGTGACTATTTTTATCAGCATAAGATCATCGAGAAACCCAAGTTGACGATGGTGGATGCCGTGGACTATCAGCGATTTGTCGACAAGTGGGACGACAATGTGAAGAAAGCCCGTGGCGGTATCCTGTTCTTCGATAATGTGCAGAAGTTGTTGCCCGACCGCTATTCCAACCAGGTCAATCCGCTTGACAAACTGTTTGTGGAGATGGATAAATGGAACGAGAATCCCATTGTCATGATTGCCGGATTGACCAAGGGACTCGATGACTTCCTGTCTGCCAACCCTGCCGCCCAGAACCGTTTCAAATACACATTCCGCCTGCCTACCCCCGGCTATCAGGAGTTATGCGATATTTGTAAGCAGGAGTTGAACAACAAGTATGGCATTACCGCCTATTCACCGGAAGCAGACCGCAAGTTGACTCGCTTCTTTCAGTATCAGGTCAAAATCAAGGACGACACTTTTGGCTATGCCCACGTAGCGGTCAAGACGGCCGAAGACATCTTCACTTCCTTTATCAGTCGTGGCTCGAACGCCGTGATGGTGGAAGAGCAGGATATTCGTGGCTATGTACCAGAGGAGCGCTCACTGGATGACATCCTCAACGACCTGGATCAGTTCATCGGAATGGACGAGGTGAAGAATGCCGTTCGTGAGATTGCCTATTCTGTACGCAACAGTGTGCAGCGAGCCGAGCGTGGCTTGGGTGAGCAGAAGAAACCTTCCATTCATATTGTACTGACGGGTAATCCCGGTACTGGCAAGACGACCATTGCCCGCAAACTGGGCGAGATATTGGAGTCTATCGGTTATCTTGACAGCGGCCATGTCGTAGAGGCTGACCGCGCCAAGATGGTCAGTCCCTACCAGGGAGAGACGCCTAAGGTCGTCGACCGGCTGTGTGACAAGGCGATGGGTGGTATCCTGTTTGTTGACGAGGCCTACACGCTGGCTCCCATCAGCCAGACAGGTGACCGTGACCAGCAAGGTGCACAGGCACTGGAACAGCTGATGAAACGCATGGAGGACGACCGAGGCAAGTTCGTGGTTGTTGCCGCCGGCTATCGTACGGAGATGGAAAACCTTTTCCGCGTCAACGTCGGATTCCGTAGTCGTTTCAGCTATTATCTGAATATCGACGACTATACGCCCAGCCAGTTGCTCCAGATTATGGAAGTGTTCGCGCAGGAGAAGAAATACCTGTTTACCCCAGAAGCCCGGGAACTGGCACTGAAGGTGATTACCAATATGTATAACAGCCGCGACAAGGACTTTGCCAATGGTCGTACGATGCGCCAGTTGTTCGACAAGATTTGTGCCCGCCAGGCCGAGCGTATGCAGAAGGTGGACATTGCCACGCTGAGCAACGAAGAGTTGATGACCATCACGGTGGATGACATTCCTTACGAGGCTCCCAAGCAGGTTGATTACACGGAGTGTCTCTCCAAGCTGGACGGTTTGGTGGGACTGGCTGCCGTGAAGAAGGAAATATCCAATCTGGCTTCGTTCCTCAACTTGCAGATACATCGTGGAGAGACCAATAAGTTCCAAGGCAAGCACTATGTCTTTACGGGTAATCCCGGAACGGGTAAGACGACGGTGGCTCGCATCATGGCTGACGTGTTCCATACGTTAGGCATCCTCTCCCGTGGACAGTTGGTGGAGGCTGACCGCAGCAAGCTGGTGGCAGGCTATTCCGGACAGACGGCCATCAAAACCAACCAACTAATCGACACGGCTATGGGTGGCGTGCTCTTCATCGACGAGGCGTATACACTGAAGTCCAGCGATATGGACTCGTTTGGTGCGGAGGCTATCGACACGCTGTTGAAGCGTTTGGAGGACGACCGCGGTAAGTTTATCTGCATCGTGGCGGGATATACAGAACAGATGCATGACTTCATCGACTCGAACCCCGGACTCAAGAGCCGCTTTACACAGACCATCCATTTCGACGACTATACGCCTGACGAACTGACGCAGATATTCCTGAATATGGCTGCGGATAAGAAGTTTGAACTCGACGAAGAGACGCAGGCTGCCGTGCATCGTCTGTTTGAACAGTTGTATCTGCGTCGTGACAAGAATTTTGGCAATGCCCGCGAGGCACGCCGTATCTTCGATGAGACTGTGGAGCGTCAGAGCCAGCGCTTGGTGGAGCAGATGAACAACCCCAACGTCCATGTCAGCGACAACGAAGCCGAAGGATTCCTGTTGCAGGATATGTATAAGCTGACGGTTGCCGACCTGCCGATGCAGCAGAGCCAAGCAGCACGTCCGTTGGATGAAGTCCTCAACGAGCTGGACAACTTTATCGGCATGCGTTCTGTCAAGAACTTGATTCGTCGGCTGGCTGTGCAGAGCATGTTTATGAAACAGCGTGCGGCGCTGGGTGTCGGTAAGGTGCAGCAGATGTCCCTGAACTTTGTATTGACGGGTAATCCAGGAACTGGAAAGACTTCGATAGCCCGTAAGATGGGTGAGATTCTACAGGCGATGGACATCCTGCCCACATGTCATGTGACAGAAGCCAGCCGTGCTACCTTGGTTGGCAAATATATGGGTGAGACCCCCAGGATTGTCAATAACGTGTGTGACAAGGCGATGGGTGGCATCCTCTTCATCGACGAGGCCTATACGCTGTGTGGCGAGAACGACCAGTATGGCAAGGAGGCTATTGACACGCTGATGAAGCGTATGGAGGACGACAGTGGCAAGTTTGTCGTCATCGCAGCCGGATACAAAGATGAGATGGAGGCTTTCTTGGCCGCCAATCCCGGACTGGCCAGCCGCTTTTCACATAAGATGCACATCGATGATTATAACGAAGATGAGCTCTTGGCCATTTTCAAGAAGATGGCCAGCCAGAACAATTATTCGTTGTCGCCGGCTGCTGAGTTCAAGTTGCTGGATCTCATCTGCCGTAAGATTGTCAATAAAGATAAGTCGTTTGGTAATGCCCGCGAGATGCGTAACCTACTGGATGTTACCATCCAGCAGTTGTCGGTTCGCGTCAGTGCCCTTCCGCCGGAAGAGGTGACTCCCGAGACATACCAAGTTATTATGCCAGAAGATATAAAAGATGAACTATGATTATATGTCCAAGTTGTAAAGAGGAAATAGATAACGACTCCAACTTCTGTGACCAGTGTGGTCAGGAATTGGTGTACTGCTCCAGTTGCGGACGTGTGGGCATTGGTCGTCGCTGTACCTATTGTGGTGGGCTGATGATTACTGCCGACAAGCTGAAGGAACAGCAGGACGCCCGACAGCAGGCATCTATGAGCAATGTCTCGATGGGCTTCACTTCGTTGGTGGTCACCAATGCCGGCAAACCGGTTGCCATGGGTACGATGCCGACGCTGACGCTGTACAACCCGAGTCTTAACATTCGTATTGTCGGCATCAACGGGGCCATCATCGGTCGTCGGCAGGGACCTTATCAGCAGATGTTTGCTTCCAACATGTATATTTCAGGTGTCCACGCCCAGCTCATCTATCAGCAGGAGTCTGGCTGGTGCATCATCGACAAGCACTCGTCGAATGGTACGAAGTTGAATCAACGTGATATATTACCAGATGTTCCGATGACCATTAAGAGCGGCGATATTGTGACGCTTGCCAATGTCAATCTGCAGGTGAGCATCAGTTAAATTATCAATTAATAAAAACAATTAATATAAACAATTTATATAAACGTATATCCTTATCCATGAGTAAAATCATATTATCGGCCGCGAGCCGTATAGGATGTGTAAGAAACAATAACGAGGACATGGTTCTCGCATACGATAAGTTGGTACGTAGCGACATGTACGAGACGGAGTTTGTGATTGAAAACTATGACCGCTTTGTCATTGCCCTTGCTGATGGCATGGGAGGACATAATGCCGGTGAGGTAGCCAGCTGCGACACGCTGACGAACCTGCAGTATTTCGTCAACGACCTGCCTCATGGCCTGGCTGTCGGCGAACTGGAAGAGGCGATGATGGAGTGGCATCATTCCATCAATCTCATCATCGATTCCAAGGGACATGCTGATTCGACGATGGCGCAGATGGGAACGACACTGGTGGGCGTCCTCTATTATAACCAGCACTATTATTGGATGAACTGCGGCGATAGCCGACTCTACCGGTTGCGCAATGGTCAGTTGACCCAGTTAACCACTGACCACTCGCTGAACAATATGCATGGTGAGAAACGCCATTCCAACATCATCACCAATTGTATCGGTGCAGGCTGCAGGAATTCCTATATGGATTTCTTTGAATTCACTGACAATTTCCTGACAGGTGATACCTTTATGCTCTGTTCAGACGGACTGAACGACATGGTGCCCGACAACAGGATATGTCAGCTGATGAACAACGGCGCCAACGCTAACCAGCTTTGCGATGCTGCCATCGAGGCAGGCGGGTTCGATAACGTCTCGGTCTGCATGTTCACCATTCAATAGTCAATCGTAAAAAAATATCAATACCCCGATGCCTTTAAGACTACCCGACAGACTGCCAGCCATTGAGCTGCTGAAGAAAGAGAATATCTTCGTGATGGACGACTCACGTGCACACATGCAGGATATCCGGCCTTTGAGGATTGCCATCCTCAACCTGATGCCGCTGAAGATTACGACTGAGACAGACCTCATCCGTCTGCTCTCCAATACGCCGCTGCAGCTGGAAATCAGTTTTATGAAGCTGAAGAGTCATACGTCCAAGAATACGCCCATTGAGCACATGCTGATGTTCTATCGTGACTTCGAGCAGATGCGCCACGAAAAGTATGACGGCATGATTATCACCGGCGCCCCCGTGGAGACGCTGGACTTCGAGGAGGTCACCTACTGGGACGAGATGCAGGACATCTTCCAGTGGGCCCGTACGCATGTCACCAGTACCTTGTTCATCTGCTGGGCTGCCCAGGCGGGCCTGTTCTACTACTACGGCATTCCCAAATATCCGTTGCCCAAGAAGATGTTCGGCATCTTCCCGCAATATACGCATGACCCGACGCTGCCTATCTTCCGCGGCTTCGACGATGTGTTTCAGATGCCCCATAGCCGTCATACGGAGGTGCACCGTGAGGACATCCTGGCCCACCCGGACCTGCAGCTGATAGCCGAGTCGCCCGACAGTGGCGTCAGCATGGTGATGGCACGAGGCGGACGCGAGTTCTTTATCACGGGGCATTTGGAATATGCGCCCAATACGCTTGATAAGGAGTACCGTCGCGACAAAGACATTCGTGATGACGTGGAACTGCCTCGCAACTACTATCGTGATGACAATCCGGACAACGCACCGCTGGTGTCGTGGCGTGCCCATGCCAACCTGCTGTACAACAACTGGATTAACTACTACGTCTATCAGGAGACGCCGTACGACATCAACGAAATCCGCTAATATATATAATAAGGTATAAGGGTAAGCGCGTATGATGACTCCGCTCGAACTGCTGGCACCGGCCAAGGACCTGGAGTGTGGCAAGGCCGCCGTAGACCACGGGGCCGATGCCGTATATATCGGCGCTCCTCGTTATGGTGCCCGTGATGCCGTCGGCAACAGCATCGACGACATACGCCAGCTCTGTCAGTACGCTCACTTGTATGATGTCAAGGTCTATGTGACGGTCAACACCATTCTCTATGATGATGAGTTGGCGGATACCCAGCAGATGATAGCCGGCCTCTACGGAGCGGGGGTCGACGCCATTCTGGTACAGGATATGGCCATCCTGCAGATGCCGCTGCCACCCATTGCCCTACATGCCTCCACGCAGACTGACAACCGCACAGCCGAAAAGGTGCGCTGGTTGCAGTCTCTTGGTTTTAAGCGGGTGGTGCTGGCACGCGAACTCTCCGTCAGCGAGATTGCCGACATCCATCGGCAGGTGCCCGACATGCCATTGGAGGTGTTTGTCCATGGTGCCCTGTGCGTCAGCTATAGCGGCATCTGCTATGCCTCGCAGCATTGTTTCGGACGTTCAGCCAACCGAGGAGCCTGTGCGCAGTTCTGTCGGATGAAGTTCGACCTCGTCGATGCCGATGGTCGTGAACTGGAGCATCAGCGTCATCTGTTGTCGCTGAAGGACCTCAACCAGAGCCTGCATCTGGAGGAACTGGTAGCGGCAGGAGCTACCTCGTTCAAGATAGAAGGGCGGCTGAAGGATGTCAGCTATGTCAAGAATGTCACGGCGGCCTACAGCCAGCAGCTGGATGCCCTCATTGCCCGACATCCCGACCGTTACTGTCGTGCCTCGGCAGGCCATTGCACCTATTCGTTCACGCCCAACTTGCAGAAGACGTTCAACAGGGGCTTTACGACTTACTTCCTGAACGGTCGTCAGTCCGACATCTTCTCACCCGACACGCCCAAGGCGATGGGGGAATATGTGGGACGTGTCAAGGAAATCCGCCGTGGGTCGTTCAATGTGGCTGGTACGGCAACCTTTGCCAATGGCGACGGACTGTGCTTCATCAATGCCAACCGCGAACTGGAAGGCTTCCGCGTCAACAGGGCTGAGGGTAATCGGCTGTTTCCCCAGCAGATGCCTGCCAACCTGCACTCGGGAACTGCGCTCTACCGCAATAACGACCAGGAGTTTGAACGCCTGCTGTCGCGTCCCAGTGCCGAACGCAAGATTCCTGTCACCTTCCGCCTCGCACAGACACCGGATGGCTTTAGCCTGACCTGTCGCGACGTCACCGTGACCATTCCCTGTGAACACCAGCAAGCAGAAAAGCCCCAGCGCGAAAACATCATCCGTCAGCTCTCCAAGTTGGGAGGGACGCCATACGAGTGTAGTGGGGTAGAGCTGCCTGATGGATTCAACTATTTCATCCCCAGCAGTCTGTTGGCTGATCTCCGCCGCCAGCTGGTGGAGAAACTTCTGAGTGAGAGCCATGTTGAGAGCCACGGGGCCTGTCCCCCCAATGACAATGCCGCCAATGCCGCCGCCAATGAAAACTACCCCAAGAACAACTCCTACCTCTACAACATCTCCAACCGTCTGTCGCAGCAGTTCTACGGTGCCGACCGTCTCTCTGCCTACGAACTGCATGGCGGCGATGGCCCCATCATGCAATGCCGCCATTGCTTGCGCTATGCTCTGGGTTGTTGTGTGAAGCATGGCGGTCGCCGTCCTGAATGGAAGGAACCGCTCAGCCTACGGCTGGGCGATGGACGCATGTTCCGCTTGGAGTTTGACTGCAAACAATGTCAGATGAATGTCTATGCGGCCGATGGTGCGGCCGATGGCCTAAATAAGAAATATAAAATATAAAATAAGAAATTAGGTTAGGTGTGAAGAGATTATTGAGTTTTATTTATTCTTGTTTGTTTGGCATGGCGATATTGTCGCTATGCGCCTGCTACAACCACCGGCAGCGCACGCCTGATGCCTGGGACCTGACCAAGCAGCAGATAGATTCTATCTCTTTCTCTACCACACACCACTATACCCAGAACTTCAACTTCATCGTCAACGTCACCTCTTTGCCGTTGTCCGACGAACTGCCCGAGATGACCTTCGATACCGTCTATGTCACCAAGGGCGAGCGCATTGTCGTTGCTGAGATACAAACTGTGCCTACCGACACCATCGACTCCGTATGGGTCAAGGTGGCCCGCGACCAGATTACCCAGGGCTGGATTCGCGAGAGTGAGCTGTTGCAGGGCGTGTCGCCCGATGACCCTATCTCGCAGTTCATCGACTTTTTTTCCAATACCCACCTGCTGATATTCCTGGCTGTCTGTGTCGTCGTTGCCAGCGCATACGCCATGCGACGCCTGTTACGCCGCCAGGCCTATATCGTGCATTTCAACGACATCGATTCTTTCTATCCCACGCTGCTGTGCGTGCTGGTGGCCTCATCAGCAACGCTCTATGCCTCCATCCAGATGTACGGACCCGAGTCGTGGCGTCATTTCTACTATCATCCCTCGCTCAACCCCTTTGCCCTGCCGCTGCACCTGGGCATCTTCGTGGCTGCCGTCTGGGCGATTATTATCGTGGGCGTTGCCGTCCTCGACGATGTGTTCCGCAAACTCCAAGGTGTCGATGCGGTGCTCTATCTGGCGGGGCTTGCCGCTGTGTGTGCAGTCAATTACGTGGTCTTCAGCATTTTTACGTTATACTATATCGGTTATCCGCTGCTGATAGTCTACGTCGTCTATGCCCTTTGGCGTTTCTTCCGTTTTGCCCATTACCGCTACCGCTGCGGGCATTGTGGCCAACCGCTTCGGCACAAGGGCACCTGTTCGGAATGTGGTTATGTCAACGAGTAAATCGTGTGCTTGAAACACGAAAAGTGTCACGAAATCTATCAATTTAGAACTTTTTTAAATAATTATTGCCCGATTGTGAAGAAAAAGTAGTAATTTTGTGCGGTTTTTACCACTTCATCCGCATCAAATGAAAGAAGACGTTAAGGTAACGGTCAAGAATATCCTGACCAACTACTTAGAGCAGAACCAATTGCGCAAGACTCCCGAGCGCTTTGCCATCCTCGATGCCGTGTATAGCATCAATGGTCATTTCACGCTTGAGGAATTGGGCGATAGACTGAATGATAAGAATCGTTTTCCAGTGAGTCGGGCGACACTCTACAACACGCTCAAGCTATTCATGGAGCTGCGGTTGGTTATCCGCCACCGTTTCCAGGGCTCTACCAAGTATGAGGCATGCTATGACAACAACAGTCACAGCCACCAAATCTGTACGGTATGTGGTAGGGTTACGGAGTTTAAGTCGCAGAAGATCAACGAAGCCCTGGCATCGGTGCACCTGAAACGGTTTCGCAAGGATGGCTTCTCGCTCTATGTCTATGGCATCTGCAGCACCTGCCAGGCTAAGTTGACCAAGCAGGCGATGAAACGAAAATTAGAAAAATCACAATAAAAACAAGTTAACGATGAATCAAGGTAAAGTTGATGTCCTGCTGGGACTCCAGTGGGGCGACGAAGGAAAAGGTAAGGTGGTCGACGTGCTGACCCCGCAGTATGATGTGATAGCCCGTTTCCAGGGCGGTCCCAATGCTGGACACACCTTGGAGTTTGAAGGTCAGAAGTATGTTCTTCGCTCCATCCCCTCTGGTATCTTCCAGGGTGGCAAGGTAAACATTATCGGCAATGGCGTCGTGCTCGCCCCCGACCTCTTCATGGAGGAGGCAAAGGCACTGGAGGCCAGCGGCCATCAGTTGCGTGAGCGCCTGCACATTTCGAAGAAGGCACATCTCATCATGCCCACCCACCGCGTACTCGACGCTGCCTACGAGGCACAGAAGGGCAAGGACAAGGTAGGCACCACCGGTAAGGGCATTGGCCCGACCTATACCGACAAGGTGAGCCGCAACGGTCTGCGCGTAGGTGACATCCTCGACAACTTCGAAGAGAAGTATGCTGCCCACAAGGCCCGCCACGAGGCCATCCTGAAGTCGCTGAACTTTGACTATGACATCGCGGAGGTGGAGAAGAAGTGGTTAGAGGGTATCGACTATCTGCGCCAGTTCCACTTGGTCGACTCGGAGCACGAGATCAACCAGGTGCTGCGCTCTGGCAAGAGCATTCTCTGCGAGGGTGCCCAGGGCACGATGCTCGACGTCGACTTCGGCTCGTATCCTTTCGTTACTTCCTCCAATACCATCTGTGCCGGTGCCTGCACGGGTCTGGGCATTGGTCCCAACAAGATTGGTGAGGTATTCGGCATTATGAAGGCATACTGCACCCGCGTCGGTGCTGGTCCGTTCCCCACCGAGCTGTTCGACGAGACGGGCAAGCTCATCCGTGACCTGGGTCATGAGTATGGTGCTGTCACAGGCCGTGAGCGCCGCTGTGGCTGGATCGACCTCGTAGCCCTGCGCTACTCCATCATGGTCAACGGCGTCACGAAGCTCATCATGATGAAGAGCGACGTGCTCGACGGCTTCGACACCATCAAGGCCTGCACATCTTACAAGGTCAACGGCGTCGAGACCCGCGACTTCCCCTACGACATCGAGAAGGGCATCGAACCCATCTATCAGGAGTTGCCCGGCTGGAAGACCGACATGACGCAGTTCACCAGCGAGGATCAATTCCCCAAGGCTTTTGCCGACTACATCGACTTCCTGGAAAAGGAACTCGAGACTCCCATTGCTATCATCTCCATCGGTCCCGACCGTGCACAAACAATCGTAAGAAATGGCAAGTAAACCAAGCATTCCCAAAGGAACCCGCGACTTCGGCCCCGTTGAGATGGCCAAGCGCAACTATATCTTCAACACCATCCGCGAGGTGTACGCTCTCTACGGCTTCCAGCAGATTGAGACGCCGGCCATGGAGACGCTGCAGACGCTGATGGGCAAGTATGGCGAGGAGGGTGACAAACTGCTCTTCAAGGTGCTGAACTCAGGCGAATTTCTGTCGAAATTCACTTCGGAAGAACTCTCAACCCTCAACTCTCAACTCTCAACTAAATTCGCCTCGAGAATTTGCGAGAAGGGGTTGCGCTATGACCTCACCGTGCCCTTCGCCCGCTACGTGGTGATGCACCGCGAGGAGCTGCAGCTGCCGTTCAAGCGCTATCAGATTCAGCCCGTCTGGCGTGCCGACCGTCCGCAGAAGGGACGCTATCGCGAGTTCTACCAGTGCGATGCCGACGTCGTAGGCAGCGACTCGCTGCTCAACGAGGTGGAGCTGATGCAGATTGTCGATGAAGTCTTTTCGCGATTTGGCATACGCGTGCAAATCAAGATTAACAACCGCAAGATTCTCTCGGGCATTGCCGAGGTCATAGGCGCTGCTGACAAGATAGTCGACATCACCGTCGCCATCGACAAACTCGACAAGATTGGCATCGACAATGTCAACCAGGAACTGCGTGAGGACGGCCTCACCGAGGAGCAGATCCAGAAGCTGCAGCCCATCATCATGCTCAGCGGTACCAACGACGAGAAGCTGGCTACCATCGCCGACGTGCTGAAGGATAGCGAGACGGGGCTGAAGGGCGTCGAGGAGCTGCGTTTCATTCTGGACACACTGAAGACTGTTGGGCTGAAGAACGAAATTCAGCTCGACCTGACACTGGCCCGCGGCCTGAACTACTATACAGGTGCCATCTTCGAGGTCAAGGCTCTCGACGTACAGATAGGCTCCATTACGGGTGGCGGCCGCTACGACAACCTGACCGGCATCTTCGGCATGCCGGGCTTGTCGGGTGTGGGCATCTCCTTCGGTGCCGACCGTATCTACGACGTGCTCAACCAGCTCGACCTCTATCCCAAGGATTCTGTTACTTCCACGCAGGTACTCTTCATCAACTTCGGCGACAAGGAGACTGCCTACTGCCTGCCTATAATAAATATGGTACGTGCACAAGGCGTCCGTGCTGAGATATTCCCCGACAGCGCAAAGATGAAGAAGCAGATGTCGTATGCCAACGCCAAGCAGATACCCTTCGTGGTGCTGGCTGGCGAGAACGAGATGAACGCCGGCAAGGTGACGCTGAAGAACATGGAGACTGGCGAACAGCAACTGCTGACGCCCGACGAGCTGGCGGCGGCATTGTCCGTCAAGGCTTGACCCGTCTACCGCCGTGTATCATGGGGAATGTATCATGGGGAATGTATCATGGGGTCTGACCCCATGATACATAAACAATGCTACTTTCGATCACTAAGGATGCTACTTTCGATCACTAAGTATGCTACTTCCGATCACTAAGGATGCTACTTTCGATCAGTAAGGATGCTACTTTCGACCAGCAAGAACGATGCTTGTGACAAAGAAGAACACTGCTTTCGACAAAGAAGAACGTTGTTTTCGACAAAGAAGCCCAAAATTCACAATGAGCAGAGCAACTGGTGGCGGTTGTCCTTGAGCCGAGCCACCTCTTTGGGACTCAGCAAATAAAAGGTGTGCGGAAATCGGTGCATAAAACGGAAAAAGCCCCATAAACAGGGGCTTTTAAGTAGTCGATAGGGGAATCGAACCCCTATGCCAAGATTGAGAATCTTGTATCCTA
>CAMHJQ010000039.1 GCA_946185485.1 uncultured Prevotellaceae bacterium | reverse complement strand
ACCGCATCTTCGTGGACGACCCTGAGGATTACGAGTTCGTGCTCGACTACATCCGGCAGCGTTGTCCGAGAGTAAAACATTAACACTCAATACTCAAACGTATGAAACAGGTGCTAAAAATGCGTGTATCGTTATGAACGAGAGTGAACTGAAAGCATACGACAGCCACGTGACGCTGTGTCCCGACGGAAAGTACCGCTGGATCTACGAGGTAAACCTCTTCAAGAATGCGTCAACCTTCTACGATGTCGTCAAGGTAATCGGGCTGACGCTGGGACTGGTCTACGGCATGATGCTCATCATGGGCATCTTCGTGCTCGACTACATCCGCCAACTGTGCCCTAGAGTGAATAAAAATTTAGAGAAGAGAAATAGAGAAAAACATTAAATTGAGAAAAAAATGAATAAGCTTGTATTGACTATTATTGCAACAGGGCTGTTGATAACAGCCTGTAGTGTGGGAGGCCAGAACATCAACGGTGGCAATAGTGATCAACCCATCATGGACGGTTGGACGTTCGAACAGGCTTCCGAGTTCTGGCTGGCCTCTGTATTAACCGACGAACGCATTGCCGTTCTCAATGGCGAGGGCGAGTGGCTCACTCCAGACTCGCTGGCTCATCTGACGAAAGGCCACGTGCAGGTGAAACTGCCCATTCACGATGGTGACCCGATGCCGCATTGGGGCGTCACCTACCGACAGCCCCGGACGGGTGGTTTCATCATCTTCCGTGACTCTGCGGCCACACACCCGACGGTCAGTGACGACACTTTGCATAGTATAGGACTGGTCCACTACCATTTCTGCGATGACATGCTTCCTGAGTCAGCCGACACCACTGTCTTCGTACAAAGTCGGGGCAAGGGCTTGTTTACTGGATTCTTGATGAACCGCGTTCGTAAACATCACGATGACGGTACCTGGACGTGGCAGAAGAACGGCAATCCAGAGTGGTTCCCCTTCATCGTCAGCGTATATCCAGGCGGCGACAGCCTCTTGGTTAGCCGCGGTCTGCAACCGGTAGAAACCTTTGTCATAGAAATGAAGCGTGAAGAATGAAGAGTGAGGAATATACCACCCGCGTAAAACAGTGCGATGACGGCAAGTACCGCTGGACGTACGAGGTCAACCTGTATCGTAATCCCACCATCCTCATCGACCTGCTGAAGATTGTGGTGGGCTGTCTTGCGCTGCCCTATCTGCTCATCGATGGAGTGATTGTCATCAAGGACTTTGGCATGGACAAAGAATGGTTCGTGAAGGGGCAACTTAACGCCCTCATAGGCTTCGGCGGCATTATCCTGTTCATGGTGGTTCTCTCCGTCATCTGCTATTATTGGTGGGCAGCAAGCCTGAAAGGACGGTATATAGCCTCGTTTGTCATGGATGAGACTGGCATAGAGCACCACCTACAAAAACGCAGCAATCTCGTTATGGCGGCAGTTCTGGTTTCCAACAATCCGTCCACGATTGCGGCTGCCAGCGTCATGTCGTGGAAGAGCGAATTCCGGACCGTGCGTCGCGTCATCCCTGTTTCCCGCTGCGACCTCATCATGGTCAACGAACTGCTGAGCAAGAACCGTATCTACGTCCTCCCTCAGGACTATGAGTTTATTCTGTACTACATTACAAATCATTGTCCCCGTCTGAAAGAATAAAAAGTACTCCAATATTTGCATTATCAAACCAGTAACAAAAAAACTATGAGAAAGACCAGACTGCTACTTGCAGCTTTTTGCTGCCTATTGTTTGCCAGTTGCGATAAAGACTCGCTGAAGGCTTTTGTGCTCGACGGAACCTGGACAGGATATCTTGAAAACACCTATCAAGACCGATGGGGTGTAAGTAGTGTCGCCTACAAGACGGCTATCAAATTCGTACAGGAAACGATGTATAGCGGCTACGGTTACGAAGTAGACTACGATGTCAGCAGACCTTATGATGGCTATTACTACAGTGAGTTCTCATGGAATGTCAACGACGGTGTCATCACCATCCGCTACTACAACGGATGGAACCCGGTATACATTCGTGACTACACACTGAACCTGGCTACATTCCGCGGAAGATGGATTGAGGGAACTCGCGAGATATTCTTTGATTTCTCGCCAACCAGCAACTTCGACTGGACTCCCTATCAGCGTAATAGCCGCGGCGTAACTACCGATAAATCAGAAACGCCCTGATATAGAAAAATGACGAGATTACGGCTCACCCTCGACGAGATTACGGCTCGTTACCCATGAGATTACGGCTCGTCATTTCTTAGGCCGATATTCCAGATTTCCTATTTCCCGTTTAATTTGTTTGGTGGTTTGATTTAACTCTTGTATCTTTGCAAACAATAGCAATGATACGACATGGAGATATTATCCTATCGTCCGCGAAATGCAGGCCACGACTACTACGGTCGTGGGACCTACCTCATCACCCTTGTGGTGAGCGGCCGTGAGCAACTGCTCTCTCATTTTGCGGGCGAGATTGGCCACAAGACCACCCTTGCCCTCACACCTCTTGGCGAGGCGGTGCAGAAGGCATGGCTACAGACACCTGCCCACTCACAGACTCATGGCAACAACGTAGTGGTACATGCGTGCGTATGTATGCCTGACCATTTCCACGGTGTAATAGAAGTGCTGGAGCCTATGCAGTGGAGTTTGGGCGATATCATCCAGGCCTTCAAAGCTTCTTGTACCAGTTTGTGGCAGCAGCAACAGGGGCTTCCGTCCTCTACCAATCGACCGATATCGGCCGATTGTATGAGTGATGGCGCACCTGCCTGGCTGCGCGAGAAGGCTGCTCTTCACTATAACGAAGGGACCCTGATACGAAGCATGTCAAAGAAGCAACGCCAGGAATACTACACCTTCGTGGGACGCCAGCGGCGCCCGCTCTTCGATGACAACTACGACGACACGGTGTGCCTTGACGAGCGCCACCGTCAAGCGATGATAGCCTATGTGCATGACAATCCGAGGCGTGCTCAACTGAGGCGACTCCTGCCTGACTATTTGTGCAGATGTCTGCATGTGCAGATAGGAGATCGTAGCTATGGTGCATTCGGGAACCTGTTCCTTCTGAGGTGGCCTCGTAAGGTGCAGGTGATGTGCCATCGTAAGCATCCCTACAATGGTTATCCGTACGAAGAAACTGACGACTACTTCCGTGAGCGAAGCCAATGGGAAACTGCTGTTATGGAAGGTGCCACCGTCATCGTAACCCCAGGTATCTCTCGTGGTGAACAACTGATGAAAAATGAGTGCATAGAGCGAGGTTTCCCGCTAATACATCTGCAGGCGACGCCAATAGGCCAGTATTGGAAACCCGAGAAAAAGCGCTTTGAGGCTTGTGCTAGGGGCTCGTTGCTCATATTGGCTCCTTGGGATCTCGATACAATGGGTGATGTCGGCAATGTACCATCCGATAGTGACTATAGTCGTTTTCACAATCTCAACATACTGGCTGCTGAGATATGTTCTTTTAATGGTGAAGCAAAGATAATTAGAAAAAACAAGGAATTATGATACATGTTCTCACGGTGTAAACGGGTGTAAGAAAAATCTGAATATATTTGTTGTTCTCAATTTTAATGTGTACCTTTGCATCGAATCAATAACTAAAAACAGAATATGAAAAAGGTTGTGATCATGTTGATGGCTGTGCTGCTGGTGGCGGCATGTGCTACGCTTACGCCCGAAGAGAAAGCTGCACGCGAGGCGGCTGTCAAGGAGTACGTGAAGTCGGCTGTGGTAAAACAAAAGTACAAGTACAAGATTAACATCAGCGCGCTGTCATCAGGTTCAATGCCGAAGATCATGGCTTTAAATGTAAGTTTACCATCACCATTGAGAATACAGGTAAAGCCCGAATCCAATACGAGCCAGAAGACCGCGACTATATTGACTACGAGGGAAGCGTTGTTATTATTAAAGATTAAAGATTAAACATTAAATTCGCTTCGCTCAGAAGCATTAAAGATTAAAATAGATGGAACAGAATAAGGCTTTATGGTTTGACAACATCCGTATCTATCATCTGCTGATAGACAGATTCAACGGAGGATGGCAGGTGCCGCCAAAGAGCGAGAATGTCTTTTGTGGGGGAAACCTGCAGGGAGTTATCGACAAGCTGGACTATATCCGGGAACTGGGCTTCACGGCCATCATGCTCTCGCCCATCTTCAAGTCGGCCAACTACCACGGCTACCACACGCTGAATTTCGATGAGGTGGACCCGCATCTCGGCACGTGGGCAGACTACCAGCGGCTGTTGGATACGGCCCACGAGAAAGGGATGAAGGTAATCTGCGACTTCGTGCCCAACCATTGCTGGTATGAGGCACCGATGTTCCAGCAGTCGCTGCTCAAAAACGGCGGCAAGCACCGCGACTGGTTCTTCTATAAGAACGAGAACAGCGACGAGTTTGTCTCGTTCTTGGGCTTTGGCGACCTGCCCAAGTTCAATCTGACAAATCCCGAGGTGGCTGCTTTCATGATTGACAAGGCAGAGCAACTTGCCCGTATGGGGGTGGATGCCTTCCGCATCGACCACGCCCTGGGACAGCCGCACAGTTTCCTGCAGCGTTTCCGCGATAGCATGCAGGCCGTCCGCAGCGACATCGTCGTGTTTGGCGAGGTGTGGGCCTTCGGTATCGGTCCGCAGTTGGCCAGCCAGCTCTACTTCAAGACACCAGAACGGCTGAACGAGTTCCTGGCCCAGGACACGAAGCCCTTTAGTCAGGAGAGCCTGCAGACCGACTATGTGGAAACGCTGGACGGTGTGCTGGACTTTGCCTATCGCGACATCCTCTTGGAAGAGGTCCGTGCTGGTCGCGGCATCAAGGGTAATCAGACTCTTCGCGACAAGGTGGATGCCCACTTTGCCAACTATCCCGACGGCTTCAAGCTGGTGCTGTTCTTGGACAATCACGACACCGACCGCTTCCTCTTCGACTGTCACGACGACACGACGCTGTTGCAGGAGGCCATCGATTTCACCAGGGAGCTGCCGCGCCCCTTCTCGTTCCTCTATGGCACCGAGCAGCTCATGACCAACAATCCTTCTATCTTCAACGCTGAACCGTATGCCGACCTCCGCGTGCGCAACTGCATGGACTGGGCTGTGCAACCGAAGTTGAAATGAAGTAATCATAAACTTCTCTCTTTGAGAGTGTGGCGTTGCAATCAAATTTCAAACGACAATGAATACAGAAACATATCAATTAGGTAAAGAGTTAGACTCTTTCAACTACCAGGAAGTACAAAACGCTATTCTGGCCATTCTGGAGAAAGGTTGCAGTGTGGAGCTCGACATGTCTGCGTGCAACTACATTTCCAGTTCTGGTTTGCGTGTGTTGCTCTATACCAAGAAGGTGGCTGCCGCCAAGGGGCTGAAGGTCTGTCTGAAGGGTGTGGGTGCCGAGGTACAGGACATCATGTCGGTCACGGGGTTCGATCAATTCTTCGATTATGCATAGAGTCGACCTTTTCCCAACGCACGAGTACCAGGGGCTGAAGCTGCGCACGGGGCGCCCCTATCCCTTCGGGGCAACGGTCTACGGCAATGCCGTCAACTTCTCCGTCTATTCGCGCTATGCCACCGACTGCACGCTGGTGCTCTTCCACAACCACGAGGAGCAACCGTTCGTCGAGATTCCATTCTTCAAGGAGTTTCGCCTCGGCAACGTGTTTTCGATGATGGTCTTCGACCTGGACTATGAGAACATCGAGTACGGTTTTCGCATGGACGGGCCGTATCAGCCCGAGGAGGGGCACCGCTTTGACAAGACCAAGATTCTGCTCGACCCCTATGCCAAGCTCATCGTGGGCCGCGACGTCTGGGGCAAGCAGCCCAACTGGGACAGCCTCTACCAGTACCGTGCCCGCGTGGTCTTCGACGACTTCGACTGGGAGAACGATCTGCCGCTGGAGACACCCGTCAACGACCTCATCGTCTATGAGATGCACGTGCGCAACTTCACCTGTGGCGAGGGCTCTGGCGTCAGGCATCGGGGCACGTTTGCCGGCATCGTCGAGAAGATACCATATCTGAAGGAGCTGGGAGTAAACTGTGTGGAGCTGATGCCCATCCACGAGTTTGACGAGTTCGAGAACTACCGGCCATCGCCCGTCGACGGTCATCCGCTCTACAACCTATGGGGCTACAGCAATGTCGGTTTCTTCGCTCCCAAGGCCGCTTATGCGGCGTCGGGACGGTTCTCGATGCAGGTCGACGAATTGAAGAATCTCGTCAAGCGGCTGCACGCCAACGGCATCGAGGTCATCCTCGACGTCGTATTCAACCACACCGCCGAGGGCGACCAGCGCGGACCCTATATCTCCTATCGGGGCATCGACAACAAGACGTACTACATGCTCACGCCCGATGGTTCGTACTTCAACTTCAGCGGCTGCGGCAATACGCTGAACTGCAACAATCCTAATGTGCGCGACATGATTGTCGAGAGTCTGCGCTATTGGGTCACCGACTACCATATCGACGGCTTCCGCTTCGACCTCGCCGCCATCCTCGGACGCGACCAGAACGGCAATCCCATGTCCAACCCGCCACTGCTCGAATCACTCGCCCACGACCCCATTCTCGGCAAGACAAAGCTCATCGCTGAGGCTTGGGATGCTGGCGGACTCTATCAGGTGGGTTCCTTCCCGTCGTGGGGGCGCTGGGCAGAATGGAACGGAAAGTTCCGCGACAGCATCCGCCGCTTCCTGAAGGGCGACGAGGGCGTGATTGGCGACGTCAAGGAGCGCATCATCGGATCGCCTGACCTCTATGCCTCGCAGGGCCGCGGCATCAAGGCCAGCGTCAACTTCGTCACGGCGCACGACGGCTTTACCCTCATGGACCTCGTCTCCTACAACGACAAGCACAATGAAGCCAACGGCGAGGACAACCGTGACGGCGAGAACCACAACAACAGCTGGAACTGCGGCTGCGAAGGTCCTACGGACGATGCTGACATCAATGCCTTGCGCCACCGTCAGGTGAAGAATGCCGTGACGATGCTCATGGTCAGCCAGGGCATCCCTATGGTGCTCTCTGGCGACGAGATGGGAAACTCGCAGCAGGGCAACAACAATGCCTACTGCCAGGACAACGATATTGCCTGGCTCGACTGGAATGACCTGGAGCGGAATGCCGACATCTTCCGATACTTCAAACGCATGATTCAGTTCCGCCGTCAGCACAAAGTGCTGCGCTACGACGAGCATCTGAGCCACACCGACTATCGTAATCTCGGCTACCCCGACTTCTCGTGGCACGGCGTCAAGGCTTGGCAACCCTGGACTGGCTACAACAACCTCACTCTGGCCTTCATGCTCAACGGCCAGTATGCAGGGAACGATGATTTCATCTACGTCGCTATGAACATGCACTGGGAGATGCACGGCTTCGAGCTTCCCCAGCTTCCTGACGGCTTCTCATGGCGAGTCTTTGCCAACACCGGCATGACCGCCCCCGACGATATTGCGGAGCCGGGCGAGGAATCCCTCGTCGACAACCAGCGCGAGATTCTGGTAGGTCCCCGTTCCATCATGGTTCTCGTAGGCAAATCATAAACTTCAAACTTTAAACATCAAACATCAAACTTCAAACTCCATGTCCCTCCTGCATTACCAGTCCATCCGGGGGAAGGCCCGCGAGATACTCAAGGCCATCCTTCTCACGCCCGAGGTCTCCTCGTGCGGGCCGGGGGATTTCATGCTGCTCCGCCTGGCATGCGAGGAGATTGTCATGAACATCACGTCGTACGCCTATCCCGAAGGTGGTGACGGATTCATGGATGTGGAAGTCGAAAGTCGTGATAATCGCGTTGTCATCCATTTCAGCGATGGCGGTACGCCCTTCAACCCGTTGGAGCACAAGGACCCCGACATCAATATGCCGTGGAAGCTGCGTCATGTTGGGGGCCTCGGCATCTTTCTCATTCTCAAAAAGATGGATGCCGTCCACTACGCCTACGAGGACAACAAAAACGTACTGACCATCGTCAAAGTCTGCAGCTAACAAATCATAAACATCAAACTTCAAATTTCAAATTTCAAACTTCACACATGGAAAGTAGTCAAACCATGAAGTGGGTCTCCTGTTGGGGCAACGCCACCTCCATCACCAACCGCCGCGAGGCCATAATAGTGATAATCCTGCAATACTCCAAATTTTATTTGAAATACTTGCTCAATTCCATCAAAAAGTGTTGCTATTTTTAATGTTTAATTTTTAATATTTCATTTTTATTTCGTAACTTTGTGCCCAAATTGCTACCATTCCTGCTGAAGAGATAGCATCGCAACATCGAAATACTGTAATAACTAAAACAAGACAATATGAAAAGGTCAACGATAGTTGCTGCTCTGGCAGCGTTGTGTTGCCTTAGTGCCTGCAATCAGAAGAAGGGCGAGGAAGTAACCCTTCAAGTGAGAACCCAATATGGCATCCTTGAGGGCTTCGAGGAGAATGGGGTGAAGAAGTTTCTGGGCGTACCCTTTGCCCAGGCTCCTCTCGGTGAACTGCGTTGGAAGGCACCACAGCCCGTACAGCCCTGGGAGGACATTCGCGAGGCCAAGCAGTTCGGTGACGACCCCATGCAGCTCGACATCTTTGGCGACATGAATTTCCGAGCTCCCGGCCGTAGCGAGGACTGTCTCTATCTCAACATCTGGACCACTGCCGCTACCACGGCCGACGCCCTGCCCGTGCTCATCTATTTCAATGGTGGCGGTCTGATGGCCGGCTCTGGCAGTGAACCACGCTACGACGGCTCCTCCATTGCCAAGGAAGGGGTCATCGCCGTGACGGCCAACTACCGAGAGGGGGTGTTCGGCTACTTTGCACACCCCGAACTCACGGAGGCTTCCGACTATAAGGGCAGCGGCAACTATGGCTTCCTCGACCAGGTGGCTGCCATCAAGTGGGTAAAGGAGAACATCGCTGCCTTTGGCGGCAACCCTGACCGCATCACCATCGTCGGTGAGTCGGCAGGAGCCTTCTCCGTCTCCCTGCTCATGTGTTCGCCGCTCTCCAAGGATCTTATTGCCGGTGCCATCCTCTCATCCGGTGCCGAGGTGATGCCCAACAAGCCTGCCACACTGGCTGAGGCTGAAGCTGCTGGTGTCGCCGCTCTCAAGGCAGCAGGCATTGCCAGTCTGGCCGATGCTATGGCCCTCAGTGCCGACTCGCTGCAGAAGGTCCTTCCTCCAAGAGGCATGTCAAGGGTCGTACTCGACGGCTACTTCATGAAGGAGAGTGCTGATGCCGTATTCCAGAAGAATCAGCAGGCGCAGGTGCCCCTCCTGGCTGGCTGGAACTCGCTCGAAGGTCACCCCATGCAGGCACTGGCAGGACAGACTCCCACCGTCCAGAACTACAAGAATGCCCTGAGAGGTCAGTTTGGCCTTATGACCGACGAGATATTTGAGGCTTACGGCATCACCACCGACCAGGATGTGCTGAGCCAGAAGGGTCTCGACCTCGCCTCCGACCTCTTCACCGGCTTCCCCACATGGAAGGCATGCGACTACCATGCGCAGTCCGGCCTGCCCGTCTACCGCTATCACTACATGCACCCGCGTCCACAGGTGTCGGCCAAGATGGGCGACAAGACGGCAGCCCTGGCTGGTGGCGTGCGCGAGAAGACCGAAGAGGAGAAGAAAGCCGCTGCCCAGCAGCCTGCCATCGCTCCCGGTGCCGTACACTCTGCCGACATCGAGTATGCCATGGGTAACCTCGACACCAACCAGTACTACGACTGGCAGCAGGAGGACTATGACATCTCCAAGCTGTTCCTCTCTTATTATGCCAACTTCTGCAAAACTGGCAATCCCAACGGCGAGGGACTCCCCCAGTGGACGCCCGTCACCAGCGATAACCGAGACAGGGCTCCCGTCATGATCATCGACGTGGAGTCCAAGGAGGTTGCTTCCCCCGAGAGGGAGAACGCCTACCGCACACTCGAAAAGTTCTATAAGGAAAAGGCAAATAACCTCTAATCTCTCTACTCCCCAAAAACATGAACAAGCGTTTGCTGGTCCACCTTGCCTTGCTCGTCACGTGCGTCGCCTCCTGGGCTCAGCCCACGCTCCTCGAGCGCTATAACGTCACTACCCTCGACCTCTCCGCAGGACTGCCACACAACAACGTCAACCACATCTTCGTCGACAGTCAGGGCTTCGTCTGGATATCCACCTACGGCGGTGGTGCCGTGCGCTACGACGGCTACAGCTTCACCACCCCCCTCCTCACACCACCCACACCACCCACCAATACCCACCGTCACCCACATCCACCCACCCTTAGCAACTCCTGCAAAGGCTTTGCTGAAGACCCCTATCACCGCCTCTGGATAGCCTACGACGAAGGTGTATACGTCTTCGACACACGCACCATGGCCCCCGTCATACCCACCATGGCTCCCACCGCCGCCACCACCGCCCATCGCGACATCGCACACCTCCTCAGGCGCGAGTCCGTCAGAGTCTATTGCGACAGTAAGGGAGCCCTCTGGCACGTCATGCGCGACAGCATCCTCCGATACACCTTCCGACCCGACGGCTCCGTCAGCCACATCAGCCGCTGCGCCTACCGCGGCAACACTCCCGACATCCAGCTGCACGACATCGACCACAATGGCACCGTATGGGTCAACCTCAACAACGCCCTCTGCCGACTCTGCGACAACGGACACCACCTCGAGCAGCGTCCCATAGCACCCGTCCTTCAGCAACTCCAAGGACACTACGTCACCGACCTCCTCAAGCGCGACCACCACGTCTGGATAGCCACCAACCAGGGACTCTACGCCTACGACCTCTATAACGCCACACTCCAGCACTACCGCCACACCTCAGATCCCCACTCCCTGCCCCACAACTACGCCACCTCCCTCGCACTCACCTCCGACGGACGGCTCGTCGTCGGAACCCTACGCGGACTCTCCCTCTTTCACGACCTCTCCCGACGCTTCCTCTCATGGAACACCTCCACCACCCACCGCCCCATGCCCAGCGACTTCGTACACTGCCTCCTCACCTATGGCCACCAGCTATGGATAGGCACCGAGACAGCCGGCATCATCCAGCTCTCACCTAAACCCCTCCTGATCCGCAACTATGCCTCTATCCACGGCGACCCAACATCCCTCTCACCACATCCCGTCAATGCCATACATGTCCAGCCTGACGGCACCCTCTGGGTCGGCACCGTCGAAGGAGGTCTTAACCGCCGCCTATCCGACGGCACCTTCCAGCATTGGACCACTGCCAACTCCGGCCTCTCCCATAACTCCGTCTCCGTCCTCCAGTCCGACCTCAACGGCAACCTCTGGATAGGCACCTGGGGAGGAGGTATCTGCCGCCTCACCATGCCCCGTCCAAGCGGAAACAATCCAAATATCCCAGCCAATATCCAACACCTCGACGTGCCCCCTCACATGGAGCCCCTCGTCTCCTATATCGGTGCCCTCGCCTACGACCCTCAGCACGACGCACTCTGGATAGGCTCCAACGACGGAATCTTCCTCTACAACCTCAAAACCCGCACACTCCAAGACCCCATCAACAACAATCGTCAGGTACGAGGCTGCATCGGTGCCCTTATCCGCCACGACGGACAGCTCTGGATGGGCAGCCTTACAGGACTCTGCATCATCGACCTACGTAGCGGCCCAGGCCCCGACGGCAAGTACAAAAGCCGCCGACTGCGCCAGAAACTCGACCAGCCGCAGTCCCCCGTGGTCGACAAGATCTCGTGCTTCTGTGAGACTAAGGACGGCACACTGTGGATAGGAAGTAGCAGCTATGGCCTCTACCGTCGTGTCGTCGATGAACAGGGAAAGGAGCATTTCGAAGCGCTGACCACGGACGACGGTCTGGTTAACAATGCCGTCAAAGGCATCGTTGAGGACGTACAGGGGCGGTTGTGGATCACGACGAACAATGGGCTGTCGATTTATGACCCGCGCACGCGTACCTTTAAAAATTTTGGCGAACGCGAGGGACTGCTCTGTCAGCGCTTTTACTGGAACTCTGCTGTCAAGGGTCCTGATGGTGCCATCTTTCTGGGCAGCATTGCTGGTTTGACGGAGGTCCGTGGTGAGAACCGTGATGCCGACTATCCTGTGCACCTGACTTTTACAAGGCTGCTGGTAGACAATCAAGAGGTGACGGCTGTGGATAATTCTATTTTAGACGCTGACATCTCTCAGGCTGAACGCATCAGACTGCATGAGTCGAACAAGTCATTTGAGATTCATTTCTCGACCTTGACCTACGCCGGTGAGGTGCAGGGGCACTACAGTTACCGGCTGAAGGGCTTTGAGGACGACTGGACCGTCTTGAAGCCCGGCGAGCATTCCGTCCGCTATACCACTCTAAAGCCTGGCGCATATACCTTTGAGGTGGTGTGTGCAGAAGATGGTGACAGCCGCAGTCACACCATCAGTATTGACGTGGTGGTGACACCCTATTTCTGGAAGAGCTGGTGGTTTATAGTGCTCGTCGTGCTGTTGATGGCTGCCGTCGTGGTGTGGTTCTACCGTCGTCGTGTCGCCACGCTACGTCGTCAGGAGGCTGAAAAACTGCTTGCCCCCATCCGCAAGGCGATGGAGGATGCCGATGACCCCGGCCAGTTGCAGTCGCGCATCCAAACCATTCTCGACAGTCATCAGTACCTGAAGAAGAGTTTCCGCCGTACGGTGGAGGCAGACAAGCAGGAGACCCAGAAGAACAACAAGACGCTGGTGGAGCGTGCCACGGAGGTGTTGGAGCAGAACTACATGAACAGTGACTTCGGCATCACCGAGTTTGCTGAGGCATTGGGCATGAGTCGCAGTCTGCTGTCGAAGCGTCTGAATGCCGACACGGGACTGAGTACAGGACAGTTTATCCGCAACTACCGTCTGTCGGTTGCCCGTAGACTGTTGTTGGAAAATATGGCTAACCGCAACATCACCGAGATTGCTTATAAGGTGGGTTTCAATGATCCGAAGTATTTTACCCGCTGCTTTACCCGCCAATACGGCCATAGCCCTAGCACCTATAGTGGGGAGGATGAATAAGTAGACAAAATAGTCAAAATTGACGGAAATAGTGCCTTATAAACGCGTTTTTGACGTTTTATCCACCTTATTTCTTTATTTATCCACCTCTTGCGCGTATAAATTCTATAATTTTGCGGCACTATTTTTCACTATTAACTAAAACAAAATAACAAAATGAGAAAACAAGCATTATTCTCTTTGATGCTGACTTTAGGCGTCACGGGAGGACTTTCTGTCTGTCCTGTCAACGTCAAGGCAGCTGTGACCCAGCAGACCATCAAGGTCAAGGGTCAAGTGGTAGACCAAACGGGGGAACCCCTGATTGGTGCTACTGTGAGAGTGAAGGGCTCTCAGTCTGGAAGTGTGACCGACTTTGACGGTAACTTCCAGATTGACGCAGCCTCTGATGCAACGCTCGTGGTCAGCTATATTGGCTACAAGGACCGCGAAATTGCAGTTCGCGGTCGTGCCGTTATTGACACCATCCAGTTAGAGTCAGACGACAACATGCTGGAGCAGGTGGTTGTCGTGGGTTACGGTACGCAGAAGAAGGCCGACCTGACGGGTTCGGTGGCCGTAGTAAACGCCGACGAGCTGAAGCGCGTGTCGCACAACAACATCAGTTCGATGCTCGAAGGTAAGGTGGCCGGTGTGCAGATCACCTCCGACGGTCAGCCCGGCGCCGACCCGAGGGTGCGCATCCGTGGTGTCGGCTCTTTCGGCGACACTTCCCCACTGTACGTCATCGACGGTGTGCCTATGGGCACCTCTATCCGCGACTTCTCGCCTAACGACATCGAGACCATCCAGGTGTTGAAGGACGCTTCTGCCGGTGCCATCTACGGTTCGCGTGCTGCTAACGGTGTGGTCATCATCACCACGAAGGGTGGTAAGAAGGACCAGCCGCTGAAGGTCGACTACAAGGGATACTTCGGTATCGACAAGATACAGAGCGACGTCTACGACGTGATGAACGCCGACCAGTACAGCCAGTACATCGGTACGGCGCTGACCAACTCGGGCAAGGCGCTCTACGGTGGCTACAGCCTCGGTGCCGACGGCCGCTACCACTTCCAGGACAACACCAACACCGACTGGTTCAAGGAGGTATTCAAGACCGGTATCCGCCAGAACCACAACGTCAACCTGAGCGGTGGCGGTGCCAAAAACACCTACAACCTCGGTCTGGACTACTTCCAGCAGAAGGGTACCCTGGAGGGTCAGGGTCCTAACTACCAGCGTTTCACCGCCCGTCTGAACAACACGATGGACACCAAGTTCGTCAAGTTCCGCACCAGCGTGGTCTACTCGCACTCCGACCAGGACAACACCTCCATATCCAACGCCAACGAGTACATCCAGGGTCTGTACGGCAACCTGCCCAACGTGCTGCTCGGCACCGTGACCATGCAGCCCACCATCAAGGCTTACGACGAGTCGACATGGGTGCTCGACGACATCGTGCCGATGGCTCAGAACCTGAACTACGACGCCTATGGCTACGGCGTGGGCTATAACGCCATCCACGGTGACATCTCGGCCACCAACCCGCTGCTGACCAACAACCTGCTGGAGCGCAACACGCTGGTGGACCGCATCCTGCTCACCGGTTCGGCCGACGTCGACCTGCTCAGCATGCTGGGCGTGGAAAGCAAGAACCACAAGCTGAGCTACAAGCTGAACCTCTCGTACAGCAAGACTCACTGCATCGACAAGACGTGGATTCCCGCCTGGATTCAGGGTCCGCGTGTGGCACTGCTCAAGGAGAACGAGCGCCTGGAGAAGGGTCGCCGCACCTCCTCAGATGCCTTGGTCGAGAACACGCTGAACTACGACGGCCAGTTTGGCAAGCACCACCTCAACCTGGTGGTCGGTATGACCTACGAGGAGGAGAACACCAACAACCTGTCGGCCTGGGGTACCAACTTCACGGAGCCTTACTACCTGCAGATTCAGAACGCTGCCGCCAAGGACGCCAACTCGTATGAGGACAAGCACGTGCTGGCCTCGTACATCGGTCGTCTCATCTACGACTACGACGGCAAGTACCTCCTGTCGGCCGTTGTCCGTCGCGACGGTAGCTCGCGTCTGTCGTCGGGCCGCCACTGGGGCACCTTCCCCTCCATTTCGCTTGGTTGGCGCTTCGACAAGGAGAAGTTCTTCCCCATCAACCGCGACATCGTGAACATGTTCAAGGTGCGCGCCGGATATGGTGAGCTGGGTAACGAGAACATCGGTAACTACCAGTATCAGGCCACCATGGCCCGTAACAACATGACCTACTCGTTCGGCAACCAGGCCGTCACCGGCTCTGCCGTGTCGACCTTCGTCAATACGGAGATTTCGTGGGAGAAGAAGACCACCACGAGCGTCGGTATCGACCTGGCCATGTTCAACAACCGACTGGAGTTCACCGCCGAGTGGTTCAAGAACAAGTCGAAGGACCTGCTGACGCAAGTTGCCGTTCCGGCCAATGCCGGTGTGTCGAACACCACCGTGACCATGAACGCCGCAACGATGGAGAACACCGGTTTCGAGTTCTCGGCCACCTATCGTAACAACGACCACCCGCTGAAGTGGCAGGTGGCTGCCAACCTGAGCACCATCAAGAACAAGGTGACGTCGCTGGCCAACGATACGGGCTACCGCAACGACGGCGACTACATGACCTACGAGGGTCAGGAGCTGGGCCAGTTCTACGGCTATATATATAAAGGTATCATCCGCACGCAGATGGATATGGACGAACTCAACGCCTACGCCAAGTCGAAGGGCGCCGAGTACTTCCAGCCGAACGCACAGATTGGCGACTGCTACTACCAAGACGTCAACGGCGACGGTACGATTACTGCCGACGACCGCGTCGTGCTGGGCAGCGGTATGCCGAAGGTCAACTTCGGTCTGAGCGCTCACCTGGAGTATAAGATGTTCGACCTGTCAATCTCTACCTTCGGTGCATTAGGCTACCACGTGGCCGACCACATCTACAACACACTGAACTCGTGCTACGGACCGGGCAACAAGGACGTTGCCATCCTCGACGCCAACCGCTGGTCGGCAGACGGGCTGACCTACATCTCCAGCGTGCCCCGCACCTACGAGACGGCTCCGGGCGCCCTGTGGAACGACTACTTCAGCGACCGCAAGATTCAGAACGCCGCCTATTGGAAGATTGCCAACATCGAGCTGGGCTGCAACCTGCCCAACAAGTGGTTTGGCAACTACGTCAGCGGTGTACGCATCTACATCTCGGCACAGAACCTCTACACCTTCACCAAGTATAAGGGCTACAACGTAGACTACTATCCCGGCACCTTTACACCGGGCTACAACTACTGCTCTTATCCCAGTGCACGCAGCTACATGTTCGGTCTGAACTTCTCGTTCTAAGCCGTTACCGTAAAACAGAATAATAGAAACAATAGAAAACGCGAAAAATATGAAACTACATAATATTTCCCTCGCAGCCCTTCTGGGAATGGCCACGCTGACAGCGTGTGAGGGCAAGTTGGATGTCGCCAACCCGAACCAGCAGACCACCGACATCTTCGGTGCGCAGGCCGACGAGCTGGAGGAGAGCATCATCGCATGCTACAACCATATCCGCATGGAGGGCACCTTCGCCCGTGTGGGCTATACGCTCGACCTCGTGCGCGGCGACGAAGTGTGGAACTCCTCGCAGGTGTGGTACATGCCTTTCGACGACCTCGACGCTCCCTTCACCGACGAGATAGGCCAGTGGTCGTGGCGCGACTGGTACTACACCATCAAGGTGTGCAACTTCGTCACCTCCAAGTTTGAGAATGTCGACACCGAGACGCTGAACAACAAGATGAAACGCATCAAGGGTCAGGCGCTCTTCCTGCGCGGACTGTCGTACTACACGCTGGCCGCCTACTATCAGAACCCGCTGATCATCACCGACTACAACCTCTACTCTTCACTGACGTCGCTGAACGTGCCCAACCACGAGGAAGGCGAGACGAACGGATTCGCACAGTACGACCGAGTGCTGGACCTGGTGGAGAGCGACTTCAAGGAGGCCATGACGCTGCTGCCCACGCGTGACGAGGGCGGCGAGTGGGCCAACGGCCGTGCCACCTCGGGTGCTGCTGCCGGCTTCTATGCCCGCACGCTGATGCAGCGCCACAAGTACAGCGAGGCCCTCGACGTGCTGAAAGCCATCATCGGCGGACAGTACGGTACCTACAAGCTGATGGCCAACTACGGCGACAACTTCCGCGAGGGTGCTGCCTACGAGAACAACGACGAGAGCCTCTTCGAGGTGCAGTACCTCGACTACGGCTCACAGGGTACAGACGACGAGTGGACGCCGGTGAACACCAGTGCCAACGCCACACAGGGCCACGCCATCGAGAGCAACTTCGGCCCCGGACAGTTCAGCGGCTGGGCTGACCTCTCGGCTGCCCCCTGGCTCTACCACCTGTTCAAGGCTGAGAAAACTACCGACAATTCGCTCGACCCGCGTCTCTACTGGACCATCGGCACCTACGAGCCGGAGTGGGAAAAGGACCGCACGACGCTGGGCAACGTGTGCTTCCAGACCAAGATGAAGGAAGCCGAGCCCGTGGCCACCAACGACAACAACGGCGGACTGCCCATTGCCAAGTGGACCAACCTGCGCACCGGCCTGTACAACGGTATCACCGTGGGACTGCACTGCGGCATCAACCTCCGACTGATGCGCTACAGCGACGTGCTGCTCCGCGCTGCCGAGTGTGAGAACGAGGTGAACGGACCTACACAGCAGGCCATCGACTGGATCAACCAGGTGCGCAGCCGTGCAAGACTGGCTAACCTCAACCTCGCCGACTTCGACACCGCCGACAAGCTGTTCGAGCAGATAGCCAATGTCGAGCGTCCGAAGGAGTTCGGATGTGAGTGGGGTCGCGGACTGGACCTCATCCGCTGGGGATTCTTCTACGACAACGACCGTCTGGCACAGCTCAAGGAGCACGGCACCTTCCGCCGCTCGGCTGACAAGACGCGCATCAAGGAGCCTGTGAGCTACTCGCAGGTAGGCATCGACTCAGAACTGAAGAGCTCGTTCGACACCTACATCCAGGGACACGAGTTCCTGCCCATCTTCATCGGTACACTGAACGACAACCCCAATCTCGTGGGTAACTCTGCAAACAATAGCACCAGCAACTCTGGCTATTTCTCTCAGAAAGGTTGGACGGTACACCCCGTAGTGAGCCTTGGTAAGTAACAATGACTATTGAACATTGAAAATAGAAACAATTATGAAACTATTCTATAAGTTAGCAAGCTCGCTTTGCGCAGTAGCCCTGGGCATGATCACCCTGACGGGCTGCGAGGGCAGCGAAATGTATAGCGTCAACCAACCCGGTTGGGCCGCTGACAAGATTGACTCTATCAAGAATGCCAACAGCGGCAATGAAGGACCGCTGTACACCATTGGTAAGACTGACTTCTCGTCTGGCTGGTGGCAGGACTTCTCCCGGTATTACGTCATACCCGAGGGAGCTACCTGGGAAGCCATCTTCGACCTCTACATCGACGGCAATGCCACCAATACCTATAAGAACTTTGCACTCATCATCTGCTCCGACTCTGAGCGCGGTGGTGCAGGCTATAAGGAGTACGGTGCCATCCGCTTCGACAATCAGCCCAGCGGCAACTCCGAGTGGGGCGACTACATCGACCGCAGTCTGGTGGAGAGCACCCTCACCTTCAGCACCGACACCGACCCGGGCGTCGACAAGCTGGGGGGCACGGTGGTGCTGACCGTTGACCGCTCTGAGGGCGGACTGGTTGTCACCATGGACAACGGTACAGTCAGAAAGACCTACACGCAGACCGCGCCGATGGCCAACCTTAACAGAGACGAGACCAACACCAACATCCGCTGCTTCCTGGTGGTCGAGGGTTCCTACATCGACTTCCTGTCGTCGAACATTGAGCCGTACGACGAGAACGCAGACTTCCAGCCCACAGCACTGAAGCTGACGGGCGTGCCCAGCGAGGTGCTGTTAGGCACCAGCTACGACGAGTTCATAGCCAACGTCGCTGCTACCGTAGAGTTCGAGGGCGGTTCGTCGAAGAGCCTGGAGCTCGGCGACCTTCAGATTCAGGTGGTGCCCGACCTGACAACGCTGGGCACCAAGACGCTGATAGCCGTCTACAACAAGACCTCGAGGGGTTCCAACTGCGAGAAGCCCGTCGTTGCCACGGTAGTGTTCAGCGTCGTCAACGAGCTGTCGGCCTTCACCCAGACCGTCGTCGTGCCCACGCCGCTCGTGCTCGGTGCCGAGGACAACAGCACAGGCTGGTGGGGTGCCCACACCGAGAACATTAAGGTAGAACCGATGGAAACCAAGGTGGTCAGCTTCACCAACTACACCACCGGTGCTGGCAACTGGAACAACTTCGTGGTAGTGCTCTGCAAGGCAAGCAACGCCGAGTACGCCGTGGTGCGTGCCGACAACTACGGATGGGGCGACGGCTACGCCGCCTGCAAGCCTGTCGGCGGATTTGCTTCTGACGAGGAGTGGGCTACATGGCGTGAAGACATGAACGGCGCCAAGGTGACGGCCTACATCACTAACAACGGCGACGGTACGGCCAGCGTGAAGGCTGTCATGACTGGCGTCAGCGGAACGGTCTACAATCAGGAGTATAACGGCATCAATACGGTCGACGCCAACGACTTCTACTTCCGCTTCACCGTCGACGGCTGCCACCTCGTGTTCGACAACCAGCTTGGTACGCCCGACTGTGCTGCCGGCTGGTGGTCGGCCCATACACCCAACGTGAAAGTTGCTCCCCATACTGTCTGCACCGTCAACTTCACCAACTACACCTCCGGTGCCAACAACTGGAACAACTTCGTCATCGTGCTCAACAAGGCCAATCTGGCTGAGTATGCCGTGGTACGTGCCGACAACTACGGATGGGGCGACGGCTATGCTGCCTGCAGGCCCAGTGGCGGACAGACCGACTGGGGTGCATGGCTTGGTGCCATGAACGGTGCCAAGTGTCAAGCCCAGATTATCAACAACGGCGACGGCACCGCCGACGTCAAGGTCGTCATGCACGGCACCAATGGTCAAGACTACACGCAAGACTACATCGGTATCAACCTGATTGACCCAGACGACCTCTACTTCCGCTTCACCGTGGACAGCAGTTACCTGGTATTTGAGTAAAGTATAAAAAAGAAACTGTATTATGAAATATGTATCTAAACTGTTAGCGCTGTTTGCCATCGGAATGATGGCAACAGCCTGTGAAGACAAAATCAGCGAGGAGAACATCCCGCTGTCGGTCACCACGCCTGAGGTATCGGGCATCCAGCCCAACTCGGCCATCGTCACCGCCACGGCTGCCGGCTCGCACCTCATCGCCCGCGGTATCTGCTACGCCACCACGCCCAATCCCACAGTGGACGACAACAAGGTGCTGGCCTCAAGCAAGGACATGATACTGACCCTTGGCGGACTGACCAAGAGCACGACCTACTACGTTCGTGGCTTTGTTCAGACCAGCTTCGACGTGAGGTATTCCCAGCAGGTATCCTTCACTACTTTGGAGAACGAGTCTGCTGAGGACGACCCGCAGCTGGAAGGCCCGTCGGCCTTGAGACGTGTCAGCGTACACGACCCGAGCATCGTCTGGGATCCGTCGACAAGCACCTACTACGTGTTCGGTTCTCACCGTGCTGCCGCCCGTTGTAACAATATGATGTCGTGGGAAGCCTTTACCGCTCCCTGGGCTACTGCCACCAGCAACAACGCCTCCAACGTCGACGCCTTCACCACGCCCGTGATCACGAAGGTGACCAAGGGAGGCACAGAGTACGACCTGGACTTCAACGCCCATGCCTGGTCGGCACGTGGCAGTGCGTCGTACGACATCGGTGGCATGATGTGGGCACCCGACGTCATCTTCAACAAGAAGATGGGTAAGTGGTGCATGTATCTCAGCGTCAACGGTGACTACTGGTACAGCAGCATCATCATGCTCACGGCCGACAACATCACCGGCCCCTACCGCTATCAGGCTCCCGTCGTGATGAGCGGTGCCCGCTCTGACGATGCGTTCAACGCTACCGACATGCCTATCGTGCTCGGCGAGACGTCACTGCCCAGCCGCTATGCGCCCAGCGACAACTACGGCAACCACTGGCCAAACGCCATCGACCCCTGTGTGTTCTACGACGAGACGGGCAAGCTGTGGATGTCGTATGGCTCGTGGAGCGGCGGTATCTTCATGCTGGAACTGGATGAGGCTACAGGCCTGCGTAACTATGATGTAACCTATGCAGAGAGCGAAACCTCTGATCCCTACTTCGGCAAGAAGATTGCCGGTGGACACTATGTCTCGGGTGAGGCCAGTTATATCGAGTATATTGGTGGTTACTATTTCCTGTTCATGACCTATGGTGGCTTGGAGGCTGCTGGTGGATATCAGATGCGTGTGTTCCGCTCGTTGTCTCCTGACGGTCCGTATGTGGACAGCAAGGGTTCTTCGGCTATCTACAATTCATATCAGTTGAACTTCGGACCTACTGCTAATGACGGCAACCGTGGTGTGAATATCTTCGGTGCAT
The DNA here is from genome assembly GCA_946185485.1 of uncultured Prevotellaceae bacterium. Lineage (GTDB taxonomy): Bacteria > Bacteroidota > Bacteroidia > Bacteroidales > Bacteroidaceae > Prevotella. Next base: position 8,018 of record CAMHJQ010000039.1, on the reverse strand, counting down.
ACTCTAACTGGGGTTACCAGTTGACTGGCGGAGCTGAGGCTGCTTCTGGTGAGCGTGCTCAGGGACACAATAGTATTATTGCTGCTCCGGACGGACGCACCTATCTGGTTTACCATACTCGTTTCCAGAATTGGGGTGAGGGTCATCAGGTACGTGTTCACCAGGTCTATCAGAACGAGGAAGGCTGGTTGGTAGCTGCTCCGTTTGAGTACACCGGCGAGGGCATCAAGAGTGCTGGTATCGCTGCTGCTCAGAAGGTGGCTACGGCTGACATCCCCGGCAAGTACATGCTGCTGACCCACAACTACAAGCTGGACCACACCGCCAAGGCCTATGAGACTCCCGTGGAGGTGACGCTGAATGCCGACGGTACCATCAGCGGTGCCAAGACGGGTACATGGACCACTAAGTCTGGTACTTCTTACATCACCATCAACATTGGTGGCGAGTACAAGGGTGTAATGGTACCTCAGACCCTGGAGCCGAAGGATGTCAAGACTCCTTGCTTCACGGCCCTGAACAGTCAGACGGGCGTTACCATCTGGGGCTACCGCTATGCCGACTAATGCAATAACCGTAACATGAAACCCCAACTTGCTATTTTGACGTTGCTATGTCTCTGTGCCACGGCTGTGGCACAGAGCCGGCAACCTCACCGCAAACCTTTTGTTACCAGTGAACCCATGGTTCACGACCCCGTGATGGCCTACGAGGAAAGCACCTATCATCTGTTCTGTACGGGCATGGGCATCGGGCATTTCACCTCGAATGACCGTCAGCAGTGGACTGGCAGCGACCAACCCGTGATGACTGTCATACCCAAGTGGACACACGACTCCGTGCCGGGATTCCAGCACCATGTCTGGGCACCGGATGTCATCCGTTGGCACGACCGCTGGTGGCTCGCCTACAGCTGTAGCACCTTCGGCAAGAACGGTTCGGCCATCGGACTGCTCACGACGCCGAAGCTGTCGCGCGGCATCTGGAACGACGAGGGATGTATCGTTTCGTCACAGGAAGAACGTGACAATTGGAACGCTATTGATCCTAATTTCATCATTGATGACGACGACAGCCCTTGGCTGGTATGGGGCTCGTTCTGGGATGGCATCCAGTTGGTTCGCCTTGACACCACCATGCATGTTGCCGCTGGCGCTGTGCCCTGCACCATCGCCCGCCGCTACAACCTCGTTGACACACAGGCAGAGGCTGCCCTGCCTGTCAATCCTAACCCGCCCAAGAATCCTACCTCTGCATACGCTGGACCCAATGCCATCGAGGCCCCCTTTATATTCCGTCACGACGGCTGGTACTACCTCTTTGTCTCATGGGACTACTGTTGCCAGGGCAGCAAGAGCAACTATCAGGTGGCGGTAGGCCGCAGCCGTCAGGTCGACGGTCCTTACCTCGACCGCACTGGCATCGATATGCGCTATGGTGGTGGCACTGTCTTCCTGCAGGGTGACAAGAAGGAGTTTGAGGCAGCCGGTCACTGCGCTGCCTATCACCTTGACAACGGTGAGGACATATTCATCTGTCACGGCTACAGCATTGCCCGTCAGGGCGCTCCCGTCCTCATTCAGCGTACTATCCGCTGGACTGCCGACGGCTGGCCGGAAATATAAGCGGGCTGCGCCCTAAATATGAAATAACGGGCTGCGCCCTAAATATAAAATAAGAAATAATAATTATAAAAGGACAAGAGAATAGGGTTATGAATAGTTGTTTCAAAAAGTCATTTGGTTTATTATTTATCTTTTATTTTATATTTAGTCACGCAGTTGCGCAGACATCGTGGACGGCTGATAATGGCAACGGTACGTTTACCAATCCGCTCTTCTACGACGAGTTTTCCGACCCCGACGTCATCCGCGTAGGCGACGACTACTATCTGGCAGGCACTACCATGCACTCGGTGCCGGGGCTCGTGATTCTTCACTCACGCGACCTCGTCAACTGGGAGAACATCAGCTACTGCTTCGACCGCTTTGATTTCCCAGACGATGCCTTCTCGCTGAAGAACCATCAGGAGATATACGGTCAGGGCATTTGGGCACCTTGCATCCGCTATGCCAACGGGCAGTTCTATGTCTACTCCAACATCAACGGCAAGGGACTGCAGTGCTATACGGCGAAAGATATACGCGGGCCGTGGAAGCACCACAACATGCAAGGACGCATCTACGACCTCTCGGTGCTGTTTGATGATGACGGGAAAATCTATGCCATTCATGGCTATGGTGAAGTAAAATGTACGGAACTGAAACCCGACATGAGCGGTCCCATCGAGGCGACCGAGCGCACCATTATCCCGGCAGGCAGTGCCGTGGGCGAAGGTCACCACATGTACAAGATCAATGGCATGTACTACCTCATCTCCACCGACTACTATCCCAATGGGCGCACCCTTTGCTCGCGTTCGAAGAGCATCTGGGGACCCTACGAGACCATCACCATCACTGCCGACGAGACCTTCGGCTACCATCAGGCACCGCTGACACAGGTGCCTAAGGGTGAGAAGTATCGCATCGGGCACAATGGGACGAAGTTCGGCATCCCGCAGGTAGACAAGGATGCCACCGCCTGCACCAATATCCATCAGGGCGGCATCGTAGAAGACCAGAGCGGACAGTGGTGGGCACTGCTGATGATGGACTTCCACTCTATCGGCCGCACGGTCACCCTGGCTCCCATCACTTGGAAGGACGGCTGGCCCATGCTCGGTCTCGAGGGCAACCTGGGTCGTGCACCAAGAACGTGGTTCAAGCCGACAATATCAACTAATCCTAGTACAACTAGTATTCCTAGTAAAACCAGTTTAATTAGTCTCCCCAAAGCTCCCTATGACAGAAGCGACGACTTCAACGGCAAGCAGCTGGGCCGCATCTGGCAGTGGAACCACAACCCCGACGACAAGCAGTGGAGCCTGAAGGACGGCCGCCTGCGGCTGCAGGCGCAGCCCGCCGAACAGCTGATGTGGGCCCGCAATACGCTGACGCAGCGCGTCATCGGTCCGAAGAGCATTGCCACCGTCGAGCTCTATGTGGGCGGCATGAAGGAAGGCGACGTGGCCGGACTGGGCAACATTAACGTTCCCTGCTCGTGGATTGGCATCGAGCAAGGCCACTATGGCCTGTTTCTGCGCTGCTATGAGCAAGCCACCAACGACACCGTCACGCTGGGCATTGCGTCCTGCGATGGCTCTATCAAAAAGGTATGGCTCCGCATGGTGGGCGACTTCGACCACGACAAGGCCCACTACGAGTACTCGCTCAACGGCGAGTACTATCGCCCGTTAGGGCGCGAGATGCCGCTGTCGTATCAGCTCATCACCTTTCAGGGCTCGCGCCATGCCTTGTTCTGTTTCAACCGTAAGGGCAAGCAGGGCGGCTATGCCGAGTTCGACAACTTCACGGTCGTGGAACCCGATGCCGACCGTAGCGGTAACATTCCCTACGGCAAGACATTCCGCATCGTCAACCTTGCTACTGGACATCCGGCCATTGCGCTGAAACATGGTCTGCTGCACGATACCGATGCCAAGGACAATTCCAAACAGACTCGCTTCCGTCTGATAGACAAAGGTCAGGGGCAAGTCGTCCTCCAATGCGAGGATGGGCGTTATGTCTTCTGCTCAGGCTTCGGTATGGCGGGTGATGTCCGTCTGACTACGGACGAGTCGAAGGCCGAAGTCTTCATGTGGCAGGACTATCTGAACCACGAGTTTATGCTCATGTCCATACGTACTCACCGCTATATCGGTAAGAGCCCTACCACGGGCAGTCCGTACTCCATGGACTTTACGGGTGCTGACCCGGCCCGCCGTAACGGAGCTGTCTTCCGTTGGGAGGAATAGACCGTCAAAAAATAGAGTGCACTCCATTTCTTTTTGGAGTGCACTCGAAAAAGTTTTAGCGTGTACTCTGGGAAAAAACGGAGTACACGCTGTTTTTTTTACTTCTTGAAGCGATAGATGCGGAACGACATGGCGGGCAGTTCGTCCTTCAAGACGGCCTGCTTCTTGTCGGCAGTCACCTGGGCAGTACCCTGCTTCGGAGTGATGAACTCTGGCTTCTGGATGCTGTTCTCGTCGTCCATGCCATTGTGGCTCAGTGTCAGCGTCTTGGCAGTGCGGTCGCCTTTCACGTCGCTGAAGTTCAGCTGGATGGGCTGTGGCTGCTTCGACGTGTTGGCCACCTTGACGATGACCTCGTTGGCGTTAGCGTCGTAGGCTGCCGATGCGAAGAGACCGTTCTGGCCCGGCTGGTTGGCTACGGGTGCTGCCTTGGCCTTCTTGCCTTCACCCTTCATGGTCAGTGACAGCACGTTGGTTCCTTTGTTGGTGGCATAGAGCTGCTGGACGTAGTAGCTGACGGTCTTGAACATCTGTGTCTGGTCATACCATATCTGGTCGGGGCGCCACTGCCAGCCGTCAACATGGGCGAAGAGTGGGGCAGGGGTTGTCATGTGCACGATGTCTGCATTGCGCTCGAAGCCCGTCATGTGAGCAGCCTCCAGAATGGCAGCCTCGTAGTGGTTCCACTTCTTGCCCTTTCCGTGGCAGGCATACTCGCCGGCAAACACCTTCGGACCCTTGCGGTCGTATGTGTCGTAGCGCAGACCGTGGGTGAGGAACCACTCCTCGTTGCGGTAGTAGTGCTCGTCGTAGAGGTCAACCTTCAGCTCCTTCATGCGAGGCTGCAGCAGGTCGAAGTCCCAGCCCTCGCTGTTGGGGCCGGTGGTGCCGATGAGCTTCAGTTTGGGATACTTGGCACGCAGGGCATCGCTGAACTTCTTCAGACGCTCGGTGAACACAGGGCCGAAGCCGCCGTGGGCCTCGTCGTAGTCCCACTGCTCGTTGCCGACACCCAGGTACTTGAGGTTGAAGGGAGCGGGGTGGCCCATGTCGGCGCGTACCTTGCCCCACTTCGTGGTGACGTCACCATTGGCAAACTCCACCAGGTCGAGGGCGTCCTGAATATAGCTCTCCAGATCGTCCACTGCCACATGAACGCCGGGCTTCGTCGGGTCGGGATTCTGGAACTGGCAGCTCAGTCCGCACGAGATGACGGGCAGCGGTTCGGCGCCGATGTCCTCAGACAGCTGGAAGAACTCAAAGAATCCCAAGCCGTACGACTGGTAGTAGTCGGGGAAGTAGCGGAAGTCGAAGGTGTGCTCCCAGCGGTTCTGGTTGATGGGGCGGTTCTCCACTTGTCCTATGCTGTTCTTCCACTGGTAGCGCGTCTCGAGGTCGGTACCCTCCACGATGCAGCCGCCGGGGAAGCGGAAGATGCCGGGGTGCAGGTCTTCCAGTGCCTGTGCCAGGTCGCGGCGCAGACCATTCTCACGGTTCTTGTAGGTGTCTGCGGGGAATAGTGAAATGTGCTCCAGTGCCACCGTGCTGGTGCCCTTCAGGAAGATGCGCAACTTGGCTTTCTTCATGGTCAGCGGCGACTTCAGCGTGGCGGTGTACTTCTGCCACTTGGCAGAACTTATCTCCACGGTCTGCTCGGCAAATTCCTGTCTTTCGCCCATCGAACTCTCGTCAATCAGCTGTACGCGGATGGCACCCTTGCCCTTCGGGGCCTTGGCCCATACAGAGAAGCGGTACTGCTTGCCCTTCTCCACGCCGATGCCGAAGAATCCCTCGTTGACCAGCCCCGAACGACGGTCGTTGTGACCTGGGTCGGATAGCACCACATAGTGAGGGCAGCGCTCAAACGGCCCATCGTCCATGACCTCGACACAGCCGAAGGCCTGCCAGCCCATCAGGGCCTGTGGAAACTCGAACGAGCGGTTCTTCACCAGTTCGGCATACAAGCCACCGTCGGCGGCGTAGTTAATGTCTTCGAAGAAGATGCCGTACATTGTTGATTGGATGGGGGCACCCAGCTTCTTGGTGTTGACGTTCATGACATTTTGTGCTACTGTAAACAGCACAACTGCCATTGTCAGCATGGTAGTTGCAAGAAATCTTTTTTTCATTTTAAGTGTTTGTTGTTATTAGTTTGATGATTATTTGTTAGTCATTGCGAATATTTGGCAAAATTACTAATAATCCCGCATATATGCAAATATAATCTTAAAAAACATTTCTTTTTTATGGAGTGATGAAATTATTGCCTATCTTTGTAGCATGATTACTTATCCCGCATCGGGTGAGACCCGTCGCCCAGGCCGCATAGAAGTTGTCTGCGGTTCGATGTTCTCCGGCAAGACCGAAGAACTGATACGTCGTCTGCGTCGCGCACAGTTTGCCAAGCAGAAAGTGGAGATATTCAAGCCTGCTATCGACACACGCTATAGTGACGAGGAGGTGGTCAGCCACGACCATCATGCCATTCCCTCGACTCCTCTCGACTCGTCGGCGAGTATCCTGCTGCTGTCCAGCGACATCGACGTTGTGGGCATTGACGAGGCCCAGTTCTTCGACGATGGCATCGTAGACGTCTGCAATGAACTGGCCTATCGGGGCGTCCGAGTCATCATCGCCGGACTGGACATGGACTTCCGTGGAGTGCCCTTCGGCCCCATGCCCGCTCTTTGTGCCATTGCCGACGACGTCACCAAGGTGCATGCTATCTGTGTCAAGTGTGGGTCGCTGGCCTATGTCAGCCACCGCACGGTACAGAACGACAAGCGCGTGCTGCTGGGCGAGACGCAGGAGTATGAGCCTCTCTGCCGAGAGTGCTACCAGCGTGCCATAGAGGAGGAAAAAGGGAAAAGATAAAAAGGTAAAACAAAAAACTATCCAATAAATTTGGTTGGTTCGAAAAAAGTTAGTACCTTTGCAGCCGCTTTCCATGAGAAAGCTCTGATCCGCTAGCTCAGTTGGTAGAGCACAACACTTTTAATGTTGGGGTCTTGGGTTCGAGCCCCAAGCGGATCACTCCAAGAACAATCCGCAAGAAACTGAATATCAGTCGCTTGCGGATTTTTGCATCTATAAAGTGCACCACATTTGCACCACTCAGCCACTATAACAAGGTTTTACAAACTGCCTCAAATACCATGAAACGGCAAATTAACACTTATTAGAGGTGTTCCAATAACTCTCTGCCTTTCTTAGTCAGATAGTATGATTGCATAGGATGGTTTGGCGATTCCGGATAAAGCATGGCAATATAACCTTCAGCCAAATTGGGTGCAATGTAGGTGTTTACAAAACTTGACCTGTTGCGCAAGTTCATACCATCCATTAGAGTCTTCAGATTTGCGCCATTCTCACCTATTGCCAACAAGAACTTCTTTAAGCGTTTGTTTTTAGCTTGTTCTTTTGAGGTTGTATGGTGAACTTGTGGGGTTGTGGGGTTGTGGGGTTGTATGGTTGCGCGTTCGAATGTGACCCACACAGAACAGCCAGCCACCTGCGGTATTGAGAAAGGCACAAGCTGAACGCATACCATCCTTTAACTCACCCGTTGTTTTCTTCATTTCCAACGTACGAGTCTCGTCACCTTGTATGATCACTTTTACATCCTCTATTGTCATAATACCTTCTATCTTTCTAATATGTTTGCAAAATTACAACTTTTTGGGCAAAAAGACAACGTTTTGTTCGAATTATATATGATTTACAATTTTTATTAGTCATAATTTATACCTTTGCATCCAAAATGGTTTCAACAATAAGAAAAATGAAGGAAATTTGAAAAAAATTATAGTTTTGCTTAGTTTTTCGGTTCGCTGAATCGTCCCTGTAGTGTATGACTGATTAAAAAGTCTGTTTATGACCAGAGAAGAATTTGAAAACATATACCGTCAGCATTATGCCAAGATGTACCGTCTGGCAAGGACGATGCTCTATGATGCCGACGAAAGCAAGGACGTGGTGAGCGACATCTTCGCCCGACTGCTACGAGATTGTGACAGGCCACAGAAGGACAAGGCTGCGAGTAAGCGAGAACAGAGCGATGCTCGCATCAGCTCTGTCGAGCGTGAGCAGGCTCGGCCGAAGGCCAAAATGGAAGGCTACCTGATGACTGCCGTGCGCAACCGCTGTCGCGACGTGCTCAACC
>CAMHJQ010000038.1 GCA_946185485.1 uncultured Prevotellaceae bacterium | reverse complement strand
GTTCGGAAATGCTCAAATAAATTTGGCATTTCGCTCACTTATTCGTACCTTTGCAGCATGGAACAGATACTCAAGTACTTTCCGCAGCTGACCGAGGAGCAGCAGCGGCAGATAGCGATGCTCGACGAGCTGTATCGTGACTGGAACGCGAAAATCAACGTCATCTCGCGCAAGGACATCGACAACTTGTACGAGCACCATGTGCTACACTCGATGGCTATCGCACGGATGATCAACTTCCGCCCCGGCACACGCATCCTGGACTTCGGTACGGGAGGCGGCTTTCCCGGCATTCCCCTGGCCATCCTCTTCCCTGAGTGCCAGTTCAAGCTGATTGACGGAACGGGCAAGAAAATCCGTGTGGCTCAGGAGGTGGCCCATGCCATCGGGCTGAAGAACTGCCAGCCTGTCCAACTGCGCGGCGAGGACGAGAAGGGCAAGTATGACTTTGTGGTAAGCCGTGCCGTGATGCCCCTGCCCGACCTGGAGAAGATAGTGCGCAAAAACATCAGCAAGGAGCAGCACAATGCCCTGCCCAACGGCATCCTCTGCCTGAAGGGCGGAAAACTGGAAGCGGAGTTGCAGTCCTTCCGCCGCATCGTGGAAACTGCTGAACTCAGCCAGTGGTTCAGCGAAGAATGGTTCAAAGAAAAGTTTGTCATCTATCTACCACTATGAATATCCAACGTTTTATGTGCAACCCGCTGCAGGAAAACTGCTACGTGGTGAGCGACGAGAGTGGCGAGTGTGTCATCATCGACTGCGGCGCCTACTATAACGAGGAGAAGGAGGCACTGGCTGCCTATCTTCGTAAAAACAACCTGACGCCCGTCCACCTGCTGGCAACCCATGGTCATCTGGACCATAACTTCGGTAATGCCTACGTCTATGGACAATACGGACTGAAGGTGGAGATATGCACTGAAGACCAGCAATTGGTCGAACACCTGTCCGAACAGGCCAGCAACCTCTTCGGTATGGATATTACCGAAGACCAGCCCCCAACGGGTCGTCTGCTGAAGGATGGCGACACCATCACCTTTGGCACCCATACGCTGAAGGTCATCCGCACCCCTGGTCACAGCCACGGATCATGCGTCTTCTACTGCGAGGACGAGGGGGTAGCCTTCACGGGCGACACGCTGTTCCGCATGAGCATCGGACGTACCGACTTCCCCGAGGGTTCGTGGACACTGATGGCACAAAGTCTGAAAACCCTGGCCCATGAACTGCCAAAAGAAACCATCGTGCTCAGCGGTCACGGTCCGCAAAGCACGATGGCTGACGAGTTGCAATATAATCCCTATCTCAGATAACGTTCAACGTTTCACCTTGACTTTCACTGTTTTGCTTTCGTTCTGAACGCGGTTCAGGGCGGTGACGACATAGGTGCCGGGGGATGACACCTCATAATAGGTATCCGTCGTGAAAGCAATGATTTTCGATGCATCCTCGATGTCGATGCGCTCGCCTTGTTCAAAGTAGTAAACGGCGTATTTGAAGACATCGGTCTGCCAGTTCTTCGACTTGGGAGCCGTCCAGAACAGGACGCGCTGACCATCAATGTCGAGGCACTTCAGCTTACGCACCTTCTTGGGAGCCTTTTTGCTGACATGCTTCTGCACCGGCATCAGAGCTGGCGTGCGCCAGTAGACGTTACGCAAAGAGGTGCCATAGTTGCCGACATTGTCGACGGCTGCCTTGGCATACCACAGCACAGTACCGCGGACATTGGAGAGCTCCCGATGCAGCGACATCTTGGCAGCCAGTTGGTGGCGGCTCTTATCCCTCAAGTCGGCATTCTTGACGGTACGCTCGACATCCTCACCGATGTAGAGGTCGGTATGGCGGATGTTGTCGTTCCACCAGTGTATCAGTTCGTCGTAGTCGGCAGCCTTGTTGCCGATCTCCCAGTAGATCTGCGGCACACAGTAGTCCATCCAGCCTTTTTTATCCCAAAGCAGCACGTCAGCATACAGGTCGTCGTAGTTCTGCAGACCGTTGGTACGACTGCCGTTGGGGTCGCTACGCAGGTTGCGATAGATGCCAAAGGGGGACACGCCAAACTTCACCCACGGCTTGGCGTCGTGGACAGTGTGGTAGAGCTGTTCTATAAACAGGTTGACATTGTAGCGGCGCCAGTCGCCCACGTTGCTGAATCCGTGGCTGTCAGACCGGAAATAGGCATTGTCCGGGATAGACACGCCAGCAACGGGATAGGGATAGAAGTAGTCGTCGATATGCAGTCCGTCAACGTCGTAGCGTGTCACGATGTCACGCACCACGTCGCAGATGTAGTCGCGACACTCCTGCAGGGCAGGGTTCAGCAGCGTCAGTCCGTCATACTGGAACGTCCATTCGGGATGCTGCACGACCACATGGCGCGGGGCATTGGCATGAGCCACCTTCGTCTTGGCACGATAGGGGTTGATCCAGGCATGCAGCTCCATGCCACGCTTGTGACACTCGCGAACCATCCATGCCAGGGGGTCCCAGTAAGGACTGGGGCGCGTCCCCTGCTGACCAGTCAGGTAGTAGCTCCATGGTTCCAGCGCACTCTCGTAGAGGGCGTCACACTCAGGTCTCACCTGGAAAATGACAGCATTGCAGCCATCCTTCTGCAGTTCATCCAACTGGTATGTCAGCGTGCGCTGCATCGCTTCCGTCCCAACACCCTTGAACTGTCCGTTGACACATTGTATCCACGCTCCTCTGAACTCTCTCTTCTGCTGTGCTTGCATCGTGAGGGACACAAGCATCAATACGATAATAGCATGTAATGTCTTCATCATCAATTACTTAAAGTTTTTCATTGCTCGGTCCATGTCGCGGCGGTCTTCCTTTTCTTTCAGGGTCTGGCGCTTGTCAAACGACTTCTTACCCTTGCAGAGGGCGATGTCCATCTTGGCCCGGCCTTTCTGGTCGATGAAGACGAGCAGCGGCACAATGGTATAGCCCGTCTGCTTGGTGGCAGAGGCCAGCTTGGCAATCTCACGCTTGGTGAGCAGCAACTTGCGGTCGCGCTTCAGTTCGTGATTATTGTAAGAGCCATAGAAATAGGGAGAGATGTTCATTCCCTTCACCCATATTTCACCAGCAATAATCGTACAATAGGTGTCCACCAGCGACGCCTTGCCGAGACGGATGCTCTTGATTTCCGTTCCCGTCAGCACAATGCCAGCGGTATAGGTCTCGATAAAGAAATATTCAAACGAGGCCTTTCTATTCTTAATACTCACAGGACTCTTTTTCCTGATCAGTTCCTCTTCCTTATTCATAATCTTCTCCTTTTTTTAACACGGGATTGCATCGCCACATGTTGCACCTTCAGATCAAAGAACCGACCCTACTGGGTAATGGTGGCAAACCGTTCAATGTGTTCATCTATATAATGAGCGATGGCGCTGGTCCACTGCTCCTCCTGCTCCACGAATTCGTCATCCATGTCGTCGAACTCAGGGTACTGTTCGAACAGGGCCATAAACTCCTCGTCGGTACAGTCGCGCTCGATGGCAGCTCCATACTTAATATATAAGGTATGAGCGCTGTATAACAGCTTGGACAATTCGCGCAGTCCCCACAGTTTCAGCGCCTTGGCCAGCGGATTCTTGAAGATGAAAGGTCCGTAGCCATTGTGAATCAGCTGCACGAAGCCGCCGTCCATCACCTCGTCGTGCAGTGTCTGCCAGGCCAGCAGCGTAATCTGGTCGGCATTCAGCTGAGCCATGGTCTCGGTCGTCAGCTCACCACCAATGGCCTCGTGGATAGCCGTCACAAAACAGCCTACGAAGGCATCCATGTCCTCCCCTGCAGCCTTGCGCAAGGCTTCGTCTTTCACCCTAACCTCTATCATTGCGATTGATTCTTTTTATTCATTTACATCCTTACACCTACAACCGAATAGGTCATAATGGCTGCAAAGGTACAATTTTTTATAGAATCAAGGACAAATAACTGCATAAAAATGATGGTTGTTTCAGTTTTTTTTCTTAAATTTGCAGCCAAAACGACAAGAATAACTAAAAAACCTAATATTAAAAACTATGACATTATTAATGGTTTTGCAACTCATGATAGTGCTCGGAGCACTATGGGTTGGATCTCGTTATGGCAGCTTGGCGTTGGGTGCCATCTCAGGCATTGGCCTGGCGCTGCTGGTGTTTGGCTTTGGCTTAAAACCCGGTTCTCCTCCTACAGACGTTATCTATATCATCATTGCCGCCGTGACGTGTGCTGGCATCATGCAGGCATCAGGCGGTATGGACTGGCTGATTCAGATTGCTGAAAGGTTGCTGCGAAAGCATCCTGACCGCATCACTTTCCTGGCTCCGCTATGTACGTTCTTCCTGACCGTACTGGTTGGCACGGGACACGTCGTATATACCTTAATGCCAATCATTTGCGACATTGCACTCAAGAAGGGAATCAGACCCGAGCGTCCCTGCGGCGTAGCCTCTATTGCCTCTCAGGTCGGCATCACCTGTTCGCCCATCGCTGCTGCCGTGGTAGCCTTCGTGACCATCTCGAACGCCAACCATTTTGACATCACCATTCCACGGGTACTGATGATCAGTATTCCAGCCTGTCTGTGTGGCTTGATGGCTGCTGCTGCCGCCTCCTACCATCGCGGACTGGACCTGGACAAGGATCCCCTTTTCCAAAAGAAGATTGCTGACCCTGAAATGAAGAAGTACATCTATGGTTCGTCTGCCACCACATTGGACAAGGAGATTCCGCAGTCGGCCAAGAATGCCGTTTTCATCTTCCTCGGTGCCCTGGTCATCATCGTGATCTTTGCAGCCATCCCTGACTTGCTGCCGGAATACAGCACCGTTAAAGCCATTAAAGGTGCCGAAAGTCTGACGCTGGCAAGCGGCGAGACCATTTCCGCCGCCGCGCTGGCCAAGGCTGGCGTCGTCATCGAGGGTTACACGGAGAATTCGATGGTAGACCTGAAGATGAACCTTGTCATTCAGATTGTGATGATTACCGCCGCTGCATTGATGATTATCTTCTGCAAGGCATCGCCCAAAAAGGCCGTGGCCGGTCCCGTATGGCAGTCTGGTATGGTGGCCGTCGTCGCCATCTATGGCATCGCCTGGCTGGCAGACACCTACTTTTCAAACTATATGAGCGAGATGCAGGAGATGCTGACCGGTATCGTGAAGAATTATCCGTGGAGCATTGCCATCGTGTTCTTCCTCGTCTCCGTGCTCATCAACTCGCAGGGTGCCGTCGTCGTCGCCATGCTGCCGCTGGCCTACTCGCTGGGCATTGCCGGTCCCGTGCTGCTGGGTGTGCTGCCGTCAGTCTACGGCTACTTCTTCATCCCGAACTATCCCTCGGATATCGCCACAGTGAACTTCGACAGGTCGGGAACCACGGTTATCGGTAAGTACCTGCTGAACCACTCGTTCATGATGCCAGGACTCATCTGCGTATCCACCTCGACCATCGTAGCCTACCTCCTGTCGATGATTTTCTATTAATATTCAGATAATATCCGTTTTCTGAGCACGAAAACAAAGAAAGTGGGGCGGTCGTTTGGCCGTTCCCTTTTTTTTTAGTAATTTTGCGCCCTATATTTTAATATAACAGGTAAAAGATAGAAAAAAGATAACATGAAACCAACAGCCATACTGCTTCTGCATTGCCCCGACCAACAGGGCATCATCTCGGAAGTAACGAAGTTTATCACTGACAACAAAGGAAACATCGTCTACCTGGACCAGTATGTGGACCGGCAAGACGGCATGTTCTTCATGAGAATAGAATGGGAACTCGACGGGTTCCTGATTCCCCGCGACAAGCTCTACGACTACCTCACCACGCTCTATGCACAGCGCTACCAGATGAAGTTCAGCCTCTACTACAGCGACAAGCGCCCCAGGATGGCTATCTTCGTCTCGAAGATGAGCCATTGTCTCTACGACCTGCTGGCGCGCTGGAAGGCCGGGGAGTTCAACTGCGACATCCCGTGCATCATCTCCAACCACGAGGACCTGCGCTATGTCGCTGAACAGTTTGGCATCCCCTACTACGTATGGAGCATCAACAAGGACCACTCGAACAAGGCTGAGGTGGAGCAGGCGGAGATGGAACTGCTGCAGAAGGAGGACATCTCGTTCATCGTCCTTGCCCGCTATATGCAGATTATCTCGGACGAGATGATTGCCGCCTATCCCCACCACATCATCAACATCCACCACTCGTTCCTGCCTGCCTTCGTGGGTGCCAAGCCCTACCATCAGGCCTGGGAGCGCGGTGTGAAGATTATCGGTGCCACCAGCCACTATGTGACTGCTGAACTGGATGCCGGTCCCATCATCGAGCAGGACGTGACACGCATCACCCACAAGGACACCCCCGAGAGTCTGGTGCTGAAAGGCAAGGACCTGGAGAAAATCGTGCTGTCGCATGCCGTCAGCAAGCACATCCAGCGCAAGATACTCACCTTTAAGAACAAAACGGTCATTTTCAGCTGATGATTACACAGCGGAATGCAGCGCCACACGCTCAAAGAGAGTCCCTATTGTGTAAATTGTGTAAAATATGAATGTAGCGATTGTAAAATATAACGCAGGAAACATCTATTCGGTGGTCAACGCATTGCGGCGCCTGGGCGTAGAACCACTGTTGACGGATGATGCCGAGCAACTGACGAAAGCAGACCGCGTGGTGTTTCCCGGACAGGGCGAGGCACGCGGAGCAATGGAGTACCTGAAAGCCCGCAAGCTGGACGACATCATCCGGAACCTCCGTCAGCCCGTGTTAGGCATCTGCATCGGACAGCAGTTGCTGTGCCGTCACTCTGAGGAAGGCGATGTGGACTGCATTGGCGTCTTCGATGCCGAGGTTAGGCGCTTCCAGCCTCAGCGCCATGAGGACAAAGTGCCCTGTATGGGTTGGAACAGGCTGACAAACGTTCAAGGACCGTTGCTTGAGGAAGACAGCTACGTCTATTTCGTCCATTCTTACTATGTTCCCATCTGCGAGCATACGGCAGCCGTAGCCGACTACATACTGCCCTACTCTGCCGCCTTGCATAAGGACAATTTCTACGCCTGCCAATTCCACCCCGAGAAGAGCGGACAGGTGGGCGAACGAATCCTGAGGAATTTCCTCGAACTGAAGTAATCATCAAGATCAACGTTCAAAGAATAATGATAGAACTGATTCCCGCCATCGACATCATCAACGGTCAGTGCGTACGCTTGACCAAGGGCGACTACAACCAGAAGACCGTCTACGGCAGTCCGCTGCAGATGGCTCAGGAGTTTGAGGCTATTGGCTACCAGCGTCTGCATGTGGTAGACCTCGACGGCGCCAAGTCGAAGCATATTGTCAACAGCAGCGTACTCCGGAGTCTGGCTTCGGAAACCCGTCTCACCATCGACTTCGGAGGCGGCATCAAGACTGACGAAGACATCGAGGAAGCTTTCCGTTGCGGAGCTGCGATGGTGACCATCGGCAGCATTGCCGTCACCGAGCCCGACCGCTTCCTGCGATGGCTCGACAAGTATGGTGCCGACCGTCTCATCCTGGGTGCCGACGTACGCAACGGCAAAATCAGCATCAACGGCTGGAAGGAAGACTCCACTGAAGACCTGCTGCCCTTCCTGAAGAAATATATCGATGCCGGTGTCAAGAACGTGCTGTGCACGGAGATCTCCAAGGACGGCACGCTGGCGGGTCCTGCCATCGACCTCTACAAACAGGTGATGGACACCTATCCTGCTTTGCATCTGATAGCCTCAGGCGGAGTGTCGTGTATGGACGACATCAAGGCGCTGGATGCTGCCGGCATTCCTGCCGTGGTTTTCGGTAAGGCCATCTACGAGGGTCGCATCGATCTTCATAAATTGTTATTGGATAATTGATAATGGATCATTCATGGGATTAGCAAAAAGAATCATTCCCTGTCTGGATGTCAAGGACGGCGAGACTGTTAAAGGCATCAATTTCGTCAACTTGCGATCAGCGGGCGACCCGGTGGAACTGGGCAAGGCCTACTCCGACCAAGGTGCCGATGAGTTGTGCTTTCTGGATATCACCGCCAGCTTCGAAGGCCGTAAGACCTTCACAGAGATGGTGACACGGGTGGCAGAGACCATCAATATACCCTTTACGGTAGGCGGCGGCATCAACGAACTGAAGGATGTCGAACGGCTGCTCTATGCCGGGGCTGACAAGGTAAGCATCAACAGTGCTGCCATCCGACGTCCGGAACTCATCAACGAGATCACCACCCGCTTCGGTTCGCAGGTGTGTGTCGTAGCCATCGACGCCCGACTGGACGCTGACGGCTGGCATTGCTACCTGAAGGGCGGTCGTGAGCGTACGGAGCGCGGACTCTTTGAGTGGGCTCGTGAGGCCCAGGAGCGCGGTGCCGGTGAAATCCTCTTTACGAGTATGAACCACGACGGCACCAAGAACGGCTATGCCAACGAGGCCCTGCGCGAACTGAGCGACACGCTCAGCATCCCCATCATTGCCAGCGGCGGTGCAGGCTGTAAGGAGCACTTCCGCGACACCTTCATCGAAGGTCATTCGGATGCTGCCCTCGCTGCCAGTGTATTCCACTTTGGCGAGATCCCCATCCCGGAGCTGAAGCAGTACCTGCGTCAGAATGGCATCAACGTCAGATTGTAAAAATGTCAAATAGTAAAAAAGTCAAATAGTATAATGAATATCGATTTTGAAAAGATGGGCGGTTTGGTGCCTGCCATCATACAGGACGCTACCACACGCAAAGTGCTGATGCTGGGCTTCATGAACGAAGAGGCCTACCAGAAGACTCTGGAAACGAAGCATGTGACGTTCTGGAGCCGCACGCGACAGACGCTATGGACCAAGGGTGAGACCTCTGGGCATTTCCTGAACCTCGTAGACATGAAAATTGACTGCGACAACGACACCCTGTTGGTACAAGCAAACCCCATCGGACCCACCTGCCACACGGGTACGGATACCTGCTGGGGCGAAGAGAACCGTGTTCAGCAAGGTCTTCCCTTGCTGTTCCTCAGCGAACTGCAGGACTTCATCGACAAGCGCAAGCAGGAGATGCCTGAAGGCTCGTACACCACCAAACTCTTCCGCGACGGCGTCAACAAGATTGCCCAGAAGGTGGGCGAAGAAGCCTTGGAAACCGTCATCGAAGCCACCAACGGCACGGACGACCATCTGGTCTACGAGGCCAGCGACCTGCTGTACCACCTCATCGTGCTGTTGACTGAAAAAGGTCTGCGCATCGAGGATGTTGCTGAAGAGCTACACCGCCGCCACGACCCCGAATGGGACAAGCAGCGCCGCGAGGCCAAGGCTGCCGGAAAGATGAAGTAAACAGTAAAAAAGTCAGATAATAAGATAATAAGATGTTAATAGACTATCAGAAAGCGAACATCTACCAGAAGGACGGCATCCTGGTACTCAAGGAGGTTGACTTCCATGTGGACGAAGGAGAGTTCATCTACATTATTGGCCGTGTGGGTGCTGGCAAAAGCACGCTGATGAAGACCATGTACTTTGAGTTGCCCCTTGACGAGGCAGAGACAGCACAAGTGCTGAACCACGACCTGACGGTTTTGAAGAAGAAATACATTCCCAACCTGCGCAGACAGATGGGTATCATTTTCCAGGACTTCCAGTTGCTGAGCGACCGGACGGTCCGTGACAACCTGCGTTTTGTCCTGAAAGCTACAGGATGGAAAAGCAAGGCTGAAATAGACGACCGCATCGACGAGGTGCTGGACGACGTAGGTCTGAAAGACATGGCAGACCGCTATCCTCATGAGTTGTCGGGCGGTGAACAGCAACGTGTAGCCATTGCGCGTGCCATCCTGAACAATCCCAAGGTTATCATCGCTGACGAGCCCACCGGCAATCTGGATACCGAGACGGCCAGGCAGATCATTCAGCTGCTGCGCCATATCACCCAGACGGGAACAGCCGTGGTCATGACCACCCATAACACCTCCCTGCTGAAGGAGTATCCTGGCATTGTCTATCGCTGTATCAACCAGAGGCTGGAAGATATCACCAACGACTTCAACCAGATGGCCCTCTATGACGAGGAATCCAACTCGCAGCCTAAAGGTGTGGACTACTCGGCACGCGAAGACTTATCGATATAGAAGAAAAACGAAAAATAAAAATATAAAAGGTATGAAAGTAATGAAATTTGGCGGTACGTCGGTAGGTACTCCGGCCCGCATGAAGGAAGTAACCAAGTTAGTAACCAAGTCCGGCCAGCCGGTATTTGTCGTACTGTCGGCCATGTCGGGCACGACCAACTCGCTCGTTGAAATCTCCAACTACCTCTACAAGAAGAACCCTGAGGGTGCCAACGAGGTCATCAACCAGTTGGAGCGCAAGTACCTCAAGCACATCGACGAGCTCTACTCCACGGAGGAGGCCAAGGCCCAGACCCGCGAATTCCTGACAGCGGAGATGAACTACCTGCGCTCGTTCACCAAGGAGCTGTTCACCAGCTTCGAGGAGAAGAGCATCGTGGCTCAGGGAGAGCTTCTCTCTACCAATATGGTGGTCAACTACATGAAGGAACAAGGTATCAAGGCCGTGCTGTTGAATGCGCTTGACTTTATGCGTACGGACAAGAACTCCGAACCCGACCCCACCTATATCAAGGAGAAGCTGTCAGCCCTCATGGAGAAACTCGCCACGCAAAATGCTGACCAGGGGGAGGGCGAAGGCTACCAGGTGTACATCACGCAGGGCTTCATCTGCCGCAACGCATACGGCGAGGTGGACAACCTCCAGCGCGGTGGCTCTGACTATACGGCATCGCTGATTGGTGCCGCCCTGAATGCCGAGGAGATTCAGATATGGACTGACATCGACGGCATGCACAATAACGACCCGCGTGTTGTCGACAAGACGTCTCCCGTCCACCAGCTGCACTTCGAGGAGGCTGCCGAGCTGGCCTACTTCGGAGCCAAGATTCTGCACCCGACATGCGTACAGCCCGCCAAGTATGCCGGCATCCCCGTTCGCCTGCTGAACACCATGCAGCCCGATGCTGAGGGCACCACCATCTCCAACCAGACTGAATACGGCAAGATCAAGGCCGTCGCTGCCAAGGACAACATCATCGCCATCAAGATCAAGTCGAGCCGCATGCTGCTGGCTACGGGTTTCCTGCGCAAGGTGTTTGAGATTTTCGAGTCTTACCAGACGCCTATCGACATGGTGTGCACTTCCGAGGTTGGCGTGTCGATGTCTATCGACAACTCCGCTCACCTGGGCGAGATTGTGGACGAGCTGAAGAAGTATGGCACGGTGACTGTCGACACCGGCATGTGCATCATCTGCGTCGTGGGCGACCTCGACTGGTCGAACATCGGCTTCGAGACCAAGGTGATGGATGCCCTCAAGAACATCCCCGTGCGCATGATCAGCTATGGCGGTTCCAACTACAATATCTCGTTCCTCATCCGCGAAGAGGACAAGAAGCGTGCCCTGCAGGGGTTGAGCGACATGTTGTTTAATTAAGAATGTATTTGCTACCACACAAAATGACTAAAGGACATTTTCCAATAGATAAGCTGCAACAGCTCCGGACACCGTTCTATTACTACGATGCGGAGCTGTTGCGCCAGACGCTACGCAATATCAATGCCGAGGCCGGCAAGCACGAGGGTTTCTGCGTCCACTATGCCGTCAAGGCCAATGCCAACGCCCAGGTGCTGCGCATCATTCGTGAGGCAGGACTGGGTGCCGACTGCGTGAGCGGAGGCGAGATAGAGGTCTCGCTCAAAGCCGGCTTCCCCGCCTCCAAGATTGTCTTTGCAGGCGTGGGCAAGAGCGACTGGGAGATCAACCTCGGTCTGGACAACGACATCTTCTGCTTCAATGTGGAGAGCATTCCGGAACTGGAGGTTATCAACGAACTGGCACAAGCCAAAGGAAAGGTGGCCCGTGTGGCGTTCCGACTGAATCCCAACGTCGGTGCCCACACGCATGCCAACATCACCACGGGACTGGCCGAGAACAAGTTCGGCATCGACATGCGCGACATGCTCAAGGTCATCGAGGAGGCGCAGGGCATGCCAAATGTCAACGTCGTCGGTCTGCACTTCCACATCGGTAGCCAGATTCTCGACATGGGCGACTTCGAAGCGCTCTGCAACCGCGTCAACGAGTTGCAGCAGGAGTTGGAGCGTCACCAGATTAACGTCGAGCACATCAACGTAGGCGGTGGCCTGGGCATCGACTACCAGCACCCCAACCGCGTGCCGGTACCCGACTTCAAGGCCTACTTCGACACCTATGCCAAGAAACTCAGGCTGCGCCCCGGCCAGACGCTGCACTTCGAACTGGGCCGTGCCGTTGTGGCACAATGTGGTTCACTCATCACGCGTACCTTATATATTAAAGAAGGCTGCGTCAAGCGTTTCTGCATCGTCGATGCGGGCTTTACCGACCTCATCCGTCCCGCTCTCTACCAGGCTTACCACAAGATCGAGAACATCACCAGTGACGAGCCTGCCGAGACCTACGACGTGGTGGGACCTATCTGCGAGTCGACGGATGTCTTTGCCAAACAGATAGACCTCAACCACACCCATCGTGGTGACCTGCTGGCCATCCGTTCCGCTGGAGCCTACGGCGAGATCATGGCCTCGCAGTATAACTGCCGCCAGTTGCCGAAGGGCTACCTGAGCGATGAGATTTAGAACTAGCTAAGAAAAACCATGACAATAGAAACACAGCATCCGGCCCTATCGATAGTAATAGCTGTCCACAACCAGGCCACAACTCTGGAGGAGAACCTGCCCAGCTTCCTCACGCTGCCTTACGAGGGGGAGTACGAGGTCATCGTCGTCGACGACATGTCCACGGACGACACGCCCAACGTGTTAAAGCGCATGAAGACGGAATACCCCAGGCTCTATAGCACATTCCTGCCCAAGTCAGTCATCATCAACCCCAGCAGACTGAGACTGGCGCTGAACGTAGGTGTCAAGGCAGCCCATCACGACTACGTGGTACTGGCCAACATCAACTTTCCGCCCGTCAATGCAGAATGGCTGGAGGGGCTGGCCGACGGCGAGGCGTCGCTGGTCTACAGCACCCGAAAGAGGGACAACGTAACACATGTCGTCGCCACCCAACTGGAGGACTTCCTTCCGGTAGTGCGCAAGGCAGAGCGACGCTCCTGCCGTGGACACCAGGGGAAATGGTTCAAGCGGCGCCGTGGCCTCTACGATGCTCTCTGCATACGACGCGAGCGAATGTTTGATGCCATCAAGTTATTCGACCTGCCCATCCGCGGCCGCCGGCTGATGGGTCTGCGGCTGCGCGTATGGCTGGGATTATAGAAAATAATATGACATGAGAAGATGATAAGGATTCTGCATTACTATAGGAGCGATGATCCGATGATAGCGCAGCATGTGGCCGCCCTGCAACAAGGCATGGGGACAGAGGCTGAGAGCCATGCCGCCGCGACAGCTGACGACGCCCGGACACTTCTGCAGGGCAGCCGCTACGACATCATTCACCTGCATGGATGCTGGCGCAACTCGTCGTACAGCATCACCCGACAGGCGATGAAGAAGGGTGCACGACTGGTCATCACCCCCCACGGTCAGCTGGAGCCCTGGGTGCAGAACGACGGCTACTGGAAGGAGAAACTGCCCAAGCGGATACTCTACCAGCGCAACCAGATGCGCAAGGCCTATGCCGTCATCATCCAAGGCAAGATGGAGGAGGAGTGCATGAAGCGACTGTCATGGAACAGCCGTTGCATCATTATCCGCAATGCCATTGTCACCCAAAGCATCACACCAAAGGAGATGGCTAAGCAGACATTCGCCCTCTATCGTAAGGTGACCGATTCCGACACGCTCTCACTCATGACGCAGGAGACACGCACCGTGTTGCGACTCCTCATGAAGGCGGGCATCACGGGAGACATCCGCTGGCTCAGCGAACAGGACATCGACTATCTGAAACAGCCGGAGGTACGCGGCAACATTCAATGGCGCGAGCTGCTATGCTATGCCCATCAGGAGGACATTACTGACACCATCCAGCGGGGAGTGCGCATCCTGCAGCTCGACGCACCCGACATCGACGTCGAGGACATCCCCTACTTCCTGCCTGACAACTACCAGCAGACGCAGTCCATCGGTCAGACCATCGGCAACCAGTTCGCCTCTGAGAACGACCGGTTGATAGCGACCTTCAAACTCATCAAGAAACTGATTGCCAACGGACAGTTCAGCATCAGGCACCTCGTGGAACTCGACCGCGAACTGCGACAGTACGGCTGCGACGAGGATCTGCTGGAGGAACAGTTGACCGAGCGGCAGCTGTTGCCGACAGCCAGGCGCACCATGCAGCTCATGACCATGACGACCGGACTGACCGAGGGATTCATGCCCGTTGTACCACTCCATGACAGAACCACAAAGAAACTATACCAACAAATAGAAAACCACTTGAAAATATAAGTCTATGAATAACAACACGAACCGGGACATGCACTACCTGCAGCTGCTCTCGAACTCATTTCCCAATATAGCGGCAGCCTCGACAGAGATTATCAATCTGGAGGCCATTCTGAACCTGCCCAAGGGTACGGAGCATTTTCTGGCCGACCTGCACGGTGAGAGTGCTGCCTTCCAGCACGTGCTGAAAAATGCTTCGGGAAACATACGCCGCAAGGTGAGCGAACTCTTCAAGGGCGACATCCGCGAGTCGGAGCGTCGCGAACTCTGCACGCTCATCTACTATCCCGAAGAGAAACTGCAGCTCATCAAGGAGGCTGAGAGCGACATCGACGACTGGTACCACATCACCATCCACCGCCTAGTGGCCGTCTGTCGCGACGTGTCGTCGAAATACACCCGTTCGAAGGTCCGCAAGTCGCTGCCCAAGGAGTTCAGCTACATCATCGAGGAGCTGCTGCACGAGCGTACCGACGACATCGACAAGGCGGCATACGTCAGCGGCATCGTCGACACCATCATCTCGACAGGACGCGCTGACGACTTCATCGTGGCCATCTGTAACGTCATCCAGCGACTGGCCATCGACCAGCTGCACATCCTCGGCGACATCTACGACCGCGGGGCGGGTGCCCACATCATCCTGGACACCCTGCGGCAGTACCACTCGTGGGACATCCAGTGGGGCAACCACGACGTGCTGTGGATGGGAGCCTGTGCGGGCAACAACGCCTGCATCTGCAACGTGCTGCGACTCTGTCTGCGCTATGCCAACCTGACGACCATCGAGGAGGCCTATGGCATCAACCTCGTGCCGCTGGCGACATTCGCCATGGAGGTCTACAAGGACGACCCCTGCACGGAGTTCTATCCGAAGCTGCTGAAGGGCAACACGATGGAGGAGAAGTACCAGCGGCTGACGGCGCAGATGCACAAGGCCATCACCGTCATCCAGTTCAAGAAGGAGGCCCTCATCTTCCACCGCCGTCCCGAGTGGCAGATGGAAGACCGCTGCCTGCTGGAGCACATCGACTACCAGCGTGGCGTCTGCGTCATCGACGGCAAGGAGTACGACATGCGGTCGTGCCACTTCCCGACCATCGACCCCGAACACCCCAACGTGCTGACACCCGAGGAAAACCAGCTGATGGAGAAGCTGCACCACTCGTTCCGCGTCAGCGAGAAACTGCAGAAGCATATCAAGATGCTGCTGTCACACGGCTGCATGTTCACCATCTGCAACCAGAACCTGCTGTTCCACGCCTCCATCCCCCTCAATGCCGACGGCTCGCTGAAGGAGGTGGAACTGTATAAGGGCCAGCGCTTTAGCGGTCAGGAGCTGATGCACAACATCGGCATGCTGATACGTGCCGCCTTCGAGAACGATACCGACCAGGAACTGCGCCTCTTTGCCCGCGACTACTTCCTCTACCTGTGGTGCGGCAAGGACTCCCCGCTGTTCGACAAGTCGAAGATGGCCACCTTCGAGCGCTACTTCCTGACGGACAAGGCGACGTTCAAGGAGGAGAAAGGCAACTACTTCCAGCTGCGCGACTCTGAAGAGGTGTGCGACCGCATCCTGGATGCTTTTGGCATCACTGGTCCCAACCGCCACATCATCAACGGCCACGTGCCCGTCCATGTGGCCAAGGGCGAGAACCCCATCAAGGCCAACGGCAAGCTGATGGTCATCGACGGGGGCTTCTCGGAAGCCTACCATACGGAGACGGGTATTGCCGGCTATACGCTGGTCTACCACTCCCGGGGCTTCCAGCTGGTACAGCACGAACCGTTCACCAGCGCCCAGGACGCCATCCAGCGCGGTATCGACATCAAGTCGACCACCCAGCTGGTGGAACTCTCAGCCCATCGCATGCTGGTGGCCGACACGGACCGTGGTGTCGAACTGCGCGCCCAGATTGAGGACCTGCGCCAACTGCTCTACGCCTACCGCCACGGCATTCTGAAAGAAAAGAAGTAAACACCCGTCATCTAATTCGTGTAATTCGTTGTCGAAAGTAATCATCGCCATCGGTTCCAACAGCTGCCCGGCGGCGCATATTCACTGGGCCTCGCAGTGGCTGTCGCACACGTTCCACGACGTGCGCTTGTCGCGCACGCTCTGGACACCCGACATCAAGGGCACAGGACGTTACTACATGAACCGTCTGGCCATCGCCACCACCACCCTCTCCCGCGAAGCCGTCGAACAACTGCTGAAGGAGACTGAAGCCAGAACCGGACGTAATCCAGACCGTGTGACGCTCGACCTCGACCTGATGCAATACGACGACACCCGTTACCACCTGAAGGACTGGCCACGCCCCTACATCCAACAACTCATCCCCGACATCCTATGAAACACTGTTTTACCTTTTTACTTTTTTACCTTTTTACTTTCTTACCTTTATCATCTCAGGACTTCAGCCAGCATTTTGCTGACTCCACCCTTCGACTTGACTACATCTTCGCTGGCGACGCCCAACGGCAGGACATCTTCCTCGACGAGCTCTCCATGTCACCCCGGTGGTATGGACGCCGCCAGCACCTGGGCGAACTGCCCCTGAAGGGCAATGGCAGCATCACCGTTACCGATAAGCAGAGTGGAGAAGTCATCTACCGACACTCCTTCTCCACCCTCTTCCAGGAATGGCTGGCCACGGCAGAGGCCAAACAGGTCAGGAAGTCGTTCGAGAACGTCTTCCTCGTG
Organism: uncultured Prevotellaceae bacterium; assembly: GCA_946185485.1. GTDB lineage: Bacteria > Bacteroidota > Bacteroidia > Bacteroidales > Bacteroidaceae > Prevotella. The sequence continues at coordinate 12,985 of CAMHJQ010000038.1, read as the reverse complement.
CCTTATCCCAAGCATCCCGTTACGGTCAGCGTTGAGTTGCGCAACTACCGCGACAGCGTGATGACCTCCATGCAACACGACGTCGACCCTGCCGACATCCTCATCCGCCGTCTGATGCCACGCACACCCTACGTCACCTTGCAACAGGCTGCTGACACCACGCGCTGCATCCATATCGCCTATGTTGCCGAGGGATACACCGCTGAACAGCTGCCCACATTCCTCGACGACTGCCGAGAGGCCATGGAGGCCCTCTTCCAGCACGAGCCGTTCCGCTCGCTCCGCGACCGCTTCAACATTGTTGCCGTGCTGTCACCATCCAAGGATACCGATGTCAGCCAGCCGGGCAAGGGCATCTGGCTCTCCACCGCCCTCGACAGCCATTTCGACACGTTCTACTCTACGCGCTACCTCACCACCCTCCACCTCAAGCAACTGCACGACGTGCTGGCCTGTACGCCCTACGAGCACATCATCATCCTCGCCAACACGGCCCACTATGGCGGTGGCGGCATCTACAACTCCTATAACCTGTCGTACACGCGTGGCAAGAATTTCCGTCCTGTGGTTGTCCATGAATTCGGCCATTCCTTTGGCGGCCTGGGCGACGAGTACCCCTACGGCGACGATGATCCCATGTATTTCAGCGACGTAGAGCCCTGGGAGCCCAACCTCACCACCTCGACTGCCTACCCTGCCAAGTGGCAGTCGCTGATAGACGCTGGCCAGGCCTCACTCGTCGAGGGTGGCGGATACCTCTCGAAGGGCGTCTGGCGAGCCCAGGAAGACTGCCGCATGCGCACCAACGAGCATCCCGACTTCTGTCCCGTCTGCCAGCAGGCCCTTCGCCAATTGATTGACTTCTACACCCAATAGCCTTATCGTTTAAATCGACCCCCCAAAAAATCCTTATCGTTTAATCGTTTAATCGTTTAATCGTTTAAGTAATGATAAAAAAAAATAAGTTGGTACGATTTTCTATGAAAGAAATTAGCAAGAATTAGCAAGAATTATTTCCAATAATGAGAAAAAAAATTATTTCTTTCAATTTCTGAATGTAATTATTTCTAATTGTTGCTGATTTCTTTCTAAACAATACCAAGTTAATTTTTAATTTCTACTAAAAGTGCAAATCTCCCTACTTGGACACAGGGGGAGACCCCTTGTGTCTCGTAGAATAAAAATAGGGAACTATATACCTGCAGGTATATAGTTCCCAAAGTAAATGTTTTATCTTTCTCTTTCATCGCCAAAGGGCAATCTTCCTTCGTTACCCGTTCCTCAGAACGGTCCGTAGCCCATGCAGCTGGTCGTTCCCAGGGCAGTGATGGCTGCCGTCAGAATGCTGACTACAAACTGCAGAATTGTCTTCCATGTGTTCTTCTTCATAGCGCGTCATTCGGTTTAGGGTTCGGGCTCTGCGGGCAGTCGGAATTCCTCGAGCGACTTGTACGTGGTGTACTCCTTGTCGCCGGCTTCCGCTTTCTCGACAACGTAGTTGCTCTGCAGCGATACCTTCTGTGAGAGGAAGGCCTTCGAGGTGAGGTTGTTCATCTCCTGTCCGTCGGGACGGAAGCGGATGCGCACGCCCTGGACGATGGTGGTGGGGTTGAAGGTGGGCGACTTCAGCTGTTGCTCGTCGATGCCCATGGACTTGAGGGTGGTCGAGAAGATGCCCAGCCCGTCAATCTTCACGGGCACGCCCTGTGCCAGCAGTTCCGGGATGCACTTCGACAGTCGCGTCAGTACGGCGTAGATGGCGTCCTCGCCCATGCCGAAGTTGTGCTCTGCCAGATGGGCTGCCAGTCCGGCGGTGGTCAGTGTCTCCCTGCGGTCAATCTCGGCATAGTACTTGCCGTAGGCGGAAGACTTCTCGTTCTTGTTCTGTCGGTAGTTGATACCGAGTCGGATGTGATTTGTTGCCATAGTTTAGTTCTTGTGTTTAGTTACGTGTTGGCAGTGGTTTCTTATCACAATGCAAAGGTACCCATTTCTGAGTACCTTTTTCTTGAATCCAGACTTCGTTAACATCTTTTCACCTTCCGTTGCCTTGTACGTAGACGTCGCCGTTCAGGTCGGCATACTCTTTGGCGGCGTCGAAGCAGGGGCACTTCTTGCTCTTCGTCCAGTCATGGTGGCCGCTGATGTGGGCATGTGGCCATACCGACAGCAGCACCTGCAGCAGGTTTCTCAGTGCTTGTTTCTGGGCGTCGGTGCGCGTGTCTGCCGCCTCGCCGTTGCTGTCACGCCCGCCGATGTAGCAGATGCCGATGCTGCTGTAGTTGTGGTCCTTGACGTGCGCCCCGGCCCGTTGCAGGTCGCGTCCCAGCTCGATGGTGCCGTCCAGGTCGACGACGTAGTGGTAGCCTATGCCCTCGAAGCCCCTGTCGCGGTGCCAGTCGTCGATGTCGTTAGCCTTGTAGTCCAGTCCCTCCTCGGTATCCGAACAGTGGATGATGATCTCCTCGATGGGTCGGTTGATGGCCTTCACCCTGGTTTGTTTTACCTTGAATTTCCTCATAGCTCCTTGTATTTGATTTCGAGTTTGTTGTCGGTGGGCAGGCTGCGGACGGTGAGTGTGGCCTTGCAGCCCACGCAGCCCGTATACAGCGTCAGCACGTCCCACGAGTAGCCTGCCTGCTGCCAGCAGTCCTTGACGGCCTCTACCAGTTCTGACAGCTGCCAGGTACTGATGCCTCGGATGCTGACACCCATGCCGTTGGCGTCGATGGTGTACTCCCACATGTAGTTCAGCCGCTGGTGGTTGTAGAGCCACCGCATCACGGCACACACGGGGTTTTTCACGAGGTCAAGTCTCCGAAAGTCCTGACCGAAAATCTTAATGCTTCTTGTTTCCATAATTTTTTACTTTATTACCTTTTTAAATGATTTGCTGTATGATCTTGCGGTAGATGCCCTGTCTGACGCGTTCCACGAAACCCGACTCCACCCAGCGTTGTATCTGGGTGGAAGCTGCAGTTTTCTTGATGGCACATACCTTTGCAATATCCTCTAAACTGAACTCCTCGGGCAGGGCAGCGTAGTTGTCGGCATTGCGCGTTTTGCGGCGGCGCGGCTGGAAGTTACGGTTGGCATTCTCGCGGGCCTCCTGCACCATGTTGCCGAAGAAGGCATCCTGGAAGTGTACCACGGCGTCGAAGATGACTTTGCTGAACTGCTTGTCCTGCTCCGTCACCTCCACCAGGCTGACCACCGAGGGCAGCGTTTTTTCATCATCCATCTTACCTCTTACATCATCCATCTTACCTCTTACATCATCCATCTCACCTCTTCCCGCTTCCATCTCCCGGTGTTTCTCTACGGCGCGCCACACCATGACGGGTATGGTATACCAAGCCGCATAGAACACGGCACGTCGGCGCAGGTCGTCCATAATCTCGTCGTTGGCATCCAGGGCCTCCTGACAGGCCTCCTTGCAGACGTCGTAGAGGTAGTCCATGAGGTCGTCGATGGGCAGCTTGCCGCCAATCTTGTCCAGTGTGTAGGCGATGGACATCAGCCGTGCCCTGCGCTCCATGTGTTTGTTGTAGTCGCCGCGTTCCAGCATCTGGTAGCGGTTGTTATACATGGGGGCTATCGAGATGCGCATATACAGTCCGTCGTCGATGTTCTGCAGCATGAACTTCCTCGCCAGCGACACCATGGTACCCGTGGTGACGTGGTTCCAGTAGACGTAGAAGAGTCCGTTGCGCGACGCCTTGTTTTTGTAGTCACGTCCCACCTCCTCGTTGTGGAAAGCCTTCAGCTCCATGTCTCTTTTTCCTATCCATGCGTCGCCGCCGTTGTGCTTGTTGGCCGACAGCAGCTCCGAGTCGAACATGTAGAGGTGCAGGGGAAACTGTTCGCCGTCGATGAGCTCCTTCGCGTCGGCCAGACGGTCCAGGAACTCCGAGTTCGAGGTGTTCGTCGTCAGGTAGCGTATGGGCAGGTGCGGCTCCTCCAGGGCGTCGCCCTTCTGCGCCTTCGTACTGGTCTGGCGCTCCTCGCACTTCTTCTTGTACTCGTTCTCCATCTTTCGGGCATACTCGTCCGAGGCCTTCACCGGTGCCAGCAGCCAGTTGTTCAGGTCGGCCACCTCGCCCTTGCCGCTGGCCGGCGGTGCTATGACGAGCACCTGCGGGTTCATGCGTTGCGGCTTGCCGTCGTAGTGGACATACCAGCAGCGCGTCAGCAGCGTGTCGAACATCGCTCCCGAGGCAAAGATGAGCGGTATGGCGTTCATGGGGTTCTGGTGCTCCATGACGCTCTTGTACGGCTCGGCCATCAGCGGTTCCAGCCGTCGTGCAAACACCCTCAGGGCCACGTCCGTCTGTGCCGTCATCTCGGCGATGGCCGTCTGCTCGGTCTCCTTGACGCCGGCACGGCGCAGGATGTCGCGCAGTGCCGACGGTTTCTTCAGGTAGTACTTCTTCGTGCAGGCATCGTCGCACAGGTTGTCTATCTCGCGGGTGTTGTGTTCGTCGGTCTCCCACTGCTGCACGTAGGGAGCCAGCCTCACCAGCTGCTTCAGCTTCGCGGGATTGTTGTCACAGATGTAGCGCAGCATGCGTGCCATCTGCATCAGGTGGTCGTGGCGGTGGTTGGGCTGGTACTCGGGGTACCGTCCCAGGTACACCTTCACAATCTCGGCAAAGTCAACGCCATCGTAATCGGGTCCCAGAACCAGTTGATGGCATCCATCACCTTGTGCGTCAGCAGGTCCAGTATTCGTACCAGCAGCAACATTGGCGCCCATATCAGCATGAGCAGGCTGAACAGCAGCATGGCCGTCGGGAGCACCGTTACAGCTGCGGTAAACATGATTAAATTGTTTGCGATAGTCTTCATTGTCATAAGTAAAAATTTCGGGGTTACAATAATAGATGTATTCGTTGTGCACCATGTACGATGCACGGTCGGCATTCTTCACGCTCTTGTCGCAGCTGACGGCCAGCACGCTGCACAGCCACTGCTGGTGGTCGGCCAGGTTGCCGCATGCCGGGTCGCACGTTGCCACGATGCGGGCACCGTCGCCGCTGGGTGTCATGCCGAAGTAGAGTATGCGGCGGCTCTGGTGCTGGTCGTACAGGCCGCAGCTGGCAGCCACGGACCGCTCGTAGAGCGCCCTGGCCGTCAGCCCGTAGTCCTGTTCCAGGTGGTCGACGTCCACCATGAACAGCCCGTTCAGCTCTACGGCAGCCTGCAGGCGCCACGTGTCCAGCGCACGCTTGCCGTCCTTGCCCTGGTTCGGGTCGAAGGTCGCCGAGAACGTCACCAGCGGCAGCTTGTTGCGCGCCGAGTTGTACGCCGCGCCCTTGCCGAACTTGCGGTACAGCTCGGTGCACTTCTCGACGGCGGCCTTCAGCTGCGGCGAGCTTACTTGCTGCTGCCAGCACTCTGCAGTGCACGGACGGCAGACGTCAAAGACTGTTCGTTGGTAGGAGAACATAGTTCGTTGTAGATTTGGTGTTGCATCTTAAACAATTCGTCGCGGTAGAGGGGTTTCTTCTTCAGGTCGATGACGTACGTCACCACCAGCTGGCCGCTCTTGTGGTTCAGTCGCGCAGCCCAGTCGTCACCGTTGAACAGCGTCTGCCATTGGCGGCCCACGGCCTCCTTGCGCATGTTCTTTTCCGACGGGATGCTCTCCTTCAGCAGGTTCACGCAGGCCCAGTAGAGGTCGGGGCTGTCGCCCGGCACCTTCAGCTTCACGATCTTGGTGGGCGTGTTGCCCCTCGTGGTGCTCACCGTCACGCCGTTCTTGTAGCGTCGCTGTTCGGTGAATGTCGGCTCGCCCTTGCCTGTCGGCTCAAACAGCTGCGCATTGTCACCGAACCGGTACAGATTGCCCGAGACCTTGCTCACGGCATCCTTCTTGTTGTACTCTTCTTTCATGATTCTTTGTTACATGTTACGTTTTTCAGAAGCTGTTTTTCGCCAACACGTCGATGCCCTGGATGGCCACGCGGGTCTCCCAGCGCTCCTGCCCCTGCTGGTCGTTCCACGACCGTGCCTCGGTGGAGATTTTCACGCTGCACAGGTCGCCCTCCTGCAGGTTCTTGTTGGCGCAGGCCGTAGCCACGTCGCCGTAAGCCTCGGCCACCATCGAGTTGATGCCGTCGCTGAGTACAAACGATGCCACCAGCACCTGTCGGGGATTACCCAGTGAGTCCTTCGACTCGAACGTGCGTCCTGGCAGTACCTTCTTCACTTTTAAAATCTTAATCATAGCTCTAAATGTTTTTTTTGCGGGTTACAGAAAAAAATGGTTTTGCTTGTTGTGATCACACCGCAAAAGTAGACATAAAAAAAAAGTGCCTAAAGTTTCCTTAGGCACTTATATGGAAATACTATAACTCTATAACTTTTCCTATAACTATTCTATAACTTTAGTTCCTTTCGAAGCTCATCACGCAGTTTTATAATACGTTGGTTCACTTTCATTTCGTCCCATTTATCAATGGGCGAATTGAATATGGCATTATCGCTGAAAGCGTTGGCTATTGTTCCAGCAGGACAAGTACGTTTTCTTGGTTTCTTATAAGGCAACAATTCTACCATTCTCTCATAAGTTGCCATCGATAAATCCTTCTGCTTCATGTCATCACGCAGTATGCAGAACAACACCGCATACGAACTGTTAGCCCAGAAGTATTCTTGACAATTCTCGACTGCATGAGCCAATTGTTCCTTGCTTACCTCTTTGTTATCTGCATTCTCGTTGCCGGTCTCGCCTTTCTGTTTAACATCACTATGCACGTGAACCGTCTCGTTCCCCCAGATGAAGTTTTGAGTGCAGTTGGTCAATGTTGCCCCTTCAAACATTCCCTTGAAGTTCGGCATTTCGCTCTGCGGGTCTTTTTTCTCTTCCTCTTTTTCTTTCATGATTGTTCACTGTTTATTTCATATAGAAATTCTGTGTAGAGTCCTTCACATCCATCTGCGGTCTAAGCGCTTTTCTGAAGTCGGCCATTAGTTTCTTAATAATCTTATCTTCTTCAGGAGTTCTGTCGTTTATCGCAAAATACAACAGGTCAACGATTGTCTGAACAGACTCCTGCGTCATTCTTGTAGAGCCGAAAGACAATATGGTAGACATCGCTATCATCCGTTCTTTGTTTTCCTGCAGCTTTTGTTGTCTTGTTGGCTTACGCTCGTCGTAATAGTCCTCTGCTGCAATCCAGTATTGGGAACCTTCTTTTTCCTTTCTGAGCCTCACTATCATATCCTGGTATTCAAACATCTTTTTGCTCAGTTCTACCTCCAGTCGTTTTGCCCTCGACTGTTCGTCCATCAGTGCTTTGCTCAGTGCCGCATTTCTTTGTCTTAGGTCGTCATTCACTTTCAGTAATTCTATTGCTCTATATGCCTCCGCCTGGTCTTGTTTAGCGAGTTGGGCTATCTGCCCTTCAGCGTCGTTTATTGAACGCATTATCTTGGCTACCATTGCCGACTTTTTTTCGCGAGCCTGCTCAGCTTGAGCGATGGCTTTCGCTAATTCTGCTGTTTGTATCATTTTTATATTGTTTTAGATTAACCTCACGCAAGAACAGAAGCTATGGACACCAGCAGAAAATTACACGCCTCAGGTCACTACACCTACAACGAAACTACCAATGCCCACGCTTCTGCATAGCGCGAGCTGGCAGCTTTCGATTCGTTGTTTGCTTAGGTAGTGAATGAGGCGTAACGAAGCTTACAAGCTGTGTTCTATAAATTTTGCTAATCTGGGTGCAAAGGTAATGAAAACATCCCAATGCACCAAAAAATCCCTTTTTTTTATGTGTCATTGAGCATCATCATGCTCCAAATCTTCAATTTCTTCATAATGTTTCTATTATTGTTTTTTCTGTTTTTATTTTGTAGTTTCAGAATTTATATCTATTTTTGCAGGCAGAATAGCAAACATATCATTATGAAAGCAATGACGTTATCGCCCTCTTCACCTGTCAGCGCGAAGTATTGGTCAGAGTTGAAAGACCTCAGCAACAGTGTGAAACTTGAACTCATCACGCTGTTAAGCAGTTCTGTTGCCAATTCCGTATCAGAGCCATCCAGCGAAAAGGGGTGGACAAAGAGTTTTGCCGGACGCTGGCAGGACGACAGAACTGCCGAGGAAATCATTGAAGACATACGTTCTTCAAGAAATGCGAACTTGAAAGAATTGGTATTATGAAGGGATTTCTTTTGGATACCAATATATGCATATTCGCCTTGCGTAATAAATATGGTGTCAACGAGCGGCTTGAGGAGATTGGCCGTGAGCAATGCTATGTTGCCGACGTGACGGTGATGGAATTGCGTTTCGGCGCATACAAGAGTGAGAAGAAGGATGAAAACCTCCGTATTGTCAACGATTTCATCAGCAAGGTCAGCGTTGTTCCTTTTGCTGACACCATTGATGCTTTCTGCCAGGAGAAACTCAGGCTCCAAGGCTTGGGCACCCCGATAGAGGATTACGACCTCTTCATTGGCTGCGCCGCTAAAGTTGCCGGTCTCACAATGGTGACAGACAACGTTCAGCATCTCAGTCGCATCGAGGGCTTGCAAATCGAGAACTGGATTCAGAGGTAATATATCCTTCATCGCTATTCAAATACTTTCCTTAATAATCATCGTTTAACGGCATTGCCATTACCATGAGCATCATCATGCTCCAAATCTTCAGTTGTTTCATAGCGTTATTATTGTTTTGTTTGTATTTACTTTTTACATCAGCCATTAGTTGTCGCTAACTGTCCCGTGGCATTCTGTACACATTCGAAACAGTTCTGCTAGGCAATTGGATTAAATTTATCCTATACAGCTAACCAGTTTATTGCTTCATTGGTTATTCTATTGTACCACACTTTTTCATTTTCATCATTCGCAAAACATTCTTTAGCAATTTTCTGAGATTTCTCAAATAATTTTTTTATGTTTGAGGAATTGGGTTTCACGTGAGCGTCCATTGCTGCCTTTAGCATTTTTCTAAATGTAAATAATTCTAAAGGAATAATAGTACATTTCCCACCATACATATCAACATTTGAGATATACAGGGTGAAAAAATGCGCTATAGTAGCAGGATTAATTGTAGGTGCGATAAAGAAACAATATGTTGTTTTTTTTGTTTTTTCCTTATGTATTCCAATATGCCTTGGTACAGGTTCTCCTTCCATCTTAAACTGTAAGGCGCCAGAAGACAGCGACACTTCTACTGTTACATCAAAATCCCCGTAATCACATTCTATATCAGCCATCTTTCCTAGGGCAGTATTCATTGGATTACCAGAATCATCAAACTTTAGATTTGCCTTTATTTCTCCACCATCTAACATAGTCATAGCCCGCCAAGTATTCCATTCAAAGAATAAGGAAGGCTCATAAGCCCTACCCATAGTATCAAAGGTTTCATCTATTTCGTTGTAAAGGCTATAATCCTTCAATACCTTAACTTGTTCGGCTATCTTCTTATCTTTTCTTTTTTGTATATTCTCATTAAGAATATCTTTTAAGCGATTTATAGATAGTGTATGGTCTGTTGTAATACCAAATTCAATACTAAGTTTATCTATTATCTTATCTTTATCATCTGTAAGAAGTCTGGGGGTAGTAGGATTCCACAAATTATTTTCATATTTTACCAATTCATTTATGAAGCAAGGCTTCCTATCTATAGTATCCAAAATATAATCCACATCCTTGATTTTTTCTGGAATAATAGATAAAGATTTACCTATAGCAGTAACGAATACTAATCCTGTAGCTCTTAGATACCTTACGCAAGCATCTGCATAATCTCGAAGATTGCTAATTTTCTTATCTAAAAAAGATTCTACTGTAGTAGTTCTACTTTCTCTGGTTCTTATATTGCCAGATAGTATTTCATCTTCATATATCTTTCTGGCTTCACGGTAAAATACTTTTTGCTTAAATTCTTTGTATTTCCCTTTATATCGTTCTTTATCTTCTCTAAACCTCTTTATCTTTTCTACTATATCATTAAAGTAGTTATAGTTTACTAATTGCATCCCAAAGATTTGCAGTTCATCAAAAGACAATGTTCCTAGTGTGCGTACCAGTCGGAATAGTTCCAGATAGGGCTTAACATAGAAATCCGCTGCTCCATTACCCAAAGGATGGTAAGGTGAAGGCAACTGAAATTTGAGCATCTGCCTAAGTAGTATTTCTTCCTTATTGTTAGATTCTACAAATTCTTTTCCTACAGGTGTTAATCCAACTATCGGAAGCGATACAAAACCTAATGCTTTAGGGCTTCTGTTAATTCTATCCCTAGCGGATAATGCAGGTGTTTTGGATTCTTCACCTTCGAAAAAATCCCTATCCCTTAGCAGATAATAAAACTTAGCTTGTGTTTCAGGTGTCCATTCTTCACCATTCATTTCTTCATCCAGTAAGGCAATTTCTGGAATCATCTTAAACGGTGTCCTGGGGGAAGTTGTAATAAACAAAGTTTTACTATTCACAGCCCTATTTCTCATTGTTTTAGCCATAATGGTAACTTTTAGAAATTTGTTACTATAATATGTATTGCTTCAGCTTGAAATCTATTACGAATATTCACTGAATAATTTTTATCATATTCTGCCACTATGTGAGCACCATATAATTCTCTTGTTAATGGTGTAGCACCTATGACCATAAGTGCTCTACATCCCAGGTTGAAGAAATCTTCAGCTAATTGTCTGTGGTTAGCTTCATTAAAACCCTCCCTATATTCTTCATTCCCATAATCCGAGAAAATACAGTCATAAGGGGGATCTAAGAAAACAAAATCATCAGGTCTAGTAGCGTTAAACACATCCAAATAATCACCATTAAGTATTTCAGTGCGTGCTAATAAGTTATGGTGTGCTTCTGTGATTATACCAGTGTTGAAATTCTTGTATCTGCCATAAGGTACATTATATTCTCCTCTGGCATTGAAGCGAATCATTCCTGAATAGGCTGTTTTGTTAATGTAGTAATACAAAGCAGCATCAGAGTATTCAGGAGGGACCAAACCATTATACATATCTCTTAAATGATAGTACAAAGGTTCATTAGCGTCTGGTACTCTATCTTCTGGATGTTGTTGCTTTAACTGGTCAAATTCAGCCCTATTATGGGTATATACGGCTTCTAGTTGGGCTAGCTCATCTCTTAATGCTTCATAGTTATTCTGTACGGCTCTATAGAAGTTCATTAAACGTACATTTATATCATTGATAATAGCATTTTCTGGTTCCAGATGGAAATACATAGCACCACCACCAAAGAAAGGCTCAATATACCTTCCCTCGTAATGAGGAATATGAGGGACCAACAAGGGGATTTCTTTGTATTTACCACCTCTATATTTAATAATCGGTTTCATCTTTTCTATTAGTTTGTTTTATTCTTTCCACCATTCAGAAGGATATTTGTTTCCCTTTTCGTCTACCCAATCAAGTGTTCCCGGACGTGATGCACCTCTAAAGAAACGTGATGCACCTGAGGGGGATGATGAGTCAGCTGGTATCTCGACATCTTTTAACAGGATGTACTTATCTCCGTCTCTCTTCGAAAGTTTTTTGTTCTTAAAAACTTCATCGCGCAAAGCTGCTATACTGCCTTTACATGAATCCCATGTTTTTCCAAGAATCTGACTACCAGTCTTTATCACATATCGTTTGCTTTGTGGATAGAATTCCATACAGCATTTTGCTTGGGCGCTCTTCATTTCTTGAAAGAAAAGAATGGGTTGTTCCTGGATTTCTTCTTTTAGGAAAAAATCAAATCCTGCAGCACAAACGTATCCTTTAGCCTCTTGGAATATTGGTTCAAGGTCCAGCTCCTGATATCTCTTTAGTTTAGGGAACTGAGGCTTTTGTATGTTTTCAGACAGGTCATAATATCCTAATTCAGCTATGGTTTTATATGCTTTTGCTTCAAGCCACTTCACTTCTGTTGTTGAGAGAGTTTCTGTCGTGGAATGAAATACAATGGCTTCCGTCCAAAAATCCTTGGCATTATGGTTCCTTAATCGCTTAATCGAATCTTCAGTCTCACCCACATACAATTTCTTAGTATCCCTATTGACAAGGATATAGAGAGCTGGCTTCTCAAGTTCTTTATTATGCTCGGTAATAAACTTCTTATCAGCTCTCTCTATCACCATAAGTTCGTGAACCTGATTCCCGCTATTGATAATTCGAGAAACAAGTTCTTCATTAGGTACTATAACTTGATATAACTTTGCCATATATCTTATTTTTTTTCGTTTCTCTTGTAAAAATCCTCGCTATTCTCACGAACCACGAGGAACGTTGATGTATTAAAAACCTAAAGTTTCCTCGCTTTGCAGCGGGAATGAAAACATTTATTATAATTTATAACTTAGAATTCAATGGTGGTCTCGCCATCCCATTCATCGTCGATGGTGATGGAGAGGCGGAGCAGGTTTGCTTTGATGTTCTTCTGAATCTCAGGATAGAGGGGGTCCTGGGTGGCGGCGGGATGCTGAGCCACGAAGGTCTTGACCTTAACGTTGAACTTGCCAATACTGTCGGAAGTGGCTACGTCAAGGGTCTTTGACTCGGCATGATAGGCGACTATTTCGGGATAGTACGTCAGCTCCTTCTCGCAGGCGACTGCGAGGAATATGCTCAGAATAAAGAAAATAAGGGGTAATGTGCGGGGAGCAACAAAGCCGAAGGCTTTAGAAAATACCCCCCCCACTTTCTTATAACTCGATGTCGTATTGTGTGTCATAAGCGTGGGTTAATAGAATATTTGCCTACAAAAGTACAAAAAAAATCCGAACTGCCAAAAGATAAGGTGGAAATCTTACGACTTCCACCTTATCTGTCAAAGGACACAGCGGGACAGAGTGACGTATGAGGGCTGATGGCTGATGGCTGATGGCTCTTTGACCTGAAGGTGCCGCTCGGCATCCCGAAGGGTGACGCTTGCCTTAGCAAGAAAGCGACCTGAGGGTCGAGCGGAAGGAAGATGTAAGATG
>CAMHJQ010000037.1 GCA_946185485.1 uncultured Prevotellaceae bacterium | reverse complement strand
CCCACAAAACTGCGCTCATAGAACAGAGACTTAGATTTGTTTGGGTAATAGTACAAGGCTTCACTTAAAATGTGCTTGCCATTGAATTTGACATCGTAGTCATATCGGGTACCATCGGCATAGAATGACACGTGCATTTCCGTTGGTTCATCTTTGGTGAGCACAAATGGTATGCAACCGCCAATTTCGACTGTCGCATCAGACTTCGGCATGACTAACAGACGGAACACCTCGTTAATGGCAATCAGCATATTAGACTTGCCCGAAGCGTTTGAACCATATAGGATGCCCAACTTATACAGGAACACACCATCAGCCACTTCAGTGACAAGTTCCGAAGATGGTCCTTTTGCCACGAAGCTTAATTCCTGCTTGTCACGAATGGAAAGATAGTTCTTTGCCCAAAAATCTCGTATCATACCGCAATATTTTGTTTATTATCGTAATTTTGCTACAAAAATACGAATAATATTTGATAAAGAAAGCGTGTTTATCTCTAATATTCGTAATTACGATACGTTTTTATATATATTTAACTACAAAATAGATATTGAGATAGCAAATTGACACCTGTTTGTGCTCCGAAGTTGTTATCCGATAGCTCATTTTCCCTCTTGCACATCAGCAGGATATGGTTTAGTTGACCATAAATCGATTGCCTTTCCAACAGCAACCATAAAACTAACGTATATTCTTCTCAAAGCCTTTAACATGGTACAAAAATACAAATAATATTGGAATTTAAATACAAAACACAAAAGATTTATTAATAAACTGATGATTATTTGGAAAATATAGCTATCTTTGCAACCGACATTAACTTAATACACATTAAATTAATTGGTGTTAGATATGAGATTCTATGACAGAGAAAAGGAGTTGGGCATACTACAGACAAATTGGGAGCAGACGTCAGAACGAGGGCGAATGACAGTTTTGATAGGACGGAGACGTATCGGCAAGACGACACTATTGACAAAAAGTGCTGATGATGGTGGACAACCATTGTTATATCTCTATGTCTCTAAAGATAACGAACGAGTATTAACTGGCAAGTTCCAGGAAGCAGCAGAGCAGACGCTTGGCCTCCAAATATTTGGTCGTATGGAGACATTTGCCCAATTCTTTGAGCAATTACTGCGATATGGACAACAAAATCACTTTACGCTGGTTTTCGACGAGTTCCAGAACTTTCTGAAAGTGAATCCTGCCATTCCAAGCCACATACAGGACATTTGGGATCGCTATCATGAAAAGACAAGAGTAAACATGGTGGCTTGTGGCAGCATTTATAATATGATGCACAAGATTTTCGACAACGAGGATGAACCTCTTTATGGTCGTCAGGATTGTCGATTGAATATGTTGCCGTTCCGTATCAGCATACTGAAACAAATCCTTCACGACCACAACCCTAAATACACACCTGAAGATTTGCTTTGTCTGTACACACTGACTGGAGGTGTTGCAAAATATGTAGCATGGTTGATGGATGCCAAGGCGACCACAAAGTCAAAAATGCTTAGATGGGTCACTCAGGCAGGTTCTCCCTATCTCTCTGAGGGTACAGAACTCATCATGTCAGAGTTCGGCAAGGACTATACCAACTATCTGAGCATTCTACAGTTGATAGCATCTGGTATGACTACCCAGAGCGAGATAGACGGTGCCATCGGCAAGAACACAGGTGCTTACCTTGACAATCTGGAAAAGGACTATAGCTATATACATCGCAAACAGCCGATGTTCAGTAAGCCGGGGGGAAGGAATTCCCGTTGGCAGTTGGATGACTGTTTCCTGCGTTTCTGGTTCCGCTTCATCATACGCAATCAAGCACTCGTAGAAATGGAACGCAACGACCTGTTACTTGAAATCGTCGAGAAAGGGTATGAGCAATATACGGGTCTTGTACTTAAACAGTACTTCCGCCAGAAGTGGATGGAAGAGGAACGTGTTACACTGGTTGGCAACTATTGGGATCGCAAGGGACAGAATGAAATAGACATGATTGCACTCAACGACATTGACAAGACTGCCGTAGTAGCGGAAATTAAGCGTCAGCGAAGGAAGTTCAGCCCCACAGAACTTGCTGAAAAAGCTGCTACGCTGAACAAGAACTTGTCTAAATATTCCGTTACACAAATCGGTTTGTCAATGGAGGATCTGTAAAAACCTACTACATTTAATATAGGGTAGGGCTGCAAAAGTGTTATCTTACCTTATGTTTCCACGTTGGAAACAGCATGTTTGGACTAAGGAAACAGCATGTTTGGACTATGCAGATATACTGTTTCCATGGGGCAGATAGCATATCTGCATGGGGCAAACTTGGGCCTTCGTGAAGAAGAACGTCACTTCGACCAGGCGAGAACGTCACTCCGACCAAGCGAGAACGTCACTTCGGTGAAGTAAGCATGTCGTTGGGACAATTGGAGCACGGAGCAAGAAAATTCTCTGCTCGGAGCAAGAAAATTTCTTGCACGGCGCTCCCGGGCGGGGAGCTGGACGGCACTCCCGGGCAAGAATCTGGACGGCATTTCGGCTTCAGAACCAGCGAATGCTAAAAATGACCTCCCGTCCTCCCGTGACAGTCTTCAAACCCCGATGTACAAAGGGTTTGAGGCACGGGAGGTGTGCGCTCAACACCTCCCGTAGACCTCCCGTCACTACTCACCTGAACGGGACGGTGGGATTTTTTGGAAAGAAAATGATCAAAAATAGGTGCCAAAAAGTATGGATTTTGGCAGGAAAACTTGCAAATGGGCTTTTTATTTTGTACCTTTGCAGACGATATGAGTAAACCAACAAAAACTTGCGGCAAGAGTGCTACAAGAAGAATCGTAACTTAAAGTAATTATTTATGAAAAACACAGAAAAGAACATGAACAGCGAGGCTATGAGTGCCTCAAAACAGGAGATGCTCGCAATAGAGTTGTTCCTGCATGAGAACTACCGATTCCGGCGCAATGTGCTGAACGGAAAGTTAGAGTTTGTAACCCTGTCGACTGACGGCAACCCGCATGACGACTACCGGCCGCTGACGCAGGAGGCACTGAACAGCATCATCCTGCAAGCCAAGCGCCTGGAGGTCTGCGAGAAAGGCGACCCGAAGACAGACATCGTAACCATCGTCCACTCTGAGGAGGTGCCCGTATTCAACCCTGCACAGGCATTCCTCGAAGGACTGCCGGCATGGGACGGACAGAACCACGTGGCACGACTCTTCAGCCGACTGCCGGGCATCAGCAGCGAGCAGCTGGCGTTTCTCACGATATGGATACGCTCGATGGTGGCTCACTGGCTGCAGATGGATACGCTGCACGGCAACGAGTGCGTGCCGACGCTGATCGGTGCTCAGGGCTGTGGCAAGACGACATTCCTGCGCAGACTGCTACCCGTGGTACTGCGCCAATACTACCTGGACCACCTGAACCTGTCGAACAAGTTCGACAAGGAGATGGCGCTGACCAACAACCTGCTGGTGAACATCGACGAGCTGGATGCCATCCGTCCCAGTCAGCACGCAATGCTGAAGCAGACACTGTCGAAAAGCAAGGTGAACGGGCGTCCCATCTTTGGCAGCGTACAGGAAGACCGCCCGCGCTTTGCATCGTTCGTGGCGACAACCAACAATCCGCACCCGCTGACCGATGCCACTGGGTCGCGTCGCTACATCTGCCTGACGACACCCCACGGGCAGTACATCGACAACACGGGCGACATCGACTACGAGCAGCTCTATGCGCAGATTCTCTACGAACTGCGTGAGCTGAAGTCGCCCTACTGGTTCAACAACGACGAGGTGGCGCGCATCCAGCAGCTGAACCTGAACTACATGGAGCAGAAGGACATCGGCGAGATGGTGACTGCCTGCTTCCGCAAGCCCAACGAGGATGAGCCGGTGAAGACGCTGAACAGCACGCAGATACTGAAGTTGATGCAACTGCAGTACCCGACGCTGAAAATCAGCCACAGCGTCAAAGTCATGCTGGGACAAGCCATGAAGGAACTGGGCTTCGAACATACCGAGCACAGCCACGTGGCGTTCTACAAGGCCATTCCCCTGAAGGCTGCATGAGGTGACGCGGGAGGTAGCATGAGGTGACACGGGAGGTCTACGGGAGGTGTTGAGCACACACCTCCCGTGCCTCAAGCCCTTTGCACATCGGCATTTGAAGGCTGTCACGGGAGGACGGGAGGTCTTTTGGGTTATTTCCTCTCAGAAAAAAAACAAGGTATCTTCTTTCTGTTATCAGAATATTTTCGTAATTTTGCACACTGCTGAAAAGAAGAAAGAAATGAAGAAGATATGTGATTTCATAGCCCGATGGATGGGGCTGATGGTGGTGGTGGCGGCAGCCATCGCCGTGCTGGTGCCTGAAACGTTCTCATGGATAGAAACATGGAGCATCAATCCCATGCTGGGCGTCATCATGTTCGGTATGGGTCTGACGCTCTCACCGCAGGATTTCAAAATTGTGCTGAGCCGTCCCAAGGACATCCTGATAGGCTGTCTGGCTCAGTTTACGGTGATGCCCCTGCTGGCCTGGGCACTGACATGGGCCTTTGCGCTGCCCAAGGAGTTGGCGTTAGGTGTCATCCTGGTGGGATGCTGCCCGGGCGGTACGGCATCCAACGTCATCACCTATCTGGCAAAGGGTGACCTGGCGCTGTCCGTGGGTATGACGGCCACTTCCACGCTGCTGGCCCCTGTGCTGACGCCCCTGCTGGTATGGCTGCTGGCAGGCACGATGGTCGACGTAGACACCATCGGTATGCTGAAAAGCATCGTCTATGTGGTCATTGCGCCCATTGTCATTGGTCTGTTGTGTCAACGCTACCTACCTCATATCACCAAAAGGGTGACACCCTATCTGCCCGCCTTCTCGTCGATAGTGATAGCGCTGCTGGTGGGTATTGTCGTGGCACATAATGCCGACCGACTACTGCTCGGAGGCATGATAGTCGTCCTGGTGGTCATGATTCACAACTTGCTGGGACTCTCCGCCGGCTACCTGATTAGCCGCCTGTTGCGCCTGCCATATCCCAAGTGTGTAGCCCTCAGCATCGAGGTCGGCATGCAGAACAGCGGCCTCGCCTCGTCGCTGGCCGTCCTGCACTTCGCTGCCTATCCTCTGGCAAGCATCCCAGGTGCTGTGTTCAGCGTATGGCATAACATCAGCGGCGCACTGGCTGCCAAGCTGTTCCAAAGGGGAAGAGGAAGCGACAAAATGTAACTTTTTCTGCTGTTATGGCATGGATATAACATTTTTTTTGTACCTTTGCCACATAATTCTACATACTGCAACCTAAAACTATTCTACAATATGGAGTATGACATATTTGTCAGCTATTCCCGAAAGGATACTGACCAAGTCCAAGAAGTCGTCGGCAAACTAACTGATCAAGGATTCAACGTGTGGATTGACAGGGATGGCATTGAGAGTGGCGATGCTTTTAAGTCTGTCATTGTCAAAGCCATCAAGAACTCGAAAATCTTCCTCTTCTTTTCATCGGCAACAGCCAATGAATCGCCATGGACGGTTAAGGAAGTGAACATGGCCGTGTTCTTGAAGAAAACGATTATCCCAATCAAGTTGGATGATACCATCTATAATGACTCCTTATTATTCGACTTGGTAGGGTTGGATTATATTACCTATTATAACACTCCCAATCACGGAATTCGTGAACTGACGAAGGCCATCATGAAGCATCTGGGGAAGCCTGGCATAGATGTCAAGAAAATCAAGGAAGAGATAAAGGTGCTTGAGAATGACGGCGCCCAACTTTATGCCCAGCAAAGACGGCTGTTGGATGACATCATAGCCAAAAAGCGACTGATGGGAGAAAACAGTCTGACGTGTCCTGTCTGCGGGACAAAGAATGATGTGAGCAGTCCTTTCTGTCCTACCTGTGGCTGGACGCCTATTCCCTTCCAGTCCAAGAAGATGGACGAAAAGAGGCTGGCTGTGGCAAGGAAATTGTGGGAAAGCCGTGGTAAAGAGACTACCGTCATAGAAGAGGCACCGCGCCAAACCTTACCACAGCCCATCATGGAACTCATTCATGATATGGTGAAAGTAGAAGGTGGAACATTCATGATGGGCGGTACACGCGAACAGGGTGAGGATGCTTTTGATGACGAAAAGCCTGCCCACAAGGTGACGCTGTCGACATTCTTCATAGGCAGATATCCTATTACCCAAGACCAGTGGGAGGCTGTGATGGGTGTTAACCCGTCCTATTTCAAAGGTAAAAAGCTGCCTGTCGAGAAAGTCAGCTGGTTCGACTGCCAGGAGTTTGCAAAGAAGTTGAGCGAAATGACAGGCCGGCATTTCCGCTTGCCTACTGAAGCAGAATGGGAGTATGCTGCCAGAGGCGGAAAAAAAGGCAAGAGATATAAGTATAGTGGAGGTAATATCCTGAACCAGGTGGGTTGGTATAACGAAAACAGCGGCGGCATCTCGCATGATGTCGGCCAGAAATCGCCCAACGAGCTGGGTATCTACGACATGAGCGGCAATATCTGGGAATGGGTTCAGGACTGGAAAGGCGACTATACCGAAGACGACCAGGTTAATCCCAAAGGACCAGAAACCGGTATTGAGCGTGTTTGTCGTGGTGGTGGCTGGAACCGAGAGATTGACCGTGCCAGAGTCTCATACCGTGGCGACGACCAAGCCACCCTTCAATATTGCAGCCTTGGACTTCGTATTGCGCTTGAGGAATCGATATAATCTTGTTATGTAATCAACAGAATAGCGTATGGCACGAGATATATTTATTAGCTATAGCCGCCAAGACCTGAACAAGGTCAAGGCCATCAAGAAAGAAATTGAGAAGGCTACCGGTGCACAATGCTGGA
Organism: uncultured Prevotellaceae bacterium; assembly: GCA_946185485.1. Lineage (GTDB taxonomy): Bacteria > Bacteroidota > Bacteroidia > Bacteroidales > Bacteroidaceae > Prevotella. Next base: position 23,835 of record CAMHJQ010000037.1, on the reverse strand, counting down.
TGGACCTCCAAGGTATTGAGAGCGGAAGTCCAGAATTCGATTCTGCCATCACCGAGGGAATCAACAACTGTAAGGTGTTTCTTTTCATGCGCTCTGAAAACTCCATGAAGTCAACATGGGCTATTCAGGAAATCAACTTTGCTGCCATCAAGAATAAAAGAATCATCATTGTCAGCATTGATTCCTCTGAGATGACGGATGTCTTCCTGCTACGCTACGGCCGTAATGACATCATAGACTGGAACAACCTTCCCTTGCATGACAAGCTGATACGCGATCTGCAAAAATGGTTTCCACCTAAAAAAAAGCAGCAAACGATTCAGGAAACCCCACAAGTCGAGGAAGAAACAAACACAGACCTTATATTAGAGCTTTATTCGGGGAAAAAAGGCAGGGTTGGCTTTATGAACAGCGAGGGGAAAGTGGTCATTCCTGCCAAATGGAACAAGGCGGGGGATTTTTCCGAAGGACTGGCTCCCGTTTTAGGAGACAACTGGAAATGGGGATTTATTGACAAAACGGGATTTCTGAAGATTGCGTGCTCTTGGCGAGGGGCAGGCAAGTTTTCAGAGAGTCTGGCAAACGTAAAGGACCCCAAGACAGAATTAGAAGGATATATAGACAAGCAAGGGAAATTGGTCATTCCCTGCACCTGGAAAGAAGCATATCCTTTTTCTGAGGATATGGCAAGGGTAAGTGAAGGCTACCAACAATGGGGATTCATTGACAAAAAGGGTATTTTGGCGATATCCTGTATTTGGAAGAGTGCATCTGACTTCTCCGAGGGACTGGCCGTAGTGGGGGCAGAACATTACACATACGGATTTGTAGACAAGAACGGACGCGTTGCCATTCCCTGTGTTTGGGAACATGCAGAGTCGTTTTCTGAAGGATTGGCATGTGTAGAAAATAAGAAAGGCTATGGCTTTATCAACAAGCAAGGACAAACTGTAATACCGTGCCAATATCGGAAAGCCTGTTCTTTCTCGGAAGGTCTGGCTATGGTCATGGACGCAAACCTCAAATGCGGCTTCATAGATAAATCAGCCCGGCTTGTGATACCCTACAAATGGGGGCACTCTTTAGGTTTCTCAGAAGGTCTGGCAGCAGTAGTTGACAACAACCACAATTGGGGTTTTATCAATAAGGCCGGAAGTCTGGTTATTCCATGCAAGTGGAAACTAGCAGAAAGCTTTGCCAACGGTGCTGCTTGGGTAAAGGATGAAGAGTGCCATTGGGTGAAAATTAACACTAAAGGCGAAGTCTTATGGTGATATTTTCCAAAGCCAAAGAAAGCTTTTCGTTAGACGACCATACAGATAACTAATAAACAAAAAAATATGCTTTACTCATTGAAATTACTGCTGTCGAACTTGCATCTGCTCATCGCCCGGACGCTGGCTGAGGGAAAATGGAGCAGGTTTCTGGTGTTGCTAATCAATGTGGTCATCCTGACGCTGGTGATGGCAGCGGGGCTGTTCGTGGTCTATCGCGGAATCTGCCTTGTGGGGAGCGGGATACAATACGGAACGGAAGCCTACAAGCCGGAGAACATCTTCGATGCTGCCTACTACCTGCTGTTCATGAACGGTGGACAAAACATGTATGTGGGAAGCCACTGGGTGGGGGGCTTGATTACATCGTTCGGCATCCTGTTCATCGCCGTGCTGACCTCCATGTTCACCAACTACTTTGAGCGAATCGGACAGAACTACCTGTCGGGCGAGTCGACATTCCTGATGAAGAACCATATCGTCATCATAGGAACCAGCGACGTGCTGTACTCCATCCTGAGCAGTCAGAAAGGACAGCAGGACAAGAAGAAAACCCGCTTCCTGATTATGACCAGCAAGAAGGTGGAAGATAAGCGCCGCGAAATCCTGTCGTTTCTCAACAACGAGATTAAAAGCAGTCATATCATCTTCATGTACGGTGACAGGACGTCGGAGAAGGACATCAACCGACTGTCGCTGGCTTATGCAAAAGAGGTGTTCATCATCGGTGACAGCGAAGAGAGCGACAGCGTGGAGTCGTATCGCGACTCGAACAACATGGACTGTGTGGATTGGATTGCCATAAACCAGGATGTGACGCGCCTTCGCACAGGCAACAACAAGCTGCCCTGTCACGTGATGTTTGAATACCAGACTACCTTTGTGGCATTCCAGTTCTCGGAGATGGGCGACTCCTACAAGGAGAATATCGACTTCATGCCGTTCAACTTCTACGACATGTGGGCACAGAAGGTGCTGGTGGCTGGAGAGAAGGACAAGACGGGTGAAGAACTGAGATACGAGTATCTGGACAGGTTGCCCAACGACAAGTATATCGACAAGAACTCTGCCGAGTCGGTACACCTGATTATTATAGGTATCACCAAGATGGGCGTTGCCTTGGGCATACAGGCTGCCCAGGTCTGCCACTATCCAAACTTCATCAACGACCATTCCCGACGGACAAGGATTACGTTCATCGACACCGAGGCAGGCACCGAGTTGAACTACTTCTGCGGAAGGTACAAAAGCCTGTTCAAGCACGCACGGCATCGGTATGTCAATCTGTCGAAGAACAACACCGAGCTGAAGAAACCATGGAAGAACAACGACAGCTTCCTGGACGTGGAGTGGGAATTCATCAATGGCAGGGTTGAAAGTCCACAGGTTCAGGCATACATCGAAGAAGCCTGTGCAGACCCGCTGCACACCGTCACCCTGGCCGTATGTCTGACACGCTCGCACCTGTCTATCGCCACAGCTATGTTCCTGCCCGAGAGTGTATTCCAGAACTGTCTGCAAATACTTGTCTATCAGCGCTTGAGCGGTACCATCATCGACAAGGTGGCCAAGCCAGATGGTAAAGAGAATGAGAAGAAAGCGGATAAAAAGAAGAAAAATTACCGTTATCATAAGATTCGCCCGTTCGGCATGATTGACTGCGGCTACGAACCGAAGTTTGAAAAGGAGATCGTCAACAGGGCAAAATACATTTCCTATGTGTATGACTCCTATTACAGGACGGATGAAAATAAAGACCAGTGGGACGAGCAACTTGAAGACTATCACAACAAATTCGTGAGCTATGGAGAATACACTGACTTTGACGACTATTGGGCTAAGCAAAAGAAAGTGTGGCAAAGATTATCCTGCCAGTTCAATGCGCTGTCGCTGAACACCAAGCTCCGTTCTGTCGGTATGACCATGGATGAGGGCAGCAATCCGACGATAAAGGATGTAATAGCCAATATTGAAAGCCATATAGGGGACCTGCAGCAAGTCGAGCATAACCGATGGAACATGGAAAAGCTGCTCACTGGCTATCGTGCGCTCACCGACAAGGAACGGCAGGAGCTGAAAGACCTCTGGGACGCCTGGCACATAGCGGGGCTGACGGATGAGGCACGGAAAGAAGCCAAGGCCCCCTGGAAGAAGAGGCGAACGGAGCTGAAGGACTGGCCAAACAGAGCCCACTTGGACATCTGCTCGTTTAAGACGCTGGAAAAGTGTGAGGAAGAAACCATCCTGAAACACGACATCATGCTGAACATGGCTATACCATATATCCTGTCGAAAGAAGGTAAAATAGATAAAGAACCCAAAGAAATATGAATAAAGAAAATAATAGTATTTTGTACGATGTGTTTGTTAGTTACTCTCGTTCCGATTACAAGAATGAGGATGGAGATATTATTCCTGGTAACATTATCAGTCAAATAAAAAAAGTATTGGAGGAAAACAATATTTCTTATTGGATTGATGAGAATGGTATAAGCAATGGCGATGAGTTTGCCAAGCTTATCCCATCCAATATCAGATCATCTGAAATATTTCTCTTTGTTTGCACGGAAAACTCTGTAAAATCGAGGTGGGTAACTAGGGAACTAGGCGTTGCTGACCTTTGGGGGAAACGCATAATTCCTTTTATATGCGATAATTCATATATGGACGATAGTGTTTCTATGTACACTACATCACTGGACAGAATAGAGTACTATTCAAACCCTCAGAATAGTTTGATTCGATTGGCTTCTTCTATAAAGAAATATACTATAGACGTTCATAAAAAAGCTGTTTATGACGAAATCTCTGCATTAGAAGAACAAATATATCTCTTACACTTACAGCAAAAGGATTTACTCAACAGGATAATAGAAAAGAAACAAGATTTGGGAGAGGATACCAAACAATGTCCTGTTTGCGAAAGCCAATGTGGTATTTCTGATTATTACTGTCATAAGTGTGGCTGGCTATTCCTTCCCTATTCAAATAGACTGACTGGACCAGAAAAGGCGGAAGAGAACTCAAGGCTGCTTTCTGCAATGAGCATTTGGAAGGGTGACGAGTTAAAAGTACAAAAAGATGCAGAAATAGGTAGGCTTGCGCAAATTATATCTGATCTTGGAGCACAAATACAAAAAATGAAAGAAGGTGGAGATGGTATAAAACAAAAAGAACAACTATCGCCTATTTTGCTTAAACTTATTAACAACATGGTTCGCGTAGAAGGTGGTGATTTTATTATGGGGGCAACAGATGAGCAGATAAACCCAGAAAGCGACGAAAAACCCATCTCGAAAGTTACCATCTCCTCATTTGCCATCAATAAGTATGAAGTAACCCAAGCGGAATGGGAATATGTAATGGGAGAAAATCCGTCTGTGTTTAAAGGTGATAACAATCCTGTTGATAGCGTGACATGGGAGGAATGTCAGGCATTCATAAGCCGTTTAAATACCCTTACCGGAATGAAATTTAGATTCCCGAGAGAAGCAGAGTGGGAATTTGCAGCCAGAGGTGGAATTAAAAGTTCGGGCTGTCAATTTGCTGGTACCAATGATGCTGAGGAAGTCGCTTGGTGTACAGTTAATAGTTCTAACAGTTCACATCCTGTTGGTCAGAGGAAGCCAAATGAGCTTGGTCTGTATGATATGAGCGGAAATGTATGGGAGTGGTGTCAAGATTGGTTTGCTGAGTATTCAGAAACCACGAAAACCAATCCTATAGGTCCTTCGACGGGATCGCTTCGAATTCTTAGAGGAGGGAGTTGGCTCAGTTCTATAAGAAGCTGCAGGATTTCAAATAGACATTACAGTGCTCCTACTGACAAGGATAATAACATTGGACTAAGACTTGCTTTGTGAGCTGTTTTGAGAGTCGGTGAATCCATAAAATTCATTGAGAAAGAAAACAAAAGTCAAAAAGGAATGACAAACCTGATAATTCTGACAGTCGCGCTTCTTCCTGCCATTCTGCTTTTACTGTATATCTGGAAGAAAGATACGCAGAAAGAGCCGACCTCATGGTTGGTCAAGGCTGTCCTTTTGGGGGTGGCTATTTGTGTTCCTGTTTCAATCATTGAAATGGGTATAGCATCTGTATTGTTTGGCGAGGGAGGTAGTCCGACCAATCTTACAGGCACAACAACAATGGCATTCATAGTGGCGGCTTTGCCAGAAGAATCATTCAAACTTCTGGCGTTATGGCTGGTACTACGTAAAAATCCCTATTTTGACGAGCATTTCGATGGTATAGTCTATGCCGTGTGTGTCGGCTTGGGATTTGCAGCTGTTGAGAATGTATTTTATATTGTCGGAGAAGAAGAAAACTGGATGGGGGTTGCCGTCAGTCGCGCGTTGTTAGCCGTTCCTGGGCACTATGCCTTTGCAATACTAATGGGCTACTACTATTCTGTCTATCATTTTATAGACCACACCCCCAAAGTTGCTGCTTGCATTCTACTGGTACCAGTGGCGGCCCATGGCGTTTACGATGCCTTGGCAATGAGTGGAATTGTGAATCCATATATCGGAGGAATTAGTTTCTTCATTCTTATTTGGTTCTGCATCAAGATGCACAAGGAGGCAAGGACGAAAGTTCTGGCACTTATTGAAAAAGACAAGAGTTACACAGCATAAGATTATCAATAAAAAAAGAAAGAAATATGAAAACAAACGACTACACACCCCACCCTATTGACACCTCCGACATCCAGTTGCCAGAGGAGTTGAACCCGCTGTTGGAAGCAATGGCAAAGAACGTGCATGAGATATGGGCACAAGAACGTATGAACCAAGGTTGGACGTACGGCGAGAAACGCGACGACACCCTAAAGCACCACCCCTGCCTAATAGCCTACGAAGACCTGCCTGAAGAAGAGAAGGTCTACGACCGCAACACCTCGATAGAAACACTGAAACTGATACTGAAGCTGGGATTTAAGATTAAGTATAACTAAAAGCAATCACACATATGGGTAGGTTCAGACCAGAAGACAGCATTGAAGTTTCCCAAAAGCAGAAAGTGCCCTTCAATGAGAAAGAATTTGTTTCAGATGTATTCCACAACAACTACATACTAGTAGTGGGCAGCGAGGCACTACTCAATGCCAAGGAGTACATGGACGTAAATAACGACATGAACCAATACCTGCTTGACACCATCAACCAGACGGTGTTCAAGAAAAGAAAGGGCGATGCGGGATACTACACCTCGTTCTCTGCGATGCAGCCGGAGCACTCCCCAAAAGCCCTTGTGCAGAAGCAGCTTTTTGAACAGCCCAACTTCAAACTGGAACTCAGCGACCTCTCGGAAGAACTAAAAGACCTGCTGGAAACGCGGCTTTTCCGAATTGTATTCACTACATCTTACGACGACCTTCTAGAAAAGGCTATGGAAAGCATTTGGGGAACAAACCTCAAGGTGGTGGACATCAATGACATGGATAGCTTAAGAGAATTCCAAGAGGAAGTAAAGGAATGCACCACCGAGGACGGTTCCTGCGACTACGACCGCCCCACCCTGTTCTACATCTTCGGCAAAGCCCGTAACCCCCAAGAATGCCCAGACAACAAGTTTGTCGTCACAGATAATGACGCCATAGAAATCATTTGCCGCTGGATGAACGGCGACTCCTCGTTTAAACAAATAACGGACTTTGTCGCCCAAAAGAAGATACTGTCGGTAGGCTGCAATTTCGAAGACTGGCACATGCGGTTCTTTTGGTATATTCTAAAAAGAAACATTGCCAACATCCATAGAGGGAAAGTCGTATCAAGCAGCACATCCGATGGAGAATCGACACTTGTCAGCTATTTGGAGCAAAACCAGATCTATCATGAAGCCGACACTCGTGATTTCGTCAAACGAATTACCAAACTACTCAAATTATCGGTAGACAATTACTCCTTAAAAGACATAATTGTCAGGTACCGCAGGAAAGGCAGCATTTTCCTCTCCTACCACTCCAAAGATTTCGATGAGGCCAACAACCTGTTCAATAAGCTCTATAATGCCGGATTCGGTGTATGGTTCGACAACAAGGACTTGTTTGGCGGTGACGACTACGATGAACGTATCGACAAGGCCATCAGCAAATGCAAGGTATTCCTGCCACTGTTGACTACTAATATCAAAAATATACTGCAGAACATCGACCTTGACCACACGCCCGACAAGGATGTGCCCTATTTCATCAAGGAGTGGATGTTGGCCAGACAAACTGAAGGGGCGACGATTATTCCTGTAGCCAAAGGATTTCCGCTCAGAGACGAGAACTTGTACAAGCACATCTTCGAAGAGCGCATCATCGGCCATGCCTGCAGCGGCATCGATCTGAATGCAAAAGACGGAATGGACAAGCTCAAGCAATCGTTAGACCACCAACTAAAAAAATGAACTGACACATGAAGAAGAATCCATGGATTGGCGCTGCATACTATGAAGACCCCAATGCAGCAGAACACGCATACAAATTTTTAGGCCGTGACCAGGAAGTCAGCGAGTTACTCCAGTTTGTTGACAACAACATCTGTACCACCCTCTACGGTAAGAGTGGTATCGGAAAGACCTCCATATTAAATGCCGGACTGTTTCCTCGTCTGCGAAAAGCCAAATATTTTCCAGTATATATACGATTAGGTAATACCGAGAAAACCCCAAGTACGCCTGATAAGGAAAGCGTCACTATCCAACAAACCATCATCTCCCTATTGGAAACCCAAATTTCCGAACAGGGAGGAAGTATCAAGCAGATGGAAGTGGTCAGCGCAGAAAACGACGAGACGGCATCACGATTCTTTTGGAACTATTTTGCCCGCCACCGTTTCTATGACAAAAACAGACAGATTGTCTTCCCCGTACTTGTACTCGACCAGTTTGAAGAGTTCCTTAGAGGTGACAGCGAAACGGCCAGCTATCTTTTACGACAAATAGCCTTTCTGGCAGAGGCCAACCACACTCTGCCCGACAAGACCCTCAGCGATGGCACACGCTATACCTATGATTATAACTATCGCTTCGTACTGTCCATCCGCGAGGACGAGCTCTACCGATTGGAAGACGGTATTGACAATAACTACTTAACCCCGCTGAAGCAAAACCGCATGCGACTGCGCGGACTTTCTGCCATCGGCAATACGGGAGCGAAAGAAGTTATCAGACAGGCAGGAAAGGACTGCATCAAGCCTAGTGACATCATCGATGTCTGCAACAACATCATCCAAGCAGCTCCCAACGGTGACGGAACGGTCAACTCACTCTTGCTCTCCGTCATTTGCTATCAGCTGTACGAAGCATTAGGCGAGGACCAGCTGATTACCCGCGAAATGACCACCAATCTCGACTTCACACTCGAAGCGTTTTACGAAGGACAGATAGCTGGCATTCCCGGCAACGAGCGTAAACACATAGAACAAGACCTCACCGACGGACCATTGCGCAAACACATCACACTGGATGAAGCCGAAGACAGAATACCTACAGCACTAAAAAAGGCCAAGTCGCTGCTCCACATATTTCCAATGCCAGGCAGTAACAAAATGCAGGTTGAACTGGTGCACGACCGAATAGCTGAAATCGCCAACAGACATAAACGCGACAAACAGCAGACCGTGTTCCGCAACCTTTTCTGGGCTGTCATAGCCCTTATGGTCGCAGCATTTGCCTTCATGGGACTCTATAGCGGCTTAGTAACTGGCAACAAACAGAAAGTCGTCTCATCGCTGACTGAGGTGAGAGACCACCATTTCAGCACAGCAGACTCACTCTGGATTCCAGCCTACCACCTGACAAATAACGGATTGGTAGAGGAACTGGCGATAGAGGACAAGAATGACTATAAGGTATCGGAATGTCCGTATCTTTCAGTCATTGACCTGACGAAGCTTGGCAAAGACTCTCTCAACCTGGAGCTGTCCCATTGCCAGATGCTCAACACTATTATGTTTCCTGAGCACCTCGGTTTTCTGAAGCTCACCATCAATGACTGTCCCAGGCTTCTGCTGTCCATAGTCGAAGGCATAGGCAGGCTGGAAATAGAGGCAGACAACCTCAAGGCCAGGGTCGACGAGAACACGACAAGATACGTCTGGAAGCAAGACGTATTGTGGGATGTGGATGATCGGCGGGTCGTCTACTACAAATCCGAGTCTGACGTCAAAGACATTTCCTGCAGTTTCCCTGAGAAGATACTCGATCGAACCATTAAGTACAAAGACATCACCTTCAACAACACCAACGAGACCAATAGCAACAGCAAATACAGCATACGTACATCGGTTATCTTAGACCATTCCACCAACTTTATCCACAGAGCCAATATCAACTCCGGCATCAGCAGCTTGAGCCTGCCCGACAGCGTGGACTACATTCCCGATCATCTCTGCTATCAGTTCCACTCACTTGAAAGCGTTAAAATGCCTGCCTACGCCAGCTACATCGGCACATCGGCATTCGAAGGGTGCAACCTGCTGCAAGCAATAACTATCCCCGAGCATGTCAGCCGCATTGAGGCCCGCGCTTTCATGAACTGTAAGCGATTGCGCACTATGGTTATACCAGCCAGCGTGAAAAAGATTGGCGAGAGTGCTTTCGAAGGCTGTGACTCGCTGTACAGCGTAATATTCCTTGGCGACTCCATTGAATTGGGGTTCCGTGCCTTTGCAAACAATCATGCACTCACCGATGTCAAGCTACCCGCACAAATCACAACATATCCCAGCTACAGCAAATATCCATTCCTCAACTGTACAGGGCTGAAATTGCCCGACTATGTAGAAGCCCCTGTCAAACCCGGAGTAAAATATCGCAGCGACAGTGTGATTTTCTATGCTGACGGAGGTATAGAAGCCAAGGAGAGTCTGCGCAAACTAATAATTCCCACAAGTGTTCCTATTGGAACATGGACATTCGTAAACAATCTGGAAAACCTAACAGACATCTATGTACCCTATTCGCAGCCAACAGTGGTGTACCCTGCAGACAAGGGGAAGTTGAGCTTTGCCCTTGATCTGACAGATTTGCAGAAAGCTAACATCACCCTCCATGTTCCACATGGCTGCAGGAGATACTATGAAGTTGTGCCTGAGTTTGCCGCCTTCAGGCAGATTGACGAACTAAGCATGTCAGAGACACAGCAGCTGTTCATCAAGGCACAATTTGACAGACTCCTGGATAACTATCGTAACCATTGGCTTATCCATACGTCCCTGTTCCTATTCCTGCTGTTACTCGGCATGGGTATCATGAGACTTAAGCACAAGAAATTCTTATTGAGCAACCTGCCTTACGCCGTTCTATTTGCCATCGTAACGGTTGTATGTGCAATAGCACTCTTCTGGTTCTCGCTCTATCTTATAGGCATGTCCCACAATTGGGCCGGCGTTTTCTCCATCATTGTCGCTACCATCATGATGGCTTGGTGCTTCTTGTTCAACGAGATTGAGGAATTATTAAGAAGCCATGTACAGAAGTTCAAACAGGAGTTCAAACTACCCAAACTATCCCCAAGGGTAAACGACTTCCCTGCCAGTTGCATGGCATTCGGAAAGAGACACTGGAAGAGACTTGTGGCTGTACTTGTAGCCATCGTCATTGCACTTGCCACAGTCAGCTACCTCCGAAAATATGATGATTATACCTACCAGCTCGCCCAAAAGAACTATAGTAGGGCTCTTTCCTTACTTTCCGACAGGCTCTTGTCAGCAGACAGTATCTCTGCGCAAGATGCGGCAGAGTTGCGACGACTACTCATACTGTCTGGAGCTTCGCCTGAGTTCAGAAAGACAGCCCAGCATACTGGATGGAAATCATATTCCATGCATGTAGACAAAAGCCTCTGCATCACTGATGAGGACAGCCTTTATTTTTGGGACGACAGCAACCTCTACAAACGTGCTTTATCAGACAATATCTTTGGTGATGGTACCCAGAGAGTGGTAGACGGCAACGATAACACTATCAAATTCTTCAACGAAGCGAAAGACTCGTCGGCTTTGGTTATCTTGAGCAAGGATGACGAACAAACCATAAAATTCCCTGGAGAAATCCAACAGGTGTGGCTCAAACAGAATCTTGTTGAGACTCGCAAGGATGGCAAACGGTATATCTGCGACCTACAAGGGAGAGTAACACCAATGCCAGATTTCGAACCAATGTCCAGTATGACAGGGGTTAACTCTATTTGTATTTATTTAGCAGGTCAGGCCAAACTATTCGTCGGACACGGAAAGAATGGTCCTGTTGTCTGGCTATTCGATAGTGGAGATTTCGTCGGAGTCGTCGGCAACCAATTTCTTGCTTGGAGAAATCCGTCAACAAAAGACATTGAATTGCTTGACATCAACAACGGCTTTACGCCCGACTCCACCTACAAAGGATATACGGTAAAGTCGGATGGTTGCGACTTCCTTGTGCAAGAACAGAAGGGCAAGATAGAGTTGATACACCTTGATGACAACAAAACCATTATACTTGACGGGAACCCACAATCATACAGTGGCAAGTTCATTCGTTATACCAATGAATCAGGTGAATACGTTTATGACAGCCGGACACGAAAGACTTACAATCTTAGCAGCCAGTGTCCCAGCCTTAAGCGTCTGACCGATAGTTCAAGGTGGTTTCAGGACGACCGTTACTATTTTGTCACTGATGATGTCTACAAGCGGACGTTTGTCTTCGACATGAATAGTGACGGAAAGATGATTGGTGACATCAACGGACGCTTTGGCGACAACAATCAATTACTCTATCACAATCTGACTTTCAACAATTCTAACTATTTCTTCGTCGAGCGCAATGACAGCGTTCAGCTATACCGTCTGTCGGACGATTTCATCGCTGAAGGAATATGTCTGCCAAGAGCATACGTCAAGGCGGCAAGGTGGAAGAATGGCTTCATTGCCATTGAAGACAACAGTTCCGCCACAAATCGTTCACTTATTTATTCGATAATAGACAAATGCCCACCAACAGAGTTTTACCGCCCTCTCTCTGATATGCTGCTGAACGGTAACACCCTCATCATTGAAGACAGCCAGGAAATTGTCGCATATCATTATGACAACCTGTGCGATCTTATAGACAAATCAACGCATCTTGACAAGCAAACAAAGCAAAAACTCATAACCCGATGCAAATACTTCCAATAGCCAAATGAAAAAAAGTGACGTATAAGCACCATACATTCGAAAAAAATGATTATCTTTGCACCTATTATTATCAATAACTAAAGAGAATGGGAAAAAAAGGCAGATTCATTATTACCATCATATTCATTTGTTGTGCCACGGTGCTGAGGGCGCAGCAGCAGGGGGTTGACGCGCTGAAGACGGACTATCCACAGCTGATGCAGAAATTCGGCAAAGAGCTGGAGGGGCAAAGGGCGGACTACATCTTTGCCATCGACGTGTCGGGCACGATGAACAAATACCAGGAAACGGTGGTGCCGGCATTGGGCGAGTTCTTCAAATCGCTGCAGACGGGCGACTATGTATCGATTATCAAATTCGGTGGTGAGGCTACCAATGAGGTGGGAAGCGCAGGAAAGATAGAGGCAGAGACCATCAAGAACCTGATAAGCTATGCCGGACACATCTACGACAAGCCGACAACGGAATACGAACGGGAGAAATACTTCCGATATACGGACCTGGAAAACATGCTCCGCTATCTGGCAACGGACATGAAGCAGATAGACCGCAGCAAGCTGAAGTTTGTATTCATCATCACCGACTTCCTGCACGACCCGTCGGCAGCACGAAAGGGTAAGGAGGATTGGAACGGCGTAGCCAAGCGCTTTGCCACAGAGCAGGCCGGAAACGATGTCTACGTCTTCGCCCTGCAGTTGCCGGGAAGCGGACGGGACCTGGAGAAGGTCAGGAACGTGTTCCCCAAGGCTTTTAATTTCAATCACGTACCCATTACCAGCGGCAGCGCCCTGTCGGACTGGTTTACACAGCGCAAGAACGCCATTCTGCTGGATAAGTTCTATGCGTTGATAAACCATAAGATACAGCCCGCAGAACTGACAGTTGACCCGACGCTGGACATTGACGGCAACCTGGAGTTAGGCATTTCGTGGAAGCCCAATCCCGTCTACGACAAACTACGGGTGGATACCGTCTGCACATCGGCCAAGGGGTTTGCGTTTAAGTCAGGACTACCTATCAGCACGGCTGACGAGGAAGGTGTGCTGAAGGTGGGGAAGTTCAACTATCATGGAGCCAGCATCTCAAACCCTACATTCAAGAAAATCAAGGGTGACGTGACTGCCAAGGCTTCGTTCGACGTGCCTTACGAGGCTGAGCTGGCCAAGCTGGGGTTTGCAGCACCCAGTTTCCAGGCGCAAGGCGAAGTGGACAAGTGGGTATTCTGCTATCCGCTGCCGTTCTGGCTGTTTTGCCTGATTGTAGTCCTTATCATCATCTATATCATCCTGGTAGCCCGTGCCTTCCTGAGGAACCGCTCTGACTTCTACAAGATAAACGGTCGGTTTGAAGTCACGTTGAACGGAGGGCCTGTGACGGAGCGAAAGAAAGCAAACGGAATGGAGGCGGTGGACTTTGGCAGGGGAGCAGGATTCCTGACCGTCCCCGATGCCAACTGGCATGTCAGAATAGACGTGAAGCGGTATAATCCGCTGACACGTCCCTTCACCCATCCAAGATACATCGTGTCGCTGCTGAAGGGTTCGTCGATGAAAATTGGTGCAAAGTACGGTCCTCACCAGCATCCCGCCATCGCAAGGTTTACACACATCACCGTGGGTGACTTCCGCATCCGCTGGATCAATTAAAAAAGAAATAATAAACAACAAAATATTACTACTATGGCAGAGAAACATATTTTTATCGGTTTGGGCGGTTCAGGCGTCAACACCGTCTCACTACTGAAGAACAAAATCTATGAGCGGATGAAGGGTACGGAGATGAAGACCCGTCTGCAGGTCATGAACGAAACCTACCGTTTCATCTTCGTCGACACCGACAGCAGGGATGTGGCGAGAGCAAACGAGAAATACAGGGACTTGTATGAGGGAGGTAAGATAAACTTCATCAATGATGTCGAACTGTTTAATTTAGGAGACATCAACCCCTACATCTGCTTTCATGAGGCAGCCAACCACCCCGAACTGAAAATCAACCGCCGCATGCTGGAGGCTTGTCCCCCGGAGCTGGCCGAGACCATGGAGAACCGCGACCTGTCGTTCGGTGCAGGAGCCTTCCGCATGAAGTCGCGCATAGCCTTCGGACGCAAGGAGGGCGACTTCATTGACAAGTTGCGTACGTCCATCAACGACCTCAACCAGGTGGAGATAGACAATGCCAAGAATGTCATCCACTACTGGGTGGTGGCCAGCAGCAATGGCGGTACGGGTAGCGGTACCGTACAGGACGTGCTCTATCTGGTGAACATGCTGCACCGCACCCACATCGACAAGGGTAACCCCAAGGTGGGACTGATTCTCTATATGCCACGCATATACATCAATAAAAATTCCGACAACAACAAATACCCGTCGAATGCCTATGCGGTATTCAAGGAGATAGAAGCCTTCCAGAAGTGGGCAAAGGAATCGCCCAAGAACCTTCTGTTCCATCGGATGGCTATGGTGGACGACTACACGATGTTTGACGAAAAGATGGCCTACAGGCCCTTCGAGTTCTGTATTCCCGTTGACTTCCATACGGAAAACAACAATAACATGGGAGACATCGACAAGATGTACTCCAACACCGCTGAGCTTATATTCTATATACACAGCGGAGCCGGAGCCAGCGGCTTCAAGTCGTTCCTGGACAACAACCAGGAGCAAGGCGGAGGACAGACACTCGGCAGCGAGTGCTTCCTGATTCCGATGGGCTATATGGCCTTGCGCAAGCCGGACGAGCAGTTTGAGAACTATATCGCCCTGCGCTCGAAGTACGAAATGCTGCGCTATGGTATCTTAGGCTCACCGATAGAGTCGTCCGACAAGAGGAGGGAGGTGACGACAACACTCTTCAAAACAGTCATCACGGACACGCTGTTTGCTGGCGGAGCGGGAAAAGAGTCATACTTCCACACCATCAAGGGCCTCGTGACGGAAATGATAGAAGACGAGATGCCCAGGAACAGGATTCTGAACGACAAGAACAAGGTGATGAAGAAGCTGCCAGCCAACGTGTCGATAGAAGACGCACGTAGTGTCATCAGCGCCGTTGAGGCAGCCATCAGCAGGCGCAGCGAAGAGAAGAACAATACCAAGAAGGCTATCGAGGAAGAGCTCTGGCGCTGGACAGAAGACAATGCCCGCAAATGGGGCCTGCAGTACGTCAAGGACGTCCTTCAGGAACTGGATGCCCTTTGTACGAACCTCTATATGGCCTATACGACAGACACCAACACAGCTGTTCTGGGGGGTCTCTGCTCGAGCAGGAAAGCGCTGGTTGACAACAGGGCCAGCATCGAGAGTGAACTGGACGACCTTTACCAGAATGCCCTGAAGACAACGGCCGGTGAATTCTTCACAGGCAGCAATTCAGGTGATGTCGAGAGATTCTACAACAGGCTGATAGAGTGGGTACAGGCCAGCGTCAACGTCATCCTTACCGAGGAGGCCTTCGGCATGATCTATGAACTGACATACGGCGACCACGGCATCATAGACCGTATCATTACCCACGTCCGGAAACTGGTGACGGAAGCATCGGCCGTACTGACTGGCGACAAGGGCGCAGCTCATGGATACAGTAGTCTGGCCAAGCTTTTCTATACCACGAAGCTGGATGTCACCTCGGTATTCGTTCCCGATATTACCGAATTTGTGAACGGCAACGGATGGCGTGAAGACAACAACCTCTTCTCGGAATGGTATGGAATGGTCATTGGACATACATCGGACTATGTTCCCGGAGAAGGCTTTACGCCCCTCCGCAACGGTGACTCGGCCCACTCGCTGGAAGGCATCTTCAGTCAGATGATCACATACTACAACGAGAAGATGATTCAGGAGAAGTATGTCATTGGCAAGGACAGCCACCTGTTTACCAACACCCACAAGAACGACTTCAGGCGTAC
The DNA here is from genome assembly GCA_946185485.1 of uncultured Prevotellaceae bacterium. Classification (GTDB taxonomy): domain Bacteria; phylum Bacteroidota; class Bacteroidia; order Bacteroidales; family Bacteroidaceae; genus Prevotella. The sequence continues at coordinate 7,501 of CAMHJQ010000037.1, read as the reverse complement.
TGTGGAGGACTTGCTCGACTACACCGTTGGGACGGTGAAGATGCTGATACGCCAGAATACCACCATCTCGAACCAGTGGTACGAGAAGACGCTGTCCCAGTTCTTCTCAGACCTGAACAATGAGGCCCGTCGCAGCATCCAGCAGAAGACACAGCCAACGGTATTCTTCCCCTACATCAAATCGATGAGGTCCAGCAGGATTACCGACAAGGCGTTCTGCGTCGGTCCGACAGGAGTCGTCGAGAACGTATTCCTGCAGACTGCCTCGGCCGGTAAGACTGAATTTATAGACAATAGTGACAATACTGTGATGTACAAGATTGCGACAAAACTGGGACTGTCGTTTGAATACTATGACATGTACCAGAGCGTCAAGAACGAGTACGACAAATGCCAGAACAAGGCTTACTGTCACTTCCACCAGTCGTTCGCCACTTCAGGTGGAGATGCCGACAACATCAAGCTGCCCAGGGAAATCAGACCGGAACAGATTGACTTCACGAAGTATCTGATTATGAACCAGATGCGAAACACGTTCTCGCATCTCTATGTGAAAGGAACCGAAGTTTACAACCTCGACCACTATACCGAGACGCCCGTCATCTTCGACAGCACCAAGGATAAGATTGTCAAGTTTGCCACTTCTGCTGCGCTGAAGATGATTGACAACGAAAAGATAGAGTTGCAGGTGACTGACGGTGATACTGAGTATTTCCATACGGTCAGCATCGACCATCCCGAACACAGGATGACCGAGCTATTGGCAGGTTTTACCGACTTCTATACCATAGGGCGTTTTGCCGTACTCGCATCCGACCTTGCCAAGGATCTCAATTTCCTGGAGTCCGACACGCTGCGCCAGAACTATCAAGAGACTGTTGAGTGCCTGAAGAGCAAGCTGAACGAGCAATGGTCGGGAGCCGGGAAGAAAGAGAAAGAGACGATTGGCGACATACTCCGAATTCTGAACGAGCGCCTCGACACAGTTACGAAGTTCCTGTCGAACAAGTATGAGGGTTAACCTATGCTTCCGCTTTGGATTATTGATATAGGCAGTACAGCAGCTTCCACGGAGAAGCTGCAGAACCTGCTGAAAGCCACCGGTGAGGATCTGAGACCTTACTGGCACTACTATCATGCCGGTGACAGAGAGGTGGAGGATACAGCATCGTGCAAGCTGCTGATAGACGAACTGGTAGCTGACGGTAGGAACTGCTACAATACCTATATTAAAGAAGGCTACAAGATAGGGAACTTCCAGATTGTCATCATCGGAGCGGCTGACGAAAGACGCTCACAGCAGGTGTTTGCTCCACTGGCAGGACTTATCCGAGACCATCTTCCGAGAATCATTGCCGACCATGCCAACCTGGGCGTGGAGATTACCGGCATGCTGTATGTGCCGAGTACCGTCAACCAGCTGGACTCCGTACAGGAGCGGACCAATGTTGCGATGCTTTTGGAAAGTCTGAACATGCTGAACGAACGTCTTGGTGCCCGGCACTTCAACCGGCTGATAGTCTATCAGGATGTACAGTACAAAGGGGTTCGGTTCTATCCGGGACTCAATACTGAGCAGCGCACTGAACTGCTCTTCCAGATGCTCACCAACCTATTCTTCGTAAGTGCCAATAGCGAACGAATTTTCGACAAGACCGGCAGCGGCGGTGGAATATACGCGCTGGGAGCAGCCTCCATATACTATAACAGCGAGCAGCACCACGCCATTGAGTTGAAACACCTGCTGGACAGGCTCGTGGCTGTATTCAAAGACGAGACATGCTACGATGAGGACTATGCCAATAAAGTTGTTCACGAAGTGTTGCAGGAAGACGTCATCAACACCGACGAACTCTCGAACCGCTTCCGCGAAAAGTGCGACAGCACGGATTTGGACCTCAGGAAGTTAGAAGGCGAAGCTGACCCCCACCCCGTCTGGGACTTGTTCCGCTCGGACCTGATACCCAGCTACTACCATAAATACCTGAGGTACATGCCCGCCAGGCTCATCAAATTCATGCAGAGCCTGTCATATATCCTGCTGACCAGATTCTCAGGACTCTTGCGTCAGAACAGGAAAGACGCGGCAGACAAGTTTATCCCCCTGCTTCATTCCTTTTACAGAAAAGTGTATCTGGATGCTGCAGCCAAGTATGCCACCATAGCCCAACTGGAAACGGTCTTCAAGGTTGCCAAAGACTACCTGAAGAACAAGCGTGAATCAGTAAGACTGGAAATACTGGAAATCGTTCCCATTCCGCGCTACTTGAGAAACGACTATGACAAGTGCGAGGCTGATCCGGAAGGAAACAAACCCTCGGATATCCTGGAGAGCATCAAAAAGAACCTGAAAAAAGAGCCCATCGTGCTGAGTCTTTTGGTACGCTGTTTTCTGCTTGGCATCCTACTGGTATTCACGATTATTCCCATCTTGCGGGTGTTGTCGCCCAATGTTATCAATCTGGGTGAGATAGCAACCATTGAATGGCTTTGGATACCCGTTATCTTTTTTCTGCCGCTCATCGTTGAGTTCTTCATCAAGCTCCGCAGACATTTCAAACGTATCAGGCGACTGAAATACAGACTGCTTGCAGCAACCCTGCTGTCTGTCAACAAACGGCTGTCGAAATCGCTGATGGAGGAAGAAGGAATATTCTATGACACCCTTATCCAAGAATGTGACACCCAACTGGAACTGCTTGCCAAGTTCAGGGAAAGCATGACGGTTCCTGAAGCCGAAGCAGGGAAAGGCATTATTCCCGAAACCTTGTTTAACCAGCCTCTTCTCGGGGGGGCCTTCTGTGGCGAGAAAATGTTGGAAGAAGCATCTGTGGCTGAGGGCAAACTGAGAGTCAAAGACGACGTCCTGCGTATTTCCGAACTGAAGAGTGAGGACCTTGTAGGGTTGCTGAAAGGTACGTGCCAACAACCCGATGCGCTGGATGCCACCGATTTGACTGACAGTCAGGAGCCCATCGTACATGCTGAAGCCTTTGTGGGAATCCTGAGCAAACTCTTTGCACCTGAGCTTCGGATTAACACCGCGGAGAATATAGGTTCCATGCTATCGCTATTAGGAAAAGATGTTGACCTCTCTCCGTTTGAGAAGATGGCAGGGATCAATGGCATGCTGTTTTCGGTGTCTTCAAACAACAAGCCTGTGCTGAGGATAGCAAATGCGACAGAACTGTTCGGGAACATGAGCATCATCCACGATGATACAACGAAAGACTATGCATTGTTGACGTGTTGGCAGAAGATTATGCCAGGCATCCAGTCGCAGTTTGTCTGCAACTGCGCCCTTGACACGCTGCCGAAGCTATCGTTTGCCGATAAACTATCGCTCTACTATGGCTATTACAGGCAGAAGGATTTGGCATATACCCTGGCGGGATGTCCTATCAGAATTCCCAAGGAGGAGATGGATCAACTGGATAAACGATTAAAGGAGGACCGGCTATGATATTCATAAAGATTCTACTGCTTCTGGCCGTTCTGCTGATATCGTTTGCAGTGTATGAAATCATCGGCCTGTTCAAGAAAAAGGCAAAGACTTATTATGTTCAAGACGATGGCAACCTGTATGCTTTCGGAGATGCCGTATTCAATATCAGCGCCGACTGCTACATGTTCCATGACAACAGCCAGCCAATAGCCAACCGATACCAAGGCTATTCCAACGTGGAGAATGGACTGGCACAGATTCTGCTGCGCGACGACCCGTCTGCCTCAGACCTGACGGCAGCCGTCCACAAGGAAGGCTGGGTGGACCTGGCAGGAAACATCTACGGCACATCAGGGCTACGTCTGGGCTATATCACCGATGAAAAGGGAAATCCCGGCATAGGCGGTTCCGGCAGATGGTACGAACTCTGGTTACGGAAACACTCACTGGTCTATTCCTGTCCGCCGCTTGCCAGCGAGGGCGGCAACAGTGAGGTGGCACAGGCCAAGCTGTTGGGAAAGGTCGTGGAAACAGGCCGACTGGGGAAAGCCAGACCGAACGTCTATACGGTAACAGCACGTGCCGGTGGATACCTATTATTATATAAGGAACGCCAACCTAAGCCTGCCAGCGAAGACCCAATGGCGGAAAAGATGACATGGAAGGACACGGCACTGCCAGCAACCGTCCTGTTCACCTTTATCTATGGCTTGTTCTACCTCACAGGATTAGGCAAGATGTCTTTCCCTGCCTTAGGCGAACAGATTGGTTTTATTGCCGCCATGCTTCTGGTGTACTTTGTCATCTGGGCTATCCTCCGTCAGATAAAGATTGAGGTGCTGTTAGAGGGAAAGGCCTTTGACGACTTCCTGATGCTGACAAACAGAAACACTGGAGTGGGTGGTCTGAACAACTGGATTATCCTGACGGCCTCAGCCTCTCTGCTCGTATCGATTTTCATCTATGGCAGCGATTTCATTCCGTTGCAGGCAGCAATGCTGATAGGTGCATGGGTGAACAGGAAGTATGTGACCCGAGAACCATGGAAACTGGTTGACTATGAAGAGGAAGGCAACAGGCTGCCAGACTGGACGGATGACAGCGACCATGAAGGTGGGGATGGTAATGAAGAAGAAGGAGAAGATGGTGACGATGAGAGCATCATAGAAGACACAGAGCGCAACTATGTCTGGGAACTTGACTCCGTATATCATCATTCGAAGGGAGAACTGACGCTACAGTTCAGTACGGCGACTATTGCCACGCTCCGTTCAAGCAATCCGTTCCGGATAACTCCCAACAAGGGACACATGGCCAATGTGGCAGAACTGTTTGACGCATGCAAGGACAACCGGAAAGTACATCATGTGCTGCGCTATATTGACAACATGGCACGAGAGGATGGATTAGGAGAACTGGAAAGGATGCAGTTCATCCTGGATTTTGTCCAAATGCCCAATATTGCATATGAATATGACGAGAAATGCGACGAGATAGGCAATCCCCGTGACTATGCCCGGTTCCCTGACGAAACGTTGTTTGACGGCCGTGGCGACTGCGATTGCAAGGCCGTGCTGGCAGCTGTGCTGTTCCGTGAGGCGGGCTATAAGACGGCATACCTTGTAACACCGTCGCATGCAGCCATCGCGGTAGCATTCAAGAGCCAGGCTGCTTCGGAATTGGTAGAGATGGCAGGACAGTCGCTTATCACCAAGGACGGACACATGTACTTCTTCTGCGAGACGACCGGCGACGGATTCAAAATCGGTGACCTCGGTGATACGACGAAAGAATCTGTAGAAGATATATTATTCTTAAATTAGTATGAAGCAATTCAGATCCATAACGGGTGTGCTACTCGTATTCATATTGTCTGCCTTGGCACTGGTAATGGTTTACGACAAGGGGAAAGACCAAAAGCCACTGAGATATGCAGATGTACCCCAAGGAACCATCGACTGGATTAATTCCTTTGGAGAAGGACTGGACGACATTCTGTCATCCTTCGACCCCATACCCCGTCCTACCCCATGGAATAACGACGGAGACATCGGGCAGGATTCAGAAACAGGACTGAAAACGCTGGAGGATGAGCTCTTTATCATCTATTTCCCGGAGTCGTTGACACGAAAGGCATACCTATGTCAGCAATATGCCCATCAGGCAATCCCCCGTCTGGAGGACATCATCGGCAAGTATTACTATCCCGTTGACATGAACGGCCGCAAAGTGCCTATTTACCTGACACCAGACCAGAAAGCGTTTGACCAGCTGATGAAGAAGATGGTATCCATCGAGAGGAGTTTCGAGTCGACAGCAGGCATTACCATTCAGGAAATATCACCCTCTGGCTATTTCCTGAAAGGCATTGCCCTGAACGGAAAGTTTTCTTTTTCCAGTGATGCATACATGAAGGATGTGCTCTGGCATGAGATGACACACTATTGCTTCTTCGCATCGGTAGACTACAACCAGCACGTAAACCTGCCCAAATGGTGCTACGAGGGCATAGCAGAGTATACGGCTCTTGTTGGGAAGAAGCCCAGATTCACACAAGAAGAGATAGACATGATGAGAAAGGACTGCCGGCTTGCTGACAGTCACTTCCCCTATGTCTTTGAAAACTACATGGGCGGTCAGTCCATCTTCTGTTACATGGACGATACTTACTCTGTAATGGGAGTGAAGAGTTTTCTGAAGAGTACCTACACGACAGGGATTCCTGCAGCCCTGCAAAGCAATTTCACAAAAACGCTCCAAGCGTTTGAGGCAGACTGGAAACAGTATCTGCCCCATTACAAGCGTTGACAAAAAACGCCTGCTCAGACGTGGTCAAAGACCGTCTGAGCAGACGTCGTCAAAGAGGTGCATATAGTTTCCTACTGTATGCCGTCTTCACGAAGTTTCTGCTGCCATTTCCAGGCAGACCTCAGCACCTCGTCGGTTGGTGTGTCGGCCTTCCATCCCAATACGCGGTTGGCCTTGTCGACATTGCCCCAAACCTGTTCGATGTCACCCTCACGACGCGGGGCATACGTCCAGTTGACCTTTACGCCAGTGGCACGCTCGAAGCCCTGCACAACCTCCAGTGTGGAGAGGCCGCGGCCTGTGCCGATGTTGAAGATTTCGACGGCATCGGTCTCGGGATTGTCGAGCACGCGCTCCATAGCCTTGACGTGTGCCTTGGCCAGGTCGACGACATAGATGTAGTCGCGGATGCAGGTATGGTCGGGGGTATTATAGTCGTTGCCGAAAATCTTCAGCTGTCCACGGATGCCTATAGCCGTCTGAGTGACGAAGGGGATGAGGTTCATGGGGACGCCGTTGGGCAGTTCGCCTATGAGTGCCGTGGGGTGTGCGCCAATGGGGTTGAAGTAGCGCAGGATAACCGACTTGATGGGAGCACCAGAGTGGATGTAGTCCTGGATGATCTCCTCGTTAATCTGCTTGGTATTGCCGTAGGGCGACATAGCTTTCTGGATGGGAGCATCCTCGGTCACGGGCAGGTGCTCCTGAGAGGGCTGTCCGTAGACGGTGCACGAGCTGGAGAAGATGATGCCCTTGACATCGTACTTGGGCATGAGTTCCAGCAGGTTGATGAGACTCGTGAGGTTGTTGCGATAGTACATCAGGGGCTTTTGGACGCTCTCACCTACGGCCTTGGAGGCGGCAAAGTGGATGATACCCTCGATTTTGGGATACTTCTTGAACACATTTTCCAGGGCCTCGAAGTCGCAGCAGTCCACCTTCTCGAAGGCGGGACGAATACCTGTTATCTTCTCGATGCCGTCCACAACGTTAGCATTTGAGTTGGAGAGGTTGTCGATGATAACGACCTCGTAGCCAGCTTCCTGTAATTCGACGGTGGTGTGACTGCCGATGAATCCCGTTCCACCCGTCACCAGAATTGTTTGTTTCATAACAGTAATTATTGTTGTTGATAGTTCTCAGTTATTAAAAAAGCTCACGGAACGCTGATGTTCCTGTGAGCTCCCTTGTTGTTCCAGCGGTGCGTACGAGACTCGAACTCGTGACCTCCTGCGTGACAGGCAGGCA
>CAMHJQ010000036.1 GCA_946185485.1 uncultured Prevotellaceae bacterium | reverse complement strand
CGCTGAGCGACGAGGAGATGGCTCATATAGCCAAGATGAACCAGCACGACGCAGGCACCAGAGATTTCGGTGACCCGCAGTTCGTGAAATACTTAATTCAGAATTACGGATAATAAAAAATACAACTATGCTTGGAAACTTTTCTTATTACAACCCCACCAAACTGTATTTTGGTGATGAGTCTTTGAACTTCCTCAAGGACGAACTGAAGGGCTACGGCCCAGTGGTGCTGCTCAACTACGGCAGTGGCAGTGTAAAACGTAACGGCATCTACGACCAGGTGGTGGCTATCCTCAAAGAGGCAGGCAAGACCATCGTTGAGAACCCGGGCGTGATGACCAATCCCACCTTAGAGAAACTGCATGAGGGCGTCAAGATTGCCCGCGAGAACGAGGTAGACTTGATCCTTGCCCTTGGCGGCGGCAGCGTTTGCGACTACTCGAAGGCCGTGGCTGCATCTGTCTATTATGAAGGCGACTACTGGGACAAGTTCTGGCTGAAGCAGGAAAATCCCGCTAAGGACCAGAGACTGCTGCCTGTGGGCTGTATCCTGACGATGGCTGGCACAGGCTCTGAGATGAACGCCGGCACTGTGATTACAGATGCAGAGCATACTTTCAAGGTGGGGCATGTGTTCGACAGTCGTCTGATGCCTAAGTTCTCTATCCTCAATCCGAAGTTCACGATGACCGTACCCGAGAACCAGATGAAGGCGGGTATCTACGACATCATGAACCACATCATGGAGCAGTACTTCTCGGACTTCGATGACAACACCAGCGACTACCTCTCTGAAGGACTGATGCGTTCTGTCATCCACAGCAGCCGCATCGCTGTAAAGAATCCTCAGGACTACGAGGCACGCTCGAACATCATGTGGACAGCCACATGGGCACTGAACACCCTTATCGGGCTGGGCAAGCAGCAGGACTGGATGGTTCACATGATTGGTCACAGCGTGGGTGCTTGGACACATGCCCCACACGGCTATGCGCTGGCATCTGTCTCAATGGCCTACTATCGCCGCGCCATGCAGAACGGTCTGTCTAAGTTTGTGCGCTTCGCCAAGAACGTGTGGAATATCCAGAGCAACGGAATGACCGACGAACAGATAGCCGAAGCTGGTCTGCAGGCCCTGAAAGCCTGGATGCAAGAGATAGGTCTGCCCTTGACCATCACTCAACTGGGTGCCACTGAAGATATGATTCCCGGCATCACCGAGGGCACCATCTGCTATCCCGCCGGTTATCTGAATCTGACGAAGTCAGACGTGACAGAGATTCTTAAGGAGAGCATGTAATATGAAACGAATCGTCTATTTATTTGTAGCATTATTGATGATGGCAACAGCAGATGCACAGACGTTGACAGAGCGTCAAAAGGGATTGGCAGCATGTGCCTGCCTCATGGCACAGGGTGATATGAATCGTTTGGAGCCTACCGTGCGTATGGCTCTCAACAAGGGCGTAACCATCAACGAACTGAAGGAGGCCTTCTCGCAACTCTATGCCTATACCGGCTTTCCACGTTCGCTGAATGCACTTGGCGTGCTGAGCAAGGTGTTGGAGAACAAGCAGCCGGAATGGCAAGAAGGCAAGCCTTGGAAGCGTCCTGCAGAGTGGGATGATGCTAAGAAGGCTTACGAACTGGGCGTGAAGAACCAGACACAACTCTCAGGAAAGCCCTTTAACTATGAGTTCTGTCCGCAGGACGACTACTATTTGAAGTCACACCTCTTTGGTGACATCTTCGCTGGCGACCAGCTCTCTGCTGCCGACCGCGAGATAGTCACCGTTGCTGCCCTGAGTGGTTTGGAAGGCGTTGCCCCACAACTCGCCGCCCACAAGCAGGGTGCCGTAAATATGGGCAACTCAAAGCAACAGGTCGATGAGCTCTGCACTTGGCTCTGCAACGAAGGTTACACCCTGAACACCAAGTGGCCCAAGGGCGAGCCTAATCCTTACGGAAAGTATTTCATTGGTCAGAGCTATCTGGCAGATGTCGGTGGTGGTGTGATGAACGTCACCTTCGAGCCTTGCTGCCGCAATAACTGGCACATCCACCACAAGCAGGTACAGGTGTTGATTTGCGTTGCAGGTCGCGGTTGGTATCAGGAATGGGGCAAAGAGCCGCAAGAGATGACTCCCGGCACCGTCATCGCCATCCCTGCCGAGGTGAAGCACTGGCACGGCGCACAGAAAAACTCGTGGTTCCAGCATCTCACGTATCATAAGGATGTGCAGGAAGGGGCCAGCAACGAGTGGTGCGAACCAGTAGATGATGACACCTACAATGCACTAAAGTAATAATTCTACAACAATGAAACAAGTATCAGTATTAGTAGGTGCCGGCAGTATCGGACAGGCGATTATCCGTCGTGTGTCGGCTGGCAAGCACATCGTGTTGGCAGACTACTCCATAGAGAATGCTCAGCGAGCAGCAAAGACATTGGAGAATGCGGGCTTTGAGTGTTCAACCATACGATGCGACCTTGGCTCGAAAGAGGACATCCTGAAGTTGGTAGAGTTTGCCACCTACAAGGGAGATGTGACAAATGTTGTGAATGCTGCTGGTGTTTCACCGTCACAGGCTCCTATTGAAGAAATTCTTCGTGTTGACCTCTATGGCACAAGTGTATTGTTGGAAGAGTTCGGCAAGGTGATTGCAGAGGGTGGTTCAGGTGTGATTATCTCATCACAAAGCGGTCATCGTTTACCAGCCTTACCTCAGGAGCAAAACGATGCCTTAGCCACGACTTCTGTTGACGAACTGCTAGAATTGCCGTTCCTGAAGGAAATCAACGACACGCTGAAAGCCTATCAGTACTCGAAGCGTTGCAATGTGCTCCGCGTGATGTTCGAGGCTACCCGCTGGGGGCGTCGTGGTGCCACCATTAACTCAATCTCACCAGGTATCATCATCACGCCATTGGCAAACGATGAATTGCATGGCCCACGCAAGGATGGTTACCTGAAGATGATTGAGGGCATGCCCGCCCGCCGTGCTGGAACACCCGACGAAGTGGGTGATATGGCTGAGTTCCTGATGTCCTCCCGTGGACGTTTCATCAGCGGTGCCGACTTCCTGATTGATGGCGGTTGCACGGCTTCCTATTGGTATGGCGACTTACAATACCTCAAGGCTACGCATTAGCGAGAGCAGAGTGAAACTCGTTTCAACTCTGCCGAGCGTGAGTAGGCTCGAACGAAGTTCAAGGCGACACACTAAACAGCCACCCACTTCCGTTATCTTGAAAAACAAATAGAAGTTATGGAAGATACTTACGGTTGTAATCTGATTAACACGAAGCGTGACGGACGTCAGGTGACAGAGTTTGTGGGCAGGTATCACGTACACATCCTTGTGCGGCAGGGACAGATGACGTTCTCTGATGCCACCAATTCAGATTGACTTCGCCTGCCAGATGAAAATTGGTAAGGGCGTGTTCGTGAACCACTCGCTGACCTGCATGGCTGCTGGCGGCATCACCATCGACGACGGAGTGATGATAGGTCCAAATGTGCGCATCGTTACCGATAATCACGACTTCGCAAACCGCATGGTGCTGCGCTGCAAACCCGTCCACATCGGACGTAACGCTTGGATTGGTGTTGGAGCAATCATCTTACCAGGTGTTACTATTGGCGAGAATGCCGTTGTGGCCGCCGGTGCGGTTGTTACCAAGGATGTAGCACCTAATTCTATCGTAGGTGGCAATCCTGCAAAATTCATTAAGAACATATAAACAACAGGAGGATATAATATGATTTTCGACAGAAACGAACAGAAAGCAGTAGTGGCACTCTTGGGTGCCGGTAGTATGGGAACAGCCATTGTGCGCCGTATTGGTGCCGGTAAGAAGATTCTGTTGGGCGACATCAGCGAGAAGGCATTGGAACGTGTCGGTGACGATTTCCGCCGCTGTGGCTATGATGTAGAGACTTTGCAGGTAAATGCTTTGCAGAAGGAAAGCGTGGAGGCATTCGCAAGGAAGGCAGCAGCGACGAGATTGCCGAGGCAGCAGCCTTCCTGCTGGGAGAGCATGCCAAGTTTATTACAGGTACCGACCTGCTCATCGACGGTGGTGTCATCGCTGCTATCCGCACGGGTGAATATCAATTAGGATAAAAAACAAAGACAACAATGAAAAAGGTTTGTGATAAGGCAGAGTAAAGAGACCTACCTACTTCCGATTAACCTCCTTTTGTTGATTTATCCAGATGCGCAATGCTTAAAACACCCGTTTTTAGGTATTGCGCACTTGATTTGTTTGCCGTACCTTTGCATCGTGCTTCATAAAATAATTACCTTTTTACCATTTCTAATAAACAATCCCTTCGTCGGATGCTCCACCCGTTGGCCATTCAATGAATAGTAAGCACCATCTACAGCACTTGTGCTTCGGGTGCCGTTGATAGCCGTTGCGCCCGACGAGAGCGACAGTTTCACTGTGACATTTCCTTGTCCGGCTTTGAGGAAAGACTCCAATTCCGCCTGCGATGAATACTCCATATGCCCCAGACGGGTGTAACTCCATGAGTTTGATCCATAGAAGAGCACGATCTGGTTGCCGTCGTAAAGGATGACGTCGCCTGCCTGTGTTGTTGTCTGCGTGTCACTCGTGGGCAGGGAGCGTCCCAGTGCGCCCACCTTCTCGAAACCACCGTAGTCATGGGCCTCATAGGTGATGTCACCCTCTTGCAGGGCCGTCACCAGCGTCTGCGTGGCGGCATTATCGACCAGCTCAACGGAGAGCGTCTTGCCGTCGATGGTGATATACAATTTTTGTGTCATAGTTTGTGCCAATCCCTTTTGTCTTTCGGTCATCGTCTGACCTTGTATTGTCGCCATAGTCATTACTGCTATTATAAATGTTACTATTCTTTTCATCTGATAATCTTAACTTTGTTGAACTTGCTCACGTTCGGAAATAAAAATGAATTTTCATATATTCCGTTTTATTTAAGTCTCTTGAAAATATTGGTCATCGTCTCGGGAGCGAGAGGTGTGAGGTCTTGCAGTTTCAGTGACTTCACCATGTGGAGTGTGCCCTGCTTGTATTTCTGGAAGTGCGCGGTCTGGATGTGGTGCTGATAAGCCTGCTGAGAAGCGTAGATTTCGAGGATGCGAATCTGAGTGCTGTCCTCTTTCATCTGATTGGGGAAGAGGCAGAGCACACCGGGCTCTTCGGCCAAGCTCTTCTGCTGAATCTCTATTGCAGCAGTGAGATAGGCTTCGAGGTGTTCAGGATGTACTTCTATCTCGGCAATGCGAACGAGCATCGTATCATCATGCTTTTTCGCTGTCGGTTTGTCGGAGGACAGTCCCAACAGCCATTCGGCATTCTTGTGGAGAATCATCTCGCGATACGCTGAAAGGTCTGGCTCAGTAGTCACGCCCTGAGCCTGCATCATCGTTGCAAACAGCGTTGCTATAATCGTTGTCCTTATTCTCATAAAAGTACTATCTTATTTTATTTCTCATCTCCCTTTGGAGGGGTTGGGGGAGGCTATTCCATTGAGTGTTCCCAACCTCCGCGAGTATCAATACCTGTAGCATCTGCGAGAGCTTCGAGGCGTGCAACTTCCTCTGAGGTCAACTGAATCTTAGCGGCCTCGGCAGCCTCGATGACGTGACGCTCTTTGGTGGCTCCGATAATGGGCAGTGTTCCCTTGGCGATGGCCCAGGCGATGCCGATCTGCGAGCACGATGCACCGTACTTCTTGCCGATGGTGGTCATCTCATTAGTGAGGGCTTCAAGCTGTTCCAGCACGGGGTTATACTTCTTGCCTCGGTCGCTCTCTGCGGGCAACGGGTTCTCCTTATTATATTTACCCGAGAGGGCTCCCTGCTCCAGAACCATATAGGCCCAGAACTCGATGCCGTTTTCCTTGCAGTAGTCCAGCACACCGCCTTTCTCACTCGAACGGTAGAGCAGCGAGAAGTGGTTCTGCACGGCACTTACCTTGAAACCTGCCTCGCCCAGAATCTCGTTGGCACGACGTATCTCAGCGATGTTATGGTTCGACACGCCTACGCGCTTCACCTTGCCTGACTGCAGCAGGGGAATCAGTCCTGGTGTCCAACGCTCCACGTCCATCGGGTTGTGAATCCAATACATGTCGATATAGTCGATGCCCATGCGATCAATTGAAGCGAGAGCCATTTTCTCAACGCTATTTTCATAAACCTCTGCCAGCTGCGGGGTAAACTTAGTTGAAACCTCCACATCCTCGCGCTTCTCGCCAGCCACAAACGAGCCAAGAATCTTCTCCGACTCGCCCATGCCATACACGGTAGCCGTGTCCCAGAGGTTTAGTCCGTTCTTCATAGCCGCGTCGAATACGGGCTTCAAGTTCTCTACGTCGGTCTTGCTGCCGAATACTGCGTCTCCTCCAAATGCTCCTGCGCCCCAGGCCCAGGTTCCTAATGCGATCTTTGCCATAATTTTCTAATTGTTTTGATTTGATGGTGCAAAGCTCGTGCAAGCCGAGAGCAGAGCCAAACTTGCTTGAGCTATGCCGAGGCGCCGCCGAGTTTCGCGACCTGTTTACAGGGCGCAAAGGTACGGGGATTTTTGCAAATTCTGCCTAACTGATTTACTGATAAATCAACCCAAATTACGGATTCTACCAATTTTACATCTTTGTCTCGCAAAAAATGTGTACCGCAATGAACTGCGTTCTAAACCAGACAACGAGCATCTGCGCCGCATCATCATCGCCTACCTCGAACCGAACTGCTGCTTAGCTGATCAGGCTGGCCAGTTCATCAATGATGTCGCGGGCTACATCCTGTTTGGGTTTGCGGTCGTAGTCGTGCTGGCCGTTGCGGGAGATGATGCTAACCTGGTTTTCGTCGGAGCGGAAACAGGTGCCTTCGTTGCGCAGCGAGTTGAGGACGATGAAGTCAAGGTTTTTCTTCTCCAACTTGTGTTGGGCGTTAGCCTGCTCGTCGTTGGTCTCTAAGGCGAAGCCGACAAGCACCTGACCGTTACGCTTCATCTCGCCCAGACGGGCAGCGATGTCTGGATTGGGCTTCAGGCGGATGACGAGGTCGTCATCTTTGCGCTTGATTTTCTGGTCGGCAGTATGCTCCGGTCTGAAGTCGGCGACGGCAGCACAGAGGATGGCGGCATCGCACTGCGGGAAATGCTTGGTAGCAGCATCGTACATCTCCTGACAGCTCTCCACATTGATACGCTGAACGGCTGTTGACCAACAGCCTATGGCTAACTGCGAATTGACGGGTCCGGCAATGAGCGTCACCTCGGCACCGCGGCGGGCACACTCCTCAGCGAGGGCGAAACCCATCTTGCCGCTGCTATAGTTGCCCAGAAAACGTACTGGGTCTATCTTCTCGTAGGTAGGACCTGCTGTAATAAGAATCTTCTTGCCTTGAAGGTCTTTCGGTTCGAAGAAGTTGTCGAGGTATGCTACAATGTTCTCAGGCTCCTCCATGCGTCCCTTGCCTTCGAGCCCCGAAGCCAGGAAACCGCTCTGTGGTTCGATGATATAGTTGCCAAACGACAACAGTCGCTGCATGTTTTCCTGGGTGGTGGGATGCTGGTACATGTCGAGATCCATGGCGGGAGCCACGAATACGGGTGCTTTCATCGACAGGTAGGTGGTGATGAGCATGTTGTCGGCAATGCCGTTTGCCATCTTTCCTAATGTCGATGCCGTGCAGGGTGCTATGAGCATAGCATCTGCCCATAGCCCCAGCTTGACATGTGAGTTCCAGGTGCCGTCGCGCTGTGAGAAGAATTCACTGACGACAGGTTTTTGCGTGAGTGCCGACAGCGTGATAGGGGTGATAAACTCCTTGCCAGCCGGCGTGATGACTACCTGTACCTCGGCGCCGGCCTTGACCAGTCCGCGGATGATATAGCAGGCCTTGTAGGCTGCAATGGAGCCTGTAATACCCAAAACGATTTTCTTTCCCTTCAGCACCTTTTTACTTTTTTACCTTTTTACTTTTTTACCTTTTCTCTTAACGCTGTGCTTCGCGAAGACGGATGCGTGTCAGCACCTGCTTGGTATTATAGGTGAAGTCACCACCCAGTATCCAACTATAGTATCCTGGGTCGAAACGCAGCACGTCGGCAACAGGCACACCCTTATGCTTGCCGAAGTTGAACACCTCGGTGCGCTTTCCATTTACCTCTGCCCAGACAATGCGACCCGCAAAGTCAACATTGTCGTTCTGCTTGGAGAAGTCGGCCAGTGCCTGCATGTCGTTCTCCAGCACTTTCTCCGGGTCTTCGTTGGCACCGGGGGCATACATGTCGAGTTCGCCCATCAGTACGCGATAGGTTGCTTCCGTATCCTGGTCGGCACGGTGAGCCTCGAAGTCTTCCTCCATCTTCCGTCCGCAGTAGAACTTGTAGGCGGCGGCCAAATTGCGGCGTTCCATCTTGTGGAAGATGGTTTGCACGTCAATAAGGCGGCACTTGGAGAAATCGAAGTCGATGCCGGCGCGCAAGAACTCTTCAGCCAGTAGGGGAACGTCAAAATGGTTGGAGTTGAAACCGGCAATGTCGGAGCCGGTAAACACATCGTTTAGCTTGGCAGCCAACTGCTTGAAGGTAGGCTTGTCTTTGACGTCATCGTTGGAGATGCCCGTTAACTGCGTGATGACTGGATCAATGTTCTTCTCAGGATTGATAAGCTCATCGCCACGTTCCTCGCATCCGTCGGGATATACCTTAATATATGATAGCTGGATGACACGGTCTTTGACCAAATCGAGCCCCGTCGTCTCCAAGTCGAAGATGACCAACGGTTTTTTTAAGTTCAGCTTCATGGTCTTTAGTCGTTAATCAGCATCGGCATCATCAACATCAGTATATCTTGATTCTCAGGCTGCTCGGAGGGCAGTACCAGTCCTGCACGGCTGGGGTCGGCGAGTTTGATGATGACATCCTGACAGTCGAAGTTGCTCAGAATCTCGATGAATGACGAACCCTTGAAGCCGATGCTCATAGCTTGTCCGTTGTAGTCGCAGGTCATGCGCTCGGTAGCAGTCTTGGAGAAGTCGTAGTCCTCGGCATCCAACTGCAGGATACCTCCCTCGACATGGAAGCGTATCAGGTTGCTGGAGTCGTTGGCAAAGGGCTGCACACGGCGCAAGGCTGCCAACAGGGACAAACGGTCGACGCTCAGTTCGTTGGAGTTGTTCTGTGGAATGACGGAGTTGTAGTTCGGATAGCGGCCCTCGATGAGACGGCAGATCAGTTCGCCGTCGCCATAGCTGATTTGGGCATTGCGGTCGTCAAAACGGATGATGACGTCGCCGCCATCCTTGCCCAGCAGGTTCTTCAACAGCGATGCGGGCTTCTTGGGCAGGATGAAGGATGCGGGCTGCTCCTTCTGGATGTTCAGCACCCGGTTACGCACCAACTTGTGACCGTCGCTGGCAACGATGGACAGACACTCTGGAGTGAGGTCGAAATAGATACCGTTCATGACGGGTCGCAACTCGTCCTGTGCCGTAGCAAACAGCGAACGGTTGATATTCTCGGCCAGCACGCCATTGGGGATGACGATTTCTGTTGCCCCGTCGCTGATGCTCTGAGTCTGGGGATATTCGTCAGCACTCTCTATCGGCAGCGAGAACAGACCGTTCTGGTAGGATATCTTGGCAATGTTGGTTTGCTGATCGATATCAAAGGTAATGGGCTGTTCCGATATTCCCTTGACGGCCTCCAGTAGGTCGTGGTTGCCGATGGCAAAACGAACCTCTGCGTCACTCTCCGTCAGTTCGAGCTGTGTCTTCATCACATTCTCGCTGTCAGAGGCGGTGAGGTAAAGTGTATTGCCTTGGATGTCGAAAACGAAATCTGCCAAAATGGGCAGGGAGTTCTTGCTGTTGATGACTCTTGAAAGGGCATTGAGTTTGCTGCTAATTGCAGTGCTTGATACTGTAAATCTCATGAGTATTACTTGTTTTTAGTTTTAATTCTATTTAAATTGACCACAAAAATACAAAAAGTCTGGCTCAATCACAAAATTATTAGATGAAAAATTCTCTTTTTTAAATTATTTTCCGTAATTTCGCAATCTGAAACAAAAAACAACAACTAAAATAAGGAATTATATTATGGATTTAACAGGAAGAATCATTGCCGTATTGCCGGCAAGCAGTGGTGTTTCACAGCGCACAGGTAACCCTTGGATGTCGCAGGATTATGTGATAGAAGTCCCTGGACAGTTCCCCCGCAAGTGTGTGTTCCGTGTGTTTGGTGAAGACCGTATCAAGCAGTTTAACATTCAGCTGAACGAAGATCTGACAGTACAGTTTGACATAGATGCCCATGAGTTTAACGGAAGATGGTTTAACGATGTCCGCGCCTTCAATGTAGTCCGCGGTGCTGCTCCCGTTGCAACCCAGCCTGCCGGCGCTCCGATGGCTGACGCTGCGCCGTTCCCGCCGCAGCAGCCTGTTTCTGCCGCTGCCGCACCGTTCCCGCCTGCACAGGAACCTGCTGGTGACAGTCCTGCTGACGACCTGCCCTTCTGATGGTATTGTTTACAGCATAAAAAGCGACCCGAATGTATGCTTCATTCGGGTCGCTTTCCTATTTGTTACTGACCGCTTATAGCGTTACGCCATTCTTGAAGATGGAGATTTCGCGATAGCCGTTCTCCTCGTTGCGAGCCTTTTCGCCAGAGGCAACAGCCAATACCTTGTCAATGAATTCTGGCACAATCTCCTGCATGGTACGGCCTTCCACCAGCTGACCAGCCGAGAAGTCTACCCAATGGGGTTTGTTCTTGGCGAGGGTGGGGTTGGTGGCCACCTTCATGGTCGGTACGAAGGTTCCGAACGGTGTGCCGCGACCTGTCGTGAACAGCACGATATGACAGCCACAGGATGCGAGAGCCGTAGAGGCTACGAGGTCGTTACCGGGTGCTGACAACAGGTTCAGACCAGTATGCTCCAGCCTGTCACCATACTCCATGACACCGCTGACGGGAGCCTTACCGCATTTCTGCGTGCATCCCAAAGCCTTGTCCTCCAGGGTGGAGATACCGCCGGCCTTGTTGCCGGGTGAGGGATTCTCGCCCACGGGCTCACCGTGTGACAGGAAGTAGTTCTTGAAGTTGTTGATCATGGAGACAGTCTGTTCGAACAGCTCCGGTGTCTCACAGCGGTTCATCAGGATGGTCTCTGCGCCAAACATCTCGGGCACCTCTGTCAGCACACTTGTTCCGCCTTGTGCCACGAGCCAGTCGCTGAACTCGCCAACCAGCGGATTGGCTGTGATGCCACTGAAGCCGTCAGAACCACCACACTTCAAACCGACGCGCAGCTTCGATACAGGAACATCCTCACGCTTGTCCTCCTTGGCCTGGGCGTAGAGTTCGCGCAGAATCTCCATGCCTGCCTCCATCTCGTCGCCCTCGACACGCTGGGTCACCAGCAGTTTGATACGTGACTTGTCGTAGTCGCCCAACATGGCCATGAAGTCTTCGGGCTGGTTGTTCTCACACCCCAGGCTCAGAACGAGCACGCCGCCGGCATTGGGATGCAGGCAGATGTCGCGCAGCACCTTGCGGGTGTTCTCATGGTCCTCGGAGAGCTGTGAGCAGCCATAGTTGTGGTGCCACGTCCAGATGGCATCAATACCCTCGCCACCAGTCTCCTGCTGTAAACGGTGTGCCAGACGTTCGGCAATGCCGTTGACGCAACCAACAGTAGGCACTATCCATATCTCGTTACGAACACCAACGTCACCGTTCTTACGAACATACCCCTTAAAGGTCCGGTTCTCGTTCTTGATGCTAAGCGGCTCGTTTACAGGCTGGTATGTGTACTCCAGCGTGCCACTGAGGTTGGTCTTCAGATTGTGCTCGTTTACCCAGTCGCCAGCCTTCATAGCCTGACGGGCATGACCGATGGGGTAGCCGTACTTGATGATGTTCTCACCTTCCTGCACATCCTTGATGAGTACTTTGTGACCGGCAGGGGTATCCTGAGTCAGTGTGATTTGCATACCATCCACCACAATGACGTCACCCTTTTTCTTGGGGGCGAGACATACGACAACGCTGTCTGCGGGATTAATTTTTAGAAATGTAGCTAATGCCATAATTGTATTTGTTTTAGTATATGTTTGTTTTATTATCTTTTCTTTATCCGATGTTTTTCCTGCGATAGTAGTCGATGTTCTCCTTGGACAGCAGTTCGATGGGCATGTAGTTGACGGGATCAACCTCCTTCTTCAGCACGATGGCGTCGAAGAGCGTTTCGATGCAGGCATAGCCTTGCATGTAGGCATGCTGGGCGATGAGGAAGGAGATGCTGCCCTGACGGACACAGTCCGCATTCTTGGGCACCATGTCATAGCCCATAATCTGGATATTCCGGCGGTTTGACCGCTGGAGGAAGTCACCCACCAGATGGGCCTTTGAATTGAACGTGATGCAATGGTGGACATGCGGATGATTGGTGAAGAAATCGTCCAATATCAGGTCATAGTTCTCACGCTTGTCGTCCAGTGAGAGGTTAACCTCGTGAATCTCCACCTTGGGGAAGTGGTCGTGCATGTAGTGGCGGAAGCCGGTCTCACGGTTCTCCTGCTGTTTGGATGCCACGTTGCCGTTGCGCATCTGTTTCATGAGCATGATTTCGCTCTCTTTCGGAGCTATGAGCATCAGCATCCGTGCAGCAAAATAGCCCGAGGCAAACGAGTCCTGACCGAAGAACGACAGGGGTTTCAAGTCGGGCATGTAGGAGTCGAGCAGGATAAACGGTATGTCTCGCTCGTGCATCAGGTCCGTGAACTTACGTGTGATGTCAATCTTGGAAGGCACTACAATGACGCCGTCCGGCTCCTGCTTGAGTACTTCGTTCATCACTTTCGAGAAGGTTTCGGCAGAGAAGCGGTTGTAGTACATCATCTTCACTGTGATACCGAAGTCGCGGCGGTACTCGCAGGCGGTATAGGCACCTTCTTCCACTTCCTCCCAGTAGGCCTCACTCTCATGCTTGGGGATGATGCAATAAAAGGTGTACTCCTTGTTGTAAGCCAGCGCAGAGGCATACATGTTTGGCTTATAGTCCATCTCTTCGAGGGCCTTCTGTACCTTCTCCAGTGCCTTCTTCGACACGTTGGGACGATTGTGCAGCACTCGGTCTACCGTTCCCACACTGACGCCAGCGCGTTCTGCAATATCTTTGATTCTTGTCTTTTCTCTTGCCATATCGGTTACAAAATTACGAATATTTGCCCAAACTGCCAAATTCTGAGGCAGATTATTTCTGATTGTCAGATGAATTGTGTATTTTTGCACCATGATACGGCGAAAAATACTTATTTGTTTGGCGGCTGTGCTGGCTCTTCTGTCAGCATCGTGTGGTGGTCGTCGCCACAGTCAGGAATATTATGAGCAGATGATAGACAGCATCCGAAAAGCTGAACAGGTGAAAGAGATAACGCGTCAGTCCGGTATCGGCGTCAGTAGCGATCCTGTCGGTGCGTGGCTCGACACCTTACGGTTGCGTACGCTACCCATCAAGAATGCCGGCGACGACTTGGCACAGTTAGGCGACTTCGTGAAGGTACCTATGGCTGTCAACGAGTATCTGGGCTATCCTGTCAGTGCTAAACTCAGGGCGATGGCGTTGCCACGCAAGCATCATCATGATGTCCTTCTGGTGGCAGAAATGCAAGACTCCATCACGCCTAAGCTGTTTATTTTCACCATGGATAAGAAACACTATCCCATAGACCAGTTGTGCATCTATGAGAAAAAGGAGGAAAAGCGGCAGGATGACTTTGGGGAGAATCTGATGGAGTATTATGTCACGAGCCAGTATGAGATTACGGTGTTGTTGTTCTACCAGTCGCACCGCCAGGAGCAGAAGCCTGAGCTGTTGAATAGCCGTCGTTATATCATTGGTCGTGACGGGAAATTTGAGGAGACCATTATCGAACTATAACAATTTCCCTAAGCGGTTGCGAAGCTTCTCGGCTTCGCTTTTCCTGATGGAAAGCACGATGTCGCAGGTGTTGTCGAATGTCTGCGAGACTATGCGCGGATTCATGTCCTTGACAATACGCATGACATCGTTCATCTGAGGATAGGTAAACGAATACTTGATGACTTCCTCTACCTGACGCATCTCTACCGTGGCGTGGGCGATGGCATCGGCGGCAGCTTCACGGTAGGCGACGATGAGCCCGCTGGTGCCGAGGTTGACACCTCCATAGTAGCGCACGACAACGATGAGGATGTCCGTCAGTTCGTTGCTGTTGATTTGTCCGAGGATGGGCTTGCCGGCTGTCGACGACGGTTCGCCGTCGTCGTTGGCCCGGAAGTCGGCACGGTCAGCCCCCAGCACGTAGGCATAGCAGACATGGCGTGCATCGTAGTACTTCTTGCGGTATCCCGCCAGCAGTTCCTTGATGTCGTCAGTTGATTCTACGTGATGGGCAAAAGCGAGGAACTTACTACGTTTCTCGGTGTAGTAGCCCTCGCTTGTGCCATCTATCGTCTTGTATTCGTCTGTCATGCTTTTCTTTTGCAAGGACTACAGGACTTGAGGACAAATCTGTAGTGCCGATAGTATGTCCTTTAGTCCTGTAGTCCTTGCTAAAAATTATACAAGTTTGTGGATGACCAGGCCTGAGCGCAGTTTGGGCTCAAACCATGTGGCCTTGGGCGGCATAATCTTGCCGCTGTCGGCAATGTCCATGATTTGCTGCATGGTGACAGGGTAGAGGGCCAGTGCGGCACGCATCTCACCGCTGTCCACGCGTCGCTTCAGCTCGCCCAGTCCGCGCAGTCCGCCTACGAAGTCGATGCGCTTTGACGAGCGCAGGTCGCCGATATTCAGGATTTCGTCCAGGATGAGTCGGCTCGAGATGTCGACGTCCAGCACACCGATAGGGTCGCTGTTGTCGTAGGTGCCGTCCTTGGCGTTGAGGCTGAACCAGTGGCCGTCCAGATACAGAGAGAACTCGTGCAGTTTGGCGGGCTTGTAGATGTCGGTACCCTTGTCCTCGACGGTGAAGTTCTTCTGCAGAGCTGCCAGGAACTCCTCGCTGCTGAGTCCGTTCAGATCCTTGACCACGCGGTTGTAGTCGAGGATGGTCAGCTGTGAGGCCTGGAAACATACGGCCATGAAGTAGTTATATTCCTCGTCGCCCTTGTGGGCGGGGTTCTGCTGCTGTTTTTCCTGACCTACCAGGGCAGCAGCTGCCGAGCGGTGATGACCATCGGCGATGTAGAGGCTGGGCATCTTGGCAAACTCTGCCGTGATGGTCTTTGTGTCCTGCTCGTCGTCGATGATCCAGAACTGGTGACGGAAGCCGTCGATGGGTGCGATGAAGTCGTACTCCGGCTCCGTGGCAGCATAGCGCATGATGAGCTCGTTGAGCACAGTGTTATCAGGGTAGGCGAAGAACACGGGTTCTATGTTGGCATTGTTCACGCGGACGTGCTTCATGCGATCCTCTTCCTTGTCGCGGCGTGTCAGTTCGTGCTTCTTGATGTTGCCCTTTTGGTAGTCGTCGGTATGGGCGCACACCACGAGACCATACTGCGTCTTGCCCTGCATGGTCTGGGCGTATATATAATAATGTTCGCGTGAGTCCTGAACCAGCCAGCCCTTGTCCTGGAATTTCTGGAAGTTCTCGGCAGCCTTCTCATAGACCCGCGGGTCGTACTCCGACGTGCCCACTGGGAAGTCAATTTCCGGCTTGATGATATGATACAGGCTCTTCTCGTTGTCGCCGGCCTCGGTACGGGCCTCCTCAGAGTCCAATACATCGTAAGGACGGCTCTCTACCAGTTCCACCAGATCTTTTGGCGGACGGATTCCTTTGAATGGTTTTACTATTGCCATGATGATTTGTTATTACGCTATAATGGTAATTCGTTATGACGACTATAGGTATTGTTTGATTTTCTCAATCATCTCTTGATATTCAGTGTCGCTGAGGTACACCTTGCCGGGATTCATCTGGAACGTGCCGCCGTAGTCGGGGCCGTCCACATACTTCGGAGCCAGGTGGAAGTGCAGGTGCGACAGTTTGTCGCTGTAGGCACCGTAGTTGATTTTCTCGGGGTTGAAAGCCTTCTGCATGGCGCGGGTCACCTTGGCCACGTCAGCCATGAAGGCGTTACGGTCTTCGTCGCTCAGCTCGTTCAGGTCGTTCACATGGTCCTTATAGGCCACGAGGCAACGGCCGCGGTAGGTTTGCTCCTTGAACAGGAAAGCCCGCGATACGGACAACTGGGCGAATTCAATCATCAGATCCTTTAAGGTCTGGTTATTGGTGCAGTAGAGGCACTGCTTGGGGTCGCTTTGCATAATTGTTTTGTTTTAGAATGGATTATTGCTGCAAAAGTAATGAAAAAAAAGGGAACCGCCAAGCGATTCCCCTTTAAATATCTTAAACCAGTTACTTATTGACCTGGAACTTGGTGCAGCCGTCCTTGAAGAAGGCGTTGATCTGCTTGGCAGCAGCAATACCGGCATTGATATTGGCCTCGGCAGTCTGGGCACCCATCTTCTTAGGAGTAGAGAAGTAGCGACCCTCGAACTTCTGGAACTCGTCGTTGGCATCAGGCATGATGTCGGTAACGAACTTCAGGTCCTCGCGCTCCTGCATCAGTTTAATCAGCTCAGGCTCGTTGATGACCTCCTTGCGGGCAGTGTTCACCAAAATGCCACCCTTCTTCATCTTGCCGACCAGTGCATAGTTGATGCTCTGCTTGGTCTCAGGAGTAGCAGGGATGTGGAGAGATACGACGTCGCAGGTCTCAAACAGGGCGTCCTGATTGGCTACGGCGTGTACGCCGGCAGCCTCGATGACGTCAGCGGGGCAGAAGGCATCGTAAGCATAGACATCCATGCCAAAGCCCTTGGCAATACGGGCTACATTGCGGCCAACGTTTCCGAAAGCCAAAATGCCTAACTTCTTGCCTAACAACTCCGTACCGCTCTTTCCGTTATAGAAACCACGAACGGCCATCACCAGCAGACCGAATACCAACTCGGCAACGGCATTAGCGTTCTGACCGGGCGTGTTCTCAGCTACCACGTTGTGGGCGGTAGCGGCGGCGAGGTCGATGTTGTCATAGCCAGCACCGGCACGAACCACAATCTTCAACTGCTTGGCAGCGTCGAGTACCTCGGCATCGACCTTGTCCGAACGGATGATGAGTGCGTCAGCATCGGCTACTGCAGCCAGCAGCTGAGCCTTCTCTGTATATTTCTCAAGCAGCACCAGCTCATTGCCTGCTGCCTCTACTTCTGCCTTGATACCATTCACGGCTGCTGCTGCGAACGGCTTCTCTGTTGCAACTAATACTTTCATAATGGTCAATGATCAATGTTCAATGGTCAATGGTTAGCCTCGAATTCCTTCATGCAGGCTACGAGGGCATTGCAGCCTTCGATGGTCTGGGCGTTGTAGCAAGAAGCACGGAAGCCGCCTACTGAACGGTGACCCTTCACGCCAACCATACCCTTAGAGGTTGCGAAGTCGAGGAAATCTTTCTCCAGCTCCTTGTACTCGTCAGCCATCACGAAGCAGAGGTTCATGACAGAACGGTCCTCTACGTTGGCTGTGCCACGGAACATCTTGTTGCGGTCAATCTCACCATAGACAATCTCTGCACGCTGCTGAGCCAGCTTGTCCATAGCCTCTACACCACCGTTCTTCTTGATCCAGCGAAGTGTCTCAAGAGCGCTGTAGATGGGCACAACAGGAGGAGTATTGAACATAGAACCCTTCTCTACGTGTGTACGATAGTCGAGCATGGTGGGAATCTCACGGGGAGCCTTGCCCAGCTTCTCGTCCTTCACGATGACGATGGTCACACCAGCCATGGCCAGGTTCTTCTGTGCACCGGCATAGATGGCGTCGTACTTCTTCACGTCGATAGGACGGCTGAAGATATCTGACGACATATCGGCAATCATAGGCACGTTGACGTCGAGGTCCTTGCGGATTTCAGTACCATAGATGGTATTGTTCGTCGTGATGTGCAGATAGTCGGCATCAGCGGGAACGCTCCAGTCCTTGGGGATGAAGGTGTAGTTGGCATCGGCTGAAGAAGCCACCTCTACTACCTCACCAAACAACTTAGCTTCCTTCATGGCCTTCTTAGCCCAAACACCCGTGTTGAGGTAGGCAGCCTTCTTGATCAGGAAGTTGTAGGGAATCATGCAGAACTCGAGACTGGCACCGCCACCAAGGAAGATGACTGAATAGCCCTCGGGGATGTCGAGGAGTTCCTTGACGAGAGCTACAGCCTCGTCTACTACAGGCTGAAAGTCCTTTGCACGGTGGCTGATCTCCATCAGGGAGAGACCCGAGCCATTGAAGTCTAAACACTGTTGAGCGGTTTTCTCGATGACCTCGCGGGGAAGCATCGAAGGTCCGGCGTTAAAGTTGTACTTCTTCATTTTTTTGTTGTTTTAATTATTGTTGTTATACTCTGTTTCTAAAAATACGGCGCGAAATTACACTTTTTATTTGAATTGAGCAAATATTTGAGCAATAATTAAGCATTTTAGGCTATTTTGCTTGCGTTTTGTCAACCTCAGATAGCAGATTTCAGCGCACTTGCTCCATAATGGTCTTGATACCTTTTATTTTTTCACCTTGGGCCATCCGTAGTACTTGCTGCAGTTTTTCGCGCTTGACGGCGGCATAGGCGTAACGGTCTTTCACGTCGATGCGACCAATGTCGCCAGGTTCCAGTCCCCCCTTCTTGCAGAGGAATCCCACGATGTCGCCCTTGGAAATCTTGTCCTTCTTGCCCTTGCCGATGTAGAGGGTGGCATTCTTCGGAGGGGCAGGGACATTGACCATTGACGATTGACCACTGGCCATTTTCTGGGCGGGGTCGTAATGTTCAATGTTCAATGGTGAATGGTCAATGACATACTCGGGAATGTGCTCCTCGCTGTTGAGTAGGAAGAAGGTGCGGCCGGTGGCATTCCAGCGCGCTGTACGTCCCACACGGTGGATGTAGCCCTCCTCGCTTTCAGGCAGGTGATAGTGGATGATGTTCTGGATGTCGGGAATGTCGAGCCCGCGTGATGCCAGGTCTGTCGAGACGAGGATGTTGGCAGAGCCGTTGCTGAACTTGTAGAGCATGTCCTCGCGCTGTCGTTGCTCCATGCCGCCGTGGAAGTGGCTGGTGGTAAAGCCCTGTTCCCGCAGATAGCTGTTGACACGCTCCACCGAGTCGCGGTAGTTCAGGAACACGATGCTGCTCTCGTCGCCTAAGCTGAGCAGCAGCTGTCGCAATGTCTCCAGCTTGTCCTTCTGTGGACTGCGTACCTCATAGAGTGTCACGCGTTCCGAGGTCTGCTCGTCGTCGGACAGGAAATTGATGAGCGTCCCCTTCTTGGACATATTGACAAACTGGGGTATCTGTTCGGCATTGGTGGCTGACAGCAGAATGCGACGCTGCAAGCCTGGCAGGCTCTTGATGAGTTTCTGCATCTCTGCATGGAATCCCATCTCCAGACACTTGTCGAACTCGTCGATGACGAGATAGCGGATGCCGTAGCGCGAGATGTTTTCCTTGCCCAGATGGTCGTTCAGGCGTCCTGGAGTGCCGATGATGATTTGCGGGCGTACCTCTTTTAATACGCGATGTTCGTCCATCGTTGGGCGACCACCGTAGCAAGCCATCGAGCGCAGTCCGCACCCCATGCTTTTCAGCACGGTATCTGTCTGCAAGGCCAGTTCACGGCCAGGCGTGATGACCAGTGCTATAGGCCATTGACCATTGTCCATTGACCATTGAGCATTGATGAGCTGAATCAGGGGTAGGAGATAGGCCAATGTCTTGCCTGTTCCTGTAGGTGAGAGTAAAACAACATCACCGTCGGAGCCAGTGATGGCTTCGGCGGCGTGTTGCTGCATCTCATTCAGTTCAGCGATGCCAAGCTTACTGAGTATTTTGTCTATGTCCATAACCACATTGAACGTTATCTTGTGAACTATGAACTATGAACAGTGAACTACTTCTTCTCCTCCTTCTTTTCTTCCTTCTTGGCGGGAGCTTTCTTGTAGCGCTTGTTCAGACCGTTGATGAC
The DNA here is from genome assembly GCA_946185485.1 of uncultured Prevotellaceae bacterium. Classification (GTDB taxonomy): domain Bacteria; phylum Bacteroidota; class Bacteroidia; order Bacteroidales; family Bacteroidaceae; genus Prevotella. The sequence goes on along the minus strand of CAMHJQ010000036.1, from coordinate 11,166 downwards.
GTCGTTGGTGATGTCGAAGCGCTTGGCAGCATAGAGGATGTTGTCGCCCTGCTTGGTCAGGATGAGATCGTACTTCTTGTCCTTGTTGTAGGCATCGAGGAAGTGCATCAGCGAGTCGCGCAGAGCCTCGTTGTACTTGGCGGTCTCGTTGGCAAGCTCATTCTCCAGACGCGCCTGCAACTCCTGCAGACTCTGCTGCTGGCGCTGGATGGCAGCCTGCTGGCTCTCAGCCTGCTCGCGGCTGGTGAAGGCGTTGTTCTGCAGCTTCTGCTGGAAGTTGGAGGCTGCACTCTGCAACTGCTGGCCCTTCTGCGTCAGGGTGTTGCGGGCGTTGTTGCTCTTCTTCTGCAGCGTCAGCGTGAATTCCTTGCAGAACTCATACTGCGTCATCAGCGAGTCGACTTCTACGAAGGCAATCTTCAGGCCTCCGGCAGGTGTGTTGTCGACAGCTGTGGGTTGTTCATCCATTTTCTGACTTGCGTTGTTGCAAGAGGCCAGTACCAACACAGCGGCTGCGGCCATCATCATGTACTTTTTCATCTTTTTTAATTTACTATTTTATTATTGACTTTTTATTGTTCGTATTGTTCGATTTGACTATTTTGCAATTTACTGCTCACTGTCATTTCTGGTGTTCATTTACCGCGAAGGTGCTCTTGTGGCGCATCTCGCGGTCCTGGTCCATCACGCAGTGGATGCCCCGGTCGCGCATCGCCTTGCTGTCGTGTATGTGTTGCGACGAGAAAGTGCCATTGCTGCGCAGCAGCACCTTGACAAGCAACAGTAGCATGCCGGCGGCGATGATGAGTATACTCACAAGCAGAGTTTTTACCATATATTTTATTATAAGCGGCTGCAAAGTTACAAATAATCGCTGTAACCACAAACGTTTTTTGGGAACATTAACCTTTCCATGGCTATTATTTTATTCGTTTTTCGGTCAATCGTTTATCGATTCCCAACGCTTTCGGCAAAAAAGTCAGGAAAAGGTTGGTAATATGAGAAAAAGAGATTAACTTTGCACGATATAAAAAGAATTACAAACATTAATAACCAGAATTATGAATAAAAATGATTTAAAACCTGCCGTTGTATTCGAGCAGTTTGCGAAGATTAACCAGATTCCGCGTCCTTCGAAGCATGAAGAGAAGATGATAGCTTACCTGAAAGAGTGGGGCGAGAGCCGCGGACTGGATACGAAGGTGGACGAGACGGGCAACGTCATCATCCGCAAGCCCGCCACGCCGGGTATGGAGAACCGCAAGACCGTCATCCTGCAGAGCCACATGGACATGGTGTGCGACAAGCTGGTGGACGTAGAGTTCGACTTCGAGAAGGACCCCATCAGAACAACCATCATCGATGACGAATGGCTGACAGCCGAGGGTACGACCCTGGGTGCTGACGACGGCATCGGCTGTGCCATAGAGCTGGCTGTGCTGGAGTCGGACGATATTGCACACGGTCCCATCGAGTGTGTTTTCACCCGCGACGAAGAGACGGGTCTGACAGGTGCCGAGGGCATGAAGGCCGGCTTCATGACGGGCGACTATCTCATCAACCTCGACTCTGAGGACGAGGGCGAGATGTTTGTCAGCTGTGCCGGTGGTCGTAATACCGCTGCCAAGTTTACCTACACCCGCGAAGCAGCCCCTGCCGGCAGCTTCTTCATGAAAGGAGCCTTGAAGGGACTCATTGGCGGTCACTCAGGCGACGACATCAACAAGCAGCGTGCCAACGCCATCAAACTGCTGGGCCGCTTCCTCTTCCAGACCCTGAAACGCTACGACGGTGTCCGTCTGGCACAGTTCCATAGCGGCAAGCTGCATAATGCCATCCCTCGCGACGGCTACTTCGTGATAGCCGTTCCCCACGACGTCAAGGAGAACGTCAAGGCCGACTGGAATGTCTTCGCTGCCGAGGTGGAGGAAGAGTTCCATGTGGCTGACACTCAGATGGTATGGACGATGGAGAGTACGGATGCCGAACCCGTCATCGAGGCTCAGGTGGCCCGCAACTTCATCTATGCCCTGCAGGCTGTCGACAACGGCATCTATGCCATCTGCCAGGACCCGGAACTGAACGGACTGGTGGAAACCTCCAGCAACATTGCCAGCGTTCACTCCACAGAGAACAGTATCGACATCTTGTCGAGCCAGCGCTCCAACGTGATGTCGAACCTCGACAACATGTGTGCCACCATCCAGGCCGTCTTCGAACTGGCTGGTGCCGAGGTCAAGAGCAGCGACGGCTATCCCGCCTGGAAGATGCGTGCCCACAGCGAACTGCAGCGCATCGTCATCGACTCCTACAAAAAGCTGTTCCATAAGGATCCCATCGTGCGCGGCATTCATGCCGGACTGGAGTGTGGACTCTTCTCGGAGCGTTATCCCAACCTCGACATGATTTCGTTTGGTCCTACGCTGCGCTATGTCCACACCCCCGACGAGCGTCTGCACATTCCCACCGTACAGATGGTATGGGACCACCTGTTGGACGTGCTGAAGAACATTCCCGCCAAAGAATGATCCTTCCCGTCAACCGTTAGGTGTCTATTTGGCAAACAGCTATGGTCAATGCAACTGATTGACTATAGCTGTTTGTCTTTTGTGGAGGTAGTCATTCACGAAGGAAACTGGATGGTGAAGCGGGTGAGGTGGTCCTCAGGGTCTGTAAGCAGGCTGAACGTGCAATGGTGCGAAGTCAGGATGTCACGGATAAGCAGAAGTCCGAGACCTTGGCCCTGGGGCTTGGTGGAGAAGAAGGGAGTAAAGAGGTGTGTGGCCACGGATGCCGGGATGCCATGACCATTGTCGGTAATGACGAGAGTGCCACCCCCATGCCCCTCCCCGTTAGGGAGGGGAGTAGAATGCTTTGTAACCTGTATGGTAACTGCTCCCTCCCTCACAGGGATGGCGGAGGGAGAGTCTTTTATACTCTCTACGGCATTCTTGACGATGTTGATGAGCACCTGTTGGAAGAGGACGGTGTCAAGATGAACGGGAATGGCTTCGTCGGTCAGATGGAAGTCTATCTGGACGTGGGCCTGCGTACACAGATTCTCGAGGAAGGGACGGCAGGCATCCACCTCTTCACTGAGGTCGCACAGCTGCAGTTGCGGTTGAGGAATCTTGACTACTTCGGCAAAGCGGGTGACAAAGGCGGAAAGGGCGGTGAGTCGTTCTGCTTTGTCACCAGTGAGACTGCCAATAATTCCAGCCACGCTGTTGTTGACCTCATGAGCAATCATTCGGATGACGCGTTCGTAGGCGGCTTTCTCTGCCAGGCGTACCTCAGAGGTCAGCGATTCGATGAGATAGAACGGGTGTTGGAAACCACGGTCTGGAAAGGACTGATGGCTGATGCGGAAGAGCTGTGGCTCACCAGGTAAGCGAATGGTCGTCGTCTCGCCAAGAGAAAGTGCGAGTATGGCTTCTTCGACGGTGGGCGACAGCATTCTACGGGCAGCAGGATTCATGGAAGTGATGTTGCCGTCCAAGTCACATTGTATGACACCCATCGGTGAGGCCTCAATGAGAAGGTTGAGGAAGGTGTACTGCTCTTCGAGTTTCAGGTGCTCGCCACGTAGGCGGTTCAGCAGGTCGTTGAAGGTGCGGACGATGATGTCGGTCTCATGTTGTCCCGACGGTGCAAGGCGTGTGGTCAGGTCGAGATCCTTCACCAGTTCCATGCCGCCAATCAGTGTGTCGTATGGTCGGATGGTCTTGCGGTAAAAGTACCAGAGGTAGAACAATATCAGGACTACAAAGCCCTCGGTGACGTAGAACAATGTGGGGTGACTGCGGAACGAAGCGAAGAGTGCTACGCCAGCCAACAGGATAATGCCCAGGGTAAGGATTGTAAAATAGTACTTCAGCTTCATATTCTTGCGGTAGCAAATTCTTCACTCTTCATTCTTCACTCTTCACTTTCATAGTCCGTGCTTTTCGATTTTGCGGTAGAGTGCGCCACGACTGATGCCTAACTCTTTGGCTACAAGCGAGAGATTGCCATTGTGCTTGGCGATACAGGCGGCAATGGCACTGCGTTCCATGGAAGAGAGAGACCCACCCCCGACCCCTCCCTGTTGAGGGAGGGGAGTAGATAGACTTGGAACAGACGAATAGCTACTTCGGAAATCTGTGGCAGTAAGTAACCACTCCCCTCCCTCGCAGGGAGGGGCTGGGGGTGGGTCTGTGCCTTTCATCAGTAGCGCCCTTTCCACCAGATTCTTCAGTTCGCGGATGTTGCCTGGAAACGGGAGGGTCTGCAGGTAGCCGATGGCATCGGTCGAGACCGTGACTGGCGGCAAATGGTTGGCCTCACAAGCCATCCGAAGGAAGTGGTTGGCCAACAGCGGAATATCCTCCCGACGGTCGCGCAGAGGCGGTAGATGAAGATTGATGATGTTGATACGATAAAAGAGGTCCTCGCGGAAGGTGTGCTCGTTGACCATCGCCCGCAGGTCGGCATTGGTGGCACAGACCACGCGGACATCGGTGCGGCGCGTCCGGCTGTCACCCAGTACCTCGTAGGTCTGGTCTTGCAGCACACGCAATAGCTTCACCTGACTGGCTAATGACAGCTCGCCAATCTCGTCAAGGAAGATAGTGCCGCCCGAAGCCATCTCAAATCGACCGATACGGTCGGCCTTGGCATCGGTAAACGAGCCTTTCTTGTGTCCGAACATCTCGCTCTCAAACAGCGATGTGGAGATGCCGCCGAGGTTCACCTTCACAAACGGCCCGTTGGAGCGCTGGCTCTGTCGGTGGATGGCCTCGGCAATGAGTTCCTTGCCCGTACCGCTTTCTCCGGTTATCAAGACGGGAGCATTGGTAGGAGCCACGCGGGCCACGGTGGCAAGGATGCCAGAGAGGGACGTGCCAACGATCGGTGAGGGAATCACGGGGACAGGTCCATGATTGCTCGCTATGCCGAGCATATCACGCGACCTGTCCCCGTGATTCCCGCCATTTATCTTGATGGCCGTCTCAATTCTGTCTAATAGCACGCCATTGTCCCACGGTTTGGTGATGAAGTCGAAAGCGCCGGCCCGCATGCCCTGCACGGCAAGGTCGATGCTGCCCCAGGCCGTCATCAGGATGCACGGCACCTCCGGACGGAACACTTTTATCTGCCTCAGCAGTGTCAGTCCTTCCTCGCCGTCAGTAGCGGGGGTATAGTTCATATCCATCAGCACCAGCTCCACCGCCGGTGTATTGCGGACTATCTGCATCGCCTCCTTCGGTTTTTCGGCCAAGGCCACCTCATATCCGTTGCACTCCAGGATGAGCTTCAGCGAGAGCCGGATGTTTTTATCGTCATCTGCTACGAGTATCATCTTGATAATTTTGATAATTTTCAATTTATCCTACAGACCAGCCAACCTCTTAAGCCACATGCCAAAGAACCTGTCATAAACCATGTAGCCCTGTTTGGTATCGTAGAATAGGAACTCTTTGTCTTGGAGCGACTTCAATGCCATTTTGATACTACTGGGAGCAGGGAGTTGGTGACGGAGGATGAAGTCGAGCGACGTGGGGGCGTTGACCTTACCCTCGCAGGCGATGGCAGTCAGCAACTGAGCCTGGTTATCGGTAAGCAGATTGTAGTTGGACTGGTAGTTAATTTCTTGTTCATGCAAAATCTTGTCGGTCGCTCTGAATACATCTTCTTGGTCAAGCTTACCCTTTGGGGTGCGGTAGAGACGGTTGAGGATTTTTTGCACATACCACGTCTGACCATCAACCATATCATACAAGTAGATGAAGGCTTCCTCAGACATTTCTCGCTTCTGCTGCGCAAAAAAGCTGTTGGCAAATGCTCTATAGACATTAGCATCTATGGTGCCTATCGTCATGATTTGTGAACTGTTGAAGAACGGGTGCTCTGGCGACATGAACATGTCGGCCAACAGGTGTTGCTGGCTACCCGAAAAGATGATATGTACGTTGGGAACAAACTGTATGATTGAGCGTATGAATGCGTCAGCACCTATCTCGGCATAGTGGCTCACCTGCTGAAACTCATCAATAGCCAGATAGCATTGCCGTCCCGACTCTTTCATATATTCGAACACCTGCTGGAGTGTATCGCGGGCTCTTTCGGAAGTTACAGACACACTGAAAGTAGGCATGCCTGTAATAGGATCCTGACTCATCGTTGGCCGTAGGGCAGACACGAAACCGTTCAGTTTCCTCATGACCGACTGTGAGGGGGAATCGAGTTTCCCGATGACGGCATTGGCTATGAACTGTACCATCTGGTTGAAGGTCTTTGTCGAGAAGATGTCCACATAGAAGCAATGCACATTTTTGTCTCTTGCTTTCATCCGTTCAAAGGCATGGCTTATCAGTCCAGTCTTACCGATGCGCCGGGGAGCCATTAGCGTCACATTGCTGCCGTTGACAAGCGCACTAATTAGTTCTTCCGTCTCCTGCTCTCTGTCGCAGAAGTATTCCGGACCAAAGTAGCCATACTCAGGGAAAGGGTTTTCTAATTTCATATTTTACGTTTCATGTTTTATGAAATGCAAAATAACAAATATATCTGCATATATGCAAGGAAGGTATCCGATAATTAATCATAATTAACTCTTTGCCGAAGTGTTCTTTATTCTGACTGTCGATTGAAACGTGTTTTCCGTTCCTCAATAACACGCTTGTATGTGCGTTTCATCTTGTCATTCAAGAAGGAGTGGTCGATGAGTGCGTATGTCTCTTGTGGAATCTCCATAAACATATCGAGCACGGAGGCAGCACGTTTCTTCGGCAATCCGATTCTTTCCGCGAATCGTTCAAAGTCCAGCCTGCAGGGATGCAACGTCCTGTCATACACATCGCTTTTCTCAATATCTGGCGAAAGCCCGTCCATCAGTCCCAGGTCGCTGCCACTTTGGATATGGATGCAGGTGTTGATAAGATCGTATGCAGGAGCCAGGAAATACTCGCCGCTTTTGTTTATCAATGAAAAGTTCTTCATGTGGGCATCCTCGTTAGCAAACAGATAATCAAACACTACCATCCGGAAGAACTGCTCCATCTGTGGCATCCATGCAGGCACAAACTGCCGGATGGCATCGGCTATCTGCGCATAGTTGCCATGATATTTGAAATTGCTGTCGCTGCCTTCCTCTGTCATCTGCAGAACGGTGGCAAAGTCCTCCTGCGAACTCTCTTTCACGCCGTTTATCACGTCAAAGCGCTTCGTGATATACACCGGCTGGCCACTGCTGCTGAAACACAGGCCATTGCTGGCGGTGCGTATGCCATAGACCTGAGATGCAATCTGCATGGTCAGGTGTTCGTTGGCAGGTATCTGTTTGCGGGTGGATAGGCTCAGGTTAAAAGGTGCTGGCTTTAGGATATAGGTGGCTTGTTCGCCTTTATGAGCCAGACGGATTTTCCCGCCATCAATGATGGCGGAGAATTTCTCCTGAGCACCTGAGATTGACATGTTGTTCATGTTCTCCATCGCCTGCTGCTGGTCGCGCTCGTTCTCGAAATCGATATCAATAAAGGGCGAAACCACCACACCGTCAAACAATTCCTTGACGGCTTGGGGCGAATAGGTAGAAAAACCTGGCCGCAATGTCGATGGGCAAACTTCTATCGTCTTCATTCTTCTGGTCTTCTAAGTACAAACTTCCCGATGGCATCCATGCCGCAAATCATCTCCAGCATACCGAAAAAATCATTTTCATCCACCTTCCTTGCTCTGCACAATGCCCTACGGTTGGCTCCCTCTGGCAACATGTTAGTGAACACGGGGAAGATGCGCTCCGAGTGATACACCTTCTGACTCTTGGGCAAGTTGACAGACACAGGAGGGGTGCTGCCGTCGGCACGAAAAGCATCATCGTAGGTGAACTCATAGTTGCCCCTTGACAACTCAACGAGCTGCCCGGCATAGACTTCACCGTAATACACATTCACTTTTCTCATCCTCTATGCTATTTAACGGTCTGTTTTACCTGTAACACCATTTCCATACCCACCACATCCAGAATCTTCTGTAGTGTCTGTAACGACGGATTGCCCATGCCTCGCTCCAAATCCTTGACTGTAGAGATGCCTACTCCAGAATAATCTGATAGATCTTGTTGCGAGATTCCTAACAATGCCCTCCGCTCTTTAATCACTGTTCCTATATCCATCATCGTATGATTTATCGTACTTTTGGTGCAAAGATACGAAGAAATACTGATTCGGCAAACCAAAAGTATGATTTTTCGTACTTCCTTAATTCAATTTAACTGTATTCCTTTAATCTCTTTCATTACGAGAGAGAGTTTTTTTACAGGTATAGTCCGAAGGAGAGCGAGCGGAACTTCACGCCGCCGTCCTTCAGCACGTTGTCGCCAGAGTACTTCAGATAGAACGGGACACCCATAATGCCAAGACGAAGCATCCAGTCAATGGTGATGGGGCGCTGTCGGATGTCCTTCTCCTTTCTCTTGATGTCGTCGCCATACATGGAATATTCCGTCAGCATGCTGCCATAGACATTGAAGTTCACCACGGGGCCGAAGCCAATCCAGGAGTCCTTGTCGAAACTGTGGGTGAAGCCCAGGTTGACCGTCAGCGAGAAGACCTTGATGCGCGAGAAGTCGGGCGACACCTGCAAGGGGTACTTTTCAAGGGCGACATTGCCGTCGGGCGCTTTCACGAATCGTGTGTCGCCGGTCATGCGGTAGTTCTTCCAGTCGATGCCGAAGCCTAACGACACGGAGTTGCGGTGGCGACGCTCGAAATAGTGGTCCCACTGCGCGATGGTGGCAAATATCTCCCACGACTTGAAGGTAGAGAAGTCGGTGCGCGCGTCGGCCTTGGTGGGAGCCGTGAAGCCTATGCCGAAATGGGCTGAGATGGCGTTGTCGTAGGTGCGGCCCTCCGCGCCGTCCTTCTTCTTGCCCACCTTCACGCTGGGTATCAGTTCCCAGCGGTCGCGGCCGATGCGGGTGGTGCTAACGTAGTTGGAGTCCACCAGTCTGATGGTGTTCTGGTACGTGAACTTATCGTCGCCCTCCTTGCCGCTGACGATGATGCGCTGCAGCGAGTCGCCCGTGATGATGGTCACCTTCTTGGGATTGTGGATGACGACGGTGTCGTTTTCTTGCGCGCCGGCCGTCGCCGTCAGGGCTGCCAGCGCCATGATGATCATGAGTTTTTTCATATCTTAGTCCTTGTTTAATAGTTCTTCTAATTGTCCCAGACTCTTGACACTACCCTCCATGTAGATGACGGTCACCTCACGCTCCGACGTGTTGCCCCGCCACCATGCCTGATAGCAGAGGAAGCAGTTGCGGTCGCCCTGCCGGCGCACTTGCGTCTTAAAGTTGATGCTGTGCTCCTTGCCGAACACCGTCTTGCGCGATTTGTTGCCGCCGCTGGCAAAGTGGCCCTTGCTGTCGTCCTCCACTATTTTCAGCACCCGGTCGGCCTCACTCTCGCCGACGGTGAACCGCACACTGCGGTAGTAGCTCAGCTGATACTTGGCCAGCGACTTGCCCCGCACGCGGGTTTCAATCATCTGCTCCTGCGGGATGATGCGGCCCTCGAAGAGGTCGTTTATCTTCAGTCCCGTCTGCGCTTCGGCAAGTGTGACGGCCAGCAATACTGTCATCATAATTAGGAATCGCTTCATATCTTCAAGTATATTTATTCGTTGCCAAACATCATCTTCAGTTGCTCCTCCACCTCGTCGCTGCCGTCATCGGTCACGACGGCCATCGTCTTCTGCATCTCGCTGAGCACCACGTCGCGGTCGGTGGTGCGCTTGCCATAGATATAGGCCACACATTCCTCTTCGCCCTGCCGACCGTTGTTCAGCCACACCGCAGTGCCTGCCGCTATCAGCAGGGCGGCACAGGCTGCAACAGCCCAGCGGAGCCAGCGACGCGGGATCGGCGCCTGCTGCTCTGCCTGCTCATCAGAGAACTGGACAGCTGCAAAATCCAGAAACAGCTGGCGCAGCTGGACGAGGTCGCTGGGCAATGCCTGCTCCCGACGGTAATAGTCATACAGTTCCTGCTCCTCTTCGACTGTGGTCTTGCCGTCGAAGAAACGGTCTGTCAGCGTGCGTATTCTAAGGATGTCACTCATATTGCTTCAGATATTTTTGTTTTACTGCCTGGCGGGCGCGACTCAAGGCTTTGCGGATGGCTACTTCGCTGCTACCTATCAGGTCGGCAATCTCGTTCATTTCCATTCCCTCAAGGTGGCGCAGCCGGAGGATGGTCTGCTGCAGGTCGGGCAGGGTGCTGACAACGGCCATCATGCGCTCTATGCGCTCGTCATTGTTTTCAGCCTGGTCTGTCTCGCCGCTGTCGGTCAGCATCACCGTGGGCTTTCTGCGGCGCACCTGGTCGATGCAGAGGTTGCGGGTCAGGCGCAGAGCCAGCGCGTCGAAGGGTTGTCGCAGTTCGCCAACCATCTGCCACAGTCGCAGCAGGACATCCTGCACCGTGTCTTCGGCATCGTCGTCACTCAGATACCGCCGCGCCGTCAGCATCAGCCGGGGCCGCAGTCGCTGGGCTTCCTCCTTGAATTCCTCTTGCGTCATTCTTGGGCGTTGTTTACTCTATATACGCAAAAAAGTCCGTTTTGTGACATCCAAAACGGAAAATAATTACTCTTTAGCCTGCATCAACCTTCAAACATTTGGCTTAACTACTTAACTTCTGACCACTTCACTACTTCATGATGGAAATGGACGGCTGTTGCGTTTTCGCCTGATGCGGATTCATGTAGATCAGGGGACTCTGACCTGTTCGGGTAGAGTGAAGGCGAAACGCCGGATGTTTTTATCGTCATCTGCTACGAGTATCATCTTGCTAATATAAAATGTAAAATGCAAAGTAATGAATATATCTGCAAATATGCAAGGAAGGCACTCAACAATTAAGCATAATTAACGCTTATTGTGATGCCGGCTTTTGTGTGTGTCTGCGAACAAAATAGTAGCAAAAATGAAATTCAAAAGTCAAATTGGCAACAACTATCCACTAAAATGAGGATAAATCTCATATTATCAATAGATTAACCTTAAAACATCTATCCACTAACTATCCACTAACTATCCACTAACCCTCCACTAAATGACCGCCATTTGGTAAGCGTATCCGCTTTGACGCCTTGCAGGCTATAAGTTCTTCCATTTGTCAGG
>CAMHJQ010000035.1 GCA_946185485.1 uncultured Prevotellaceae bacterium | reverse complement strand
CTTGCCCTCTGTGGAAAGTATGCGGATGGCCTCGCGCAATAGCTCCATGTCGTAGCCGCGTCGCTCACACATCTTCATCTGGCGTTTGAATTCGCCTGTAAACTTGATGGTGTACATAGCCTACCTTATCCAAGACATTGTTTGAACAGGTCATCCACATCCTTGGCCTCGTACACGCGTCCTTCTTCGAGTTCTTGCAGAGAACGCTCGTATGCGGAGATGCGTTTACGGCGTGGCACCGTGACGTTGGCTACTCCTTTTAACATGCCAATGGCTTTTTTGATGTCCTTTATCATCGACATGTCGCTAATGCTTACCAGCAGCTGTCCCTCTTGTGGATACATTGTCGTTCTTGCTTCCATATTCGTATCGTTTTTACGTTTTACGGTTGCAAAGATACGAATAAGCGAGCGAAAATGCAAATAAATTTGCAATTTTCCGAGCGTGAGTATCTTCGAGGCAAAGCCTCAAAGATACGATTTAGCGAGCAGAAAACCAAATTTTTATTTGAGTTTTCTCGAGTGTGTAGTAATGTGCTACTTTGTTTGCCTTGCCTGGTTCTTAGGCTCACGGCGGGTGTCCCAGAAGTCTACGATGTAGATGATGTCGCCCTCGATGCGGTAGACCATCTTGTTCAGACCGTTGATAATGATGCTGCGGTAGGTCAGCGGGCGGTCGGCGTAGAGCGGGTCAATCCGTCCGATGCTGGGGCTGTTCATGAGCAGCCTGACCGTGTCGTCGATTTCCTGGCGGAACGTCTTGGCTCGCCTGGTGCCAAATTCTTTGCGAATATAGGCGGCAACTTGCCGTCGACCGACTTTTGCCGCTTCTTGCCAAACAACCTTCATACCGCTTCTAACTTCAGGTCTTCCTGTTCCCAGCGTTCGATTTCCTCGTCCATTTCGCGCATCACCTCTTCATGAGGTGTCCCCAAGCCTGCGGCAATCTCTGCCTCGGCCTGGTCGATTCGTGCGTTCAGCTCCTCCTTGGTGAAGGGGCGCAGGGAGTATTCCTCGTCGTCGGCAGCCGTCTGTCTGACTTGTTTCCTCACGCTGTCGATGATGATGCTCACCAACTCCAGCTTCTGGCTGTTGCTCAGATTCTTCGCTTCATTCCATGCCGTGGCAATGGAGTGCTCTGCTGTTGTCGTCATTGCTTCCATAATCGTATCGTTTTTACGTTTTACGGTTGCAAAGATACGATTTAGCGAGCAGAAAACCAAATTTTATTTGAGTTTTCTCGAGCGTGAGTATCTTCGAGGCAAAGCCTCAGAGATACGACTTTTCCGCGGAAGTTCCAAGCATTCACTCAGAAAAAACACCGTGAACCATGAACCGTGAACCATGAACCATTCTTGCGTCCCTTCGGTAGCAAGCGAGCCTCACCTACCCTGCTGTCAGCATGGGCAGCACTCGTCAAGATCAGTATCAACGCACCACTACAGCCCATCATTACACCCAATGCTTTCTTACCTGTTATCGGCTCCTTCAGGATTAAGGCTGATAACAGCATTGCGAAGATAGCCCATTTTGCTTTAACCGCCAAATATTCGGGCAAAAACTTGCCGATATCGGCAAAAATGTATATATTTGCATCCGTAATCGGCCCAAAACTTGCCGATAGCTTTGGATATGGAATATATTTCAGTCATTCAGTTCGCAGAAAAATATGGTATTTCTGAGCGCACAGCCCGCAACTATTGTGCTCAGGGAAAGATAGAAGGCGCATTCCTGACAGGAAAGACCTGGAACATTCCTGCCGATGCCGTTTTACCCAAACGAGGTGCTAATAAGAAGACATCACCTCTTCTAAAGGTGTTAAGGGAACAAAAGTCATCGCGATTGAAGGGCAGCATCTATCATCGCACTCAGATTGATTTGACGTATAACTCTAATCATATCGAGGGCAGCAGACTGACTCACGATCAGACGCGATATATCTTTGAGACAAATACTATTGGGATTACAGATCAGGCTATCAACGTAGATGATATTGTGGAGACGGTAAACCATTTCCGTTGCATAGACTATATCATCGACCACGCTGAGGAAAAACTCACAGAGAACCTTATCAGACAACTACATCTGATTCTGAAATCTGGCACATCAGACAGCAAGAAGGATTGGTTTATGGTGGGTGATTACAAGCGGTTGCCCAATGAAGTGGGAGGAATGGATACCTGCCCTCCAGAAGAAGTTCACAAGCAGATAAAGGCTCTTCTTTCTGAATACAATGCCATCAGGCAAAGGACACTTGAAGACATCCTTGATTTTCATGTGAGCTTTGAGAGGATACATCCTTTTCAAGACGGTAATGGACGTGTGGGTCGACTCATTATGTTTAAGGAGTGCCTCGCTAATAATATCGTACCTTTCATCATAACAGACGAACTGAAGATGTTCTATTACAGAGGTCTTCACGAATGGGGCCACGTAAATGGTTACCTCACAGACACCATCCTCACCGCCCAGGATCAGTATAAGGCTCTCTTGTCCCATTTGGGGTATTGAAAGAAATGAATTAAAGTGAAAGCGCAAAGCGTAAAAAAAAATTAAAAAAAATCTCGGATAGTGATAACGTAAAGAAAAATGCAGTATCTTTGCGGCGGTTTTCAAAACCAAAGTAAACATGTATTATTAATAATTAAAGGAGAAAGAAAAACTATGAAGAAGATTCTTTTAGCAGTGATGGCTGTTGCTGCCATCAGTTTTACATCGTGTGGTAACAAGACACAGGCTGTTGCCGAGGAGGCTGTTGACTCTGCCGCCATCGTAGACTCACTGGCTAACGAGGCTGCTGATGCTACCATTGCTGCCCTGTCGGAGCAGATTGAGGCCAACGACGCCAACAAGCTGCAGGAGGTGATTGAAACCATCAAGGTGAAGGTGGCTGAACTTCTCAAGACCAATCCCGAGATTGCACAGGAGTATGTCGCCAAGGTGCAGAACTTCCTGAAGGAGAATGCCGACAAGGTGAAGGCCGTGATTGGTGACAATGCTGCTGCCGCCGCTGCTATCGCTGCCATCACAGACGTAGAGCCACAGAGCGTGGTGAACGGTCTGCTGGAGACGGTAGGTCAGGCTGCCACGGATGCCAAGGATGCTGCCGTAGACGCTGCCAACGCCCAGGTGGACGCTGCCAAGGCTGCTGTCGAGGAGAAGGCTAACGAGGCTAAGGACGCTGCCAAGGAGAAGGCTAACGAGGCTATCGACAATGCTGCCGACGGTGCCAAGAAGGCTCTCGGACTGTAATTTTTAGAGTTGAGAGTTTAGAGTTGAGAGTTTAGAGAAGAAGGTTTAGAGATTAGAGATTAGAGATTAGAGTTTAGAGATTAGAGTTGAGAGTTTAGAGATTAGAGATTAGAGAAAAAATCTGATTCGCTGAATAAATGAGCCGGTTCGTTGAAAAAATTTCGCGGACCGGCTTCTTTCGTGTACCTTTGCGGAAAAAATAATAAACTATCAAAACTACAAAGGTATGAAAAAGATTGTTTTTGGAATGATGCTCATGGCATCGGTAGCAGGGATAACAAGTTGTTCGGCGGACGACCCGTTCGACAGTAACTACAACAGCGTCGTACCCGGCGGCAACAGCACAATGGTGAACGGCGGCAACAGCGGCAACAGCTCGGCAGGCAGTGGCGAGCTGCTGTCGTATGCCGTGACCATCGACAAGACTACTGCCGAGCCGGCGGCAACGGCTGACGCCTACTACCCCGAGGAGGAGGACGACATTGCACAGAACACGTTTACCACGGAGGTAGCCATCGACATGAGCGCCCCCGCTGCCAAAACGGAGAACGGCGTGACAATCAGCGTCACGGGCGGGCACGTCACTGCCGACCACGGCTCGACGAAGAACATCTGCTATGTGGTGAGCGGCACGACGGCAAACGGTTCGCTGACCATCCTGGGCGACAAGAAGTACGAGCTGAAACTGACGGGTGTGGACATCACCAACCCCGACTCGGCAGCCATCAACCTGCTGTCGAAGAAGCGCGCCTTCATCGTCGTAGAGGGTAGCAACAAGGTCAGCGACGGGGCCACGTCGCTGAACGACCACAAGGGTGCCTTCTACGGCAAGGGAAAGATGCTGTTCAACGGTAGCGGTTCGCTGGAGGTCTACGGCAATTATAACAACGGCATCCACTCGGCTGACTACATCCTCTTCTCGACAGGCTGCAACATCTACGTCAAGACGACGCAGAACCACGGCATCAAGGCTAACGACGGCATCATCGTCAACGGCGGCATCATCAATGTGGAGACGGCCGGCGAGGGCGCCAAGGGACTGAACAGCGAGGACGACATCATGGTGAACGGCGGTCGTACCACCGTCATCTGCACAGGCGACGGCATGTGGGACACGGAAGACCTGGAGACGAAGGCAGCGGCGTGCCTCAAGGCCGACTCGGTGCTGACCATCAACGGCGGCGAGGTATATGCCAAGGCCACAGGCAGCGGCGGCAAGGGTCTGAAGGCCGACTGGGAAGGCTACATCAACGGCGGCAAGGTGCGCGTCATCACCGAGGGAGGCCTGTACTACAGCGACGGCTCACGGGAGAGCTTTAACTACACGGGCAATACCGACAACCTGAACGACGACTACACGTCGTCGCCCAAGGGCATCAAGGTGGGCACGAAGAACGTCCATGGCGTGCTGACCATCAGCGGCGGTGACATCATGGTACGCACCAGCGGCAACAACGGCGAGGGCATCGAGAGCAAGGGCACGCTGGACATCAGCGGCGGCAGCGTGATGGTGTCGGCATACGACGACGGCATCAACTCGAGCGGCGACCTGACCATCAGCGGTGGCAGCGTGGTGACGGTAGGCACCAGTAACGACGGCATCGACGCCAATGGCAACATGTACCTGAAGGGCGGCACGCTCATCGCCTTCGGCGGAGGCGGCGCAGAGGCCGGCATCGACACCAACGAGCAAAAGAAACTCTACATCAGCGGCACCAGCTTCTTCGGTATCGGTGGACGCATGGACGCCTCGCTGGGCAGCACGACACAGGGCATCGTCACCACCTCGGGCAGTGTCAGCGCCAACCAGACGGTAACCGTCAGCAACGGCAGCACCACGCTGGCCTCATTCATCATGCCACCCTACTCGTACCAGAACGGCACGGTGGTCATCAGCACTCCCGGCATGGTCAGCGGCACCAGCTACACCGTCAGCATGGGCAGCAGCACCACGGCAACAGCATCGAACACCATCAGCGGCGGCATGGGCGGCGGCATGGGCGGCGGCATGCCTAACGGCGGCATGCCTAACGGCGGAAAATGGTAATACAATAACTCAACTTTCTAATGTAGTTAAGAAGTTAAGAAGTTAAGAAGTTAAGAAGTTAAGAAGTTAAAGAAGTTAAAGAAGTTAAGCCAAATGTCGAAGTGCAAAAATATAAGCAAACAGAGTAATGGCTTAACTACTGTCCGAAGGACGAGCGAAGCGATAACTTCTTAACTTCTTAACTACAAAGAAGTTGAGCGAATGCGAAACTTGAATACAATAATAATGAAGTTTCTCCGTTATATGAAATGGATGGAGCAACAGTCAAAGCATGAGAATACATCGTACGCGGTGCTGTGGGGGCTACTCTTCGCAGCACCCGTGCTCAGCCTGTGGGTACGGACAGCCAGTGACTCGTCGCTGGCGTTCGACTGGTGGGAGATATTCTTGGTCTGGCGACAGCTCAGCATCTTCCTGTTGCTGTTTCTTATTCACAACTTCATACTGGCTCCCCTGCTGGTATACCGGCAGAAGCGGTGGCTGTACATCTTGCTGACCGCCTGCATGGTAGGGGTGTTCACCAGCTACCAATGCAGCCACCGACCCGATGACAGCAGGCGCCATCGGCGCCCATACATGGAAGAGGCGTTCGACCACCGGCCAGATCACGGGATGGAGCACAAGCCGGAGCACGAGCCAGGTGCTCCCGAACTGGATGACGAGGCAGGTGCTCCCGAGCCGCCCCTTCACGCCGATTACGGGAAGCGTCCCCATGGTCCAGAAGACCGTCCTCAGGACGCAAGGCCTCATCATAAGCCACCGACATTCGTCGGACAGCACGAAATCGTTACCATCGTGGTGCTCATCCTGATGTGTGGCATGAACCTCGGCATCAAGCTCTACTTCAAGAACCGCAAGGACCAGAAAAAACTGGTGCAGCTGCAGAAGGAGAACCTGGAGCAGCAGCTGGAATACCTGAAATACCAGATCAACCCACACTTCTTCATGAACACGCTGAACAACATCCATGCCCTGGTGGACATCGACCCGCAGAAGGCACAGGAAACCATTCTGGAACTGTCGAAGATGATGCGCTTCGTGCTCTACGAGGGTGACAAGCACGACGTGCCGCTGACCAGGGAATTTGAGTTCATACGTACCTACATCAACCTGATGCGCCTGCGCTATACCAACAAGGTAAAGATCAGCGTGGACCTGCCGCAGGAGGTGCCCGACAAGACGGTGCCCCCACTGATGCTCATCTCGTTTATCGAGAATGCCTTCAAGCACGGCATCAGCTATCAGCACGACTCGTTTATCGACATTCGGATAGAGGTCAAGGGTGAGAGGACAGACGAGAAAGGAATGTGGCTGCACTTCCTTTGCCGCAACTCGAAAGCCGAGAAGGCTAACGAGGAAAAAGGCGGCGTGGGACTGAAAAACGTCAAGAAACGACTGAAGCTACTGTATGACCACAACTATACACTCAAGATACAAGACAATTCTGACGTCTATAATGTAGAACTAACCATACCATTGACATGATACGATGCATCGCTATTGACGACGAGCCTCTGGCGCTACAACAAATTGCAGCCTACATAGGCAAGATTCCCGATCTGCAACTGGTGGCACAATGCCAGAGTGCCATAGAGGCCCGGCAGTTTCTGGAACAGGACACGGTGGATATCATCTTCTGCGACATCAACATGCCCGACCTGAACGGCATGGACTTCGTGAAGTCGCTGACCATGCCACCACACATCGTCTTCACCACCGCATACGCCGACTATGCCGTGGAGGGATTCAAGGTCAACGCCGTCGACTACCTGCTGAAACCCTTCGGCCTGCAGGAGTTCCAACGGGCAGTACAACGCCTGCGAGAAAGAATGAGCCTACAGACCCACCCCCAGCCCCTCCCTGAGAGGGAGAGGAGTGGTTACTCTCAAGGCGAAATTTCTGCGGAAAAACTATCTACTCCCCTCCCTCACAGGGAGGGGCAAGGGGGTGGGTCTTTCCCTCACAGGGAGGGGCAAGGGGGTGGGTCTTTCCCTCACAGGGAGGGGCAGGGGGGTGAGTCGATCTTCCTGAAAACCGACTACCGTATCGTCAAAGTCACCATCAGCGACATCCGTTATGTAGAAGCCATGAGCGAATACCTGAAGGTGCACCTGGAGGGAGAGACAAAGCCTATTGTCACCCTGCTGTCGATGAAGAAGATGGAGGAGCGACTGCCCTCGAACTTCATGCGCATACATCGGTCGTACATCATCAACCTCGACAAGATACGGGAAGTGAACAAAAACCGTGTCATCATGGATGCCGACACCTTCCTGCCCGTCGGCGACAACTACAAGGAAGCCTTCCAAACCTGGCTTGATACCAGATTCTTAGGAAAATGACCTGAAAAGCCAGGTCTGTATCAACCCGCGCATCGCCAAGTAGAGAATCATCGCCAACCAGAGACCATGGTTGCCCAGCACGGGCATGAGCGTGATGACCACGACAAAGAACACCAGCGCCGACAGCACCGACGCCCACAGCATGCCACGCGTATGGGTGATGCCGATGAAGATGCCGTCCCAGATAAAGGCAGCGACACCGGCAACGGGAACCACGATCGCCCACACCATATAGCTGCGGGCAGCCTCGACAACACTGTCTTCGTCGGTCAGCAATTGCAGGAATGACATGCCGCCCACGGCATAGGCGACCGTAAAGAGCACCGTCATCGCCCCACCCCATAGAAACAGCCGACGCACCACAGCCCGGAACGCCTCATCGTTGTGAGCGCCCCAATAGCGGCCGCACAAGGCCTCGCCAGCATAGGCAAAGCCATCCAGGAAATAGGAGAACAGCAGGTAGAGCTGCATCAGCAGCGTGTTGACAGCCAGGATGACAGCCCCCTGTCGGGCTCCCGCCGACGTGAAGTAGAGGTTGACAGAGACCAGAAACAAGGTACGGAAAAAGATGTCGCGGTTGACACGCAGGAACTGGGCAAGTGACACGCCGCTACCCTGCCCCTTGACCGTCTGCCTGACGGCTGGTTTGACGAGCAGTCGCCTGTAATACCTCCACAGCCATACCACAGCAGCCGCATATCCGGCATATTGCGCGATAACGGTCCCCAAGGCTACACCCTCCACCTTCAGGCCGAAGCCATAGACCAGCGTCAGCGACGCCAGGATATTGACAATGTTCTGGAAGACGCTGACAAACAAGGGTATACGGGTATTTTGCATACCGATATACCAGCCCGTCAGTCCATAGAGGCCGAGCATGGCAGGGGCACCCCAGACGACTATATTAAAATAGGTGACAGCCAACGGGCGGACATCGGGGGTAGGCTGGATGAACCACATCATGACCTCGCGCAAAGGCCACTGCAAGAACAGTATCAGGAGGGCAATAGCCAGCGACACGAGGGCAGAACGCTGGAGCAACTGGCGCAGGTCTGCAAAGTCGCGTCGTCCACGAGCCTGTGCCGTCAGTCCGCTGGTGCCCATGCGCAAAAAGCCGAACACCCAGTAGACGAGGTTAAAGATCATGGAGCCGACAGCGATGGCACCGATATAGGCCGCGTCGCCCATGTGACCGACGATGGCAGTATCGACCAAGCCTAACAGAGGCACGGTGATATTGGTGACAATGGCTGGTAAAGCAATGTTGAGTATTTTCCTGTTATCCTCGCTCATAGGCTCAAGACAGGCATCAAGAAAGGGGGATTTCGACGATAAAGCGGCAGCCATCGTGATAGTCGGTATCCAGTATGATATCGCCACCCAGGTTTTGGGCATGACGCTTGGCGAGGGGCAGACCTAAGCCAAGACCCTCGGAGAGGTCGTCGACCTTGGCGAAGAACTTAAAAAGACGCTCGCGGTCAGCCTCGGCAATACCCTTGCCGGTGTCCTCGACAATGAAGCGCACCATGGTGTCGGTACGTGTAATCTGGAAGTTCACGTCCTTGCCGTCGGAATACTTGCCGGCATTATAGAGCAGCTCACGCAGACTGCGCATGAGGTAGAGCTGGCTGGTCTGGATGCAGAAGTCGTCAGGCAGGTCGGAGCTGAGGTGGACGGTCATGTTGGGATAGCGTTCCTTGATATAGTCAATGGCCTCGCGGGCAACGTCAAGACACACCACCTTGTCGTGCTTATGGCTGTTGAGTTCGACGGAGAGACCAGTGTCGGAACTGTCGAAGAGCATCTTGACAATGCGGTTGAGCAGTTTCGAGTTATAATCCATGGTGGCAGCGATGCTCTGCATGTCGTCGTCGGAAAGGGAGGAATGGGAAGTGTCGCTGATGACCTGTGCGAAGCCCATGAGAATATTCAGCGGCGTACGAATCTGGTGGGACACATTCTGTATAAACGCCGTCTTCTGCCGCTCGCTCTCCTGAGCGAGGCGGGTAGCCTCGAGCAGTTGCTCGTTGCGATGCTCGGCCTGTTGGGTGGTATAGTGCACGCTGCCCAAGTGGAAATTGAGGGCCTGCAGCATGGAGGCAAAGCTATTCTGCAGACAACCTACGGAATCCTCGCGCTGACTACGCGGTATATATACCTCCATGTTGCCAGAGGCAATGCTTTGCGTCTTTTCGAGCAGCTGGTTGAGGGGGTTGATGGCTCGCTTCACCACTCGGTGGCACACCAGCAGGATGGCGAGCAGCCCGATCAGCAGCAGCGGCAGAAGAACGTAGGTCAGACGATGGTAGCCCTCGAGGATGTCGCTGACAGGACATACCAGTGCGAGGCTCCACGTGGTGCCTGGCACCGGAGCGTAACATACCAGACAGTCAGCACCGTCGATGTTGACAGACATGCTACCTTTGTTGCCGGCAGTCATTTCGTGCCCCAAGGCTACGATATCGGCCTGCTTGTGCGGGTCGACACCGTCGTAGATGGTGTGTGTGAAGAGGAGCGTCGAATCGGGATGGGTGAAATAGCGTCCATCCTCGTCAATCAGCATAAAATAAGAATGAGGATAGGGTTCCTCCTGGGAGATGACCTTCGACAGGCGGATCAGCGAGAGGTCGGTGGACATCACGCCGACAAGACTGTGGTCTGCTCTGTAAATAGGTTTGCTGTAGGACGCCACGAGACCTTCCAAGCTCAGTTCCAGCGTGTCTGCCTCGTCATAGAATGCCACCCAGCAGGACTTCCCAAGGTCGCGAGGCTGTTTGTACCAGATCTTCTGGAAATACTCATACTGTTCCTCGATGACGCTGGCGACGCTGTCGCTCTGACGCACGGAATAGACGGAGAAATATTTGCCATAGTCAGGGAAGACATCCGGCTCCAGGCTGATGGAACAGCCGTCGACATGCAGATTGAGGTAGACGATACGACGGGTGAGCTGTAACAGCGAGTCGGGATGCAGGTTCTGCAAGACAAGCCAGCTATCGGTATTGGTGGCTGTCTCGATGGTGATGAGGTTCAGACTGACACGCTGCATCGTGGTACTCAGCACGGTATTGGCACGCCCCACGGCCTCGTTCCTAATCATGTGACGCGACTGCGTATAGAGCACACCGAGCGCGATGACGAAGATGGGCGCAGCCAACAACAGGATGGCGATGGTGAGCTTCGCGGAGAAGGACTTGCGGATGCTAATCATGGGCCGCCTCCTTTCTCATGTCATCGTCCGACATGTTAATCAGTGTGTTCAACAACTCGGCAATGGTGATGCCCTTCTGCTGGATGTCGGCAGCCAGTCGAGCAGTTTCCTCCTTGTCGGAACTGCTGTTGACATGGCAGAGTCTGTCGACATCCTCGGCTATGACCTCGGCAGGGGCTATCATCTGGTTGGTCATATTGTGGAGGAAGGACACCTTCATGCGCTCAGCCTGCTGCGTCTGGTCGTAGGCGGCACGCAAGCCTTCACCACGCTCGACGAGGGTCGCTTTCAGGGACTCCAGTTCTCCGATATTTGCCGATAGCGACTGTTGCATCTGACGGAAGTTATCCTGCAGCCGTCCGATCTCGTCATGATGAGCGCTGCCACCCACGTTGTCGGGCAGGGTTTCGCTAAAGTTACCCTTGGCAACACGCTGTGCCCACTCCGTCAGCAACAGCAGGGGTGTCAGCTGTCGGTGGATGATAGCCCGACTGAGCAGGAAGAGCAGCAGCAGACCCACCAAAGCAATAGCGATGACATAATAGGTCAGTTTATGATAGTCGCCGAAGATGTCGTCCTCAGGGAATATGATGCCCACGCTCCATTGTAGCGTCTCCATCGTCCTGGCATGCGCTTTATTGCGCTTGTAAGGCCTATAGAACACATAGAAGTCTTCACCATACACGCGGAAGGGCCTGTAGCCTGTCTCACGGGACGTCATAGACTGCACAGCCGCACTGACTGCGGCGTCGCCTATCGTCTTGGACAGCGTGGCTGCCGACAACTGGTATATATGGTCGTTATAAGGCCGTACGATGAAAGAGCCGTCGCCATCGAGCAGCAGACAGTAGGAATGATGCGACGGCTTAGCCTCAGCAACGATGTCGGAGAGCAAATCAAGCGACACGTCGACGCCCATCACGCCTACCGGCTTACCACTGGCATCGTAGAAAGGCAGGGAGAAAGTGATAAGCCGTTCTGTGTCCTGGGTAACGTCCATACCCATGTATGGATCCACCCAGCCGGCAAGCCCCGTCTGCATGGGGCGAGTAAACCATACCTGTTCGGTATAGGGCGTATTGGCAAACATCTCCGACTGGACGATGCTGTCACCATCAGTGACAGAGGCACGGTGCATATAGGCCATAAACGACTCATGACCGGGATAGTAGTTCGGTCTGAAAGCAATGGCACAGCCTGTAACATAGGGATTCGCCTCCACCAACTCACGACAATAGGTGGTCATCATGTCAGACCGGCCCAGATGGGGATACATGGTGAAGTAGATATTGCCTGCAGTCTGTTCCACGCTCAGCAGGATATTGTCGATACGCTGCACGGTACCCTCCAGGGTCTGCGAGGCCTTCTGAATTGCCTCTTCCTTCAAGGCTTTTCTGGAAAAAAACAGCATGACCATCAACGATGCCATCAGCAGGATTGCCATCGAGAGCACAACAATCAGACTAAGCCGTACTGACAAGGTTTTGTTGATTATTTTAGACAGTCGTAACATGATTTTTAGTTGAGGCTGCAAAGGTACACAATATTTTTCGAAAAACAGCAGCAAAAAGATGAAAAAGATGCAACACTGCCGAAAAACTGCTACGATTGTCTGTCTGCGTCACAAGGAAGGCCCATCTGACGGGCTTTCTCCAGCAACAACTGCATAAGCGGTTCGCGCTCATTGTCGACGCGATTGTCGAGGACGGCATCCTTCAGGTACTGCTTGAGGACGCCCACCTCGCGGGAGGGTTTCAGGTGAAACAGTTCCATGATCTCGTTTCCGTCGATGACGGGCTGCAACAGGCGTTTGTAGTCCTTTTCCTTCAGGTCGGCGAGCTTTTCGCGGACAATGCGGAAATTCTCCAGGAAGAGTTTCTTCTTGACCTCGTTCTTCGACGTGATGTCGGCTTCGCAGAGGCCCATGAGGTCGTCGATGTCATCACCAGCATCGTTGAGCAGACGTCGCACGGCAGAGTCAGTCACCTCGTTGTCAGCGATGACCTGAGGGCGCATGTGCAGGTCGACGAGTTTCTGGACATATTTCATCTCCGCACCCATAGGGAGCTTCAGCCGACGGAAGATGACAGGCACCAGCCTGGCACCTATTATATTATGGTTGTGGAACGTCCAGCCTGCTCCGGGCTCCCAGCGCTTCGACTTCGTCTTCCCGATGTCGTGCAACAGGGCCGCCCAGCGCAGATACAGTGAAGAGTGAAGAGTGAAGAGTGAAGAATTTGCTGCCGCCACACCTTCTGCGCCAGCCTCCTGTCCGGTAGGAAATTCTTCACTCTTCATTCTTAATCCTTCATTCTTCATTCTTAATTCTTCATTCTTAATGACGTTCTCGAGTACCTCCAAGGTATGGTAAAAGTTGTTTTTATGCGCTTTGCCGTCACGCTTCTCGACAATGTCCAGTGCTGCCAGCTCGGGCAAGATGATCTGCAGCAGTCCTGAGCGTTGCAGGTATTCGAAGCCGATGCTGGGATGGGGCGACATGATGATTTTGTTCAGTTCCACCTCTATGCGCTCGCCACTGACTATCTTGATACGCTGTGCCATGCGCTGCAAAGCCTCGAAGGTCTCGTCCTCAATCTCGAAATTCAGCTGTGTGGCAAAGCGGATGCAGCGCATCATGCGCAAGGGGTCGTCGCTGAATGTTATCTCCGGATCAAGCGGTGTGGCGATGATGCCGTCCTCCAAATCAGCGATGCCGTTGAAAGGATCTACCAACTGTCCGAAACGTCCTTTGTTCAGGCAGATAGCCATGGCATTGATGGTGAAGTCGCGGCGGTTCTGGTCATCTTCCAGGGTGCCGTCCTCCACGATGGGTTTGCGTGAGTCGTGACTATAGCTCTCCTTCCGTGCTCCCACGAATTCCACCTCTATCTCACCTTTCACCCCAAGCTTCTCACCCCTGATTTTCACCTGTGCCGTGCCGAAGTTCTTGAACACAGAGAGGTGTGCCTTGCGTCCCAACTGCCGTTTCAACTCTTCGGCGACAGCAATGCCGCTGCCCACGACGACTACGTCGATGTCGTCGGAAGGCCGCTCCAAGAAGATGTCGCGGACATAGCCTCCAACGACATAGCACTCCACTCCCAAACGGTCGGCGGCATCGCCAATCAGGTGGAATACGGGGCGGTCCAATATCTTGGCCAAGGCAGCGTCAGAATACAGTTTCATGGGTATCTCTTTTTAGTTTCGCGGTGCAAAGGTAATGAAAAAATTGCAATAATTTGGTCATTTCGCAATAATTGTGTAATTTTGCACCGCATTATGGCTACAAACGAAGAAAAAACCAACCAACAGTTCCAACAGGTGATTGTAGATTGCCGTTCCCTGTTCGAGAAGAAGCTCCACGACTATGGGGCCTCGTGGCGCATCCTGCGACCACAGTCTCTGACCGACCAGTTGTTTATCAAAGCCAAGCGGATACGTTCGCTGGAAATCAAGAAAGAGTCGTTGGTGGGAGAAGGCATCAAGCCAGAATTCATGGCACTCATCAACTACGGCATCGTCGGGTTGATACAGCTCAGCAACGGTTTCGCTGACACTGTGGACATCAGCGTCGAGCGTGCCCTAGAACTGTATGACCAGTATGCCCAGGAGGCTCTGGAACTGATGAAGCGCAAGAACCACGACTACGACGAGGCCTGGCGCGGCATGCGTGTCAGTAGCTATACCGACTTCATCCTCACGAAGATAGAACGCGTCAAAGAGATTGAGGACTTGGAAGGCAATACGCTGGTCAGCGAGGGTATCGATGCCAACTATATGGACATCATCAACTATGCCGTTTTTGGAGTCATCAAGCTGAGTGAAAGGGAAGAGGCTGATAGAGGATAAGAGATAAAAGGTAAGAGATTGAAGAAGGTTATCGTAAATATTGCCCGTATCGTTCTGGCCGTCACACTGATATTTTCGGGATTTGTGAAGGCTGTCGACCCTATGGGGACACAATATAAGATTGACGACTACCTCACGGCGCTGCATCTCAGCGAATACTTTCCCTCCATCATGTCGCTGGCACTCTCCGTGCTGCTGTCGGCACTGGAGTTCCTGCTGGGCGTCTGTCTGCTGCTGGCTATCCGCCGCAGGTCGGCATCGGTGCTGACATTGATACTGATGCTGGTGATGACACCGCTCACGCTATGGCTGGCACTGACCAACCCCATCAGCGACTGCGGATGCTTCGGCGATGCCATCGTGCTGACCAACTGGCAAACATTCGGCAAGAACGCCATCCTGCTGCTGGCGGCATTCATCGTGTGGCTCTGGCCGCTGTCCATGGTGCGCTTCGTAACCAAGTCCAACCAATGGATTGTCATCAGCTATACCATACTCTTCATCCTGGCGGTATCAGGATGGTCGCTCTACGACCGCCCATATTTCGACTTCCGCCCCTACCATGTAGGCGTCAACCTCCAAGAGGGATGGCAGCAGATGATGGAAGGACAGGACTCGCCCTACGCTGAGTTCTTCATCGAACGGCAGGACGACATGGAGGACATCACCGAGCAAGTGCTGACGACGCCTGGATACACATTCCTACTGGTGGCGCCCTATCTGGAACAGGCTGACGACAGCCAGCTGGACCTCATCAACCAGGCCTATGAATATGCCAAGGACAACAGCTACCCATTCTACTGTCTGACAGCGAGCGGTAACCAAGGCGTCAACATGTGGCGAGAGACGACAGGAGCGGAATACCCCTTCTGCCTGACCGACGGCACTACGTTGAAGACCGTCATCCGAAGCAATCCAGGACTGCTGTTGCTCAAGGACGGCACCATCGTTCGCAAGTGGAGCCATAACCGTCTGCCCGACGAGAATGTGCTGACTGGACGACTGGAAGAGCTCAGCATAGGACAACTGGACGAAGACAACATTCCCGGGAAAATACTCGTCATCGCGCTGTGGTACCTGTTGCCGCTGGCACTGCTGGTTCTTACCGACCGTCTGTGGGCGTGGAGATGTAAAAAGGTAAAAAAGTAAAATAAACATATTATTAATCATTATTATTAAAGATTCTGTTAAAATGAGAAAGAAGATTGTAGCAGGCAACTGGAAGATGAACCTGAACCTGCAAGAGGGCGTAGCCCTGGCTAAGGAACTGAACGAAGCACTCACCGCTGACAAGCCCAACTGTGACGTGGTTATCTGCACACCGTTCATTCACCTCGCATCAGTAGCACAGACCATCGACCAGAACATCATTGGTCTGGGTGCTGAGAACTGCGCTGACAAAGAGAAGGGTGCCTTCACGGGTGAGGTTAGCGCCGAGATGATTAAGTCGACAGGTGCACAGTATGTTATCCTGGGGCACTCAGAGCGTCGCGAGTACTACAAGGAGACTCCTGAGATTCTGAAGGAGAAGGTGCTGCTGGCTCAGAAGAACGGTCTGAAGGTCATCTTCTGCATCGGCGAGAGCCTGGCAGAGCGTGAGGCCAACAAGCAGAACGAGGTTGTCAAGGCCGAGCTCGAGGGTTCCGTCTTCAACCTCAGCGAGGAGGACTTCCGCAAGATCATCATCGCCTACGAGCCCATCTGGGCTATCGGTACTGGCAAGACCGCTACTGCCGAGCAGGCTGAGGAGATTCACGCCTACATCCGCAGCATCATCGCTGAGAAGTACGGACAGGCCGTGGCTGACGACACCAGCATCCTGTATGGTGGTTCTTGCAAGGCCAGCAACGCTCCCGAGCTGTTTGCCAAGCCTGACATCGACGGTGGCTTGATTGGTGGCGCTTCGCTGAAGTGTGCTGACTTCAAGGGCATCATCGACGCCTGGAAGAAATAAGTTACTATTCAGTAAACGAGTAAAAAAGTAAAAAGGTAAAAGAGTAAAAAGAGTGAAAAGAACAAAGCGTATGAAGACAAACAACTATACCATAGTTAAAAAGGCATTCATGGTTTTATCTTTTTGCCTCTTTACTTTTTTACCTTTCTCACTGTCTGCTCAGACCTTTACGCAACGCATCCAGAACAAGGGGACGGCGACGGGAACAATCGTCATCCACCAGTCGGACAGCATTGACCAGCTGGTGAACTCGGCAAAGCTTGGAGCTACGTCAACTGGCACGAGCAGTCATACGACAAATACAACGAATGCGGCAAGTGGAAGCAATGCTACGAGTACGGCAACCACTGGCAGACAACAACAAGACGGCACGCTCACCAATACCGACAACTATCAGGAGGAGGCTACGGAGCAATATGCCACCACCAAAAAGATGATGCGAGGCTATAAGGTCAACGGCTATCGCGTCCAAGCCTTTGCTGGTGGCAATTCACGCAAGGACCGTCAGCAGGCAGAGCGCATAGGCAACGAAATCAAGGCACAATTCAACAACGTCCCCGTTTACGTACATTTCTACTCTCCGCGGTGGATTTGTCGAGTGGGCAATTTCCGCACCTACGAGGAAGCACACCAGATGCTGATAGGACTCCGCAAAATGGGCTTCTCACAGGCGACCATCGTCAAGGGGAAGATTACAGTACCTTATTAAAGTAGTTAAAGAAGAAAAGGATGTATCCAGAGAACGAAATATTCCGTGAAGGTCTCGACGAACTGGCGGGGCATTACCAAGAGATTCTGCGCCTGTTGGGTGAAGACCCAAGCCGCGAAGGATTGCTGAAAACTCCCATGCGTGTGGCTAAAGCCATGCAGGTGCTGACACGAGGCTACGAGATGGACGCCCATAAGGTGCTCACCGACGCTCTCTTCCAAGAGGACTATTCACAGATGGTCATCGTCAAGAACATCGACTTTTTCTCCATGTGTGAACACCACATGCTGCCATTTTATGGTCAGGCTCACGTGGCATACATTCCCAACGGCTATATCACTGGACTATCGAAGATAGCCCGTGTCGTAGACATCTACAGCCATCGGCTGCAAGTACAGGAGCGACTCACGTTGCAAATCAAGGAATGCATCCAGCAGACACTCAAGCCACTGGGTGTCATGGTCGTCGTCGAGGCACGCCACATGTGCATGCAGATGCGTGGCGTAGAGAAACAGAATAGCATCACTACGACCAGTGAGTTCTGCGGAGCCTTCAACCAGGCAAAGACAAGGCAGGAATTCATGAACCTGCTACACGACAACGGTAATCATTTTTAAATCATAACAAAAAACTATGGAGCAATTCAACAGTAAAACCTACAAGAAACAAACAGCCATTCAGGAATTCAGACATAGCTGTCTGGGAAAAATCATCATTCTCATTGCATTCTGCTGCATAGTGCTCGTGGTAGCAGCTATGACCCGGCCCTCAGACAGCATGATGCGCTGGCAGATGGAAGACAACATCTATGAATGCCTGCAGGCCAGTGACAGCATTACCAACGATGCCATAGACGACTATGTGGGCAATATCGGACGCATATTCACACATACTGACTCCACGCTGACCGACAAGGAGATGTTGGAGACCTACAAGCAGCTGAACAGGCTGGAAATCTACACACACACCTTCTACAAGACTGCCTATGTCCGCAGCAACATTCATCCGGAAGGAGTCCGTGTGGGTATCGGCATCTTCGGCATCGTGATCCCTACCATCAAATATGCTGACCTGCTGATGAATACGGGTGCTATACGCGGTGATTACGGCGAACGCCTCATCCGCGACATCACGCTGCCCAGCAACTACACAGGCGAGAATCCCAACGTACAGCCATACCACTATAAGGGCGACCCTGACAACTAAGTGGAATAAGGAGTTGAGCGAATGCGAAACTTGAGAATATAAAAAACGTGGGGGAGGGTTACTGGTAGTAACGCTCCACATCAGAGATAATGGACGAGGGCACCAGGCTACTGATGTCCTCGCCGTTTTTTACCATCCGGCGAATATCCGTACTGCTCACTGGCAACAGCGGAACCTGAATGGTGCCGGGATAGGAGTCGCGGGGATAGACCACCACTTCATGATGACGTAGGATATCCTTCCAATGACGCCAACGACTAAAACGAGCCCAGTTGTCGCCACCTATCAGCAGCACAAAGGTATAAGAGGGATAGTCGTGAACCAGGTGCTGCAAGGTGTTCCAAGTATAGGACGGCTTGGGCAGGCGAAATTCATAATCGCAGGCCCTGACACCCACGACACCCTCCAAGGCCTTCTGTGCCAACGCCAGACGCAGGTGGTCAGCCAACAGGTCGGACTCCTGCTTCAGCGGATTCTGCGGCGACACCATCAGCCACACCTCATCCACCCCACACTGCTCCAGCACAGCCTGTGCCAGCTGCACATGCCCAACATGAATAGGGTTGAACGAACCACCGAAGATGGCTATTTTCTTCATCCAAGGAAAGCCTTTACAACTTGCAATGTCTCCTGCTTGGCTGTCTCTAGGTCGTCATTCACGATGACACGATCGAACTGGGGAGCAAAGGTCATCTCGTATTCTGCCTTAGCCAGGCGTTGCTCGATAGCCTCAGCGGTATCCGTACCACGACCTTCCAAACGACGGCGCAACTCCTCAACAGAGGGGGGCTGGATAAACAGGCTCAGGGCTTCGTCACCATAGAACTTCTTAATATTGACACCACCCTTCACGTCGACATCAAATACGACGTTCTGGCCTGCCTCGCGCTGCTGCTCAACCTGTGCTTTCAACGTACCATAGAAACGGTTCTCATAGACTTCCTCATACTCGAGGAATTCGTCGTTCTGAATTTTCTCCTTGAACGCCTCTGGTGTCAGGAAAAAATACTCCACACCGTTCTGCTCCGTACCACGCGGGGCACGGCTGGTACAGCTGATGGAGAAATACAGTCTCAACTCCGGGTGCTCCTGCATCAACCAATTGACGATGGTGCTCTTACCACTACCGCTGGGAGCCGACACGATTAACATCTTCCCTTTCATAACTATGAACTATGAATTATGAACTATGAACTGCCCTAAAGCGCGTTGAGCACTTGTTCCTTGATTTGCTCGAGTTCGTCCTTCATCATGACGACGATGTTCTGCATCTCGGCCTGATTGGACTTCGAGCCCGTCGTATTGATCTCACGTCCCATCTCCTGCGCGATGAAGCCCAACTTCTTGCCCTGTCCGGGGTGGTCAGCCATGGTCTCGCGGAAATACTTCAGGTGGTTGGCCAAGCGCTGTTTCTCCTCACTGATGTCCAACTTCTCGATATAATAGATCAGCTCCTGTTCCAGGCGGTTCTTGTCATATTCCGCTCCAGGAATCTGCTTCAAGCCATCAATGATGCGCTGACGGATCTTCTCTACCCTACTCTTCTCGTATGGCTCTATCGATAGCATCAGCCGTTCGATGTTGTCGACCTTCTCGGCAAATTTCTGCTCCAAGGCAGCACCCTCCTGGGTACGGAAGTCCACCAGATGCTGGACAGCCTCGCGGACACCCTGACAGGCTACTGTCCACTCCTCTTCGTCAAGCTCTTCCACTTCTGTCTTCGTCAGCACGTCAGGCATGCGAACCAGCGTCGTCATCCAGTCTGTGCCAGACAGTTGGTGGTCGTCGGCAAAGCGGCGCAACTGCTGATAATAGCTGTCCATCAGCGCCGTGTTCACCGGCACAGCATCCGTAGTGGCATCCTTCTCTACCCAGAGACAGAATTCCACCTTTCCACGGATAACGCGCTCGGCAATGAGCTGTCGGATTTCCATCTCCTTCTCGCGATAGAGGGGAGCAATACGCGTGGTCAAGTCGAGCTGCTTCGAGTTGAGCGACTTGATTTCTACATTGATTTTCTTTCCCTTGTAAACTACGACAGCCTTGCCGTAGCCCGTCATTGACTGTATCATGATAATGCGTTTTTTCTTAAATATGGTTGCAAAGGTACAAAATAATTATGAAATAAGAGGATTATTACACTATTTTTCGTACCTTTGCACCTTAAAATATATAAGGTATAAAAGAATATGGCTACCATTCTACATATTGAAACCAGCACCAATGCCTGCTCCGTGGCTGTCACAGAGGACGGCCAGTGCATCTTCGAACAAGTGGAACACGGCGAGCATGGCGCTGGAGCCGAGAAGCTGGGGACGATGGTTGACGAGGCCCTGTCATTCACCGACAACCACGCCATTCCCTTTGATGCCGTCGCCGTCAGCTGCGGCCCAGGTTCCTATACAGGGCTGCGCATCGGAGTGTCAATGGCTAAGGGAATCTGCTACGGACGCGACCTGAAACTGCTGGCTGTTCCCACGCTGGAACTGCTCTGCGTGCCAGTACTGCTGCGCGAGATCATTGCCGGCTCTGCATCAGCCGACTCGCCAGAACCGCTGCTCTGCCCCATGCTTGACGCACGACGCATGGAGGTATATGCCGCACTCTACGACCGAGCTTTGAAACCAGTACGTCCCGTGAGTGCCGACATCGTCGATGCCAACACCTATAAGGAATACCTGGACCAGCGCCCCATCTACTTCTTCGGACCTGGTGCTGCCAAGTGTATGGACACCATCAACCATCCCAATGCCCATTACATAGACGGCATGGAGCCACTGGCTAAATGGATGCAGCCATTGGCTGAGAAGCGATTCCTGAACGGGCAATTCGAAGACGTGGCCTATTTCGTACCGTTCTACCTGAAGGACTTCGTAGCCATCAAACCCAAGCCGCTGCTTTAATGAAGGTAAAACAGTCAAATTGTCAAATAGCAAAATAGTCAAACAGCAAAATACATAGATGAATATCAAAGGATTAGACTACAACACCCAGCGAGAGAAACTGGTGATGCCTGAATATGGTCGTGAAATACAGAAGATGATAGAGCTGGCAGTAAGCCTACCTACCAAGGAAGAGCGCAACCTCTGCGCCCAAACCATCGTGCGACAGATGGAGAACAAGAATCCCCAGTTGCGCACCACTCCCGACTACCAGCAAACGCTGTGGGACCACCTGTACCTCATGAGCCACAAGCAGCTCGACATCGACTGGCCCTACGACGTCAACAATGCCGAAAAGATTCTCACCAAGCCTCAACCCATGAAGCGCCCGGGTAGTGAAAAGCCCTACCTGCGCCACTATGGACTGTTGCTGGCTGAGACTTTTGAAAAGTTGAAGACGATGCCTGCTGGTGCTGAGCGCGACGAGCTGACACGCCAGACTGCCAACCAGATGAAACGTAGCCTGGCAGCCTGGGGACATGGTTCTATGGATGACGAGAAAGTGGTTGACGATCTGGCACGCTTCACCGATGGCATCATTCAGCTCGACCTATCGACGTTCCATTTCGACCAGGTTCAAAAGCCTTCTACCAACGAAGGCTCCGGCAAACGCAAGAAGAAAAAGTAAATAATATATGGCATCATTCAAGATAGAAGGTGGTCACCTGCTCAGCGGTGCCATCACGCCACAGGGTGCAAAAAACGAGGCGTTACAGGTTATCTGTGCCACACTGTTGACCAACGAACCTGTCACCATCGACAATATCCCCGACATCCGTGACGTCAACAACCTCATCCAGTTGTTGAAGGACATCGGTGTGAAGGTGAAGCCAGTTCATCATACTACGAACGCTTTATCCTTCCAGGCTGACGAGTTGGACCTGAAATACTTGGAGAGCGATGAGTTTGTACATAAGTGTGCCCAACTGCGCGGCTCGGTACTGATGATCGGTCCGCTGCTGGCACGTATGGGCAAGGCCATCGTTACCAAGCCTGGCGGCGACAAGATTGGGCGTCGCCGACTGGACACCCACTTTCTGGGATTTGCCAAGCTGGGAGCCAAATTTCACCACATCACCGATCGCGACGTCTACGAAATCAGTGCCGCCTCGAGTTCAAAGTCTAAAGTTCAAAACTTAAAGCTCAAAGGGGCCTACATGCTGCTTGACGAAGCATCGGTAACAGGTACGGCGAACATCATCATGGCTGCCGTTCTGGCCGAGGGTACCACCACCATCTATAATGCTGCCTGCGAACCCTACATCCAGCAGCTGTGCCACATGCTCAACCGCATGGGAGCCAACATCAGCGGCATCGGTTCCAACCTGCTGACCATCGTCGGTGTCAAGAGTCTGAGGGGGACGGAGCATCGTCTGTTGCCCGACATGATTGAGGTAGGCTCGTTCATCGGTATGGCAGCCATGTGCGGCAATGGTGTGCGCATCAAAGACGTTTCACTGAAGAACCTCGGCATCATCCCTGACGCTTTCCGCCGACTGGGTGTCAAGATAGAGACAGACGGAGACGATCTCTTCATTCCCCACCAGAAGCACTACATCGTAGACTCGTTCATCGATGGTACCATCATGACGCTGGCCGACGCACCCTGGCCGGGATTGACCCCCGACCTGCTCTCCGTGCTCATCGTGGTAGCCACACAAGCCCGTGGCTCCGTGCTGTTCCACCAGAAGATGTTTGAGAGCCGCCTGTTTTTCGTCGACAAACTCATCGACATGGGTGCCCAGATCATCCTCTGCGACCCGCATCGCGCCGTCGTCGTAGGCCATGACCGCTGCCGTGCACTCAGGGCCCAGCGCATGTCGAGTCCTGACATCCGCGCCGGTATCGCCCTGCTGATAGCTGCCATGAGTGCCAATGGCACCAGCACCATCAGCAACATCGAACAGATAGACCGTGGCTACGAGCATATTGAAGACCGTCTGAACGCCCTCGGTGCCAAGATAGAGAGAATATGATAAAAGCAGAAGAAGTTTACAAGATAGGTCGTATCGGCAAAGCCCACGGCATCAAGGGCGAGGTGTCGCTGCAGTTCGACGACGACATCTTCGACCGCGTAGACGCCGACTACCTGGTGCTGGACGTGGACGGCATCCTGGTGCCCTTCTACATGGAGGAGTACCGCTTCCGCAACGACAGCACATGCCTGGTGAAGTTCTGCGACATCGATACGCAGCAGCGTGCCGCTGAACTGACTGGCTGCGAGGTCTATTTCCCCCGCGCCCTGGCTGGAGAGGCAGACGAGATGCCTTCGTTGGCAAGTCTTGTGGACTTCGATATTGTGGATGCATCAGACGGCAAAACCGTCGGAAACATTGTAGCCATTGACGACCAGACAGCTAACATCCTCTTCGAACTGGAGGGCGGCACGCTGATTCCTGCCAACGACGACCTCATCACGGACATCGACTGGAAAGGGAAACGTATCACCATGAATATTCCCAAAGGACTATTAGAACTATGAAAAAACGACAAATAGCCATTCTCGGCTCCACGGGGTCGATAGGTACACAGGCTTTGCAAGTCATTGAGGAACACGCCAACTTGTATGAAGTCTACTGTCTCACGGCTAACAACCGCATAGAGCTGCTGGCTGAGCAGGCTCACAAGTTCCACCCCGCTGCCGTCGTCGTGGCTAACGAACAGCGCTATGACGAGCTGTGCCGACTGATGGACGACCTGCCCGACATCAAGGTATATGCCGGTGCCAAGGCCCTTGACGACATCGTACAGGCAGGACCCATCGACATGGTGCTCACAGCCATGGTAGGTTTCGCAGGACTGTCACCCACCATCCATGCCATCAAGGCCCGCAAGCCCATCGCACTGGCTAACAAGGAGACACTGGTGGTAGCCGGCGAGCTGATATGCCAATTAGCCAACCAGTACCACGTACCCATACTGCCGGTCGATAGCGAGCACTCAGCCATCTTCCAGAGCCTGGCTGGCGAGGGCAACAACCCGATAGAAAAAATCCTGCTCACAGCATCCGGCGGTCCCTTCCGCCAATTCACGATGGAGCAGTTGCAGCACGTCACCAAGACCGATGCCCTGCGCCATCCCACCTGGGACATGGGTGCCAAGATTACCATCGACTCGGCAACGATGATGAACAAGGGCTTCGAGGTCATCGAGGCCAAATGGCTCTTCGGTGTCAACGCCTCGCAGATACAGGTGCTGGTACACCCGCAGAGCATCGTCCACTCGGCAGTGCAGTTCTGCGACGGTGCCGTCAAGGCACAGCTGGGCGTGCCCGACATGCGGCTGCCCATCCAGTATGCCTTCTCCTATCCCGACCGCTTGCCGCTGAGTGGCAGCAGGCTGGACTTCTTTGCCCAGAAGCTGGAGTTCTTCGAACCCGACTTGAAGAAGTTTCGCTGTCTGGCACTGGCTTTCGAGGCTATCCTGAAGGGTGGCAACATGCCCTGCATCGTCAATGCAGCCAACGAAATCGTCAACCGAGGCTTCTTGGACGACCGTTGCTCGTTCCTCCAGATGAGCGACATCATCGCCGAGACCATGCAGCGTTGCACCTACTCGGCTGCGCCCGACTACGACACGTATATCCAGACTGATGCCGAGGCCCGCCGCATTGCTACGGAACTAATAGAAAAGGTAAAAAAGTAAAAAAGTAAAAAGGTAAATAATTAGATGGAAGTATTTTTAATCAGAGTATTACAGTTCATGCTGGCCATCTCGCTGCTGGTACTGCTGCACGAGGGTGGTCACTTCTTCTTCGCCAAACTCTTCGGAGTCAGGGTAGATAAGTTCTACATTTTCTTCGACTGGAAGTTCAGTCTGTTCAAGTTCAAACCCAAGAACAGCGACACGGAGTACGGCATCGGCTGGCTGCCGCTGGGTGGCTACTGCAAGATAGCGGGCATGATAGACGAGAGCTTCGACACAGAGCAGATGAAGCAGCCCGTCCAGGACTACGAGTTCCGCTCCAAGCCTGCCTGGCAGCGACTGCTGATCATGATAGGCGGCGTGCTGGTCAACTTTCTGCTGGCGTTGTTCATCTATTCGATGATTTTGTTCTACTGGGGTGACACCTACATCCCAGTCAAGGACATGACGTTAGGCATGAAGTTCAACCAGGAGGCCAAATCGTATGGTTTCAAGGACGGTGATATATTAATAGGTACGGACGTGAAGCCGTTCAAGGATTTTTCTGCCGACCTCTACCGCGACATCTCTGAGGCCCATCGCGTGGACATCATCCGAGACGGTAAACCTATGAGCATCACACTGCCGGGTGATCTCAACCTGCTGGGCATGCTCAAAGCCAACCCATCGTTTGTGCGTCCCCTGTTGCCTGCCGTCATCGACAGCGTCTTACCTGGCACGCCGGCAGCACAGATTGGCATGAAGAAGGGCGACCGCATCCTGGCTTTCAACGATGCCCCCATCGACTCCTACAATGAGTTCATCGACCAGCTGGGCCGCCGCGAAGACCTGCTGCTGACAGCCAAGACGCAGGCCGACTCTCTGAAGGCCCGTACAGTTACCCTCGTCATCGAACACGCAGCCGACCAGTCTCTCTCTACACAGCGTGACACGACAAGCGTCACCCTGACGTCCGATCTTAAGTTGGGCTTCGTAGTACAGAGCATATCGGGAATATATAAACCTACGACGGTGGAATACGGTTTCCTGGAGAGCATCCCTGCCGGCATCAAGTACGGCTGGCATGTGCTGGCATCATACGTTGACGACATGAAGTATGTATTCTCGGCCGAGGGGGCCAAGTCATTAGGTGGCTTTGGAGCCATCGGCAGCCTGTTCCCACCCATGTGGGACTGGTATATGTTCTGGAAGATGACGGCCTTCCTCAGCATCATCCTCGCCTTCATGAACATCCTGCCCATTCCCGCCCTCGACGGCGGTCATGTGCTGTTCCTGCTCTACGAGATGATTACCCGCCGCAAGCCCTCTGAGAATTTCATGATTAAGGCCGAGTATGTCGGTTTCGGCATCCTCATCCTCCTCATGGTCGTCGCCAACCTCAACGACATCCTGCGCTGGTTAGGATACCTGTAGCCAAAGCTGTTTTAGAAACCATGAAAGAAGGGAAGTTCCGCGGAACTTCCCTTCTTTCATTTAGCATGTTACACCCAAGGACTTACTCCAGATGCTTTTTGATAGTCTGCAGACAGAGGGATGCATTGACGGGCTTCGACAGGAAGTCGTTGCAGCCCGCCTCTCTGGCTGCCATGCGATCGCTGTCGAACGCATTGGCAGTCAGGGCGATAATCGGCAGGTCAGGCACTTGGGCTTTGATGACACGCGTCGCCTCCAGTCCGTCCATCACGGGCATCTTGATGTCCATCAGCACGAGGTCGGGTTTCTCGACAAGCGCCTTCTCCACAGCCTCCTGGCCGTTTTTGGCACGAAAAAACTCATAGTCCTTCTTCAGGATATAGCTCATCAACATGTAGTTGCTGTCGTTGTCTTCTGCAACAAGAATTCGTTTCATATAATTATCAATTGTCAATTATCAATTATCAATTAGTGCATTACTCAAATACTTTCTCAAGACGGTGGACGGCATCGTAACCCTCCCACTTCCAAAGCTTACTCATATCCTCCAGCGTCTTACCCTTGGTCTCGGGTACCAGTCGCCAGACGAAGAGGGCTGCTGCGATACAAATGATGCCATAGAGTCCATAGGTGAACCAGTGACCGAAGTCGTCACCCTCCGTCAGGTGCATATTAAACATCGGCACGAAGGTGCTGGAGACGATAAAGTTGAAAATCCACTGGAATGCCACGGCAACAGCCACTGCCTGACCACGGATGGTGTTGGGGAATATCTCGGCAATGAGTACCCAGCAGATGGGGCCCCACGAGAACATGAACGATGCAGAGTAGACCATGATGGAGACAGCCGTCACCAACTCCATGCCGGCATGGCCGAAGGTTGCTGCTACGCCGAAGGCTCCCAGTGCCATGCCCAACGAACCACTGATGAGCAGGGGTTTGCGTCCCCATTTCTCGACGGTGAAGATGGCTACCAGGGTGAAGAGGATGTTGATGATACCCATGAAGACAGTAATCATCATTGGGTCGTCCATGCCCATGTCGCCGAAGATACGCGGAGCATAGTAGAGCACGGCATTGATGCCGACGGCCTGTTGGAAGACAGAGAGCATGACGCCGACGAAGATACACATAGCACCGTAGGTCATGATAGGCTCTACCTTGATGGTGATGGTCTCCTTAATGCGTTTCAGCACGTATGCACCACGCTCGTCGCCATTGATCTTCTGGAGTATCTTCAGCGCCCTGTCGTCCTGACCTACAGAAACGAGGTAACGCGGGGTCTCAGGCACGAAGCAGATGAGCAGGGCGAAGAGTCCGGCAGGGACAGCCTCGCTACCAAACATATAGCGCCAGCCCGTCGTCACCGTCCACTGAGCAGCAGGATTGATGGCAGCCAGTCCGCGTCCCATCTCCTCCACCAACGGCTGGATGTGATCACCCAGGATGAAGAAGTTGACAAAGTAGACCACCAGCTGACCGAAGATGATGGCAAACTGGTTGCAAGACACCAACATGCCGCGGATGCTGCTAGGTGCCACCTCGCTGATATACATCGGACAGATGGCAGAGGCCAGACCTACGCCAATACCTCCGAGGACACGGTAGACGTTGAACATAATCAGCAGCGAGTAAGAAGGCTCACCATAGGTAAAGAACAGGAATTCCGGGTCCATCGATCCTAATGCCGAGATGAAAAACAGGAGACCTGCGATGATGAGCGAGCGCTTACGTCCCAGGCGTGTAGCCATGAAGCCCGAGAGGGCCGAGCCGATGATACAGCCTATCAACGCGGAAGCAGACGTAAAGCCATGCCATCCGTCGGTGTACTGAAAGTCCTTCGACTCCATAAAAAATGCCTGCAGGCCTTTCTCCGCACCGGAGATGACTGCCGTGTCGTAACCAAACAGTAGCCCGCCCAAGACGGCTACCAGCACAATTCCATAGAGGTAAGCTTTGTTACCATTCTCTTGCGGTTTTTCCATTTTGTATTATTGTTTATAGTTAGTGTCTTGCTAACATTTTACAAAAGTAACATTTTTTTTCCAAACAGGGAAACTCTCCACACTTTTTAACTAATATTTCATATTACGAATCATGTGACAAGGCGGACTGTCCATGAAGTCTTTCGGACAGCCCGAGGACATCGGCATACCTCAACTAACTCCTACTGATTACACTGCCGCTGGCCTGATGGGTAGCAAGGATGAGTACCTCGGCTATCTGGACGTGAGCGGGAGCATTGGCAGCGTAGACGGCTACATCGGCAATATCATCGCCTGTCAGTGGTGTAATGCCTTTATAGACATGGGCAGCCCGTTCGTTGTCACCATGGAAACGGATATTGCTGAAGTTTGTCTCGACAAGTCCAGGCTTCAGAGTCGTTACGCGGATAGCCGTATTGGCCACATCTATACGGAGTCCGTCAGACAGTGCCTTGACGGCAGACTTTGTGGCGCAATACACATTGCCGCCGGCGTATGCAGCATCGCCAGCCACTGAGCCCACATTGATGACATGCCCACTGTTGCGCGCTACCATGCCAGGCACCACCAGACGCGTCATCGTCAGCAAGCCCTTGATGTTCGTATCGATCATCGTTTCCCAATCTTCGAAGTCGCCTTCATACTCTGGCTCTAAGCCCAAGGCGAGTCCAGCATTGTTGACCAGCACATCAATATGCTGCCAATCGGCAGGAAGGCCAAAGACGAACTTCTTTGCCTTCTCGCGGTCTCTCACATCGAAAGCCAATGTCAGCACTTCCGTACCTTTTTCTGTCAAATCCTTCCTGATTTCCGCCAGGCGTTGCTCGTTCCTGCCAGTCAGAATCAGTTTGTCGCCATTCTCGGCAAACTTCCTTGCACAAGCCAGTCCTATGCCGCTTGTTGCGCCCGTAATTAATACTATCTTATTCATAATACACACTTGATGAATGCAAAGATAATGTATTTGCAGCATTCCACCATTATTTTGTCACAGATTTAAATGTATTTAAGCAAAAAGCTCAAAACAAATCCTATGTACCTTAGTAATTTGAAGGGGGGTAGCATAGCTACGTTGTAATACCTGTAAATACTATGCAGGAATTGAGTTTACTCGCTATAATTATGGTCAACCACTATTTCTAAGTGTATTCCAGGCACCAAAGGCTGAATCTCGTTGATGAGATGGCTTACAAAAGCTTTGTCATCGTGAATGGAAATGTCAGGAACAACATCGGCTGAAATCAGATTCTCCTTTTCTGAATAATAGAAACCATGAACCTGAACAATATCCTTATTTGAAACAAGAGCCTGCAAGATTGTTGTCTGCAACTCTGTACGTTTGTTATCTCCTGTTGCTATGGCATAGATACCAACGGTCAGAACAATACCATGACGCATCAGCATATGCATGGTAATCTTGCGAGTCAGACCGTGAATATCGTGGGCCGACATGGTGTCATAAACGTTGATGTGTAGCGAACCCATCTTCATGTCCGGACCGTAATTGTGGAGTATCAGGTCATAAACGCCGTGTACTCCTTCGAATTCAGAGACTTCCTTTTTGATTTGATTAGTGAGTTCGGCAGAAATACTGACGCCTAACAGTTCGTTGACTGGAGAGGATAACATTTCTACACCTGCCTTGATGATGACAATGGAAATGAGAACACCAAGAATACCGTCAAGCGAGACACCCCACAATAGCATAACGCCAGCCGAGACAAGAGTTGCCAAGGTTATAATGGCATCAAACAGCGCATCTGAGCCTGAAGCTATCAGGGCATCACTATTGAGTTGCATCCCCTTATTCCTGACATATCTCCCCAACACCAGTTTCACGATAATCGCTACAACGATGACGATGAGTGTTGTCTCGGTATATTCTGGTTGTGTGGGATATATAATCTTCTTGGCCGACTCAATGAGCGAGGTGATGCCTGCCGACAATATAATGACAGCAATAATAATGGCACTAAAATACTCAATACGGCCAAAACCGAAGGGATGCTTTCTGTCTGCCGGTCGTTGAGACAGTTTTGTTCCAACAATAGTGATGACGCTTGACAACGCATCGCTGAGGTTGTTTACTGCATCCATCACAATAGCGACTGAGTTAGCCAAAAGGCCCACAGCAGCCTTGAAACTTGCCAAGAGGACATTAGCAACTATGCCTATCCAACTTGTTTGAATGATTTGAGCACTACGATCCATATATAAATTTATCTGATAATCTTTGCTTTCTGAAGGTCGTCTCACGCAGTTTCTGATATAGCGGCGATTCGCTGTATTGCTCAGAATCCACTGATTGTATGAGTTCGCGTAACGTCATTGACAGACCCAATCTTAATCTGTTACCACTTCATTGAAATGCTCCTTGCCCCAGGCTATCAGAGCTGTGAGTGCTGGCATCAGCGATTTGCCTGTATCTGTCAGGGAATACTCCACTCGGGGTGGAACCTCCGGATAGACCTCACGATGAACAAGGTGACTCTGCTCCAGATTCTTCAGCGTCTGCGAGAGCATCTTCTGGGAACAGTCCGTCATCAGCCGACGGATCTCATTGAAGCGCAATACGCCAGTCTCGCTGGTGTGAAGCATATAGAGCACCAGCATAGACCACTTGTCGCCAAAACGACTCACTACTTGTCTGATTGGACAAGCC
The DNA here is from genome assembly GCA_946185485.1 of uncultured Prevotellaceae bacterium. GTDB lineage: Bacteria > Bacteroidota > Bacteroidia > Bacteroidales > Bacteroidaceae > Prevotella. Next base: position 187 of record CAMHJQ010000035.1, on the reverse strand, counting down.
AAGTACTCTGCTTTAATATCTGCCATTTCAATTTACGATTTACTATTTATGTGTTTACACGGCAAAGGTACCCAATAGTTACCGAATTTCCAAATTACACTTAGTTAATCTAAGTTAACGTCAGTTTCACGAAAGTCCGATAACATCACAATTCCTACTTTTTGGTAACTATGTCACCTAAAAGTGC
>CAMHJQ010000034.1 GCA_946185485.1 uncultured Prevotellaceae bacterium | reverse complement strand
TATTGACAAAAGTCAAGCAAAAACAAGACTATACATTATAATATTATATAGGAAGGAGGATTTACACGGCACTACAAGTTACCTTCGTGCCGTGCTAAAAAGGATGGAAGGCACTTAGAGGACTTGCGAACGTGCAGGTTTTCAAGATGAAGAGACTGCAAAATCGGAAAGAAACAAAAAGTTCTGCAAAAATATGCAGAATTATTTGGTCGAATGCAAAAATAATTGTACTTTTGCAGCCAAATTTGAATAAATATACTAAGATGAGAGTCAAGAACGACCGATTGGAAGCACTAAGAATGATTATCTCCAGCCAGGAGTTGGGTAGTCAGGACGAGTTACTGGAAGCCTTGAAAAAAGAAGGTTTCCAACTGACCCAGGCCACGTTGAGCCGCGACTTAAAGCAACTAAAGGTAGCCAAAGCAGCCACGATGCGTGGCAATTATGTCTATGTGTTGCCCAATGAGACGATGTACAAACGCGTAAGCACCCCCCGGTCGGTACATGAAATGATGCAAGTACCCGGTTTTATGAGCATCAACTTTTCGGGCAACATGGGTGTCATCAGGACTCGTCCCGGATATGCCAGCAGCATTGCCTACAACATCGACAACAGTCATATTGAGGAGATATTAGGTACCATTGCCGGCGACGACACCATCTTTATTGTCATCCGCCAAGGCGTCACCAAAGACGAGGTCATTGAGGCCCTGAGCCAAGTGGTACCGAACATGAGATGAGAATTAGTTCATAGTTGAAAGTTCATAGTTCATAGTTAAATGGAACCAAAAGAAGAAATAGAAGTTTTTGTGGCTGGTCCTGAGCATGAGGTCTATGTGGACACCATCCTGCAGACCATTGCCGATGCTGCCAAGGTTCGTGGCACAGGTATTGCCAAACGCACCCACGAATATCTGGCAACAAAAATGAAGGAGGCCAAGGCAGTGATAGCCCTCCGTGGTGACACATTTGCCGGTTTCAGCTATATCGAGACGTGGGGCAACAAGCAATATGTCACGACCTCAGGTCTCATCGTCCATCCCGATTTCCGCGGCTTGGGCGTAGCCAAGAAAATCAAGGACATGACGTTTTCGCTGGCCCGTACACGCTGGCCACACGCTAAGATTTTTTCATTGACAAGCGGTGCTGCGGTGATGAAGATGAACACCGAGCTGGGCTATCAGCCCGTGACCTTTGCCGACCTGACCGACGACGAAGCCTTCTGGCGCGGTTGTGAGGGTTGTGTGAATGTCGACGTGCTGCACCGCACAGGGCGCAAGTACTGCATCTGCACGGCGATGCTCTACGACCCCGAAGAGCACCTGCCCGCGAAGATACCCGAGGAGGTCATCGAGCGCATCAAGGCACTTGATGAAAAGTAAAAAGGTAAAAAGGTAAAAAAGTAAAAAGGTAAAAAATAAAAGATATGAGCAAGAAGAAAGTAGTAGTAGCCTTCAGTGGTGGTTTGGACACCAGCTACAATGTGATGTATCTGACCAAGGAGTTAGGTTATGAGGTATATGCCGCCTGTGCCAACACGGGAGGTTTTTCGGCAGAACAGCTGAAGAGGAATGAAGAGAATGCCTACAAGCTGGGCGCAGTCAAATACGTGACGCTTGACGTCACCCAGGAGTATTACGAGAAGTCGCTGAAATACATGATTTTCGGCAACGTCCTGCGTAACAACTGCTATCCCATCAGCGTATCGTCAGAGCGCATCTTCCAGGCCATCGCCATTGCTCGCTATGCCAAGGAGATCGGTGCCGACGCCATCGCCCATGGTTCGACGGGTGCCGGCAACGACCAGATTCGCTTTGACATGACCTTCCTCGTGATGGCTCCCGGCGTGGAGATTATCACCCTGACGCGCGACCGCAACCTGACACGTAAGGAAGAGGTGGACTACCTGAACGCCAACGGCTACTTCGCCGACTTCACCAAGCTGAAGTATTCGTACAACGTAGGCATCTGGGGCACCAGCATCTGCGGCGGCGAACTGCTCGACCCCACGCAGGGACTGCCCGAAGAGGCCTACCTGAAGCATGTGACGAACCCGGAGAAGGAGTCGCTGCTGAAGATTCAGTTTGAGAAGGGCGAGATAGTAGCAGTCAACGGCGAGAAGTTTGACAGCCACATCAAAGCCATCCAGAAGATTGAGGAGATTGGTGCTTCATACGCCATCGGCCGTGATGCCAACGTGGGCGACACCATCATCGGCATCAAGGGCCGCGTAGGCTTCGAGGCCGCAGCCCCCAAGCTCATCATTGAGGCTCACCGCCTGCTGGAGAAGTCGACGCTGTCGAAGTGGCAGCAGTACTGGAAGGACCAGGTAGCCAACTGGTACGGCATGTTCCTGCACGAAAGCCAGTATCTGGAGCCGGTGATGCCCGACATCGAGGCCATGCTGACATCGTCACAGCGCAACGTGACGGGTACGGCCATCCTGAAATTGCGCCCATACAGTTTCGAGACTGTGGGCATTGACTCTGTCAACGACCTCACCAAGAGCAAGCTCGGCGAGTACGGCGAGACCCAGACCGGATGGACAGCCGACGAGGCCAAGGGCTTCATCAAGGTCAGCTCTACCCCGCTCCGCGTTTACTACGGAATACATAAGGACGAGAAAAGATAGGAGACCCACCCCCTACCCCTCCCTGTGAGGGAGGGGAGTAATTACCTAAAGAACAGAATAGAATATGGAGAAAAACAGCATAACGAAAGGAGTATCTACTCCCCTCCCTCACAGGGAGGGGCAAAGGGGAGGGTCTGCCATTAAAGTAGGAATATTAGGTGCAGCAGGCTATACGGGTGGTGAACTCATCCGGCTGTTGCTAAACCACCCTGAAGCTGAGATTGTCTTTGCCAATTCAGAGAGCAATGCAGGCAATCTGGTGAGTGATGTGCACGAAGGCCTGATTGGCGATACCGATTTGAAGTTCACCGACGAGATGCCTTTCGACCAGGTCGATGTGGTATTCTTCTGCTTCGGCCATGGGAAGAGTGAGGCATTCCTCAAGGAGCATACCATTCCCGCAAAAGTAAAAATCATCGACCTGGCGCAGGACTTCCGCATCAAGGGCAACCACGACTACGTCTATGGCCTGCCCGAGATTAACAAGGAAGAGGTTCAGCAGGCGCAGCATGTCGCCAACCCCGGCTGTTTCGCCACTTGTATCCAGGTAGCGTTGCTGCCTGCTGCACACCTTAATATTCTAAAGGAAGATGTTGCCGTCAATGCCATTACGGGTTCAACAGGAGCCGGCCAGAAGCCAGGTGCCACCACCCACTTCTCATGGCGTAACAACAACCTGAGCATCTACAAGCCCTTCCAGCACCAGCACATCGCCGAAATCAGACAGTCGCTGACACAAGTTCAGGGCTACCTCAATGCCGACATCGACTTCATCCCCTATCGCGGCGACTTTGCCCGCGGCATCTTCTGCACAGCGGTCATCCGCACCAAAGCGCCCATCGAGGATATCGTAGAAGCCTACAAAGACTTCTATGCCGATGCCGCCTTCACTCACTACAGCGACAAGGCCATCGACCTCAAGCAGGTGGTGAACACCAACAAGGCCCTGGTACACTGCGAGAAATTCGGCGACAAGCTACTTGTCACCTCTGCCATCGACAACCTGCTGAAAGGTGCCGTTGGTCAGGCCGTCCAGAACATGAACCTCATGTTCGGCATCGACGAGACGGCAGGACTGAAACTGAAAGCAAGCGCGTTCTAAAACAACTATTATTATCAAGAATAAAAAGAGTCAGACAACATGAAACTATTCGACGTATATCCGCTCTTCGACGTCAACATCGTCAAGGGACAAGGCTGCAAGGTATGGGACGATAAAGGACAGGAGTACCTGGACATGTATGGCGGTCATGCCGTCATCTCGATAGGCCACTCCCACCCCCATTATATAAAAAAGGTGACGGAGCAGTTGAACCGCATCGGTTTCTACTCCAATTCCGTCATCAACAAGCTACAGGTAGAGCTGGCAGAACGCCTGGGCAAAATCTGCGGCTATGACGACTACCAGCTGTTTCTGATTAACAGCGGTGCCGAGGCTAACGAGAATGCCCTGAAGCTGGCATCGTTCAAGAATCCCAACGCCACACGCATCCTGTCGTGCGAGAAGGCGTTCCACGGGCGCACCAGTCTGGCTGTAGAGGTGACACACAACCCAAAGATTATTGCTCCCGTCAACGACAATCACCATGTGCGCTTCCTGCCGCTGAACGACATCGAACCGTGGATTCGCGAGTTGTCACGCGGTGGTGTGGCCGCCGTCATCTTAGAGTGCATCCAGGGTGTTGGCGGCATCCAGATGGCTACGCCGAAGTTTGCCCAAGACCTGGCTTACGCCTGCAAGCGCTTCGGAGCCACACTGATTTGCGACGAGATCCAATGCGGCTATGGACGTAGCGGAAAATTCTTTGCCCACCAGTGGTTAGGCATCAAGCCCGACATCATCACCGTGGCCAAGGGCATTGCCAACGGTTTCCCCATGGGTGGCGTGCTGATTTCCCCAGAGTTCCAGCCTGTCTATGGACAGTTAGGCACGACATTCGGTGGCAACCACCTGGCTTGTGCGGCAGCACTGGCCGTTCTCGACGTCTTCGAGGAAGAGAACCTGGTGGAGAACGCCCGCGTGGTTGGCGACTACCTGATGGAGGGCATCCGCAACATCGGCAGTTCACACATCCTGGATGTGCGCGGCCGCGGACTCATGATCGGTATCGAACTCGACATGCCGCACAAGATGGTACGCAATCCGCTTATCAAGCACGAGCACTGCTTCACAGGCTGTGCCGGTCAGAACATCCTGCGTCTGCTGCCACCTTTGTGTCTGACGAAGGCAGAAGCCGACGACTTCATAGAAAGACTCATCAGGGTTAAGGCTGAGGAAGTATTAATATAATAAGGGGAAAAGTAAAAAGATGAAAATAAGCATCATAGGAGCTGGTGCCATGGGTGGTGCCATCGTAGAAGGCCTTATCAAGGGCGACTTTATAAAGAACGAGGATATCTGCGTTGCTGACCCCTCACGGCAGATTCGCGACAAGTTTGCCGACATGGGCGTCACAGCAACGCCCAGCAACCAGTTGGCGGCACAAGGTGCCGACATCGTGTGCGTCGTGGTAAAGCCCTGGCTGGTAGAGCAAGTCCTTTCAGGCATCCGCGACGTCATGGACTACGACCAGCAGACGCTCGTTGTCGTAGCCGCCGGCGTCAAGTCAGAAAGTATTCAGGGATGGCTTGAGAAGGACGGGAAAATGATTCCTACATTCCTCTGCATTCCCAATATCGCTATTGCAGAACTACAATCCATGACATTTCTTGTGCCTTCAATTGCGACAACACAGCAACACACCGAAATGGTAAAGTCACTGTTTGACTCGATGGGCAAGACCATTCTGACGGACGAGGGCCATCTGGCAGCAGGTACGACGCTGGCCTCCTGTGGTATTGCATACGCTATGCGCTATATTCGTGCTGCCGCAGAAGGCGGTGTTGAGCTGGGCTTTAAGGCTGACGATGCAAAATCCATTGTCATGCAAACGATGAAAGGTGCCGTGACCCTGTTGGAAGCAACGGGATTGCATCCGGAGGCAGCCATCGACTTAGTGACGACACCGGGCGGTGTGACAATCAAGGGACTGAACGAGATGGAACATGCTGGTTTCACCTCGGCAGTTATCAGAGGACTAAAGGCAGGAGCAAAGTGACGCATTCGCTAATTGACAATTGACAATTGATAATTGATAATTATGGACGAACAACTAAAGCAGATTGGTGAGCGCTTGCGTGGATTGCGCGACGTGCTTGACATTCCCGTGAGCGAGATGGCAGAGACCATCGGCATCAATGTGGAGAAGTATGAAAAGATAGAAAAAGGCGAGGTCGACATCACGATTTCGAACCTGATGAAGATTGCGCGTAAGTACGGGGTATCGACGGAGGAACTGATATTTGCAGAAGCACCTCACATGAAGTCGTACTATGTGACACGCAAGGGTCAGGGTATGAGCATCGAGCGCACGAAGGCCTACAAGTACCAAAGCCTTGTCGGTGGTTTCGTGAACCACAAGGCCGACGTCTTCATCGTCACCGTCGAGCCAAAGCCCGGCGCACGCACCATCTATAAGAATACGCACCCGGGTCAGGAATTCAACATGGTACTCGAAGGCAAGATGCAACTCTACATTGGTGGTAAGACCATCGAACTGGAAGAGGGCGACAGCATCTACTTCGACGCCACGAAGCCCCACGGCATGCTCGCCATCGGTGACAAGGCCGTCAAGTTCTTAGCATTCACAGTGGAATAAGGACCCACCCCCAACCCCTCCCTACATGGAGGGGCGTAACTACAAAAAACGCGAAAACGATATGGAAAAGAAAACAGAAGCGCAAGGAGTATCTACTCCCCTCACTCACAGGGAGGGGCAGGGGGAGGGTCTCCTAAATAGATTTTTGAAACAGACGAAATTCTCGTCTGTCGAGGATTACAACAAGAACCTGGAGTTCATCATTCCCGAGAACTTCAACTTTGCCTACGACGTGATGGATGTGTGGGCAGAGGAGAAACCAGAGGGACTGGCCATTCTATGGACCAACGACCAGGGCGAAGAGATACGCACTACGTTTGCAGAGCTGAAGGAGCAGACGGACCAGGCAGCATCATACCTGCAGTCACTGGGCATCGGCAAGAACGACCCGGTGATGTTGATTCTGAAACGCCACTACGAGTGGTGGGTCATCATGCTGGCACTCTGCAAGATTGGGGCCATCGTCATCCCCGCCACCCACATGCTGACCAAGCACGACTACGTCTATCGCAATACACGGGCATCGGTGAAGGCCATCATCTGTGCCGACGACGAGTATATCACGGGACAAATCAAGCTGGCTATGCCCGAGAGTCCGACGGTGAAACAGTATATTGCCTTAGGCGAGGTGGAAGGATTCCATAATTGGAGGAAAGAGTGGCAAGAGGCTCCGAAGTTCCAGCGTCCCGCCTTTGTCAATGACAACGACGACACCATGCTGATGTACTTCACCAGCGGCACCAGCGGCGAGCCAAAGATGGTGGCACACGACTACCTCTATGCCATGGGGCACCTGACGACGGGAGTCTTCTGGCATAACTTGCATCCCGGCTCACTCCACCTGACCGTCGCCGACACCGGTTGGGGCAAGGCCGTCTGGGGCAAGTTCTACGGACAGTGGTTTGCCGGTGCAACGGTGTTTGTCTTCGACCACGAGAAGTTCAATGCCGACACGCTGTTGCGCCAGATGGAGAAATACAAGGTGACAAGCTTCTGCGCACCGCCCACCATCTACCGCTTCATGATTCGCGAGGACTTGTCGAAATACGACTTGAGCAGTCTGGAATACTGCTGCACGGCCGGCGAGGCACTGAACCCTGCCGTCTTCGACAAGTTCAAGGAAAAGACGGGCATCCAGATGATGGAGGGCTTCGGTCAGACCGAGACCACCATGACCCTCGGCACCTTCCCCTGGATGACACCGAAACCCGGCAGCATGGGCATCCCCAACGCCCAGTACGACATCGACCTGCTGCGTGCCGACGGCACCAGATGCGAGGATGGTGAGAAGGGCGAGATAGTCATCCGTGTGGGCGACCGCAAGCCCATAGGACTGTTCAAGGAATACTACCGCGACAAGGAGAAGACCCGCGAGGCATGGCACGACGGCTACTACCACACCGGCGACATGGCGTGGCGCGACGAAGACGGCTACTACTGGTTCGAGGGCCGCATTGACGACGTCATCAAGTCCAGCGGCTACCGCATCGGCCCGTTCGAGGTGGAGAGTGCGCTGATGACCCATCCCGCCGTCGTGGAGTGTGCCATCACCGGCGTTCCTGACGAAATCCGCGGCATGGTGGTCAAGGCCACCGTCGTGCTCGGCAAGGAGTGGAAGGACAAGGCTGGCGACGACCTGGTCAAAGAACTGCAACAGCATGTCAAGAAGGAGACCGCTCCCTACAAGTATCCCCGCATTGTCGAGTTTGTGGATGAGCTTCCGAAGACGATCAGCGGCAAGATTCGCCGTGTAGAGATTCGACAGAAGGATGCGAAATAAGTAAAATCACCATAACAGTGAAGTGGCTGCACACAACGAATTAGGCAAATGGGGCGAGGACCTTGCAGCAGGCTACCTGCAGCGCAAAGGGTATACCATCGTTGAGCGTGACTGGAAATCCGGTCACCGCGACATCGACATCATTGCCTCTGATGAGAACGGGACACTGGTATTCATCGAGGTGAAGACACGGCGTAACCGTTTGTTTGGCGACCCAGAAGATGCTGTGGATTATAGAAAGCTGCAAAGCCTCCGAAGCGCCATGAACCACTACATCAAGTATCATTGCATCGATGCCGAAGTCCGTCTGGATATCATTACCGTTGTAGGCATCATGGGTGAAGAACCCGAAATAGAACACATCATTGACGTAGCATTATGAAAAAGCATCGAATCGTCATCAAAATAGGCTCTAATGTACTGACGCGCAAAGACGGCAAATTAGATGTCACCCGCGTGTCGTCACTCGTCGACCAGATAGCCAATCTCCGCAGTCACGGTTTCGAAGTCATTCTCGTGTCCTCTGGCGCTGTTGCCTGCGGGCGGCGTGAGTTGACCGTCGAGCACAGTCTCGACAGCGTGGAGCAACGCCAGCTCTTCTCGGCCGTGGGACAGGTGAAACTTGTCGGACTCTACTACGACCTGTTCCGCGAGTTCGGCATCCACGTCGGGCAGGTACTCACCATGAAGGAAAACTTCGAGCCCGGCGAACAGTACCAAAACCAACAGGCCTGCATGAAAGTCATGCTGGAGAACGACGTACTGCCCATCGTCAACGAGAACGACACCGTCAGCGTCACTGAGCTGATGTTTACGGATAATGACGAACTCTCAGGCCTTATCGCCCAGATGATGGAAGCCGACACGCTCATTCTGCTCTCGAACATTGACGGCATCTACGACGGTCATCCCGACAACCCGCAGTCGCAGCTCATCAAGGAGGTGCTGCCTGGCACCGACCTTTCCGACTATATCCAGACCGAGAAGAGTTCCGCCGGTCGCGGCGGCATGCAGTCGAAGTACGCCACCGCCGTCCGTGTCCAGCAGGCAGGCATCCGCGTCATCATTGCCAACGGCAAGCGCGAGAACATCCTCATCGACCTGATAGCCCACCCCGCCACAACGCCGCATACGGAATTCAAAAATGAGGAATGACAACTACTGTTGCCATAACAAATTCGTATTTAACTCAAGTTTCTGAAGTTATATTTCACCACAGATTTAGGACACAGAGGGTTGTCCCGCTGTGTCCAGATTACGAACACGGTTTACTGCCAAAGTAAGGTCGTTGAAATCGGTGATATTCATTACGCTGACCTTGTTTGTAGTTTCTTGCCCTCTTTGTTCCAGATGTATATCCAAGCGCTTTGGCGGCTGGTAAACGTATTGCCGGAAACGCCGATGACCTCTCCTACAGTCTGCTTTGAGAGTGTGCATATCTTCTTGCCATTGATGTCGTAGGTCTTCACCCAAGCCCCGTCTACAGCCACGAAGAAATCACTGCCCCAGCCGACCACTTCTCCAATTGAACTTTTCGACAGCGTGGTGACCTTCTTCCCAGCCTCATCATACACCTGATACCAAGCCCCGTCGGCCTTGATATACGATATCTGCTGGGCGTTGGCAAACATAGAAAAGAGTGCCATAAGCATTAATAGTATTATCTTTTTCTCCATATTACGACTTAAATCTAACAGTCCGACGGCATGACTCATACCGCAACCAATGAAAATCTGTTGCAATGGCTTGGCTTCGGGACAGCCGTAAAAAGCCAGAATGGAATCGGCCTTCTGAGAAAGCACACTCTCTAACAACAGGACAGCCCTTGTGGGTCTTTCCTGTGTCTTTGGAGTAAGTGACACAAAGGTCCAGATGGTAGTATTCGCGCTTCACAGTCCAGCTCTGGGGCCACACCCCGCTAATACCAAGCATACGGCTCATCAGTTGTTCGAAAACTTGGCGGTAGTTTATTCCTAACCAATAGAGGAAAAAACACATAGATTTATGTCAGTTTATTTCATCAGCGAGCATCCACACGGGGGCGTGGGCGTCCTCATCCCCCAATCCTCATCCCTTACTGTATCATTGCCGCTTACGCGACATCGCGGGCGATGACGCCCACGTCCCCCATGTGGATGCTCGCTATATGCATAAAATTAAGGACATCATATTGAACACCCTACTTCCGAAGCTTGTGAACTTTTTATCTGCAAAACATCACTACCTCCCCAGATACTCACCAACGATGCCTACGGGGTCACTAGCATTCACATACCCCCATCCGGCAGATCTGTCATCGCCAGTGTCATATAGCTTCTTTCCTGCTTTACTATAACAGATAACTTGACGAACCCTTACCAAACTATATATTTCATCATACTCAGCTTTTGTTCTTGTTGTTACAACAGGCGTCTTACTATCTATCATCCGAGAAAAATAATTTTGCCATTCAGGTGAATGATAGACAGCCTTAACCCATACGAAGTGATTACCATTCTTTCCTGTGACTATGTTAGAATTATAAAATATGGTCACGTCCTCGTCGCTACTGATTTCAATCCATTCATCAGCTGAAGTTCTTTTAGTCTGTGCGGACGAAGGAATTGTAAAAAGTAATGAGAAGCAAATAAGTAATAGGCTAAAAATACTGGTTTTCATAAATATGGCTTAGGATAAGATATCAAGTGACCCCAGATAGAGGCCACTTGATAAAATGAGATTTAGTTGCTCATTTCTTGTGCAGCTTTTGTCATTTTATTTGTAATTTTAATATATCTAGACCATTGAGATGAAGACATAACCCCTTGGGCATTTTGCATCTTCTCGTTAAACTCTTGTGCTTTTTCGAGTAATGCGGGATATTCGCTCAAAGCATTCATGTCTCCTTTTGCTGCTTTTTTCATGTATGAGATATATTTATCTACATATTCCTCATAAGATTCCAAAAGTGCATCCCAATCCTCAGAATCACTTTCAGAAGCATCGCTAATCTCATCTTCGTCATTTTCTTCACTTGAAATTTCATCTGATGAAGAATCCTTAGCCCCTTTATATGCTACAAATTTCGCAGTACCACTATAATTGGGTTCAATTCTTATATAAGCTCCTTCTTTCTTTATCTTTTCCCACATTTCTTGTTTTTCCTTATCCCAATCATCTTTTTTGATAAATTCTTTTACTATAGCCCATTTTTCTCCAGGATAAAGAACATTCGTGTAATCTTCATTATCAAAATCGTTCTTGGATTCAATATCGAAACTTGGGAAATCAGCAATAACTATATGGCTTTTGTCAAGAATTTTCGCTTCAAGTCCAAACGAGAAATCAGAAGCAACGGCTTTTTCGACATCAACGCCCAATGAAGAAGTTATAAGATATCCTTGTTCCCCATCTTCTTCAGCTTCTTCCAATTTAATCACGGCTTCATCATCTGCGGATAAGAATTCTCCGAGTTCTCCTAAATCCGCATCTACTTTGAGCTTAATTTCGCCATCACTTTCACCATTTCCTCCTTTTCCAGAGTTTCCGCAAGATGCAATGAATAGTGAAAGCATCAGTACTAATAAAAAATTTAGTTTTTTCATAGATTAATTGATTTTTGCCTACTCTTCTAAGGATTTTCGGCATACTCCTATTTAAACGTTTTTAATTTTTGATAATTTCCACACTACCCATAAATGGATGACCAGCGTAAGTGCAAGTACTATCAAATAGTAGGGCATAGAGACGCCAATGACTGCAAAGCAGAGATTGATGATGGTCACCACTATAAAAGCCGTGATGCTCCACGCTTTCAAGTTAACATTCTTCCTGCCGTCCTCTATCGAAACACCTAATACGCATCCTAATGTCAGCAAAATAGAAACGCCTGTCCCAATGCCAACAACGATGTCATTAGGGTCAGCTTTGGAGTTTGCAATATCATAAGCTAAATAACCAATGGCTGCTGCTACAATAAGCAACAGCAAAGTGGGAAAAGCAGAAATCTTCATACGCTCAACGGTGGTGGGGTTAATGCTACTAATTTCAATATAGCAGGTATCTGCTCTATCGGTTTCCAGCCTAACAATCCTGGCATCCAAGCCAGCGTGTCTTTATTCACTTTCTTTTGAGCAATCAGCGCTGCCATCTCGCTATCGTTTAGCGGCCCTATCTGATTTCTGTCAATAGCCACATAGTAGATAGCAGGTACAGGTTGTTGCATCCGCTGGATGGAACCAGGTATATCCATCGTGCGCATATACTGATTCATGATACCAACCATCTGATTGGCGATGCCTATTCCCAAACCAAAATCGACAAGTCTGTCAATATAAAAACAACTTTGATCGTCCATAGTAATAATTATTTAATAGTTCTACAATGTTGGAGGAGGTGGCGGAGGTGGTGTTCCTGGTGCTGCAAAGAGCGAGGCCAGTTCAGGCACATTGCAGACAAAGTCCCAGTTTGCCATTCCTTGTTTCCATACGTATGTCTGTGGTGTCAACTGCCCGTTTTGAGCCATTTGTTGCAGTTGCTGCATGTTGAACGGTCCCATCTGTGAACCATTTACCGATACATGGTATTGCACGTTGGGGATTGGCGGAGGCGTATTCATGGCTCCTTGCATCTGCTGCCCCATACTGTGCATCATACCTGCCATCTGCTGTCCCATAGCACCGCCCATCATCATGCCTGCCATCATACCAGCGGGGTTCGAACCGCCACCGCCTCCGGTACCACCCATACTACCCATCTGACCGAGACTTTGAGCACCGGTTTTGAGTACTTCTGTCTGCTGATCCAGAGCATGAGCACCCATAAAGTTTGTCTCTGTCTGCAAACGTTGAGCACGCTGCATTTCCTCACGCTGCACACGAAGCGTCTCCTCCATATTGGCAGCGTTGATACGCTGCGTGTCTTCAAGATTTCGGATGTTCACATCCGTCTGTGCATTCAGCGTCTTTGCAGTATTGCCAGCTGTCAATGCACGCAGGTCATCATAATATGGGCTCTCCTTATCTATCTCCAGCGTACCAATATCGAGACCTTTCAGGTTCACGCCAAAGTCAGCCTCAAGACGGGGTTTCAGATATTCTTCCACCTTCGTATTGATGCTCAGAATCTGGCTTTCCATCTGCACCACAGGAATACCCATCTCCCGAGGAACATTCATAACCACTCCCTTCACATATTTCAACAGCGCATCCTTGATTTGCTTTCTGAACTGTTCGTGGTCGAAGTTGATAAGACGATTCAGTTTGATGAAGCCCTTATAGTCAGTGATGTTAAAGGTCATCGTTCCTCTGACAGCCATCGGCACACCGTGATCAGGCAGGCGTGGGTCGAACACGTCAAAATATGGCACAGCAAAGCGCAACTGGTTGTTGCCTGCCAGATTGATAAAGTATATCTCTGCCTGGAAGGGCGATTCACCACCAAAGGCCAGACCAACGATGCTGCTCAAAACAGGGAAGTTCGCCGTTTTAATAGTATCGTCGTAAGGTCCTACAATATAGTCTTGGATGGGACCCTCTTTCTGTTTATAAACGAAGACGGCCACTTCTCCGTCCTTCACTCTCAGCGAACTGCCATATCTGATACTATTCTCACGTGTTGTTGAATTGACGTCCTGTCCTTCAGGTCGCCATTTCCACACCATATATTCTTCTTCGTCGCAGCGAATGACATTCATCATTCCACCGCCATTTCCTCTGCCGAATAGTCCCATACCTTATATATTTGTGAAAAAGAAAATCTTGTTTATTAACTCTATAGGATTCGTAAAACCTAATATTAGGTCTTTAATTCCTATAGGGATAGTTTCACCAGTACCTTTTGCTATTCCTTCAATAAACTGTTGAAGTATTGCTGTCTTGTCAAGGGTTGTAGCCGATTTCTTAACCTTTGCCTCCATTTGTTTTGCAAATTCAGGGGGATAGTACTTCATTAAGAGACTGGAAAAGGCACGTAGTTCAACGGAAACAATTTCTCCATTATGGGAAGCGTCTGCGAAATAGCCTAATTCTTTTAAATCAGCATAAAGCATGGTTCGCAAACTTCGATCTTCTACTACAAACTGAATTTTCTTACCATCAGAAGAAAACTTTGAAATATTCTGCTTTAATAGCGTGAAGAACTTTTTAATTAAGGCATCAACATCATAGTCATGATATACTAAATCTGCTTCATAGGCAAGTTTTCTAACCTTTGTCTCAGGAATATGCAAATCGATACTCCATTGATAGTTTGACTTATGAACACCTGAATCTATTACACGCAATATATCGAATATCAACAATTCGAAGTCGCTTTTGCTCATGGAACCGAATCCACGCTTCAGATATCGGTCTAAAAAAAGCTCCCCAAATTGATGCTTTTGTTTTTCACTTAACTTCATATGTTTTGTGGGTATTTATTTTTTCAACATACTTTCATAATAGTCCAATTGCTTTTGGAAATCCATGTCACCTCGAATACTACGTCCTTTCAATAGAACCTGCTCATATTTTGTTCGCCATACAGAAGTTAACTTATTGTGATTCAATAGTGATTTGTCCACATTTAAAAGGTATAAGGATATGGGGACATATAGAAGAGCCCCATAAAACAGTAACACCGCAAACAATGCCCCATAAGTTATGGAATCATCCTTAGCGACTATTGTAAATGCAGCAATTAATAAAATAATTGTTGGGATTATGACAACTAATCTCCCTGATTTGCTGCCCCATATTCCTCCCTTCTTCTTTGCATTTGGCCACGAAAGAGCCAAAAATTCTATTATATCCTCTCTAGTATTGGGAACGGGGAATAGATTAATAGTATCAGTTATTAACTTATTTCGCTCTTCTTCATCCTTTGTTGACCTAGTTATTTCATTTATCTTATCAGATAATATCTGAGCTGATGAAACTTGCTTCTGTGAAGTAAACTCATAACCACATTCGCATTTCAGCGTCAGCGGCGGTACTTGGGCACCACAATTGGGACACTTACGCCCGAAGGCTTCTTTCTTCTCTTTCTCTGCTTGCTTCCTTACAGCATTTTTCTCGTTTTCCAACTCCCTTGCTCGTTTCTGAAGCAACGAATTGATGTAGATTTCCAACTCAGCAATATCAACACCTTCTCTCTCAGCCCGCTTGATAAGCGCAGCCTTTTTATTCTCTTCCAAAACACCGTCTTCGAGCGTTGCCTGGATCAGATTTTCTAATTCTTTTGAAAACATAATTCTAAATTGTGTTATTGATAATTGTGTTATTGATATTCCACATACACACAAAGGGTGTGAGCCTTCTTGACATCCTTAGTCTGAAGGTTCTGGAATACCCGTGATAATAAGAATGAAATCAGCTCACACCTGCAGGTATATATGTAAGCAGGCCCCAGGATGGAGCAAGCAGTATATATGCTACTGCAGGAGAAGCAGCCTTTCAGACTTTTTCCCTTATCACTTGAATTTTCCAGATTCTCAGACGGGTCAAAGCTTAATAGCTCTCCTCGATGTCGCCAGTCTTTCTCAACTGACGGGACAAAGATAGGCATTTTTACTGAAAGTTGCAACATTTGTGAGCTGTTTTTTACACTTGGCGGCAAAATTAAGGCGAAAGGACGAAATGTGCAAGTCCTTTTCTGTCCTTTTCATATCATTTGATACAATTATTGAGTTATTACACAAAAAGCGCTACGCAGATTTTATAATTAGGGCATTGATTAGCCATTTATGTTAATAATATTTATAATCGGCAGAATAAATTATGTCATATTTTGCCGATTGCCATATATTGACTATCTTTGCGGCAAAATAAGACTATTATGAGTACAATAATCGGAAGAAAGCGAGAAATAGAAGAATTAGAACGGTTTTACCAAAGTGATCGTCCAGAATTCGTTGCTGTGTATGGCAGGCGGCGTGTTGGTAAGACCTTTCTCATCAAACAGGCACTGAAGGATAAATTCGCCTTTCAGCACACTGGTGTATCGCCAGTTGACCAGGAAGACGAGAAGAATCGAATGAAGACTCAACTGGAGAGTTTCTATTATTCGATGCTTAATCATGGTCTTGAAGGCTTCAAGCAGCCAAAGTCATGGATGGAGGCTTTCTTTCAGCTGACACAACTGCTACAGAAACTCGATAATGGCCAGCGTATGGTCATCTTCATTGATGAACTACCCTGGATGGATACACCTCGCAGCCGTTTCCTGCCCGCTTTCGAAAGTTTCTGGAACGGATGGTGTAATGGGCACGACAATGTGATGCTTGTAGTTTGTGGAAGTGCTACGTCTTGGATGCTTAGTAACCTCTCTCGAAGCAGGGGAGGCTTGTATGGACGTGTGACGGATGAAATAAAATTATCACCTTTCACGCTAAAAGAGTGCGAAGAGTATTTTGAGCATGAAAACATTGAGTTGTCCCGTTATGATATTGTCCAGTCGCACATGGTATTTGGCGGTATTCCTTATTATCTGAGTTATTTCCGTAAGGGTTATAGTTTCGAGAAGAATACGGATATGATTCTCTTCGGCAACAAGCCGCGTTTGAAAGATGAATTTAACAGGCTCTTTAGGGCTATCTTTACCAATGCAGAGGATTGCAAAAAGATTATTCGTCAACTGGCTAAGCGTAACTATGGTTTCACGCGTGAAGAGATTGCCTCTGCTACAGGACTGCCTCTTGGTGGCGGACTCAGCGATACGCTTACGGCATTGGCTGAAAGTGATTTCATCATGCGTTACACTCCATACGGAAAAGGTACGGGAGAATACTACAAACTTATTGACAACTTTTGTCTCTTTTGGTTAAAGTATGTTGAGCCGAATCAGGAAGATGCCACTTTCATCAATGATAATTTTTCGTCTGATGTCATGAAGGGATGGCGCGGAGTGGCGTTCGAACAGGTGTGTTGGCAACATATCCAACAGATTAGGCATGCATTGGAAATTGGAGGTGTTAAGTCTTCAATCTCTGCATGGAATATAAAGGGTGATGAAACAAAGGTTGGTGCTCAAATAGATATGCTTATCATCAGGGACGACAACATTGTTAACCTCTGTGAGATGAAGTTCAGCGGTTCACCTTATTCTATTGATAAAGAGGAAGAGGCAAAGATGCTTTATCGCGTCGAACTGCTCAAAGAATCACTTGCAGCCAAACAAAAAGTCCATCTGACCTTAATAACCACTTATGGGCTGGTACAAGGCAAGCACAGTGGCAAGGTTCAGAAGGTTGTTACATGTGATGACTTATTTGTATAAAAGGTATAATTCGCGCTATGAAAAAAGCAATACTGAAGCAGGAGGTGGAACGGACATTTGGTCGTCAATTGACAGAGACGAGGGACTTTGAGCAACTGAGCCACCTACTATTATCGCATACGCGCGAGAGGTTGTCGCCAACAACTCTGAAACGCTTTTGGGGATACCTGAAGAACGAGGAAGTGCAGACCAGGCCGCATACGCTCGATGTGCTGGCTCGGTTTGTAGGCTATAAGGGCTATGAGGACTTTTGTGCACAGACAGAGCGATTAGATGAGGTGCAAAGTGGTATCAAGACTGAAGAAAAGATTACGACGGAAGGGCTGAGGCGCGGACAACGACTCATTATCACATGGCGTCCAGACCGCAAGATTGTGGTCAGGCTCTTGGGCAATAGTCAGTTTGAGATTATTGAGGCTGAGAACACAAAACTGAGTGTGGGTGATACATTCCGCTGCCACTTGATGATACAGCACGAACCACTTTATTTGGACGAAGTGGTGCATCAGGGTCAGCCTGCAATGGTGTATGTGGCAGGACAGAAGGACGGTGTGGTCATTGAGGTGTGCGAATAAATTACTCAAATGGCAATTCTTGCATCCGCTTTATCCAAGGTTTACGGTAGCGCTCCTGGATGTATTCCTTTAATTCCGGCTCTTTGGTAGCATTGATAAGCTCATCGGTGATTCTTAAGAATGGGACGGTGATGTTACGCTGGCAAGTTACTGTGTCGAACATCTGCTGGATACCATACACTTCCATCTGTCGGTCTATCTTTCTCTTTGCGGCAGCAATGCCATCCTGACGCTTCTGGATGGTTGCCTGTTCTGACTCTTGCTGTTTATGGATTTTGTCAATCTGAAGCTGTAGAGAGTCTGTTGCCGCCTGCTCAACAGCCATCTTCGCATGGCTCTCTTCCTTGATAACTTTCAACGAATCGCTGACCGTTTGCAGTCCTTGTTGCGTATGCATACGGTTCATCTGATAAAGACCTGTAGCCAAAGCTATAAGGCAGATGATGAGAAGAATCCATTTGGGCCCCAGCCAGCAACGTTGCAAATCTCTTCTGATGGTCTCAACATCGGTATAACGCTGATCACTTGGCGCACAACATTTACGGATGACCATACCCGACCACCACCCCAGATGCAGCTCACGGAGGATGCAGCCCAGCGAATAAATGTCAGACGGCCCGTCAGGTGCCATATATCCCTCTGTGCCTGCAGGCTCTTTCAGGATAGCATGGCTGTCGGTATCAGACAGCCCGAAGTCGATAAGCTTCAGGTACTGGCCATCGTGGGTGAGCATGATGTTCGAGGGCTTCAGGTCGCGGTGCTGAGTCTGTCGGCTTTGCACATAGGCCAGGGCTTCCAATAGCATGTCTGCCACATGACGACGCTGTTTTCGCGAGTGTTTTCCCTGTGCCAGCCATTCTTTCAGCGTCTGGCCCTCTATCCACTCCATCACGATGCATGGCCCCAATCCCTCAACCTCTTCAACGGAAAAGACGGACACCACCATCGGATGCTGCAACTGGCTGGTTATCTCATACTCCTTTTGTAGCAGAACCTGATAGACAGTATCATTCCGATAGGGCTCCTTCAATCCTTTCAGCATCCACCATCGTCCGTGACGTTTTGCACGTACCAGCAGATTATATCCTCTGCTGGGCACGGTGGAAAAGTCCGTGAATCGGTCTGTCTTTAGGATGTCATCCGGTTTGACAAACCCTGATGTCGGCTCATTGCATGCCATGTTTTATACCTTGGAAAAAATTCTTTTCGGCTGCAAGGCTGCGGTTAAGCGAGAGCAATGATGCATGCATCAATTGCCGAACATGAGCAGTTTCGCAACTTTTCGGGTGCAAAGTTACGAAGAAGCGAGCGAAATACAAAAGAAAAGCTCGTTATTCTTTTTATTCCCGAGCGAGAGGAACTTCGGCAAGGCCAAAGTTACGAATTATTTCGGATAATTATTCACGCTGTGCGTTTTTTTGTTAATTTACACGCCATTTCTCGTCAGTTGTCAAAAAAAATAAGTACCTTTGCGTCCTGTATCCACAACGAGAAGACTATGCAATTAGAGGAGACTTTCAAGAAAGTGAAGCGCGCCAGCAAAAGTCTGGCACTGCTCAGCGACCAGCAGCGTAACGAGATTCTGCTGGCTGTGGCTGATGCTATCATTGACCGGCAGGACCGCATCCTGGCCGCCAACGCTGCAGACTTGGCCAAGATGGACCCGAAGAATCCGCTCTATGACCGTCTGCAGCTGACAGAGAAACGACTGACTGATATTGCCGGCGACATGCGCAATGTGGCAAGCCTGCCCTCGCCATTAGGTTTCGTCACCAAGCAGAAGACGCTGCCCAACGGACTGCGCCTGCATCGTGTCAGCGTTCCCTTCGGAGTCATCGGCATGATTTACGAGGCTCGCCCAAACGTGACCTACGACGTCTTCTCGCTCTGCTTCAAGAGTGGCAACGCCTGTGTGCTGAAGGGCGGAAGCGATGCCGACCTCTCCAACCAGGCATCGGTAGAGCTGATCCATGAGGTGCTGGAGCGCTTTGGTGTCAACCCTGACGTGGTGACGCTGTTGCCTGCCACCCATGAGGCGACGGGCGATATGCTGAACGCCGTAGGCTACATAGACCTGTGCATACCCCGTGGCGGTCGCCGCCTCATCGACTTCGTACGCGACACGGCGCGCATTCCCGTCATCGAGACGGGTGCCGGTGTGGTGAACACCTATTTCGACAAGGATGGTGACCTGGAGATGGGCAAGCAGATTATCTGTAATGCCAAGACCCGCCGCGTATCTGTTTGTAACGCCCTGGACTGCCTCATCATTCATGAGAGCCGTCTGGGAGAACTCTTCGAACTGGTAAAGCCATTGCTCGACCACAAGGTGATGCTCTATGCTGACGTTCCTGCCTACCAACTGCTCAACGGTCAATATCCTGACATTCTGCTACAACCTGCCACCGCCGACAGCTTCGGTACGGAGTTCATGGACTATAAGATGGCCATCCGTACTGTGACAAGCCTTGACGAAGCATTGGAGCATATCGACAGCTACGGCAGTGGTCATAGCGAGGCCATCATTACCCAGGACGAGCAGACAGCCCGTCGTTTCCAACAGCATGTCGATGCCGCCTGTGTTTATTGGAATGCCCCGACGTCATTCACCGACGGCGCCCAGTTTGGTTTAGGTGCAGAGATTGGCATCAGCACCCAGAAACTCGGTCCCCGCGGTCCCATGGCCTTAGAGGAAATCACCACCTATAAGTGGATTATCGAGGGCGAAGGACAAACCCGCCCATAATATTAATTTAGCAAGGACTACAGGACTAACACGACTTTTCCAGCAAAATTAGTCCTTAAGTCCTGTAGTCCGTTGCAATAAAATACAAACAGAATGAAGAGTTTTATCAACGTACAAGACATCGGCCCGCTGGAAAAAGCAATGGCCGAAGCATTCGAGATTAAGAACGACCGTTATAAATATCAGCATCTGGGCAAGAACAAGACGCTCATGATGATATTCTTCAACAACAGCCTGCGTACACGCCTTTCGACGCAGAAAGCTGCCATGAACTTAGGCATGAACGTCATCGTGCTTGACGTCAACGCCGGTGCCTGGAAACTCGAGACCGAGCGCGGCGTCATCATGGACGGCGACAAGAGCGAGCACCTGCTGGAGGCCATCCCCGTTATGGGCTGCTACTGCGACATCATCGGCGTACGCTCCTTCGCCGGTCTCTCCGACCGCGAATACGACTATGCCGAGACGGTGTTACAGCAGTTCATCAAGTACTCAGGCCGTCCGGTCTTCGCTATGGAGACAGCCACCGTACATCCCTTGCAGGCTTTTGCTGACCTCATCACCATCGAGGAATATAAGACCACGAAACGACCGAAAGTCGTCCTCACCTGGGCACCTCACTGCCGTGCCCTGCCGCAGGCTGTTCCCAATTCATTTGCCCAGTGGATGAACGCTGCCGACGTAGACTTCGTCATCACCCATCCTGAAGGCTATGAGCTCGATCCGGAGTTTATTGGCAACGCCCGCGTAGAGTACGACCAGAAGAAGGCCTTTGAAGGTGCCGACTTCATCTATGCCAAGAACTGGAGTAATCCTGGCGTCACCAACCTTGCAGACTACGGCAAGATTACCAGCAAGGACATGTCGTGGACGGTAGATACAGAGCACATGTCGTGGACGAACAACGGTAAGTTCATGCACTGCCTGCCTGTCCGTCGCAACCTCATCGTTACCGACGATGTCATCGAGTCACCAAACTCGATTGTCATCCCCGAAGCCGCCAACCGCGAAATCAGCTGTTCCGTGGTCTTGAAACGAATGCTTGAGGCACTTTAAGGGTAAAAAAGTAAAAGGGTAAAACATGCTTTCCTTTGAATGCGACTATAATAACGGGGCACATCCGAAAGTATTGGAGAACCTCGTCAAGTATAACTCGTCGAAACCGACACCATACGGTTTCGACGAGTTCTCGGAGCGTGCCAAAGACCGTATCCGCGAAGTCATCGGCATGCCCGACGCGCAGATATTCTTCCTGACAGGCGGCACACAGACCAATGCCACCACCATCGACTCCATGCTCTACCAGTACGAGGGTGTCATCTGTGTCGGTTCGGGACACATCAACGTCCATGAAGCCGGTGCGGTGGAGTTTACGGAACACAAGATCATCACCATTCCTGACTTCCAGGGCAAGATGGAGGCCAAGAGCCTCAACAAATATCTGGATGATTTCAACCATGATGGCAACCGTGACCATGCCGTCCATCCGGGACTGGTCTATATCACCTTCCCTACGGAGTTAGGCACCCTCTATACCGCCCGTGAATTGGACGACATCTATCAGGTTTGCCAGCACTACGACATACCTTTGTATATCGACGGCGCACGCTTAGGATATGGCCTCATGGCTGAGGGCTGCGACATCACGCTACCCTATCTGGCCCGGCACTGCGATGTCTTCTACATCGGCGGCACCAAGATTGGCGCGCTGTGCGGAGAGGCAGTGGTCTTCACCAACCGTCAGGCCCACAAGCACTTCTTCAGCATCCAGAAACAGCATGGTGCCGTCATTGCCAAAGGGGCACTGATTGGCCTGCAGTTCGAGGCGCTGTTCACTGACGACCTCTACTTCAAGCTATCCCGTCATGCCATTAACATGGCCATGCAGATGAAGCAGATTTTTCAGGAGAATGGCTATGAGTTCTGGCTCGACTCACCTACCAACCAGCAGTTTGTCATTCTCCCCGATGCCGAGGTGGACAGACTGTCGCAACAGGTGATGTTCACCCATTGGGGACAGGCGGACGGTCACCGTACCATCTGCCGCTTCGTCACGTCGTGGGCTACTACCGAAGAAGAAATCAATCAGTTGCGCGAACTGCTGGTGCGCACATAGGTACGATAGCCATAGGCTATAATAACCAGGAAACACAGCAGCGGCAATACAAACGACACATTCACAGCCGGCATACCGAAAAGCACATGCTGGTCGATGATGGCAGCCTGTAGCGGTGGCAGCACGCTACCGCCTAAAATAGCCATAATCAGTCCGGCAGCACCGAACTTCGCATCGTCGCCCAGCCCTTGCAGGGCAATGCCGTAGATGGTGGGGAACATCAGCGACATGCAGGCCGAGATGGCTACCAGACAGTAGAGCCCGGCACGTCCGTCGATAAAGATGACACCTAATGTCAGGCAAGCCCCGACAACAGCCAGTATGCCTAACAAGGCACCTGCATTGATGAATTTCAGGAAATAGGTACAGATGAAACGGCTTGACACGAAGATAGCCATAGCCACGATGTTATACGTCTGCGACATCACCTCAGCCTCCTGTTCTGCCATACCTTCATTCATCAGCACACGCGTACCATATTGTATGATGAAGGTCCAGCACATGATCTGCACGCCCACATAGAAGAACTGCGCGATGACACCCTCGCGGTAGTAGTCGATACGGACAATACGCTTCAGCGTAGCCAGCGGGTGCACGTCGTGATTCTGGTCAGCATTATGGGGCATCTTGGTAAACCAGATGACGGCAAACATGATGGCGATGACGACACCGAT
Source organism: uncultured Prevotellaceae bacterium (assembly GCA_946185485.1). Taxonomy (GTDB): domain Bacteria; phylum Bacteroidota; class Bacteroidia; order Bacteroidales; family Bacteroidaceae; genus Prevotella. The sequence continues at coordinate 8,341 of CAMHJQ010000034.1, read as the reverse complement.
GGCGAGATAGGGCGCAATGAGCACGCTCAGGTCAGCGTCTCGTACGGCACTGAACTCGGCATCGGAGAGCAGGGCGCGTTCCTCGGTAGAGGCGGGATTCAGCTTGGCCTGAATGAAGTTCATGGCGACATACATGCCGCAGAGTGAACCCATGGGATTGAAGCACTGTGCCATGTTCAGGCGGCGCGTAGCCGTCTCCTCACTACCCATGGAGAGAATATAGGGATTACATGATGTCTCCAAGAACGACAGTCCGCACGTCAGAACGAAATAAGCCACGAGGAACGGATAGTACATGCCCGTCCACGATGCCGGCAGAAACAGCAGGGCACCCGTGGCATACAGTCCAAGCCCCATCAGCACTCCCGCCTTGTAGGAATACTTGCGGATGAACATAGCGGCAGGGAACGCCATAGCGAAGTAGCCGCCATAGAAGGCCACCTGCACCAACGCACCGTCGGTAACGCTCATACGGAATATTTTACTGAACGCCTTCACCATCGGATTGGTGATATCGTTGGCAAAGCCCCATAAGGCAAAGCATGAAGTAACAAGGATAAATGGTACGAGGTAGTTGACACCGTCGCGTGAGAGGATGGACTCTTTCTGCTGATTGTTCATTGTCTGGATATGGTTTTAGTAGCGGGTGCAAAAGTAGCAATAAAAATTGAGTAACGGGCTGATTTTACATATTTTAATTTTTAGGAGCATTACATGAGGTCCTTCGAAGCGTCTTTTTAATCAGAAGACTAAGCGATTAATTTACTAAAAGACAATGAAACACTCTTTATTATTGACGGTAGCGGCACTGTTTTTCTGTACGACGGCAAATGCTCAGTACCCGCAGCTGACCGACGAGGCCAAGCAACTTATTGAACAAGAGAAGGCACAGTGGAAAGCCCATAGCGATTCAGCATGGGAGGTAGCATTTCCCATTGTTGTGGAAGAAGCCAAGCATGGGCGCCCTTACGTACCCTGGGCATCGCGTCCCTACGACCTGCGCCAGGCCATGATTCCCGCTTTCCCCGGTGCTGAGGGCGGCGGCATGTTCACCTTTGGTGGCCGCGGTGGCAAGGTGCTCACCGTCACCAACCTCAACGACGACGGTCCTGGCTCGTTCCGGTGGGCCTGCGAACAGGGCGGTGCCCGCATCGTAGTGTTCAACGTCAGCGGCATCATCCGTCTGAAGTCACCCATTTACGTACGTGCTCCCTATATCACCATTGCCGGACAGACGGCACCTGGCGACGGCGTCATCATTGCCGGTGAGTCGTTCCAGGTCGATACCCACGACGTCATCGTGCGCCACATGCGCTTCCGCCGCGGCGAGACGCTGGTCACCAACCGCGAGGACTCCTTCGGCGGCAACCCCGTAGGCAACATCATGATTGACCACTGCTCCTGTGAATGGGGCCTGGACGAGAACATCTCGTTCTATCGCCACATGTTCGACATGCATGACGGCAAGCCCAACCGCAAGGAGCCAACGGTCAACGTCACCATCCAGAATACCATCAGCGCCAAGGCCCTCGACACCTGGAACCACGCCTTCGGCTCGACCATCGGCGGTGAGAACACCACGTTTATGCGCAACTTGTGGGCTGACAACACAGGCCGCAACCCAAGCATCGGCTGGGGAGGCGTCTTCAACTTCGTCAACAACGTCGTCTACAACTGGGTACACCGCACCGCTGACGGCGGCGAGTTCACGACGATGTCGAACTTCATCAACAACTACTACAAGCCCGGTCCCCTGACGGACAAAGACAGTCCTGTCGGTCATCGCATCGTCAAGTCAGAGAGCCGCTCACAGGGCTTGTTCCCCTACAAGCAGTTCGGCCGTGTCTATGCCGTGGGCAACATCATGGAGGGTTTCCCCGAGATTACCAAGGACAACTGGAACGGTGGTATACAGACTGCCGACAAGGACGGCGAGATAGATGCCACGGAGCTGGCACTGATGCGCAGCGACGAGCCCTTCGTCATGCCCTACCTGAAAGTGATGGGTGCTGAGCAGGCCTTCGACTGGGTGCTCTCCAACGCAGGAGCCAATATCCCTTGCCGCGACATTGTTGACCAGCGCATCTGCGAGGAGGTTCGCACAGGTGTGGCCTACTATGTTCCCAACTACGAGAAGGAACTGGCCAAGGTGGAGAAGAAGACCGGCGTCAAGCAGCATCCCTACGGCGACATGTGGGGCCTGCACGAGAAGTCGCAAAACGAAGAGGGCTTCTTCAAATACCGTCGTCTGCCCAACGACTCCTACAAACAGGGCATCATCACCGACCCGCGCCAGATGGGCGGCTATCCCGAGTACAAAGCCTGGGAGCCCTATAAGGACAGCGACGGCGACGGCATGCCCGACGAGTGGGAGACACGCTACGGACTGAACCCCAACAACGCCAGCGATGCCAACGGCGACTGCAACGGCGATGGCTATACCAACATCGAGAAGTACATCAACGGCATTGACCCCAAGACCAAGACCGACTGGCGTAACCTGAACAACAACTACGACACCCTGGCTGCCAAGGGTAAACTGATGTAAGCTATGAAAAAGGTCCTCTATGCAGCAATATTATCGCTGTTCTCACTGACAACAACCAACGCCCAGTCCGTGCCCCTCAACACCGAGGGGCAGGACTCGGCATACGTAGAGACCATCAAGGGCCGCGCCCAGAAGATAGTCGACGGCCTCGGCCTCACAGATGCCACCAAGGCAGAAAGCGTCCGCAACATCATTGCCAACCGCTACTTCCTGCTCAACGACATCCACGCGAAGTACGACAAGAGCCAGCAGGACGCCCTGCAAGCCGAACTCTACAAGCACCACTTCGAACTGGCTTCCGCCCTGGCACTTTACCTGACTGACGAGCAGATTGACGCCGTGAAGGACGGCATGACCTACGGACGCCTGAAGCGCGACTACCAGGCCCAGCTCGACATGATTCCCACGCTTACCGATTTCGAGAAGCAACAGATTCTCATCTGGCTCAAGGAGGCTCGCGAATACGCCATGGATGCTGCCGACTCGAAGGGCAAGCACTTCTGGTTCGACAAGTACCGCGGCCGTACCAACAACTGGCTCTCCGCCCGCGGCTACGACCTGAAGAAGGAACGCGATGCCTGGATGAAACGCAATGCGGCCTCTGGCCCAAAAAACAATGCGGCCTCCGGCCTAAATAAAAAATAATAAATAATAAATATAAAATAAGATGGCGCGAGGGTTAATATTTTTTATTTTATATTTTTTATTTAGCCCCGCAGGGGCGCAGACAGTTCCGATGGATTATTCCTATTGCGGCTACCATCGCTCTGAACAGCCCATTCCGTCTGCACAGGTTGTCACCTATGTGCAACCCTCTGGAGATGATGACGCTGCGCTGTTGCAGGCTGCCATTGACTACATCAGCCAACAGAAGCCCGACAAGCAGACAGGACTGCGCGGTGCCATATTGTTAGGTGAAGGGACTTTCGTGCTGAACAGCCCGCTGCGCATCCGCACCAGTGGTGTCGTACTGCGCGGTAGCGGACGCGAAAAGACCATTATCCGTAAGACGGGCTATGACCGAGGTGCCCTGCTATATATAGAAGGTACGCACGACATCATAGCCAAGGACACCTTTACCATCAGCAACGCAGCTCCCGGTTCCTTATGCCTCACTGCGCAGGCCGCCTCCAAGGTTCAGGCCGTCTCCAAGGTTCAGGCCGCCTCCAGTGTCCAGGGCGGTTTTGCCGCCCTGAAGGCGGGTTCCCGCCTTGCCATCTGCCGTCCTTCCACGGAGGAATGGATTGCCGCTTTGGGCTGTGCCTCTTTCGGCGGCGGCAAACGCATGGGCTACTGGGCATGGCATCCTGGCGATATTGATGTGACATGGCACCGTACCGTCACCGCCGCCAACGGTAACCAACTGACCCTCGACGCCCCCATCACCTGCAGCATTGAAAGACGCTGGGGTGGTGCCAAGGCCATTGTCTACGAACAGCCAGGACTCATCAGCGAGTGCGGCATAGAGAACCTCACGCTGGAAAGCGACTACGACCATGCCCTGCCGATGGACGAAAGCCACTGCTGGGACGGCATCTATTTGGCCGATGCCGAGGATTGCTGGGTGCGCATGGTGAACTTCCGCCACTTTGCCGGTTCAGCAGTGGTCGTGCAGAAGTCGGCACAGCAGGTGACCGTCGAGGACTGCCAGTCGCTGCAGCCCATATCGGAGATTGGCGGTTTCCGCCGCCGCACCTTCCTGACGTTGGGCGAGAAGGTGCTCTTTCAGCGCTGCTATTCCGAGCACGGCATCAACGACTTCGCTGTCGGACAGACGGCAGCAGGCCCCAATGCTTTCGTGCAGTGTGAGAGCTACGAGTCGTTAGGACCCAGCGGAGCCATCGCGTCGTGGGCACCGGGCATTTTGTTTGACATCGTCAACATCGACGGCAACGACATCTGCTTCAAGAACTGGGAATTGGAGAAATTCGGTGCCGGCTGGAGCACCGCCAACAGCACCCTGTGGCAGTCGACGGCCTCGGGACTGTTCTGCTACTCACCCGACACGCTCAACCGCAACTACTCCATCGGCTGCTGGGGACAGATACAGGGCAATGGCGAATATGCCGAGATGAACGAGCACGTCAGGCCCTATTCGCTCTTTGCCGACCAGCTGGAGAAGCGCTTAGGGCGCGACGTCAGCCAACAATGCCGCATCCTGGAGCGCAGCACCAATGCCAGCAGTTCCCCCACCATCGAGGAGGCACAGTTGATGGCCATAGAAGCCCTGAAGCCGCGCATCACCATGCAGCAGTGGATAGACTCAGCGGTCTTTACTGGCGACGTTTCGCTAAGAGATTCAAAACAATCCAAAGCATTCAAGACATCTGAAGCATCTCTGGTTCTCCCCCAGTCCACCTATTCCTTAATCAACGGCTGGCTCTGCAAGGATGGCAACGTCCTCGTCGGCGGTAAGCACCAGACACCGTGGTGGAACGGACGCACCACCGATGCCGCTATGGCTAAGGCCAAGCCAGCCCTAACGCGCTTTGTACCCGGTTATGAGGGCACGGGTGGCACCGACCGCATCGACAGCGTCATCGCCTTCATGACGCAGAACCATACGCTGTTGTTCAGCCAGAACTATGGACTCTGGACCGACCGTCGCCGCGACGACCACGAGCGCATCCGCCGCAAGGACGGCGATGCTTGGGCACCGTTCTACGAACAGCCCTTTGCCCGCACCGGCCGTGTGCAAGGCGGCTCTTCCTTATCAGGGAAGGGTTCTGTTCAGGGCGGTTTTGCCGCCCTGGCCTGGGACGGTATGTCGAAGTACGACCTGACCCAGCTCAACCGCTGGTACTTCTGGCGCCTGCAGCAGTTCGCCAAGAAAACCGCGCCCATGGGCCTGCTGCTCAAGAACCAGCACTACTTCCAGCATAACATCCTGGAGGCCGGTGCCCACTGGGTAGACTGCCCGTGGCGTACGGCAAACAACGTCAACGGCACGCCGTTCTTGGAGCCTGTCAACTTCACCGGCGACAAGCGCATCTTCACCGCCACCCTGTTCTACGACACCACCAACCCCACCCTGCGCCAGCTGCACCGCCAATACATCCGGCAGTCGTTAGATGCCTTCAAGGGACAGCCTAACGTCATCCACTCCATCGGCGAGGAGTTCACCGGGCCGCTGCATTTCGTCCAGTTCTGGCTCGACGTCATTGCCGAATGGGAACAGGAGAACGGACATGTGCTGGTAGCCCTGGCCGTCAACAAGGACGTGCAGGACAGCATCCTCGCCGACCCTGTCCGCTCCAAGGTCGTCGACATCATCGACATCGAGCAGTGGTTCTACCACAACAAGGGTGAGTATGCCCCGCCGGGCGGTGTCAACATGGCTCAGCGCCAGTACATGCGCAAGATTCACACGGGATCAGCTCGTTTCGAGGATGTCTACCGCGCCGTCTCCGAATACCGCACGAAATATCCCGGCAAGGCCGTTGTCTACTCTGCCCAGAAGCATCCCGAAATGGGCTGGGCAGCACTGATGGCAGGCGGTTCCTGTGCCAACGTCCCCGTCACGGACACCAATTTCCTGACGCGCCTTGCTCAGCTGACGCCCCGGCGAGACGGAGACAGCTACCTGCTGACAGGGGCAGACTGCTGGCTCGTCTGCCGAAACAGCAGCGCAACACCTTACATGCTGACACTCCCGTCAGGCAAATACACCCTGCACGTCATCGACGGCAAAACGGGCAGCATCCAACCGCAGAAAACCATTACGGGTTCCATCAACCTCGACAGCGACGGAGTGTTCTGGATTACCCGGAAATAGCACAGACAGTCCAAAGGAAAAATGTCATATTTGACATTTTTTCTTTTTTTAATACTTTTTTTGTTCCTATTTTCTTTTTTTCTCTTAACTTTGCAGGCAAAACAAACTACTACACATTACTAATTATTACCTCTGTATGGCTACTAATAATCTGAAAGCTCGTACACAACGTCTGGTATCGCAATTCTGCGCAGGCGACGACAAGGCCTATGCCGAGTTGTACGATATGTATGTGCAAATGCTTTACAACTACGGACTGAAACTAACCAGCGACCAAGAACTACTAAAAGATTGCATCCACGACGTTTTCATCAAGGTTTACGCCAAGCGCCACGAGCAGAATGCCATCAAGAATTTTTGTTCCTATCTGCTGATCTCGCTCAAGAACCGCCTGCTCGACGAGTTCCGCCGACAGACCTTCTCTACGCCCAACGAAGTGGAATCGTACGAATACCGCCAGGCCAAGGAGGACGTGGAACGCGACTATCTAAACGATGAACGAGAGCAGATGCAGTGTGCACAGGTAGCCCATCTGATGCGGAACCTCACCCGCCGCCAGCGCCAGGCCATCACCCTCTACTACCTGGAAGAGCGCAAATACGACGAGATTTGCGACATCCTGCAAATGAACTACCACAGCGTGCGCAACCTCATGCACCGCGGCATGCTGAAACTGCGCGAGGCTGCTCTGTAATATTTCTTCCACATCTTGATGACAATAGCACCGCTGTTTCGTCTTTCATATAGAAATAGACGAAACACGTGAAAAGAGCCATTTACACCAAGGTAGAACAGTTTTTGCGCGATGATGACTTCATCCGCTATGTACTGGACAGCAGCCCTGACAAGGACTCCCATTGGGTGTCCTACCAGACAGCTGCCCCACAGATACGCGCCGCCTACCTGAAAGCCTGCGACATCCTACTCCATCTGGACGACTGCGAACTGCTGACGCCCGAACAGACCCAGGCCCTTAAGCAGCGCATTTTCCGCTCGCTCCATGCCGTTGCCAACTAACAAAGCACTATCATATATGGAAGTCATACAAAGTTTTACCATCGACCACACTCGTCTGAAGCCCGGCATCTACGTGTCACGCGTAGACAGGGGGTTCACCACGTTCGACCTACGCATCACCGAACCCAACAAAGAGCCTGCCGTGGCTCCCGCTGCCATGCACAGCATAGAGCACCTGATGGCGACGTGGTTCCGTAACTCGCAGGCCAAGGACGATGTCGTCTATGTCGGTCCGATGGGTTGCCTTACTGGCATGTATATCATCATGACTGGCACTTACACCGTCGAGGACATGCGCCAGCTCACCATCGAATGTCTGGAGTGGATACTCACGCAGACGGAGGTGCCTGCCACGACGCCCGAAACCTGCGGCAACTACCTGCTCCACGACCTGCCCATGTGCCAATGGGAGTGCCGCCGCTACGCAGACCGTCTGAGGAACGACTTCCATTCGGAGTACGCCAAGCTGCAAATCACCCTCAGCGACGGCCGTGTATTTGCGGATGCATAGTCAGCTATTTCATGATTATCTTGATGGCATCGTCGGCCGTTCTGCCAACCAGTAGACCATGCCTTGTGCCCGCCGCTTGCTGCTGAAATGGAAGCGCGGGTAGTTCATCACCTTACCGATAGACCTGATGGATAGGGTCCGTGTGTCCTGCGAACGATAGTGCTGCTGCAGGCAGGCAGCTATCTCGCCCAATGTCCACCAGTGGCCATCATTATCGTTAGCAGGCTCGCCGAACGTCTCGGCAATCATCTCCACCAATGCATTGACACGCTGGAAGCGCTCGTTCTCTTCTATCAGCACCTCTGTCTCGCTGTCGTCCAGCCAGTAGCGCTCACCCTCGTCCACCAGCTGGTGCAACTGGGCATAGAGCTGACGATGGTCCAGCGTGTCGTAAAACTACACTAAAACTACACTTCGTGACGGTTATTTAGCCTAAAGAGAAGCCCTTTGTCCATCAAAAAAAGCATCTTTACGAGTCGAAAACAGCATA
>CAMHJQ010000033.1 GCA_946185485.1 uncultured Prevotellaceae bacterium | reverse complement strand
CTGAGTTTGTTGGCAAGATGGATATGTATCTGGAGGCTCTTGACAGAGATGTGAAGCGGGATAACGAGAATCCAAGTATTGGTATTATCCTCTGTCCATCCGCAGACCGCAGTATGGTAGAATACACACTGAGCCGTTCTCTAAGCCCTACGATGGTGGCTGAATACCAACGGAAACTGATACCGCAAGAGGTGATGCGAAAATCTCTTGAAGAATACTGCTCGTTCATTAAAAACAATCAATAATTGCTTATGTCACGACTTAGCGATTTATACAAGGCAATGGAAACATTGCGAAATGAAGGTCTCTCACTGAATGAGGATTTGGAGAGGTAGGTGAGTGAACTGGAAGAAGACATCATCAAAAAAGAGATTCTTCCTGTGGTTACTGAGACTATTGAACCTGCATTGAAGCAGGTACAACGGGATTTGGTCTTGGTGGTTGACTACCATCCAGGATGCCTATTAGCGTATCATTGTCTCGCAAGACAAATATCACTCAGTTGATAGATGCCAAGAAGCTAGAGGCTTTGCGCGAGATGATAGTCAACACGCTGGCCCACTCTGATTACTATGGTCAAAAGGGTGTTGTTATCATCCGTCGGCCTGATTCGCTGTCATTTGCCAACCCCGGCGATATGCGTCCAGGGCTAAAGACTGCATTGAGTGGCGGCACTTCTGATGCACGAAATGCTACTATCATGAAGATGTTTGGCCTGCTTGACTTCGGAGAACGGGCAGGTAGTGGCATCCCTGATTTATTTGATATCTGTAACTCGGAACTCGGTACACAGCCAGATTACGACGTCACTTACGCTCCTGCCCGCACAACATTGACTATAGACACTAGTAAAATGGCACACACAGAACGGACGATAAAAGCGGACGATAAGGTGATAATGGACGATAATGACAAGTCGGACGATAAGCGGACGATAAAAGCGGACGATAAGCGGACGATAATCATTGAGTACATCCATAGGAATGGTGAAGCAAAAACAGAAGATCTTGTGAAACTTTTAGGTTCCAGCACCACTAGAATAAAGGTACTTCTTTATCAACTGGTGGATGAGGGCGTACTTATCTCCTGTGGAGGAAATAGAAATCGAACTTACAAGCTGAAAGAACAGAAAGAATCGTAGCCAGATCCCATATTTGAGTTCAATACAAAAAAAAAATATTTCTCCAAGAGAATATTTTGGAAATTGGAAATAAATGCGTACCTTTGCACTCGATGATGAGCCACAAAACAGGCGGTGGCTCAGAGTCGGGTGCTCTTTTAGGAAATTTATAGCAGAACATTGAATTGAGAACAGTCTCCAAATCGTAACCCTGATTTTTCTCAATCCTCTGCAACGCCTTTATACAAAGAAATCCTGCGAATTATTACAAAGTTACGAAAAGTCGAGAGCAGAACAAAATTAATTCATTTTTTTATGCCGAGACGGAGTAACTTCGCCATTGTGATGGCAATGTTACGAAAAAACGAGAAAAACACAAAACGGATTCTAAAATATTTTGTACCTTTGCACGCTGTTATGATTGTATGTATTGCAGAGAAGCCCAGTGTGGCGAGGGATATTGCGCGCATTATCGGCGCAACGACGAGCCACGACGGCTATATGGAAGGGAACGGATTTCAGGTGACATGGACGTTTGGTCACCTGTGTACGCTGAAGGAGCCCCACGACTACACGCCGATGTGGAAGTCGTGGAGTTTGACGTCGCTGCCCATGATACCTGAGCGCTTCGGCATCAAGCTCATCGACGACAACGGCATCAAGAAACAGTTTTCCATCATCGAGCGGCTGATGCAGCAGGCCGAGCGCATTGTCAACTGCGGCGACGCTGGTCAGGAGGGTGAACTCATCCAGCGGTGGGTGATGCAGAAGGCGCAGGCGAAGTGTCCCGTGAGCCGTCTGTGGATATCGTCGATGACGGACGAAGCCATTCGCGAGGGTTTCCAGAACCTGAAGGACCAGCAGGACTACCAGCCGCTATACCTGGCGGGCCTCAGCCGCGCCATTGGCGACTGGCTATTGGGCATGAACGCCACACGTCTCTATACGCTGAAGTACGGGCAGAACCGCCAGGTGCTGTCGATAGGCCGCGTGCAGACACCGACGCTGGCCCTTATCGTCAACCGCCAGAAGGAGATAGACAACTTCAAGCCCGAACCCTACTGGGTGCTGGCCACCGTTTACCGCGACACCACGTTTACTGCCACTAAAGGAAAGTTCACCAGCAAGGAGGAAGGTGAACAGGCCTTCCAGACCATCGAGGGCAAGCCCTTCACCGTCACCAAGGTGGAGAAGAAAGAAGGCAAGGAGCAGCCACCGCAGCTCTACGACCTGACGAGCCTGCAGGTGGACTGCAACCGCAAATTCGGCTTTTCTGCCGAGATGACACTGAACCTCATCCAGGCACTGTATGAGAAAAAATACACGACGTATCCGCGTGTGGACACCCAGTACCTCTCGGATGACATCTACCCCAAGTGTCCGCAGACCATGAACGGTCTCTACCAGACCAAGTTCGCCGGCGTGGCACCCTACGCACCGCTCATCAAGCCCATCGGTGGCAAACCGCTGAAGAAGTCGAAGCGCGTCTTCGACACGTCGAAGGTCACCGACCACCATGCCATCATCCCCACGGGTGTCATCCCCCAAAACCTGAGCGATGCTGAGCGCAAGGTCTTTGACCTCGTGGCACGCCGCTTTATCGGTGTCTTCCTGGACGACTGCAAGTTCTCGACAACGACTGTCCTGGGCGAAGTCGACGGCATAGAATTCAAGGTGACGGGTAAGGAAATCCTGGAGCCCGGCTGGCGGGTGGTCAGGGAGAAGGCAAAGACAGAAGCCGACGACGAGGAGAAGAAGCCTGATGACGAGGAGCGTACGTTGCCGACCTTCGTCAAGGGTGAGAGCGGCAACCACACCCCCACACTGACAGAGAAGATGACCACTCCCCCGCCCTACTATAATGAGGCCTCGCTGCTGCGTGCCATGGAGACGGCAGGAAAATTCGTCGAGGACGAGACGCTGCGTGCCGCCATGAAGGAGAACGGCATCGGCCGCCCGTCAAGCCGCGCCGGTATCATCGAGACCTTGTTCAAGCGCCATTACATCCGCCGCGAGAAGAAGCGTCTCGTCGCCACACCCACGGGCATCGAACTCATCGACCTCATCCGCGAGGAACTGCTGAAGAGCTGCGAGCTCACAGGCATTTGGGAAAAGAAGCTGCGCGACATCGAAGCTAAGAAATACGACCCTCAGCAGTTCATCAACGAGTTGAAACAACAGGTCACCGACATCGTACACGACGTCATGAGCGACCCCACCAACCGCCGCATCACCATCGCACCACCAGAGCCGGAGAAAGGTAAAAAGGTAAAAAAGTAAAAAGGGGAAAAAGGGAAAAGGGCTGAAAGGCAATAAAAAAGCCCTTTCAACGTTATGATTATCGTATGCGCAAGTATTTGTCACTTCTACTAACAGGTCTTGTTGCCGCGCTCCTGTGTGGGTGTGGCGCCGACCAGGCTGTGAAGAAGGGTGACAAGTTCTATGCCCTGGGTGAATACTTCGATGCCGCCAACCAATACAAGAAGGCCTACTCGCAGACGCCGCCCAAGGAGCGGGCACTGCGCGGCAAGCGGGCACTGAAGATGGCTGAATGCTACCGCCGCATCAACTACACACAGAAGGCCATCGCCGCCTATAACAACGCCATCCGCTACAAGCAGTACGACTCGCTGACACACCTGTATCTGGGACAGCAACTGATGAAGAATGGCAGCTACAAGGAAGCCGCCAAGGCCTTCCAGACGTTCATAGACTCTACAGACATCGTTGCTATCCCCCATCTTTCTCCTTTCATCACCCTTGCCAAGACGGGGTTGCACTCTGCCCAGCAGGCTCCGCAATGGAGGAAGGACGGTTCGGACTACACCGTGAAGCGCGAGAACTTCTTCAACTCGCGACGTGCCGAATACTCCCCGATGCTGGCAGGCGAGGAGTTCAACCAACTCTACTTCACCTCTACACGCAACCAGGCCAAGGGCGACGAGTTGAGCGGCATCACCGGCACCAAGAATGCCGACATCTTCATGTCGCAGAAGGACGATAAGGGCAAATGGCAGCGCCCCGAGGTCATCGACTCAGAGCTGAACACCGACTTTGACGAGGGTGCCTGCTCGTTCTCACCCGACGGACGGACAATGTACCTGACGCAATGCAAGACGGACCCCAGCTACCCGCGCTATGCCATCATCGTCACCAGCAACCGCTCGGATGCAGCATGGAGCAAGGCCCAGGAACTGCAGATTTCACGTGACACGCTGTCGGCATTCGCCCATCCTGCCGTATCGCCTGACGGCCAATGGCTCTACTTCACCAGCAACATGCCCGGCGGCATGGGCGGCTACGACATCTGGCGTGCCCCGCTGACCACCAGCGGCATCGGTGCTGTCGAGAACCTCGGTGCTCCCATCAACACGCCCGGCGACGAGATGTTCCCCACCTTCCGTCCCAACGGCGACCTGTACTTCTCGAGCAACGGCCACGAAGGACTGGGAGGACTGGACATATACTACGTTGTAAATGAAGAATTAAGAATTAAGAATGAAGAATTAAGAATGAAGAATGAAGAATTTCCTACCGGGCAAGATGGCAGAGAAGGTGGGGCGGCAGCAAATTCTTCATTCTTCACTCTTCATTCTTCATTTAAGATTTCGCATCCCGGCTATCCTCTGAACTCACAGGGTGATGACTTCGGCATGACCTTTGAAGGGCTGCTGAACAAAGGTTATTTCTCCAGCAACCGTGGCGACGGCAAGGGCTGGGACCATATCTATTCGTTCTTCAACCCGGAGATTGTCCAGACCGTCAAGGGCTGGGTGTACGAGCAGGACGGCTACGAACTGCCTGCCGCACAGGTCTACATGGTGGGCAACGACGGCACCAACCTGAAGCTGAGCGTCAAGGGCGACGGCTCGTTCACCCAGGAGATCAAGCCGGGTGTCGACTACGTTTTCCTCGGCACGTGCAAGGGTTTCCTGAACCATCAGGAACAGTTGCGTGTGGAACCCGTCAAGAAGTCGGAAGAGTATGTGCTGCAATTCCCGCTGGCCTCGATAACAGCTCCCGTACTCATCGACAACATCTTCTACGACTTCGACAAGGCCACGCTGCGCCCAGAGTCTACCGAGGCCCTGGACAAACTGGTGGAACTGCTCAACGAGAACCCCAATGTCACCATCGAACTGAGTGCCCATACCGACTACCGTGGTTCGGCAGAATACAACAAGCGACTGTCGCAGCGCCGTGCCGAATCAGTCGTCAACTATCTGCTGGAGCACGGCATAGAGAAAGACCGTCTGTCACCCGTGGGCTACGGCAAGGAGAAGCCCAAGACCATCCGCCGCAAACTGACGGAGAAATATCCCTTCCTGAAAGAAAACGACGTCCTGACGGAAGAGTACATCAGGACGCTTGACGACGATCAGCAGGAGCAGTGCAACCAGCTGAACCGCCGCACGGAGTTTATAGTGCTTAGAACGACTTACGGACTGTTTCCGAAGAAATAACCTCGCCGGCTCCCACGAACAGAAGACCGAAGATGACGGTGAACACCATCATCAGATTGATGCTGAACGGCTGCACTGCCATTGTGCGCAGCATCACCTCAAAGTGTACTGCCAGCAGCTCCCAGCCACGGAAAACGATGAACAGCACCACAAAGATGGCGATGCAGAACGGTGTCCACAGCCGTGCAAACCAGCTCTTCTGCGGTGGCAGGCGGCGCATGACACGCTCCGTAAAACCATTGTCGGCAAGAGGCTCAGAGGCCATCTCACTGAAAAACTGCTGTAACAAGCGCTCGTTATCTTCCATATCCATTCTGTCTTAAAAAGTTTGCCATTTTTTCTTTACCTCTCGACAGGTGCGACTTCACCGTACCTTCTTTCATTCCCGATATCTTGGCAATGCCGGCAATGTCGTAGCCATCCACAAGCTGCAGGGTGATACACGTCCGTTCGTCAGGCTTCAGCAGTGCCAGAGCTGCGTAGAGGTCCATCCGCAGACCTACCCCCATCCCCTCCCTCTGAGAGAGGGGAGTAGATAGCCTATCTACTGATTGACTCCCATCTTGAGAGTAACCACTCCTCTCCCTCTCAGGGAGGGGATGGGGGTGGGTCTTCTCCTTGCGACAATAGTCGTAATGCACGTTATAGGCTATGCGCATAAGCCAGGTTTGAAACGAGGCCAGCCCTTTGAACGAGCGAATGTTGGTGTATGCCTTGATGAACGTGTCCTGTGCCAGGTCGTCGCTCAACTGACTGTCGCCCAGCGTCTGGTGCAGGAAGAACCTGCGTACAGGCGACTGGTATCGGCGCACGAGTTCGTCGAAAGCCTTCGTGTTGCCGAGTACCGCCACCTGCGCTACAAGGGTGATGTCAGTGAGTTTCATTTCAAATTACTAATAGTTTTTCTCCGGGATGATAATCCAGGCTACGATGTAGAAGGGAATGCCAGCGAAGGCCGTGAACAGTGTCAATGCTGCATAACCCAAACGTACAGCTACCGGGTCGAAGTCCATATACTCTGCAAATCCTGCGCAGACGCCGCCCAACACGCGGTCGTTGCTGCGAAAAAGTCTCTTTGTCATAATCTTATTGTATTAAAATTTATCGTCGTTAACAATGTCCCGCCTGTTGTCGTTCATGACATCCCTGTTGTTGTTGCGGGCGGTACGCGAGGCGAACACCTTGCCCAGTCCGATACAGAACACCAGCGCACCGATGCCGAAGCCCACCTGCCCGGCGGCATAGCCCAGGAATATCATCAAACCCACGCCGACAAAGCACTGGCGCATGCCTTTCTGATACTCGGTGTCGGCATCTGTCACTTTGTCCTCCAGCAGCTGGTCGGGAATGGGCTGCCCCTGCTGCATGGCCATCTGAGCCAGCTTCATCTTCTGCTTGCGGTTCTTGTTGATGAAGTAGAACAGCGCAATGATGATGAGCACGGGAGCCAGCACAAAGATGATGAGCAGCACGCACAGGACGAAGAACATTCCCATCAGGTCCTTGCTGTCCATGTTGTTGAAGAGGCCGCTAATGATGTCCCCGGCATCGTCATCGTCCACCTCGTAAGTCGCCGAACGGCTGCTCCAGGGCGACGTCGGATAAGTGACGGTGACCGAGCCCTTCCGTCTCGTAGTCGTTGATGATGTGGTTGCCGTGTCCGTACTCGTGGTATCGGAATACACCTCTACGGCATTCTTGCTCGTCGAGTCCACCAACTCAGCCTGTGGCGTATGGCGATGCTTCTGTCCTGCGGCCTGCACGCCCATTCCAAGTGCGAGCAGCATGGCCATCGTAATCATTATCTTTTTCATAGTCGTTTTGTAATATGTCATTTTTCATTCATCTCTGTATTCTCCTTACTGATTCTCAAACCGTCCGTATGCATGTCGCCTGAACCACGCACGGATGATTTGTAGGTCTTGACATCACCAGACAGGGTGATATCGCCCGAACCTGTCAGGTTGGTCTCCACGGTACCGCTGTCGTCAAGCCTCATCTTGACGTCGCCGGAACCGACCAAATGCACACCAGCCCACAGGGTCTTCACGTTTTTCACATCTACGTCGCCAGAACCCACCAGCGACACATGGATGCGGTCGCAAATGATGCCGTCGAACTTGATGTCGCCAGAGCCGTTCAGCGTGATATCGAGGTTGTCGGTATCCACGAGACCATTGCTCTCAAAGTCGCCAGAACCCTTCAGTTCAATGCCGAGGAAATCGGGAGAGGTTACATAGACCGTCACGTCGTCAGCGTCAGAGACTCCTAAGTTAATGATGTCGCCCTCACCCTTCATCCTTACTACCAGCTTGTTGCCGGCAACATGGGTTTCTACGTCATTGAGAACCTCGACGGGAGCCTCGACGCGCACGGAGAACGAGTCTGCCTGCTGATACTTAACATCTAACGACCCTAACAGTTCTATGCGCTCAAAGCCTTTCAAGTCACGCTCGTGCATAGCCTGCGAATCCGTTTTGGAGTATCTCACCTTCAATCCGCTACATGAACAGGAAGACAACATCCCAAGAGCTACAACTGATAATAATAAAACCTTTTTCATAACTGCGTTTTTTTGTTTCTTTCTATTCGTTAGACGTTATCAGTCGACATTTAGTTGCAAAAGTACAAAAAAAAACCTAAAAGCCCCAAATTCACTGCTATGAACTTGAGGTTTGAGGCGCATCTTTCATTGGGAGCAATCTCAAACCCTTACTATCGTTTAACATCTTTTAGCATAATAATTATGAACTATGGACAATGAACTATGAACTATTTCGTACTTTTGCACCACAATGACACCACTGCCTACAGCTTTCACTGACTATACGCGCCAACTAATGGGTGACGAGCGCTTCGAACGATACTTGCAGTCGTTCGAGGAAGAACCACCTGTGAGCATCCGCCTGAACCCGAAAAAGGTGGAGAGTGAAAAGTGGAAAGTAGAGGGGGGTGAGCCAGTGCCCTGGTGCCGTAATGCCTACTATCTGAAAAGCAGGCCCAACTTCACCATGGACCCCTTGTTCCATGCTGGTTGCTACTATGTTCAGGAGGCCGCCTCGATGTTCTTGGACTTCGTGCTAATGAATCACGGGAACGGAAATCCGGATACAGCCCTTGACCTTTGCGCGGCTCCCGGCGGCAAATCGACGCTCTTGCGCTCGGCCCTGCCCAACGACTGCGTGCTCTACTCCAACGAGCCCATTCGCAACCGCGCCAGTATCCTGCTGGAAAACGTCACCAAGTGGGGCTACGGAAACCACCTCGTTACCAGCGTCTACCCGAAAGTATACCGCAGGTCGAAGCTTTGCTTCGACGTCATCCTTTGTGACGTCCCTTGTTCAGGCGAGGGTATGTTCCGTAAGGATCCTGCCACCATCCTCGAGTGGTGTCCCCAGAACGTTGAGAAGTGCTGGCAGTTACAGCGCGATATCGTTGCCGATGCCTGGCCCTGCCTCAACCCAGGTGGACTATTTATATATAGTACGTGTACCTTTAATACAAAGGAGAACGAGGAGAACATCCGATGGATGCTGGAAGAGTTTGACGATGCCGAGGTCATCCCCGTCAACGTCAGCCCCGAGTGGCACATCACCGGCTCGCTACTCCCTGGTTTCGACGAGTCTGTCTACCGTTTCATCCCTGGCATCTCGCGTGGCGAGGGCCTCTTTATGTGCGTGTTGCGGAAAAGAGGAGAGACCCACCCCCGGCCCCTCCCTACGAGGGAGGGGAGTGGTTACTCTCAAATGCAAAGGCTATCTACTCCCCTCACTCACAGGGAGGGGCCGGAGGTGGGTCTTTCCTACCCCCAGGCGATAGCCTACCTACGCCACGAGGCTCTCGTACTCCCTGCCGACACCCCTCGCGGACTTGTCACCGTTTGCTTTCAAGGTTTCCCCCTCGGACTGGCCAAGAACATTGGCACCCGTGCCAACAACCTCTACCCTAAGGAATGGAAAATCAAAACCACGCATATTCCTGACGAGTACGTCCCCATCATAATAGACAAATCATAAACTTCAAATTTCAAACTTCAAAGAATATGAAGCAATACTTAGATATACTTAACCGCATACTGACCGAAGGTGCCCAGAAAGGCGACCGCACAGGCACAGGCACCATCAGCATCTTCGGTACACAGTCGCGCTACAACCTGGAAGACGGCTTTCCGCTGCTGACCACCAAGAAGCTACACCTGAAGAGCATCATCTACGAACTGCTCTGGTTTCTGAAGGGCGACACCAACGTACGCTACTTGCAGGAGCACGGCGTACGCATCTGGAACGAATGGGCTGACGAGAACGGCGAACTGGGTCCCGTCTACGGTCACCAGTGGCGCTCGTGGCCCGACTATGACGGCGGCGTCATCGACCAGATACAGTACGTGGTGGACCAGCTGAAGACCAACCCAAACTCGCGCCGTATGATAGTCTCTGCATGGAACGTGGCTGAGGTCAACAAGATGGCACTACCGCCATGTCATACCATCTTCCAGTTCTACGTAGCCGACGGACGCCTATCGCTACAACTCTACCAGCGCTCGGCAGATACTTTCCTCGGCGTGCCATTCAACATTGCATCTTACGCCCTGCTGCTGCAGATGATGGCACAGGTAACTGGCTTCAAGGCCGGCGACTTCATCCACACCACTGGCGACACCCACCTCTACCTGAACCACCTTGATCAGGCCCGTCTACAGCTGAGCCGCGAACCGCGCCCCCTGCCCACGATGAAAATCAACCCCGACGTCAAAAGCATCTTCGACTTCCAGTACGAGGACTTCCAACTGGAGGGCTACGACCCCTGGCCCCACATCAAGGCCGACGTATCCGTGTGACGTCATCACAACATCACGACATATCGACATGTCGAAACATCGAAAAAAGAAGAAAATCATGATTAGCATCATCGCCGCCGTAGCGAAGAACCGCGCTATCGGTCACAACAACAAACTGATATACTGGCTGCCTAACGACCTGAAGCGCTTCAAGGCCCTGACCACCGGCCATACCATCATCATGGGTCGCAACACCTACGAGTCGCTGCCCAAGGGGGCACTGCCCAACCGCCGCAACGTGGTGCTGTCGACGTCGGTGAAAGAGCTGCCGGGCTGCGACGTCTACCCCACCCTCGACGCTGCACTCAAGAGCTGCGCGCCTGATGAGGACATATATATAATAGGTGGAGCCAGCGTCTACCGGCAGGCGATGCCGCTGGCCGACCGTCTGTGTCTGACGGAGGTGGACGACACGCCGGCCCATGCCGACGCCTTCTTCCCCGACTACAGCGCATGGCGAGTAGTCAACAAGGAGGCGCATCCGAAGGATGAACGCCATACCTTCGAATACGCCTTTGTAGACTACGAACGCCATAATAGGCGGATGAAATAGTCAATGGTCCTGTTCCCCCAACATACTATTCCAGCGGAATCTCCGGATGCTGAACGGCCAGGGGCAGGTCTTTCTGCGACAGGTAGAACATATAGAGGATAACATCCTTCGTGCCGCGGTTCTCGCCGTGGTGGATGGTATTCACCATTTCTACGACAGGTTCGCCCTCATGCACCACTTTCTCCTTGCCGTCCTGCCCAATGATGGTCAGTTCACCCTGCACCAATATGCCGTAGTTCATCACGGGATGGTGGTGCCAGCCTAACTTCTTGCCTGCCGGGAATACATATTTCACCGCCACCAGCTCCGGACGTCCTTGCAAGTAGTCGGGCAGCTCCACGCCGTCCCAACTCTGGCTTGTACGAATCAGTTCAGTGCTCTGCACCTGCTGCTCAGCATTTCCTTTTTCTGTACGAGCAGCTTCCTTGCAGGATATCAGTACACTTGCACCGTAAAAGGCCATGATGATCACCAATGGTCGGATGGTAGCGATTACGCTATTCTTCATCTTTTTCATTTTCTATTGTTACGTATTATGATGTTAGAGGTTCACCATGAATGACAGGCCCACCGTCACATAGTTCATGTGCTTTCGCATATCGTATACCCTGGCTTCTAATCCACCTCCGTCAGGATAGTCGCCCAGAGTCTCCATGAGGATATTTGCACCTGTAGTCAAACCCTCTTGCATGAAGTGGAAGGGATCGTAGGTAGCCGTGAAGTCCTTGCGTGTGTAGTCGTAGTCACAGTACAGACGCCATGAGAAGTTCGACTTATACTTATACGTCAGCGAGATGCCCGTGCCAAATGAGGTAGATGACTTGGCCCCCACTGTCAGGTATTCCCAGTCGTCAGTCCACTTCTCGCCTGTATTATTGGGATACTGCAGGTCATTCAACACCAACGCGGGGTCGCCATCGGACTGTTTTTTCCCTGGACGGTTGTCGAGTCCCATCATGTAGCTGATGTCCTTCTTGTTACCCTCGGCATGTCCGTCGATGTCCAGTTCCTGCGTGATAGAACGGCCGATGAGTGCCTTGGTACCCAAGGAGAAGTGACTGCTAAGCGGCAGATTGAAATAGACGCCTACACTACCTGTAAACTCAGTAATATGGTCACTCTTCACGGTAGCATACATGTTGGTGACGGGAGCATTGTTCATCCATGCATCCGCTGAACTCATGTCATATCCTATTTTAGTATAGTAGATATTCTGGTTATCATCTATCGTCTGTTCTGGATAGTCTTGTGGGAAAGTTTTCATGTATGTGTCGCTCAAGCCGTCCCATGCATACCAATCTTCCCAAGCCGCATAATCGGCAAAGTCGCTAAAGTCCTTGGCAGACTGTGCCCTGACCCTAAGACGACCGCCGACGCCGATGTATTTGTTGAAGAAGTAGGCTCCTTCTGCATCCACCACCGTAGCGGCACGGAACTTGATGTTGGCCTCCATGCCATCGCTTTCAAAATCGAGGTCTTTGCTGCCAAGTCCGGCACCCATGGAAATACTGAAGAAGGAAGGATTCTCATTGTCAAGGATGAGGTCGTTGCGCAACAGTCCTTTCTGCTTAAACATCAGATCACAGAGTGCATAGCCCAACTCTGTAGACATGATACCAATACCTGCACCCGACATGACATCGCTAATCCAGTGACGGTTGTTGAGGACACGCATCACACCCGTAGCCGTTGCTACACCGTATCCGGCTACCGACCACCACGGCGAGCGGGTCAGACCATACTCCTTGTGGAGCAGTGTGGCACCCACGAACGACGTAGCCGTATGGCCTGAGGGCCACGAGTTGGCAGTAGAGCCGTCGGGACGCATCTCCTTGGCGCTGTACTTGATGCCGTTGACCAAGCCGGCCATGATAGCATACGACATACCAGCTGAAGCCAGCAGACGGGGCCAGTCGCTACGGCCTTCGTATCCTCCGAGTTTCAGTCCTACCGCCATGACCGGGCCGAAGAACTGCGTATAGTCGTCGATACCCGTCTTGAAGTCTGTCAAGAGTTGGGTATTCCTCTTGCCTCCCTGTTCGGCCTGCGCATTGACACGGAACATGGCCTTGTCGCTCTTTAATGCCCAGCCTGCGAGGAACAAAGGTATGCCAACGAAGGTCATGTCGTCCATGAACTTGTATGCCTTGACGCCCGGATTCGTCTTCTGCTTGAAGAAGTCAAAGTCCATCTTGGGACTGGTCATCGGAGCGACGATGTCAAGGCTGTTGGAACGCTGTTCAGAGAGGTTCACCATTTCTGCCTTTATTTCAGGCACTTCTAACGTGAGATTTTCCACATCTCGGTAATTGTCTGCGCTGGCCTGAGTTGTCAGGACAACAGCGATGAGTAAAAATAAGTATTTCATGATTTAATATTTAATGTTTAATGTTTAATATTCAATGTTCACGTTCATTCAGGTTTTCATTAAATGTCTGAGCCAACCGGTTACTATGTTTCTCAAGATTGGGCGATAAGAAGATAAAGAGGCCAATGATTATCACTGCGAATATGCCAAGCATGCCACTCCTTGGCAGTGTGTTGCCGATGATGTAAGCTATGAATGCGGCGCCGATAGCAAGACGCAGAATGGCAAATGCCGTGATTTTGACACGAACGCTGCGTTCCCCCTCATCCCAGAGTTTGTTGACATTGTCACTATTGCCGCCCATTCGCATCAGCGCCCAGAGGAAGGGTCCGCAGATGGACAGTGTGACGATGGCGGTGACGATGCCAGACCAGGGGTCGGACAGCCAGCCATAGATCAGGGGCACGCCGTAGTAATACATGATGGCGATGACGGCTATACACATCACGCTATTGATCAGCATGATGGTGATAAAACGCTTGAATTCTACTCGCCAGAGCTCATGCATCTCGTTGGTATCTTTCATCTCTGAGTCTTCGGTGCTGTTACTCTCCATCTTGGCTATCCAATTGGCAGGCAGCACGCGTGCCACCACGTTGTAGGCCGGTACAGCCAGACGAATCATATAAGGCGTGGTAAACGTCGTAAAGACAGACACGGCCACGACAATGGGATAGAGGAAGTCGCTGGTGACGTGCAACGAGGTGCCCAAGGTGGCGAGGATGAAGGCAAACTCACCAATCTGCGTCAGCGAGAACGAACACTGCATGGCCGTCTTCAGCGACTGGCCGGAGATGACGAAGGCACCAGTGCTCAGTATGGTCTGCCCCAACATGATGGCCAGGATGATGCAGAGGATGGGCACGATGTATTCGATGATGAGTGTCACGTCAACCATCATGCCCACGGACACGAAGAAGATAGCGCCGAAGAGATTCTTGACGGGCGACACCAAGTGCTCAATAGCCTCGGCCTCGACAGTCTCAGCCAGGATGCTACCCATGACGAAGGCACCGAACGCAGCGGAGAAGCCTACGGCAGAGGCAAACACCACCATGCCGAAACAGAGGGCCAGGGCCAGGATGAGCAGTGTCTCGTCGTTCATCAGCGGCTTTACCTTCCGCAGGATGAGGGGGATGAGGTAGATGCCCACAGTGAACCAAAGGATGAGGAAGAAGCCCAGTTGCAAGATGGAGGCGAGCATCTGGGAGCCTTCAAACTCCTTGCTGACGGCCAGCGTCGAGAGCATCACCATCAGCACGATGGCGAGGATGTCCTCGATGATGAGCACGCTGAGCACAAGACCGGCAAACCGTTTCTGGCGCAGTCCCATGTCATCGAAGGCTTTGAAGATGATTGTGGTCGATGACATAGCCAGCATACCGCCCAAATAGATACAATCCATATCCCCCCAGCCGAAGAGGTGCCCTGTGAGTGCACCGACATACATCATGCCAAGTATGATGGCTATGGCGGCAATGATGGGTGCTGATCCCATCTTCAGGATTTTCTTGAATGAGAATTCCAGGCCAAGTGCGAAGAGGAGGAAGATAACACCTATCTCGCTCCAAACGTGAACGCCATGTCCGTCAGCGATGCTGGGCATGTAGGGCATGTTCGGCGATGCGAGGAATCCCGCTACGATGTAGCCCAGGACAATCGGTTGTTTAAGGCTTTTGAAAAGGAGAGTCATAACGCCTGCGCAGATAAGAATCAGCGCAAGATCGGAGATGAGAGGTTCTAATTGTGACATGATAATTACTGTTTGTTAGTTCTTTTTTGACCTGTTGTATTAAAAGATATTGCAAAGATACGAAAAAGAAATGTAACCACAAACTTTTTTCAGCATTTCCCTTGAATGGGAACGTTTTTATTATGGCTAGTAGTGTTTCGCCTTGCAGTCAAGTTCCGACAGTCGGTCAAGAGCGGCATTCAGCGTTTCGTCGCGTTTTGCAAAATGGAAACGGATAAGGTGATTCACATCCTCGCGGAAGAAACAACTGCCTGGGACAGCACCTACCCCGACATGCTCAGCCAGCCATTCGCAGAAAAGAAGGTCATCCTTCACCCCATATTTCGACACATCAAGCAGCACGTAGTAGGCCCCCTGTGGGTCAGTGAATGTCAGACCGAATTGGCGCAATCCATCGCAGAACAACTGCTTCATGTGGGTATAGTGCGCCTGCAGTTCCTCATAATAGGAATCCGGGAAGCATAGACCTACAGTGGCTGCCTCCATCAATGGGGCTGCTGCACCTACAGTCAGGAAGTCATGCACCTTCTTCACTCGTTCGATGATGCGTTCTGGGGCAATGACATAGCCGAGTCGCCAGCCGGTGATGCTGTAGGTCTTGGACAGCGAACTACAGGAAACAGTACGTTCCCACATGCCTGGCAAGGTGGAGATATAGACGTGCTGATGCGGAGCATAGACGATGTGCTCATACACCTCGTCAGTGATGACATAGCCATCATACTTTATGACAATATCTGCTATTGTCTGGAGTTCCTCACGGGTAAACACCTTGCCACAAGGGTTCGAAGGATTGCAAAGCACGAGAGCCTTTGCCCCGTTCCTAAAGGCATCTTCAAGCAGGTTGGCATCAAAGGAAAACGTAGGTGGCACAAGCGGGATATAAACTGGTTCAGCTCCTGTCAGGATAGTATCAGCCGTATAGTTCTCATAGAACGGTGAGAAGATGGCCACCTTATCGCCAGGATTCACGACCGTCATCATCGCTGCCATCATCGCCTCAGTAGAGCCGCAGGTCACGACGATATTCTTATCAGGATCTATCGACAGTCCCGTCCAGTGACTCTGCTTCTTGGCCAGTGCCTCACGGAAGTTCTGAGCTCCCCAGGTAATCGCATACTGGTGTGGGCCTACATTGGCAATCTCTGCCAACCGGTTTGTTATCTCCCTCGGCGGATCGAAGTCGGGAAAGCCCTGTGAGAGATTGATGGCTCCATACTTATTGGATATGCGTGTCATCCGTCGGATAACCGAATCTGTGAAGCCTGCTGTCCGTATAGATAATGGTCTCATAAATATCGTTTAGTCGAAAATTATAAACTATCATAAATTGCAAGTCCAAAATGCGTAAATCTCGCCTCCAATGCGGTCGGGCACCGACTCATGAGCCGACACAGTGCGGAAGACAGAACGGGTGAGGGCCATGAGGGGGTCTGGACTGCGGGGCATGCCACGCCCTCCCTACAGGAAGGCGTAGCGGCAGATGAAGAGGACAGCCAGAAGGATGGTGGCCCAGTTGATGTTGTTGCGCTCGTCCTTATCCTTGAGTTTTCCTGAGAGCAGGTGAATCAGTACGTAGGAGATGACACCCAGCAGAATGCCGTCGGAGATGCTGTAGGTCAGGGGCATGAGCACGATACAGACGAAGCAGGGAATACCCGTGACATAGTCGGAGAAGTCCACCTTGCGCACCTCGTACATCATCATGACACCCACCAGAATCAGCGCAGCTGCCGTAGCCTGTGCAGGAATAGCCAGGAACAGGGGAGCAAAGAGCAGCGCAATGGCAAAGCAGATTGCCGTCGTGAGGCTGGTGAAACCAGAGCGACCGCCGACATTCACGCCCGAGGCGCTCTCCACGTATGTCGTCACCGTCGAAGTACCGAGCATGGCACCGATGGTGGTGCCGATGGCGTCAGCCATGAAGGCCTGGTTCAGGTTCTTCACGTTGCCGTCGTCGTCGACCATACCGGCACGGTTGGAGACACCGATGAGTGTGCCGATGGTGTCGAACATGTCGATGAACAGGAATGTCAGCACCACGACAACCATGTCGACCGAGAACACATTGTTCCACTCGAACTGCCAGAAGATAGGCTCTATGGACGGCGGCGTGGAGATGATGCCACCATAGTTGGTGATGCCGAGGGGTATGCCGATGATAGTGGTCACGAGAATGCCGATGAGCAGGGAACCAGTGACTTTACGTACCAGCAGGGCGGCCGTCAGCAGGATGCCAAACAGGCTCAGCAGCACACCCGGTTCGTGCATGTCGCCGAGGGTGATGAAGGTCGACTCCGACGAGGTGACGATGCCCGCGCTCTTAAGCCCCACGAAGGCGATAAAAAGACCGATGCCCGGACTGATGGCACGGCGCATCACCAGCGGGATGGCATTGACAATGTGCCTACGCAGGCCGGTGACGGTCAGCAGGATAAAGATGATACCCTCAATCAACACAGCGGTCAGTGCAAACTGCCACGAATAACCCATGGTGAGTACAACGGTGAATGCAAAGAAAGCGTTCAGACCCATGCCCGGAGCCAGTGCGAACGGTAGTTTGGCATAGAGTGCCATCACCAGGGTAGCGACGACTGCAGAGATACATGTCGTGGTGAATACGGCACCGGCATCCATGCCTGTGGCAGAGAGGATGCTGGGGTTAACGGCAAGGATGTAGGCCATGGTCAGAAAGGTGGTGATGCCGCCTATCACCTCCTTGCGCAACGTCATCGTAGACGCGTCGAATCCAAAAAGTTTCTGTAACATACTCCGTGTTTTTTAAAATATTGGAAATTGATTATTGTATCTTCTTATTCCTGTTCGTCGCCGAGTAGTTGATGTTCAGGGCACCGGCCTCGCGCAGCGCCTGCTTCACATTGTTGATGATGCCCATCTCCGTGTCGCGGTCGGCCTGCAAACTGACGACCAGCCGCGGACGGTCGTCCTCTGCCATCACTGCACGAGCCTTGTCTATCTCCTCGCCTATCTGGCCTACGTGTACCAGACGGTCGTTGACCTGGATGCGCGTCTCGTCCGACAGCACACGTCCCTGCTCGTCGACAGGCTTGCCGATGAAGATATAGACAACGCCCGACTGGCGTGCCTTCTCCACCTCTGTACCCTGCGGCACGGTATAGTGCACCTGTGGCTTGACATCACGCATGTGGGTGACTATCATGAAGAAAAACAGCACGGTGAATATCAGGTCGGGCATGGCAGCCATGTTCAACCCCGGTACTTCACGTTTTGTTTCCCTAAAACGACTCATCTATTTGTTTGAAATTTATGATTACTTTTGAAGTTTGAAGTTTCAGATTAGTCTCTTCTCTTTTTTTATTTTATATTTTTTATTTATTATTTAGAGGCGAAGCCTCGCTGACCACCGCCTCGCTGATGCGCTGGGGGTAGCACTCGGCTATGGCATCCAGTTCCTCCTGCGTACATTGGCTGAGGGGATGACCATACTTGCTCCTGGCCATTTTTTCACGCAGGGAGTGATAGGCGGCTACAACGGCGTCCTGCATCTCGAAATAGGCATTATAGCTGGTCTTGCTGCCGGTCTCCACGGCAATGACGTAGCGGTCGGTCTGGCGCGAAGCCACAAACGACTCCACCTGCTGCTGCAACTGTGCCAGCGTCACAGCCTGGTCGTCGCAGTACAGCGCGTCCTGGTCGTCAAGGCGTATCTGGAGCACATTGCTGCGATTGATGTCCTGCAGTTCCTGTTGCGGCTCGTCGGGCGGCGACAACTTACGTCCCAGTCCCTTGTCGGCATCCATTGACGAGGTGACCAAGAAGAACACCAACAGCATGAACGAGATGTCTGCTGTCGACGTGGTATTAAGTTCGGGTATGTCCCGCTTCGTACGGCGTAACTGCATCTCTCAACTCTTATGGTTATCGAGCCAGAACGAACGGACGGCCGACACAAGGACGACCACCACAGCCACGAAGAGGGCGATATACATCAGCCACAACATGACCTCTGCCAATAATTGATTTCCTGCTTCAGCCATTGTTGCGCGATTGATAGTTAGTGATAGAATCCATCAGCGTGATAGCGCTCTCCTCCATGTGGAGCGTCAAGCGTTCAATCTTCGAGAGGATGTAGTTGTAGAAGAACTGCAGGATGATGGCCACAATGATACCGAAGATGGTTGTGATGAGTGCCACCTTCATACCCTCAGCCACAATGGTGGGACTGATGTCGCCTGCCGTCTGGATGCGGTCGAAGGCCATCACCATGCCGATGACAGTACCCAGGAATCCCAACGACGGCGCCACGGCAATGTACATGCGTATCCATGAACAGCCTTTCTCCATGTTCGACACCTGTACCGTGCCATAGTTGGTCAGCTGGCGGTCTATCTGCTCCAAGGGTTCCTTGATGTGCAGCAGTCCCTGGTAGCAGATGCTGGCTACAGGACCTCGGGTGTTGCGGCAGAGTGTCTTGGCACCCTCCACATCGTTCTTTTCCAACTTGACGTCGATGTCCTGCATCAGCCGCTTGGCATTGATTTCCGACAGTGTCAGGTAGATGAGTCGCTCGATACAGAACGCCAGGCCCAGCACCAAGGCCAGAGCCACCAGCGACATAAAACTCGTCGATCCCTCGATGAACTTACGCTTGAGTTGTTTGTGCAGTCCGCCGCCTTCCTCTTCAGCTCCATCGCCATTCATTCCCTCCAGTTCGGCCTCAATGGCAGCCATTGCCGAATCGGCCACATAGGCCTCCATGGAGTCTACGTCCTCAGCTATCTCCACAGTATCCTTCACGTCCTGCTGCTGTGCGTATGCCACTGGCACAGCACCCAGCACCAACATGAAGAAAAATAGCATGACGATTCGTTTCATTGTTGTTGTTTTCATAATTTGGCTGCAAAAGTACAAATAAGTAAGGAAAATGCCAAATTAATTTGAGCATTTTCGATGGGATTAAATTGAAAACTTCTCAATGTCAATGCGCGTCACGATGCCGTCGCGGCAGAAATAGATGCGCGGGATGATGCTCGTGGCAAAGAGATTGTAGATGCGGCGGTCCTCCTGCGGCGAATAAGGAATCAGCAGACCGTTGGCAGCCCAATAGGCAGCAACGCTCTCCTCGTTTTCCTCGCGACTGATAGCCAGCATGCGGAAGTCCGGCTCATCATCGCTGATGGTGCTGCAGCCTGCGCAAACAGCAGCAAGCAGCAACACCATCCATAGACACATCTGATATTTCTTCAATGTTTCATATTTCATTTTTCATCTTTCATGTTTATTACCTCACCACAATCTTCGTTGAGCTACGTCCGGCTGCGCCCTCCGTCTGGATGATGTAAACGCCCTGCTGCAGCGGGAACTGTACTTGTTGCTGACAGCCAGTAGCGCTAAACAGCGTACCACCATTGACCGACAGCGCACGTACGGTACCAAGAGGCTGACCAGCCGAAACAGTGACCAGACCACCATGACTACTGACCACAATACCACTCTTCAGCTGCTGGTCGATATCCGTAGTACCACGGTTTATGAGGAAGTAGCGACCATATTCGTTGGGCAGCACGCTGACCGACATGCCCTCTGTCACCGCTTGCGTTGTACCATTGACAGCATCGACCACCACAAGGTCGCCGCCAATGGCATCCACGCCCGTTAGCGTGACATCAACGGCCTCATCGCTGTTGCACGTCACACCAAACGATACCAGTTGCAACTCCGGCATCTGGTTGATGCTCACTGCCTGACTGCCCGCAACGGTATAAACCATCGGTACGTCAGCGAGGTTCGAGTCGAAGAGTGCCTCTACGTTTCCTTGTTCCTCACCAATGATCACATTGGCAGCCGACTGTCCCTGCTCGTTTTGGGCCGTGAGAGTAATACCCTGCATGGGCGCAGGAGAAGGAACCGTGGTATTTCCGTCTATCATCATGGCGGGCGTGAAGACGATTTGTGACGCGCCTTCTTTTGCCTTGACAAAGAATGACTGCATGGGGCCGATGATGCCCGAGGTAATCGGTGAGCCGGTATTGTTGTTGTCGTAGGTCCAATAGCCTGCTATCTCCAGGTTAGCCGAATTACCAGCTATGAACTCCGCCATATTGATAGAGCAGAGGTAGGGATTACCAACCAGCTGATAGTTGGCCGGTGATGACTGGATGTCAGCGATAGCAGCATTGAAGCTGCCGTTACCTGCCGTGCGTGCCGTTGTGCCGTAAACCGTACCATAGGTAACACCACTGATGTTGGCAGTGCCGTCAGTCAGCAGCTTACCCGTCGTGGGCTTGCTGACAGCCTGTGTCAGCCTGCCTTCAGCCGGCGACGTGTTATCCCACTGGTAGTAGTCGTAACTGGTATCAGCCTTTGGCAGGCGGATCAGTGTCTTGGCAGTCTGATCCTTCTTATGCGGACGGATAGCAAATGCCGTCCATGTGCTGTATGGCACCGTCACGTCATTATACTCATGACTCCACTGGTTCAGTATCGTACTCACGCCACCAGGAATGTTAGCACTGTACTTAGTTGCCCTCACGTCGTTGGTCTTGGTATAGACGAACACACCTTCCTGGGTCCATCCCTTCTGGTAGATGGGATACTTGGTACGACTATAAGCAAATCCTGCAGCATCTGCTGTTGTAGAGAAGCTGATAGGCTGGAAGGCCTCCGTCAGCTGTCGTCCGTTGTCATCGGCCGCATCAGAATACGGCACATACATATCACCAGCATAAGTATTCTGCAGCGGTGTAGACATCAGTGTCCAGGTATTGCTCTGCAGTTCCTTCTCCACCCATACCTTCTCGTAGGTCAGGTACTGCTGGTTCACCAGCTCGGCCCCCGGCTTCAGGTAGAGTTCCTTTGCCCAGTTGCCATAGAACTTCTCGCAGTCATAGACATCGCCCGAGATGCTGTGGTCCTGACAAGTCTGCTCCGTATAGCGCACCATCAGGTCGTACTGGATGTTAGTCGTTGCGCCAGTACCCATGTTCTCATAGATCTTCTCCGCATTGTATGTCAGGTCCATGAGATTGGGGGCTCTCAGACCCGAGGGAATGGTCACGTAGGTGAATTTCATCGGCACGTAGGTCTTCGGAATCGTGGCATTTCCCCTCAGCTCGGAGTTTTCCTGATAGATTCCTTCCTGTGCCGTGGTGGCCGTGTTCTGTGTGGCATCGGCACTCTTATACAGTTCCGTACGTGTCGAGCGTCCCCAGTTGGCGTCGCTGTTCCAGTTGCTGCCGGTACCATTCCACGTCACAAACTCAGGCACCACCTTCAGCAGGAACTCCACATTGCCCTCACAGGCCGTGGCGTCATCGGCATCCCTCACCTGGAAGAACATGCGGTAGGCATATCCTTCGTAGAATGTCGGCTTGGTCACGCCGTCGCCGTGGAAGTTCACCGACACAAACATGTGGCTTCCGTCGATGCTTGTTGCAGCAAAGGTGGCTACCTTGCTGACATCGGCACTCACCTTCGAGTCTGTTGTCTGGTAGGCATCCGCCGTGGCATACTTCAGCAGGTCCATGTCGCCCACGATGTTTAGCGTTCCCGCCTTGGCCGTGGCATCATCGTTCACCTTGAAGGTATTCACCGGAATGTGCAGCAGGAATCCGTCACCCTTCTGCATGTTCAGCAGCTGTTCCTTACCCACGCGTATGACACGGATACCCTCGGGATAAGTGGTGACATCCTCAAAGCCCAGCACCAGTGTCGGCGCATTACCCGTTGTATTGATGGTGAAGTTGTATTCAAGCGGCGAGCAGATATGGAAATCCTGCGTGCCGTTGTTCACCACGTCCTCAATGGGCAACGCAGCTATCGACGCGTTCTCACTCGTTATCGTACCGCTAAACTGATTAGAGTACGACAGGAAGAGCTTGCCCGCTGTGATAGCTTGGCTGATGACGGCATAGTAGTTTGGATTGACTGACTCGTAACTGGCCTCCAACGTGGTGACAGTCTTATAGGTGTCAGAACCGCTGATGTTTTCTTTATTGCGGTAGTGCTTCAGGGCATCTGACAGATAGTAATCATTTTCACCGACAGTAATCTTATAAGCATTAAACTCCACCAGGGTTCCCTTGAAGAAGTCGAAGTGAACGCCGTCGTATGCCTTGAAGCCGGAAATCTCGTCATCGTCAGGCATCTGCAGCACCACCTTCAGATTGACGGTTGCCTCACCTGTCGAGCAGCTGCCGTCGACAGTGGTGACCACCTCACCCAAACCGTCCTGCATCTCCAGGTACATCATCTTCGGCACGAAGATAGGACTATAGACATCACAGGCATCGGTATTCCGTCCCCAGAGGGCCTCGTCAGTCACGGCAGACTCTCCTAAGGAGTAAACAGAGACGTAGTACTGCTCACCCTGTTCCAAGGCAAAGCCTTTCTTAGCCAGCGAGAAATAAAGCAGACCATCTGTACCTGTGAAGAAACCGTTCGTACTTGAAGAGGCCACAAAAGCACTTTCACTCGGAACAGACTCGGGAACAGTGTTTGGAACGGCGGTCGTACCATACAGGTTATCATTATTGTCGTACAGAGTAGCATCGGTCAATGGGGTACCATTGCTGTTACACAGACGCCAGTAGACATTCTTTCCCATCTTACTCGACAGAGACTCGGCATCAACATAGACATTGATGACCACCTTCTTGTCACCACACTGTACATCCTGCTGCTTCACCTTCAGCTTGGCATTGCTCGTATAGAACTGCAACTGGTCGACGGCATAGTCGGCACCCTTCGTGCCAGGAGAATAGTTGTCGATATCCACCTCATAATGGTCCACATTGGTCAAGTCTACCGAAGAGGGAATGGCCACCCGGCCATACACCTGATACCATTTTCCGTTAGCATAAGTACCGCTGACCATCGTACTGAGGTTTGACGAGTGGAACGACACCACGCGGGTTCTCTCACCGTTGCCCTTGATGGCATATACGGTAGCCATGACCTGCGGATTCACCTGACCACTTGTCATATTGGCAATGACACCGGTGAAGCAGAGCTCAGAGCCGGCACAAAGCTGAGCCTGGAAGTCCATCTTGGCTATGGTACGCGACTCGTCGGAGGCATCGACATAGAGGAAGGACCCATACTTGCCCTGGTCCTGCAAACCATAATTATAGGTGTAGTCGTATAGCAATGTGCCATCCCACCAAAGGTACTTATAATCTGCCGGCGAGAATGACTTGTTCATCGACCTCAGCAGCATGTAGTCACCATGGATGGGTGAAATGCCAAGCATGTCATCGTTAGAGACATAGATACGACGGACGTCAGGATAGCAGAAGCCATACTGTGCTTCATCCCAAGGCAACGGTTCCGTGGAGTGGTTCTTGCCTTGCTCTGACAGGTCGGCAGAGAGTTCCGTCCCGCAAAGGCCGTCGAAGTCAACCGTAGCCTGCAGCGTCATGTGCTGGCGCAGATAGGCTTCCGTACGCTCCAAGGGCAGTTCGCTGACAGGGTATCCCGGTGCTTCAATCAGGTTCACCTCATAATGCACGACAGGAGCCATCACACTGCCGTCACCGATGTAACCCACCAAATGGAAGCGATGGCCATAGGTGGCCGTGATGCTCTTTGACGCTCCGCCGGAAATGGCGTTATAGGTACCATTCAAGGCTCCAACCGTGAGGAGTGAGATACGGTTGGTTTCCGACGAACCCGACAATGCCGTGACCGCCAGTTTCGTGTCATTACGGTAGATGCCCGTTTCATCCTCGAAGTAGGCATACCATGCTATCTTGCTACATTTCAGCTGTGCCGTTCCACTATTAATATAATAATAGCCAAGATCAGAGAGATTGGCACGGATAGAGAACTCGGTGTTGGCATCCTTCATGGCTACGCTAATGCGGCCGTTGTCCTCTGCCAACTGGAACATATCCTTGCCACCTGCGTTCAGCTTGTCATGACCTATCTGGATGTTGGTAGCAATGACCGATGCCGGGCGGATATGGAAGATGTAGCGAGTGCTCAGGGTGGGCTCGTGCATCAGGTAGGGTTTCTTTTTGCCCTCAAAGCCTGGACGGTTATCGTCAGCCGAACCGGTGTAGATACCGTCGTAGTACTTACTGACATCACAGGCAATGTTCACCAAACCATCCAAACCAGCAGGGTTGAAGGTAACACCCACATTCGTATGAATGGGTTTAATCGCATTGACACTGTTATTCAGCATAAACAAGCCACGACTGACAGTAGCCCCTTGGTTGGTCTCTGTCAGATCTTCCAGCATAGAGCTGGCACCGCCGGCAATGGCCAAACGGGTGTTGTTGACATCGGTCATCCAGTCGTACCATCGGATGTAGGCCGCAGGCTCCAGGACATCGCCAGTGCCATAGTAATCTTCAAACGGCAACTTCAAGTTGATGGGCGTACTGCTGGTGGGATCCACATAGATGTCGTATTCTACCGTATGTACTCCCTGACGAATCTTTTCATTGACGTTCTCACGGGTACTGTTACTGTTGTTCCAGTTGTACTGTTGTACCACATCGGCAAAGTCAGCCTGTGTGTGGTAAGGCCGCTCGGAGGCACCCTTATCATGGACAAACAGGAATGCAGTCTCCTTAAAGAAGCTATAGGTATAAACCATGTTCAGGTTGTCAGGCTCGTGGGTCAGCTTCTTGCCAGTGACGTTATTGTAGGCATCAAGGATATCTGCTGTCGTCTGCCCTGTCAGGTCGTTGCTCATCACAATAACCAACTGATAGTCCTCCCAGCTGCCGGTAAGAGCAGGTACGCTGCCACCTGGATTCTTGGTAATTCTGATATTCATGACGTTGGCAGCATCCGATTCATTGCCTGGAAGGGTACTGGTAGCAGAGTTCCAGTAGAGTCCATAGTCTGCCTCTGTCCTGTGGTTCCAGTAAGTGCCGCCTTTGGCTGTGAGGTAATTCTCCGAACCGGGAATCTTGTCAAACGTGCCGTCTTCGCCCTTCTTGGTCAGATACCAGCGGATGTGCAGGTTACTGGCCAATTCCACAAAGGTAGCCGCACCAAACTCTTTCTTAATCTTATTGATGTTCTCTGCCAGGGGGATGTCGACCGTTGCCACTTCATCGTTCGCCACCAGGATTTCCTTAGAGTGCGTGAAGGCGGTGGCAGCCACCGTGCCAGGGAATGTAGAGGTCTCGGCAAACTTGATGGTATAGATGTAGTCGTAGTCAGGCTCATAGGTTTCTCGTACGTCAGCAGCACGACGTGGCGCCAGGTCGTGGGTATGCCCCTGTTCGTCCGTGTCCCCCGACATGGCGATAATAACATTGTAGAAGCTGTATTTGCCAGCCTCCAACTGAAGGGTGGCAGCCGAGGGCAGCGTAATGCCCCCTGTGTTATACAGGTAGTAGCCATAAGAGGCATCACTGAATGCCGTTCCGTTAGTACCTGTCAGGGCTGTTGTCGGAACGACGATGGTGCCATCGCTCTTGGTCAAGTAGATGCGGGCATAGGTGGCGGGCTTGCCGATTGCTGCCTGGAATGCTGTTGTGGCATGTGTCAGGTCGAGCGTCAGATTGGTCGTCTCAGCGGTCAGTCCCTCGCTGATGGTCTCACCACCACGTTTTCCACCATCCTTCAGCTGTGCGTGAGGATCTTGTTTGTCGATATAGACTGTATAAGTCATGGCACAGAGGTCATCGGCCAGCGGTGTCTGGTCGTCCTCGTAGAAACGGCAGACGAGCATGATGCCCTGTTCAGCCACCTCACGCATGGTCATGTTCTTGGGGGCAAAGACGACGGGTGCCGCCCAGTTGGCGAAGGTGGTGCTGCTGAGCTTGTCGTCGTTGGTCACCGTCAAGAGTGTATTGTTATCCTTCAATGCAAAGGGGTCTCCGTTGATGCTGAATGTCCAGTAGTCGTTAGCACGGTTACTGCCCTGACGAAGATGCTGTGCGTTACCGGACTTATCGACTACCTGCCACTGCATGGTATAATGCGTCTTACTGTTCTCCAGATAGCCGGCGCCCTTTTCGGTCTCAATGGCAGGAGCGGTTATCTGCATGGACTGTGCGCTCCACTCGATGTTATCCTCAGGGCTCCAGCTAGCGGCCGGATACTTGAACCAGTAGGTGGTTTTTGTGTCCCAGTCTGGTTCACTGGTCATGACACCACCATCAAATACTGCTTGATCGCCAGAGGTAACCACCACAACCTGATACTGGTCGAGTGTGGCACCAGAGACCGTCAGCTTGATTGATTCATCGGCATTAAAATCAATGGGGTCGTCAGCATAACGGTAGGTGCCAAGACTGACATGATTGCCATCAACAGGAGTAGCATACTGGGCCTCCATCTTATGGGCATCATTAGAATAGTCTATAGGGTTGCCATCTTTGTCAGTAAGATAGAAGCGGGAGTGCCTCGTGCCGCTTGGAATCAAAGCATTGAATGTGTACTCGTTGATGCCTGCCGTTGGCAGCAGGATGCGTTTCGTAGTTTCAGTCACTCCGTTCTTCAGTGAACCCACAAAGCCCTTGTAGATACTGAAAGTATAGCGGGCATTGGGATAACCAGTACCAGCATTGTTGGTGTAAATCTCAAATACGATCTTATGGTTGCTGACATCGGCATAGGTTGCCTCTGATGGAGCATAGACATTTGCCAATACCCATGATGCCAGCTGTTGCGGCTCGATGACTTTCTTGCCATAGAGCGATGCGACGTTACTAGAGACGTTAAACTCAGAAGGCAGGCTGATGGTCCAAGTACCATTCTGACGCTCTGTGCCAATGGCTAGCGGCTGTATGGTTGGCGTAGCAGCACCATCGGTGACATACCACTTGACGTGCTGTCCTGCCATCAACTCCTCTAATGAGGTGTTCCAGTCGGTGTATTCGTTGCTACTGACAGCAGACGATGCATCGACAGACATCGTGGTGGCGTTCCACTCGATAGTCGGGGTCAGGTCATTGGTAGTAATCGAATAGTCGAAGGTATAGGTCCACTTCATGTCCCACTTCGGCTCGTGGTTCACCGTGGTACCTTCAGCATCCATGTCAGCGGTGGGGTTCGTTGAGAACAGGCCCACCACCTTATATATTTTATATTTATTGGGGGCTGCTATGGAGACGGTGGGCGTCAGCACAGTCCCATAGTTATACAGATAGTAGCCGCTCTTGGCATTGCCACAAAGTGTACCGTCAGTGACAGACAGGATAGTTGTCGGATCTATCGGGTTGCCATCAGCGTCTGTCAGGTAGAAACGGGCATACTTCGCGTCTGTTGGCATATCACCCAGCGTGAACGATGCTGCAGACCGGTCGGATACCGTCTGGGGCTTGTCGGCCGTCGTCATGCCGGTGTTGGGTTCGTTTTCAAATGCAGGGATACGGAACACGAAACGTGACGTCATCGTTGGCATACCACCATGATAGTCGTCAGTCACCTGATACACGATCTCATAGTCGGAAGCACCTTGTATCTTATCGTATGCCGACGGGGCATAGAGCTGCAGGTAGCCCAGCATCTGATGGACAGCTTCGGACAAATTGGTTCCCTTGTCATTTGCTGTTCCCCAGCCAGCATAGATGTAATTCTGATTGAGAGTGGCTCCGAAATAAGAACCATCAAAGTAATTTCCGTTATAACCCACATACGCACTCCAAACATCGGCACCCTGTTCATTGCCCTTTCTCAAAGGCTGAATACCACGGCTATTCTTGTCACGAACACTCCAGTCGGCATGCCACACATCCTTCATCTCATCTTCTGTCTTGCCGAAGTAGTCCAGCACCATCTGATGGCAGTTGAGTTGTACGTACTTATTGCTCATTTGAGAGTAAGGCAGGGTGACGACCTTCGTAAAAGAATACGTATATTGCACATCCCACTGGGGCTCTGTCTCCACCACATTGTCTGTTGCAGCAGCTGCAGCGTCGGTAGAGAGCAGACATACCACACGGTAGTCGCCATAGTCTGGGGTATTCAAGGTCACGGTGATACCATTGGTGGACAAAGCGTTGCCACTATTGTAGAGGTAGTATCCCTGTTTGGGTTTGGAGGTCTGCTGAGGTGCAGGCGTGGCACCGCTGATGGACAGCAGACCTGTCGGGTCAACAGCCTTTCCACCCTTCATCAGTACAAAACGAGCATACTTCGGCGTGCCGCTCACCATCTCCAATGCTTTGGAGAAGTCCACAGCTGTCGATGTTGTCTCCGTCTCCACATAGTCCTTCAAATAGAGGCTTTTCTGTCCTCCCGTCTTCAGCGAAGATTCGAAAGTATCCGGTGCAGGAGGAGTATAGGTAATCAGCCAGCCACCATCAGGTTCTACGCAGTCGCCTGACCAGTTATAGACGCTTGCAAGGGCATAGCACTCCAGTTTGGCTGTTCCTGATGGTAAAGTTACGACTACAGGATCTGCGCCATCCCAAAGTATATCAGAATACCCTCCCTTATAAGCATAACCGTCAGCATCAAAGGAATACCAATTTGATTCGTTATACTGAGAAGATACGTTTAGAATCTCTATCGGTTCATTATTGCTATTATACGCCGTAAAGCGCAGATATTTAGGATAGTTGTTATTTAACAGCTCTTTGAAATAAGCGGCACTGATGGTGAACTGGTTATTAGCAGGTATAACCAATTCCTCTTCTTGAGTGTGCGCAGCCGTTCCTTTAGTCAATGTTGGAAAGGCGATGCTGGCCCACTCATCTGCTTTGTATAGACGTCCAGAGAATACGGTGGTTGATGATTCACCCCAAGGTGCTTTGATAGCATTCAAGTGAACATACTCGCCATGGTCAGAAGCCAATTTTGCCAAGTCGATGGTAATGATTCCATCTGCCACCGTAGCATAGGTTCCTGCGCTATTGACTTCTATCATGCCATTGTCGGTATTATTGTCATTCTGGCGATTGAACAGGAAACGCGGAAAGGCGCCAGTGTAAGACACCTGTAACTTGCTGTAATTGGTCAGGTCAGCATAGTTAAGTTTATTCACATTACTGCCATCACCGTAGATGCCAGTACCATTAGAGACAGCATTACCAAACTGATTATCACAGGAAGGAGTACCAGTCGAACTAACCCACTTTCCTACGTCACTCCACGTCTTGAAAATCTCTGTCGTCAGAGAATTTGCAGGATAACTATACAGCGTTATTGACTTGATATTCACATTTTGGTAATTAGCACCTTTGATGGCGTTGAGGTGTACATTATGTCCGGCATCGTTCAGTCTGATTTTCTCTAAGTCGATACGCCAAGTGGAGCCTTGAGCTGTAACGTATGAATGCGTCTTGGCATTAATCTCCAAAAAAACTCCGCCGTTGCCATCGCCACTGGCCCTATTGAACAGTAGACGGGGAGTTCCTTCATTAACGACAATTTCCAACACTTTGTAGTTAATGAGGTCAGCAAAGTTGCTATAGTGGACATTCACGTCACCATACACCAAATCAGTTGACGTGTTCAGATTCAGTGTAGTACTGCCGCCAGTATACATGCTACCCGTCAAGCTGGTGGAGCTTAAGCCTTGTCCCCATGCACTGCTGCCAACGCAGAGCAAGAGGGTGAAAAGAAGGTATTTTGTCAAATATATAGACTGTTTCATCATTATATTTCGTTTCATGTCGTTATCTTCTGTTTAATCTACCTTCTGGTGGTGTGAGCGGCGGGGTGCCGGAGTGCCCATGGCAGGAGCATACAGCATCTGCTCGGCCGAGAGCGTCATGTAGAAGCGATAGAGCATCTGGCGATAGGCCGATGTGCCGTTATATACCTGAATCTTCATTTCATGATAGACGCGCTTATCGGAAGCTAAGGCGGATTCTGGATCTTCGATATACCCGAAGATGAACGGACGGTAGTTGGCAGCATCGGGAGCCCACTTAGGTCCTGCCACACCATCGTTGATATACCATACGGGCGTCTGGCCCTCCTCGTCGCCATCACTAACAGTGGAGCCTGTGCCTGTGCGGTAGAACGAACCGGGGTTAGCGGTTTGTGTAGCATCACCCTTTGCGGCGTAGGTGAAGAAGGACTTTGACCAGTCGTTGTCGATGAGCGTCCACTTATAGCCAGTACCCGTGGGTGTCGTGGCACTGAAGGTGACAACTTCCCCTTCCTTTGTCACACGAGGCAACAGGTGGAAATGGCCGTAGTCGTGGAAGGTGAACTCGTAGACATGATTGGTGGCATCAATTTCCTTCACTGAGCAGGGGTAGACGCCGATGGGCGGGAAGTCGTAAGGTATGACTTCGAACTTCAGGTTGTCGAGGGTGATGGGGATGATTCGGTAGTCATTGCGAGCTATATAGTTCCACTCGTTGGTGGCATTGTTGCTGATAAGTGCATAGCGATACTCGCTGCCGTTGGTACTCTCAACCTCTAATGTCAGGTAGAACAAGCCTTCGGCATTCGTCGGCGTAGCACTTTCGTTAATGTAGAATGTCTTGGTGACGGTTGCTTCGTCAACTAAGGTTTCGTTCAGTGTGATAGTGAAGTCGCCTGTAGCAGCATTGGCCTTCAAGTTGGGACGGATATCCATGTGATGGGCATCCATGTCGTCTGGATAGCTGAGCGAAGGCAGCAGTTTCAGGTTCTCACCATTGCTAGTGATATCGCTGATAGTCATTGACTTCACGGTAACATTATCTCCTGTGTTATTCGTAATACTCACCTGCAACTTTGCCAACAGACGTACCACGATAAGATCTTTACTGCTGTCGGTAGCGGTAGTTGTCTGAACATTGCTCATGGGGATACCCATCTCTCCGAAACCGTTGTCTGCGGCGGTGGGGGCGAAGCCGTTACCGTTTATCATGGTCACCAGTGCTGCTACATCGGAGTGATTGACCGTTCCCGTCGCCTCAAACTCTGTCGGGGTAGTACCAATATCGGGCATCGTAGTGAGGTCAATATGAAGTAAGTTACAGACGTCACCAATAGATATATTGGCAAAGCTATAGATGGTATAGGCACCTTGGGTTATTCGTGCCACATCGTCTATCTCCCTTTCCGTGCCAGCGGAAGGACGGCAGGCGATAAACTTCTGAACAGCACCGTTGGAAGTGTTCGTCACCACAACCACCCAGAGGTTCATCATCTCTTCGTCCTGTGCATTGGTATCGGCCCAGTTTGTGGCCCTTGCACGTGTCGTCATTCCTGTAGAAATGCGCAATGTCAGGTCTCCGCCTCCATTCTGGTTCGGCTGGTCAGTCTCAATGCTGTCTGACGAACACGCAGCCATGACGGCTGTCAAGGCTGCAATTGCTATGATGTATGTATATCTAAGTATCTTCATGTCTTACATATATATCATTTCGTGTGTGAACAAATCCCACTTCTTCACCTTGATGTGAATGTCAAGCCCTATATCGCTAATACCTGAAACATCTACACGGTAGATATTGTTGCGCACAATACCGTAGTTCATTGGTAGCGAGCCGCAGGTTGCAATATCGTTTTCGAGATTCGTCGCTGTAAGTTCTGTAGCGTGATAGGTGGAGCCGCTTGTGTTTTCGCCCTGATGGCGCAGATAATGGTAGAAGG
>CAMHJQ010000032.1 GCA_946185485.1 uncultured Prevotellaceae bacterium | reverse complement strand
ACAAAAATCTATATAAATACAATGAAGCCTCTTCAACTAAATTGCAGAAGAACCTATTAAGATAGGAAAGCGTGCTTTCTCAGGGTGTAAAATGTTGGAAACAGTAAATTTCCCAGAAGGATATAAGGATTCTACTGACTATTTATCTAATCCCTTCTTTGATTGCCCACATTTAAAAAACGTCACAAATATTGTAATAACCAAAAAACAAAGAGAAATTGAAAGAAATCAGGAGGCCAGATTCTATGAAACAGGTCAGATTCTAATAGAGGGTGATAGCGTTAAACGTCTTCATTTCCCTATCTCTTTAGAAAGGGACATGTGGACGTTCGTGAACGATCCTTCGAATCTAACAGACATTTACCTTCCCTATCCGCACCCCAATATTGTCAGACACAACAAAATAAGTACGCTAAGTATAAATATTTCCGATGAATTAAAAGGAGGCATAGTTCTTCATGTTCCTTATGGTTGTAGACGCTATTACGAATCCATCTCGGAATTTTCGAAATATAGACAGATAGAAGAGTCAAGCAAATTTTACCTTTATTTCTATGGCTTC
This sequence comes from uncultured Prevotellaceae bacterium, assembly GCA_946185485.1. Classification (GTDB taxonomy): domain Bacteria; phylum Bacteroidota; class Bacteroidia; order Bacteroidales; family Bacteroidaceae; genus Prevotella. Next base: position 34,907 of record CAMHJQ010000032.1, on the reverse strand, counting down.
TTATCGATTATTTACAGTTTGTTCCAGCTGATTGCTGAAAACAAAATTATTTGTTTTTTGTTTGCTGTTGCGTCCCTATTACTATTATACAGGTTATTTGATTTTAGAAAAGAAAAAAGAAATTATAAGTTGCTGTTTATATGGTATTTAGTAACGTTAGCCACATTCCTTTTGTTATTGTTGTTTGTTTGTCAAATACTGCATTTGGATGGTGTCCTGGCTATTATTATTTCAATGGCTGCTACTATGCTATTGACATCCTATATTTTAATGCAAGGTCACTTTACTCAAAAAATGACAAGTCCTCATTTCTACAGACCTTTACGGAGAATAAAAGGAATACAGTTCATAGGCCTGTTATTGCTTCTTTTGTTTGGGATATATTTGATATTCAATATGAAAGAACCGATAACAATTGCTGATGCCGTTAAAGCAGGCAACTACAATAAAGCGACTCAACTAATTTATAAAGAGTTGATGAATGCATCATCATTAGACAAAAATACTATTTTACGTTATAGGGCAATCTTGCTGCAATCGGGAATAACACCAGAGGTTACACTGGTAAAAACGATTCAGTATGATGACAAAACATTTAGACCGCATATTACTGATTTCCGAAATAATGGTCCCAACGTCCTTTTCGTTCAGCAAGGAGATAGTCTTGACATTTGGAGTGAAATTGGATATAGACGCATTCCCAAACCTGACAATCCTTTCAAGGGAAATTCTGATTTCTTTGTCGTCCCACCGTGTTCTTGCATGAATTTTTACAACAAACAAAGTGATTCAACAGCCATATTCGATATGAATGATCTGAATTCAAAACCAATTATCGTTAAAGGAACTATAATAAATGATCATTTGTACGGAAGTAATATTCAGATTCGATCGTATAATTTCTATCTTACAGAAACACAGGATGGAAAAAGGTTCGTCTATGATAAAAATGGGGGCGTGATAGAACTCCCGCCATTACCCAAGGCAGAAAGTATGTATTCCTATGGAAACGAGAACTTTCATTTAGAATCTGTTAAGACATCATCAAACACTTATGAAACCATAATTTATGGTGTTTCAAAGGGGACTGCATTCTGTAGAAAGTTTTCCTCTGGTGAGCCTGGAAGGATTACACGAAACGGCAACCTCTTCGGAGGATCATCTTTGAGAAATTATGTTTTTTATAACTCCTCAAAGGATTATCAGATAGATTCCATACCAGTAAACGGAACTATTACAGAATATGGTGACGATTATATTTATTACACTAGTGGTGGAAAGCGCTTCCTGTATAATATTTTACAGAACTATTCAATAACTTTGGAGGACAGATTATATAATCCCAATGCGACAGAAGGTAGATTTACGGAACGCGAATATTTTTACCTAAAATCAAATTGGAATGTGGGGAAGGCATTTAAATACCCCCAGATTTACCTGTTTAGATTATCAGATGACTACAAAATGGTTAAAAGACTTAATGCAAATGACGTAGTAGAATGCCCCAACAATTATATAGCTGCCATACAAGATAGTGTTAGACATTATTATCACGTGGATGGTGATGCTATTATTGAAGGCGGGGTCTCACCTCTGTCTTTTCATGACCCAATGAGCTATAATTCAAAAGGTCGCATTGATAACATCCAAGGAGATTTTGCCATTTCTTATAAACGCGAAAAGGACGAAGGAATATATACGCTATATCCTTTAATGGACAAAGATGTGCCTCCTTTAGTCTTTAAGGAATGGCAGCCTATAATTTCAGGTCACAATATCATTCAATGGGATTGGGTGAAGGGCATTATTATCTTTTCGCGTTATGATACATTACAAGATCTTCTAGAGAAATCGCCTTATTTGTCCGACAAAGAGAAGGTTTCACTAAAATTACACTTAAAGGAATTGGGTGTCGAATGACACCCAATTCCTCTATTTCACAAGACGGTTTCTTAAACTAAGACACTTATCCTTGACTTCGCCGTTGACGGCATAGAGATATATCTTGTGCGAAGACTCAGGGAGATATTGTAAGGACTTCGAGAAGTTTCGAAGCGTAGCAAGTGTGTGGTCAATGGCATCAAGCGGAGGCGTAGACCTGCCATTTAAACTGCTTTCTGTAAAAAGAGTCATGGGTATCAGCATCTGGCGTACAGTACCCTTATATTTGTTGAAAGCAGCGAGTTTATGGCTTGCTTCAACAAGAAAATAGTTTGAGATGACCATCCGATTATGCAATTTTTTATATATGGAGCACTCCGGAGTGATGCCCAGTACTTCCATCGTAATCGGATATTCACGACCTATCTGTTTTTTTACATCTTCTATAAGTTGTACAATCTCCGAAAATGAGTAATTTTCGTTCTTCGCCATATTGTCGAAAACAATAGTCACGTGATAGTTTCCACCCTGAAATTGTTTGGGAAGCAGCTCGGTGAGAATATCCTTGATATTGGATATGCCATTGGCTGCGCTTGGATATTTAATGGCAAAGAGATAGCGGTCTGTCATCAACAAGGCGTTAGATGGCAGCATCTCTACGCTGCCGAGTACCGTATCCCAGCCACGTCCAAGTTGCTGTTCTTCTTTTGCAATATGAATATCATTGACGTCTATTAGTGGTGAGATGTTAGGGCTGTCACCACTCACGCACATTACACCGTATGTTCTTTGTATGGTCAATGCTTCTGTATGAGCTATATTTAAAATATACAGCGAAGAAGGGTTCTTTTGTACATTCTCTGGGTGTAGTTTAAACCTCTCTGTATCTTTATCAGTCAATATCTGAATAGGCTGCTGTTTGAGCAACTTATACAAGTTGGAACGCCCAGATATTGTTCGTTCCTCTTCCGTGCTGATTATCCTATCATATACTGACTGGGATATAAAGACCTTAAACATACTCGTTTTGATTTAGCTATTGATAATATGGTGCAAATATACAAAAAAAAAGGCGAAATTAAAACCGATTTTACAAAAAAGTGATGATATTACATGCGTTTTGCCATTTTTAAGTCTCTATACCGCTCACAGGAGATACGGCTCTGAAGTATTTGCCATACGCATAATCGAATCGTCTCATTGGGTCTGGCTTATAAGGTGATGGAGTCTCTATCAGAAATAATTCCCCTTCATGATTCATGAAGAAATGATGGTCACCATCTTTCACATAAGCATATCCTTTTTCGAAATAGCAGGCGTAGTCCCACTTGGGGGGAAATACCAGATTCCCTTCTTCATCTGCAAACCCATAGTGGTCGTTTTCGTCAACAACGGTTAAAAGTCCTTCATGGAAGGTATTCACGGACTTCCATAGATGGGGTGGAATTTCTTTACCATGCAAGTTTTTATAAATCCGTTTCCCATTCTCATAGAAAAGCATCACTTTGTCTTCAATCGGGATAAAAGGATTGGCATATAAAAACGGTATGACGGTTTCACCTTTCTGATTGATAATGCCCCACTTTCCCTCGATGTTCTTGACAATAGCAATGTCCGCAATAAACTCCGTCGCCAAGAGCCATTGGCACGGTATTACGATTTCGTCTATATCATTTTTAAAGCCAACCTTACCATTCTCTTTAAGTGAATGGAGTCTTGTTTCGATATCCTTTTTCATAAGTTCGATTCTTTTATTGTTCTTTATTATCTTCAGTCCTTGCATTATCTCTCAATTTTACGAGTATTACACAGAATTCTTGTTCTGTCAGTATGGTATTATGAGGATTTTTCAGACCACGACTATGAATAAAATCTATTCATATACCATTCCTCCCTTCACCGTTAACAAAATCCGATATGACGTTTCTCTTTGGGGGCGTCTATTGGTAGGATATCCTCTGGAGTGAGCAGGCGGAGTTGCTGTTTGTCTGTGGGGTTCTGCTTGACACAACGCATAGCGTGTTGGATATAAATGCGCTCCAGTTGGTTGGCTACAAAACGGGCATTACCCCAAGTCTGTGGATTTCGCTGCTGATAGGCCTGTGTCAGTATCTGGCAGTACTTATCCCAAGCTTCAGGAGTAAATTCGTATTCATATTCCTTCACTCGGCGACGAGTGATTTCTAATAGTTCATCAATAGTAAAATCGGCAAACTCGAATCTGTTTGGGAAGCGTGACTGCAATCCTGGATTGGCATCAAGCAACTTCTCCATCGGTTCCTTGTAGCCACAGAGTACAATGGCTATGTCGCGCTGGGTCTCATCCGCAAGTATGCTCATCATCAGGTGGATAACTATTTTACCTGGATCATTCTCATGCTTGCCGTTGAGAAGATAGGCTTCGTCAATCATCAGGACTCCACCCTGTGCCATTTCAAGAACTTGGCGCATGGAACGTTCCTCGTCACCCCAAAGGGTTCCAATAAAGGTTCCTCGGTCACACACAACGACATGTCCCTTGCTCAAGGCTCCTGCCTGACGCAATAAAGAACCGAAAATCTTGCAGACGGTAGTTTTTCCTGTTCCTGGACGACCGAGAAACACACTATGGAGCGATACGTCATGCTGCTTGCTGTCTGGGAACAGCTCACGCATCATCTTGTTATAACGGGTCAGAGCCACCAACTCGTCCATACGCTTCTTGATATTCGCACACCCCACCAGTTTATCTAATTCTTCACGAGGATTAGCAATTGGACGAAGGATTTCAACCTTGACACTGATATTCTGATTCTGTTCTATCTCTCCATCGGGGAAGGAAATATCCTCTATTTTATGTACACTGCCTTTGGGGAAATCGTCTAAATTGATTTCGTCATCATCGTCATCCATATCTGCATTATCGGGCAATGAATCTTCCTCATCCACGACCTCGAAACCTTCTGCTGTGAATCGTTTTAGCAGTTTTTCGAATTCATCAGAATGGCTGTTCATCTCTTCGAGTTTCTCGTTTACAATTCCACGGTCAAATGGTCTGAAATCATCACCGAATATCGCTTCCATGACTTCTTTGGCTTGCTCGTTAAACCGCCTGTTTATGGCTATCTCCCGATGCCTCAGTCCCTTCATCCCATCAATGACATGAACTCTCATCGTATCCCATTTCCCTTTCATATCTTTGGCATTAAGGAAAGTGCTTTCAGATAAGAGTACGCCATATATATCCATAGGAGGGAAAATATTCACCATCCTATCGTCCATTTCCCTCAAGGCTTCAGACAACTGAAATACAGGGCTGACACGAGAACCCTTTTGGGAATAATATTCAGGATCATCAAGAAATATGGGATCCCCCTCGTCTGCCAATTCTTCATTTTTGCCACATAGGTCGAAACATACGACAACCATGTTGGTGCCGTGAATATAAAAAAGGAGATTACGCTCTTCCAGATAGGGTTCAAACCCTTTCACAAGTGAAGAATAGACAACCCGGTTTATGCCCAGCTTGTCCATGTATTCTAATACCGTTTCTTTTGTTTGTTTTCGGAAATCGTCAATAAGTGCCATAATTCTCTATCTTGCTTTTTCCCTTATTCCAATATAAAGAAGCATGTAGAGTGCAGATTCTATCATCTATCACAAAAGAATTGTTGAGACCATGAAAAACGCCCTGTACCAAATATTTACGATTCGCTTGCATTCCTGCGATCGCTGAGGTGCAGATAATGCCATAATGCGGTGTCGGGACCGAGTTGGGATGAGGGGACATGATGCATGTGGCGACTGATGGCTAACCGCTCGTCGTCATGCAGGGCAAAGCCTAAAGCGTCGAGCAGGGCTACAGAGCGCTGACCGTGATGATGATAGCCGATGGCATCATAACCTTCCAAGCGAGTGGTACATAAGTCGTGGAACAAGGCGACGATTCGACAACTCTCATCAGGAAGGTCTGGGGCAAAGGCTCTCATTTCCCAATAAACTCCTAAAGAGTGTTCTGCCAGTCCACCTTCAAACCGATGATGATGATAAGGATGGGTTGAAAAATAGTCACTATGCTCCAGATAAGCAATAACATTGCCTATTCCCTCACGATTGATGTCACTCAATAGCGATATTATCTGAGATTTAGATGAAGTAGTGCCACAAGTATTCATTCCACAGCCATTGATACCCATAGAATATAAACCATATCACGACAATAAAGGCAAAGATTACTAAACAGATGAATCCTGTGCTTTTAAAAATGTCATCCATCACGACCTTTGAGAAGAGCCAGTGACGAAGACCGCTTTCTATATGTTGTGCTCTACCTGTACGGAAGTTAAATACGAAAATCGGTCTGATTCGCCAAGGATGATTATAACGGTTCTGCCAATCAAATAGACAATACTCCCAATAGCCGCCACGCTGGTTCCGCCACTCACCGGTATTATACCCATTATTCTCGGCGTATCGATTCAAAACGGCTGGATTTCCAGTAGCGCCAGCATTCTTATATGTGGAATATGGGGCAAGAGAATAATTGATAATTTTACCCAGCGAGACACGGCATACAATCATGACGGGATTTGATCCGCTCAACCTATAAGGATCTTCCGCATATCTCCTTGCGACACTACGGCGTGAGGCAAAATAGACACCGATGCCTCCCCAACTGCTCTGACTGGCAGTAAACGTGCCATCGGTCCATCGGCGCCCTGCCTTTCCGGTGATGGCCTGACCGGCTACCAAGTCAGTGCCATGATACATAGTAATGGCAGGAATAATGGTGTCGATGACTGTCCACACAGCTCCTTCTATCAGAACCAGACCTCCATGATAAATGGGATATTTGATGATTCGTACGGGCAACATATATGTCCATGTCCACCAGTCGCCATAACCCTCATCCCACTCACTGGGCTGTAGCACCTCAAAAAAGAGGTCGTACAACTCCGTCACTCCGTATATGACAATATTGTAAATGAACGCATTGAGCAGACGAAGTGGAGTTATAGCTATATACAAGAGAATCTGAAGCCCATATAGCAATGGGCGAAGAATCTCCTTGGTGCTTTCTTCCGGCCAACTAGTTTTGAACATATAGCGCCAAGGCTCAGACAATATATGTTGCAGACGGTTCAAGAACCAGACGGGGACGGAAAAAATATAGTAGGCGTATTCGAAGATGGAGGAATATTCGGCACCCATGGACTGGGTAACCAGTTTCAATCCGATGAAGATGGCCACCCAGAATCCTATTGTCGAGCCAAGGCTTGCGTTGTCAAACAGAATCCAGAAGATGAGTGCTCCGATAGCCATAAATGAACCGATAAAGACAGCTATCTGAATGAGCTGCTCTCTAAAAGCATAGGCTATCAGTGCTACAATAATCCAGAAAATGATTGCAAACATAAGTCGATATACTATATTGGTAATACTGCCACAAAATTACAAAATCTTACTTAATTTACAAAATAATAATGCCTTACAGGATACTTTATGATGTACTTTTTAATATAAAATAAGGATAAACCTAGGGGAATGCTTTTATTTCTGTTCCATCATCTTCTATGCTAAATACATCAACGTAAAGTGCAGCAGGATAAATAACGGAAACATAATTGTATTTTTCCTTATCACAATAAAGAGCCATACAGAACCAGCTTTCTATCACCACAAAAAATATTTCTGAAAAATAGGCAAAAACGTTTGGCGGAATCGAAAGAATCGCTTAATTTTGCAGCCGATAATCATAATTCTATCACAAAATAAACAAATTGTAGCAAGAAGAATGAACGAAATGACGAAGAAAGCAGTCCGATGTCGAGCGGTTCAGTGACAAAGTTGATACTATGTCCGTGAATCGATGGGAAGATTGTACCTTGTCGTTCGTTGGTTGACCTAACGGTCGACCCTGCTCACGCTCGACAGATAGAAAGTTAACTTTCTTCTGTTCTCGCTTAAGCGCAGCGTTCTTTGACATATTGCTACAATTTGCCAGAAGTTGTGATAGAGTGTCTTCTATAAAGACGGCTCTATAGATACCACAGGCAGGTGCTTTGGCACTATGTCTGTTTTTATTCTTGTACCCCCCTCTGAAGAGGGGATGTTTTACAATATTGTATTATTACGTTTATCATTATTTGTGAAGAATTATGTTGAAATCAAATAGACTGATTAAGGATTTTAGGAGACAAGACAGGTTTTCCATTTGGAAACATATGGAGGCGATGGCTGTAAACTATGCCGTTTACTCAGAATCAAAGATTGGAGTAGAGCCATACCTCACGGGAAAGGACGTTTACGTCTATGCCAACAATGAGAATGTGGTTGTAGTGTGTCTGGACAGCTACAAGCGCCATGAGCAGCCGACATACGCGGAGTCGGAAGGGATGGAACCTATCGTGTTCTGTAGTGGCTGCGACCCACGCGATAGTATGGTGTGGAAACTGAATGAAACGATGAAGATCATGGAAAAAAGACTGAACCAGTGCCGATATGACCTTCATGTCTATGGCGTGCTACTGACAGAAGCTACCATCACGAATGCAGAGGACTTGGAAGAGATGTGGGAAAAGAACCATATCAAGGTGTTCGACGGCTTTAAAGACCTGAAACACCGAAGGGCCTCAGTCAATTCAGACATCAGACTCGATGGCTGTACTATTTGTCGCGTTGCTCTTGATAGTACGCTGGATGACAAAATAGACATGGACGGCAAGCCAGTAGAACGGAAGTACTTTATGGAAGAGGAGAACGAGATAGACCGACTACTGGACGAGTTCATTAACGGGGACATGGAATTGCTACCCACCGAAGATGACATCCTACCCGACAACGAGGATGCCAGTAATGAGGAGGAAGAGGATGACGCGTCTGTTTCCGCCAATGACGAGGCTACGAACAACAATCTGTTTCACGACGAGGAGATAGAGCAAAACCAGACACTGAACGTAAAAGTAAAAATACTGCGCCCTACAGACAATCCGAGTGAGTTGTTAGACAAGCTGGTAGGGTGTTCCGACATCAAGCGACGCATGGATGAGCTGGTAGCTTTGACCCACTATAACAAGATGATGCATGAGTTGTTTCCCAACAGTAAGCAGCACGAGGTATCCTTGCATAGTATCTTCCTCGGTCACCCTGGTACCGGAAAGACTACTGTCTGTAAAATTTTCGGTTCGCTGCTGCATCAGGCAGGTGCACTGTCAAAAGGTCACGTCGTGATATGCGACCGAGGAACCTTTATCGGAACCCTTTGGGGTGACGAGGAGCGTTCCGTCCGACAAGTTGTGAATATGGCAAAAGGTGGTGTCCTCATGATTGACGAAGCCTACCTTCTGAACGGCAAAAACGACAACGACCCCGGCAAACTAGTCATCCAACTGCTGATGAATATCCTTGCCGACGAGACACAACGCGACATTGCCGTGGTGCTTTGTGGTTACAAAGAGCCGATGATGAAACTCTTAGACTCCAATCCCGGATTGCTGTCGCGTTTTCCCAACAAGTTTGAGTTCGCAGACTTTACCGTTGACGAACTGTTGGACATCACTCAACGTCGCATCCATGACTACGGTTATCGATTCACTGCTACGGCATGGGAAAAGTATAGTGATTTGTTGACACAAGCTTATAAGATACGTAATTCAGAGACATGGGGAAACGCCCGCTTCGTTGCCAACCAACTGGAACGCATCTATATCCAGCACGCAACACGATGTATCAATCAGCAGCCTAAGGACAAAAAGGATCTGTTGATACTTACTCCTGAAGACATCTCACCAATTGAGGTTCCCCGTCAGAGAACGAAAATAGGGTTTTAATAACTAATTATAATGAGAAGAAGAATTCCTTATCGGGTATGCAGATGCTTACCCAATGGTGTTGTGACCCATCTTGAAGCTCGTCTGCTCAAAGACTTGGTAAATCGGAAAATCCATCCAATCCGTTGTGCGGAAAGCTGCAAGCGAAAGTTCCAAAAGGCCATGTATCTCGGTGACCTCTGTGCTGAAACGGGGCATTTCTGGTGGGCCAGGAAAATATGGAGATTTGCAGCAGGGCTTATAGAAGACAAGGACTATGATGACTGGCGCTATGTCTGGTTTGACAACAATAGAGTAAGGCTCAGGGATGTCATTTCAGAAACGGAATGCGAATTGTTATACCGGCGATGCAGCCAACTCTGGCGAGCACTTGGATATCCCGAATACGACTGGTGGGATGACAGGGTTGAGTACCTTACCAGTACTTACTTTGGAACTACTTATTATTATTTGTTTGCCGACAAATACGGCGGCTACTACGATGAGTTGATAGGCGAGTGGGAGGCAAAGATGGAAATAGCGGAGGCAGAGCAGGAAACCCAACAGATTTTCCGAGACGGCCAGGGTGATAACCTTCCTCCTTGCTCGCAAGACTTTACGGACTACTGGCACGACGGCCCTCATATTGAGGACTTTTCGTGGCTCACCTACAAGCATGGCCAACAACAAAAATATTGTTGACCATGCTTCATTTACTCTTAAAGATATGTAATTATGGGGACAGTATATGATGTGGGGGGTGGTTGATGATTCGTAGGCAAAACTATTTCATTCTTCGAGACAATCAACCCCTCCTAACCTCCCCTTTCTAAGGGGAGGAAATAGTTACTTCATTTTGACACACCCTCTTTCTTCTTACGATTGCCGACATGCTGAGGATTTTGCCTTGATTAAAAAAATTTTGTTCCTTTTGCTTTGCTTTTATCTCAACTTTTCGTACCTTTGCAGCCGCTAATGCGGCCCTGATAGTTAAATGGATATAACAAGGCTCTCCTAAAGCTTAGTTCCGAGTTCGATTCTCGGTCGGGGTACAGATGAGCGAGATGGCGAAGCCTCCACCGGGGGCTTCGTTTATTTTTAGGACATCGCCCTTCTTCACCGTGCGCTTCTTGATGGTGTATGCCTGCGGGTTGGTCTCGTAGTGGGCGTCCTTGGCATCGGCATAGATGGTGCATTCGTACTTGCGCCCCTTGTCGAGGAAGTCGAGGCGGATGACGCTCTGGTGACCGTTCTCGTCGCATTTGCCACCAATGAACCAGTTGTCGGTACCCTTGGCCTTGCGGGCGACGGTGATGTAGTCGGCAGGCTCGGCCTCAAGGTAGATGCTCTCGTCCCAGTCGCAGGCTACATCGCGGATGAACTGGAAGGCATCGTCGAACTGCTCGTAGTTCTCGGGCAGGTCGGCAGCCATCTGCAGGGGTGAGTACATGGTGAGGTAGAGTGCCAGCGAGCCGGCGATGGTGATGCGTGCCCACGAGGTGTTGTTGCTCCATGTGTTGAGTTTGGTGACGAAGATGCCGGGCGTGTAGTCCATGGGACCGCCCTGCAGACGTGTGAAGGGCAGGATGCAGGTATGGTCGGGCCGCGAGCCGCCGAAGGCCTCATACTCCGTGCCGCGAGCCGACTCGTTGCCCACGAGGTTGGGGTAGGTACGGCAGAGACCCGTGGGACGTGTCGCCTCATGGGCGTTGACCATGATGTGGTGCTTGGCAGCCTCCTTAACGACGTAGAGGTAGTGGTTGTTCATGGACTGCGAGTAGTGGTGGTCGCCGCGGGGGATGATGTCACCCACGTAGCCCGTCTTCACAGCATCGTAGCCGTACTTGTTCATCAGCTGGAAGGCTTTTTCCAGGTGGCGCTCGTAGTTCTGCGTGCTGGACGATGTCTCGTGGTGCATGAGCAGCTTGACGCCTTTGGAGTGGGCGTAGTCGTTGAGCATCTGGATGTCGAAGTCGGGGTAGGGTGTCTGGAAGTCGAAGACGTCGCGTTTCCACATGTTCGCCCAGTCCTCCCAGCCGACGTTCCAGCCCTCTACCAGCACCTGGTCGAGGCCGTTCTTGGCAGCGAAGTCGATGTAGCGCTTCACGTTCTCGTTGTTGGCCTTATGCGCGCCGTTGGGCTTCACCTTGCTCCAGTCTATCTGGTCGAGCTTGATGCTGGGGAAGTCGTTGGTATAGTGCCAGGATCCACGTCCGACAATCATCTCCCACCACACGCCGCAATACTTCGTGGGATGAATCCACGAGGTGTCGTCGAGGGCGCAGGGCTCGTTGAGGTTGAGGATGAGGTTCGACGACAGCATGTCGCGGGCGTCGTCGCTGACGATGATGGTGCGCCAGGGCGTCTCGCAGGGTGTCTGCATGGCACCCTTCAGCCCCGTAGCGTCAGGCGTCAGGTGGCTGACGAAGGTGAAGGGCTTGGGCAGGGGGTAGGCCGATGGTCCCGGATTGGGCGTGTAGGCATTGCTGCTGCCTTCGAGCTTGGTGCTGAGGGCCTTGGTCTGGGCGTCTACCAGTTCGAGGTGCATGGTGGCGTAGTCGGCACAGGCAGCCTCGTGGATGTTGATGTAGAGGTTTCGTTTCTCACCGTCTATGTCGATTGCCTGCGACTTCATCTGCAGCGACGTCTGCACACCCGTAGGCGAGAAGACGGCGACGCTGGAGTTGCCCCAGTTGACGGCGTCATGCATGCGGCTGCGGATCTCGCTGAGCTTCGTCTCCTGCGTCTCCTGCTCCTGCGTGTCGTAGTCGCCGGGCAGCCACCAGGCGGTATGGTCGCCAGCCATGGCAAACTCCGTGCGCTCGTCCTTGATGAGGAAGTAGTTCAGGTCGGCCTGCTGCGGGAACTCATAGCGGAAGCCGATGCCGTCGTCGTAGACGCGGAAGCGGATGAGCATGGTGCGCTGGTGACGACGGGGCTGCAGCTGCTGGCCGTCTTGGGCGGGCGGTGCTGAGAGCCACTGTTGCTGCAGCACGGCAGCATACTCGGCGTAGTGGTTGCGGATGTCGCGGGTCTCACCCCATACGGGCTGCCACGTCTCGTCGAAGGTGGAGGTCTCCTCCTTGACGAGGGTGAAGCCGTCCATGAGGTCGCGCTCGTTCATGCCCATGGAGGCATGTTTGTCGCGGGCCAGCTCCAGACCCAAGTGGGACGGGCGCACTACTTCCTTGCCTTTATAAGACAAGGTATAGGTGGGACGACCATCCTCAATGGTGAAATTCAGCACAATGTTGCCATTGGGCGACTTGACTTCTGTTGCCCACGTTACAGACGCCAACAACAGGCTAATGAACAGAAAACTGTATTTCATAGTCGTTTAGTTTGTGATAATTGATATGCTACAACTTGTTTTTTTTATTTAACGACAATTGTTGTTGGGGTTTTATTTGCGGCCGCTCTGGATGATAAGCGTCTTGACGGTTTCGTTGAAGTCGTTCTCCTGCAGCAGCTGCTCGATGGTGAGGTGCATGCGGTAGCGCCAGTAGTGACGGGGATTGGCAGGGATGTTTATGCGCTCAGCATTCTGGTCGGGCAGGCGCAGGCGCTCGTCGATGCTGAGCCAGTCCTGCAGCGACAGCAGGCAGAGCATGGACGGCGACGTCAGCTGACGACTGACGATGTCCTTTGCCAGCCAGCCCGGCAGCGGGTGGGGGGCAGAGCCCTGACGACGCAGCGGACCGTTGTAGTAGGCCTGCGTCTGCTCGCCGTCCTCGTCCCACCATTGGCGCAGCGTCGGCATGTCGTGCGTCGAGAAGGTGCATACGGAACGGTAGGGATTGTGCGACAGCTTGCCGAAGCGCAGGTTGGCATCTTTCGGCATGGTTTGGATTTCGAGCGTCAGGATGCGCAGCTCGTTCATCACCCAGGGCACGCAGTCGGGCACCATACCCAGGTCCTCCGCACAGCAGAGCATGCGGGTAGCCTGCGTCAGGCGCGGCAGTTTCTTCATAGCCTCCTGATACCAGAAGTGGTTGTTGCGCTGGTAGAAATAGTCGTTGTAGAGGCGGTTGAAGTTGAATTTCTCGCCCTCGTCGAGTTTCTGGTAGGGTTCCTGGAACTGCACGGCAATGCGCGGGTGCCAGCGGTCCTTGCGCTTGTGGTCGACCAGGAAGAGGTCCATGTGACCTTTGATGCCGTAGGCCTCAATTTCCTCGCGGCTCAGACCCAGGGCGGGACTGAACTGCCCCTCGAGTCCCGACTTCTCAGGCACGGGAATCTCCCAGATGCGGAAGAAGCCCAGCACGTGGTCGATGCGGTAGGCGTCGAAGAACTGTGCCATCTTGCGGAAGCGGCGCACCCACCACTGGCAGCCGTCCTTCAGCATCTCGTCCCAGTTGTAGGTGGGGAATCCCCAGTTCTGTCCGTCGGCAGAGAACGGATCGGGCGGTGCACCGGCCTGCCCGTTCAGGTTGAAGTACTTGGGTTCTACCCATGCCTCCACACCATCGCGGCTGATGCCGATGGGGATGTCGCCCTTCAGGATGACATGGTGCTGGCGGGCATACTCGTGGGCAGCATGCATCTGCTGGTCGAGGTAGTACTGCACAAAGTACCAGAACTCCTGTTCTTTTGACGTTTGCGGTTTGAACTTTGCCCCCTCCTTAGGCCACTGGTTGAAGTCGGCAGTGCCGTATTTGTCGCGATTGACGCAGAACTGGGCATAGGGCACCAGCCACTCTTGGTTGTCGTCGAAGAACTGTTTGTAGGCCTTGGTAGCCTTCACCTTCTTCCACTCCTGGGCAAACAGGGCACGCAGGTAGTCCATCTTGGCAGCAAACATGCGCTCGTAGTCAATCTGCGGCAGGGCATTCAGTTCCTTGCGCAGGGCCTCGAATTTCGTCCTTAAGGCTTCGTCCTTGATCTCGGGCAGCTGACGGAAGTCAGCGTACTGCGGGTGCAGGGCGTAGATGCTGATGCTGTTGTAGGGGTAGCTGTCCTGCCACGTACCCGTCATGTTGGTATCGTTGATGGGCAGCACCTGCAGCACGCGCATGTCGGTCTTGGCAACCCAGTCGACCATCAGCTTCAGGTCGCCGAAGTCACCCACGCCAAACGACCCTTCGCTGCGCAGCGAGAAGATGGGGATGACCACACCGGCACCCTTCCAGGGATAGATGGGGAAGAAGGCCTGCGACAGTTCGTAGACCATCACCTCGTCGGCATCGATGGCTGGAACGTCGATGGAACGGTTGGCACCTTGTTCCCAGATGATGTCGGCCTTGGAGGGGTCTGCCTCGTTGATGATGATGAACTTGAACTCGAAGCGTCCGACAGGCAATTCTGCAGCATCCAGGCTGACCACCCACTCATGGCATTCGTGCTCGGTCATTGGCACAGCCTTCCAGACATCCCATGCACCCAGCGACTGAGGCTCGCCGACGATGGCTAAGCGCTCGTCGGAACGCAGCTGCGGGGCACGCACCTTCAGTCGGATGGTGCGCTGGAACTCCGTGCTGGTGCTCAGTGCACGCTGACGGGCCAGCACGCAGTCGGTGAAGGCCGAGCTGTACATGTAGGCATCGTCGGGAATGTCTATCCAGTGGTCGTACACCGTGTAGTGTATGCCCTTCTGGGCAGCGAACTCAAGGCGGTGAGGTTCCACGAGCCATTCGTGGCGGGCTTCCTCGTCGCCACGCTGCAAGCTGTAGTAATAGTCGATGAACGTGCCGGGCTTGAAAGCCTTGGAGACCTCCACAAACCAGTGTAGTCCGTCGAGCGTCGTCATCTTATGTCGCGAGGTCTTAACACCATCTTCTGACAAGATGTTCAGCACCAGGTCCTCGCCGAACGTAGTGCCATACTCTACATTGAATAGTATCTTCATAACGTTAGTATTTTAAGGTTTTGTGCAATCGTTTGTCTTAGATCTGATGACAGTCACGCTCAAGGCACCTGCAATGAGCAGTACGCCTGAGACAATCATCATGGTGGACTGATGGTGACCAACCACCGACAGGACCAGTCCGCCACACAGGGCGGCAATGATCTGTGGCAGGCAGATGGTGCCGTTGAACAGGCCCAGATAGGCGCCCATGTGACCATAGCCCTGCAGGGCATTGGTGACGAAGGTGAACGGCATGGCCAGCATGGCTGCCCAGGCGCATCCTATCAATACAAAGGGAATGAACTGCAGGTACTGGTTGTGCAGGAAAGGCACCATGGCGAAGCCGACGGCACCTATCAGCAGGCTGACGGCGTAGGCCACCTTTGTGTTCTTGAATTGCGGCAGGATGGCTGCCCACACCACGGAACCGAGTGCCTGGACGGCAAACAGCACGCCCACCCAGTTGCCGGCGGCCTGGAAGTCCTCGCTGGCGGGGTCGGTGGTGTCCCATACGGTCTCGGCAATGGCACCTGTCGTGTAGTTCCACATATAGAGGAAGGCTGCCCAACAGAAGAACTGCACCAGTCCTACCTTCCAGAATGTCGAGGGGGCGTTCTTCAGCAGGGTAATCCAGTTGGCACTCTCCTCCTTGGTTTCTGACGCTGCATTGTATTCAGCATACTCCTGGGGGGTCCACTCCTTGACTTTCAGCGTCGTATAGATGACACAGAGGATGAGGATGGCAGCGCCGATGTAGAACGACCAGATGACTGAGTCGGGGATGACACCCTTCTCAGCGACATTGCTGATGCCAATGAAGGTGAAGATGAAAGGGAAGAGGTAGCCTGCCACTGAGCCGGCATTGCAGAGAAACGACTGGATGCTGTAGGCCTTGGCCTTCTGCTCCTCGTTGACCATGTCGCCGACTAGCATCTTGAAGGGCTGCATGGCCATATTGATGCTGGTGTCGAGGAACATCAGGGCAATAAGTCCAAACATCATGGCAGCGCTGACAGCCAGTCCCAGCGAGCCTGCATTGGGCAGCAGGCACATCACCAGTACGGCGACGGCAGCACCCACGAAGAGGTATGGTATGCGGCGTCCAAAGCGTGTCCATGTCTTGTCACTCAGCGTGCCGACGATGGGCTGCACCAGGATGCCCATCAGCGGGGGCAGTATCCAGAAGTAGCTCAAGTTGTGGGGATCGGCTCCCAGTGTGGCAAAGATGCGTGAGATGTTGGCGCTCTGCAGGGCATACGCTATCTGCACGCCAAAGAATCCAAAGCTCAGGTTCCAGAGGCTCCAAAACGGTAAATTCGGTTTTGTTTTCATATACTACAACTTTTATATTTTAACTTCAACTTGTTTTTTTATTTTAACGATAACTTGGGCAACTTATATATTGTCGTTTATAATATAATTGTTGTTTAATAACACTACCTCGTCGTACCTCTTATTATAAGTCGCGTGCGCACGATGCGGCGCTCGGTCTTGTTGAGCGGGATGGTGCCCTCGACATGGCCGATGAGGATGTCGGCAGCCTCTTCGCCGACCTTGATGCCGCGCTGTTCGACAGTCGTCAGCATCGGGTCGCAGGCGACAGCACGCTGTCCGTTGGTGAAACCACAGATAGAGATGTCGCGAGGCACCTTGAACTTCATGCGCTTGGCAGTGTAAAGGATGCCGATGGCTGTGTCGTCGTTGACGGCAAAGAAGGCATCTGGAATAATGTCGCTCTTGAGCAGGCCAGGCGTAATGGCCTCTGCGTCAGCGCGGTTGTCGCAGATGCGCGTCAGCGAGTCGTCGTATGGCAGACCATGTTTCAGCAAGGCATCCTTATAGCCGTTGAAGCGGTTTTTCGAAATCTCCAGCGTGGGTGCAGAACCATAGAAGGCAATGCGCTTGCAACCAGTCTCTATCAGGTGCGTCACGGCATTGAAAGCCCCCATGTAGTCGTCCACCACCACGCGGCTGGCATTGACACCCGTGCAGATCCTGTCATAGAATACCAGGGGTATGCCAGCATCAATCAGCTTTTGGAAGTGGTCGTATTTCTGTGTGTCCTTGGCTTGGGAGACGATGATGCCACACACCTTGTTCTCGTAGAACGACTGGCAGATGTGTACCTCGCGTTCGTACCGCTCGTTGCTCTGTGCCACCATGATACGATAGCCGCGGGCAGACGCCTCCTCCTCGATGCCAGAGAGCACGGAGGAAAAGTAGAAGTGTGTAAACTCAGGGATGATGACGCCGATGATTTTTAACGGTTGCACCCTTGAGAAGCGCAATGACTCCGCGATGACGTTCGGAGTGAAGTTATGCTCCCGCGCATACTGCTGGATGGCAGCCCTGCGCTCGGCAGAGATGCGCGGCGAGTCCTTCAGTGCGCGAGACACTGTAGCCACCGAGATGCCAAACTCGCGGGCTATGTCTTTCATCGTCATGGGAGTAGTCTCTTTCATCTGGCTTTTAGTCTTTCTGTTTGCAAAGATATGCAAAAGAATCGTTCGCTGTTCTTTTACCTTATTTATTTATTACTAATCGTTAATGCAAACGTTTGCATTACCATATAACGTGTTTTTGTCAAAAAAAGTATCAACGAATCAAAATAATTCCTATCTTTGCGCTTGATTTAAGTCAATACTGTCGGATTTTGAGACACAATAAATAGTATACTAACTCTAAAAATTTAATTGATGAAGCAGGTAAACATTAAAATTCTTCGCTCTGCGAAGCGATGGAATCGATTACCGTTTAGGATGCTGTTCCTTTTGTTAGGATTGTTCCTATCGGTAGGAGCCTTTGCGCAGATTGACGTCAAAGGCCATGTTAAAGATGCTCAGGGTGAACCTATCATCGGTGCCACCGTACGTGTAGCCAATACACAGATTGCTACCGTTACCGACTTCGATGGTAACTTCGTCTTGAAAGCCAACCAAGGAGCCGACATCAGCATCAGCTATGTGGGCTATCAGACGCAGACCGTCAAGGCTGCTCCCTCGTTGGAGATTACGCTCCAAGAAGATGCTGCCATGTTGAACGATGTTGTCGTCATCGGTTATGGTACCATGAAGAAGAGCGACTTGACCGGATCAGTTGTTCAGGTGAAGGCCGATGAGCTGAACCGTGGTTCCATCACTTCGGCACAGGAGATGCTGCAAGGCAAGGTCTCGGGTGTGTTCGTACAGCCCAGCTCTGGTGCTCCTGGTGGCGGCTCTACGATGCGTATCCGCGGAGGTGCGTCACTGAATGCATCTAACGATCCCTTGGTAGTGATTGATGGTGTGCCCGTATCTAACGATGCCGCTCCAGGCATGAGCAATGCATTGAGCTCTATCAACCCTAACGACATTGAGTCGTTCTCTGTACTGAAAGATGCTTCTGCCACTGCCATTTTCGGTAGTCGTGCTTCGAATGGTGTGATTATCATCACCACTAAGAAGGGCTCAAAAGGTTTGAAGGTCAATTACTCCAGCACCTACAGCATTCAGGATCCCTACAAGAAGCTGAATGTCTTGTCAGCCAAACAGCTGGTTCCTGCCATGATGAAGTCGTTCGAGGGAACAACAGCAGGCGCAAACCTGCGTACCTTGTTCAGTGAATACGGAACTATCACAGACAATGCCGATGGTACCTATTCTTATGAAGGTCAAGATACCAACTGGCAGGACTTGATTTTCCGTACTGCTTTCCAGACCGACCAGAATCTGAGTGTCAGCGGTCAGGCAGGTTTCCTTCCCTTCCGTGCCTCTATTGGTTATAACCATGAGAACGGTACACTGAAGGAGTCAAGCTTCAAGCGTTATACCGCAGCATTGTCACTGACACCGAAGTTCTTCGAAGACCATCTGAGTGTGACCCTGAATGCCAAGGGAGTCATTGCCAAGAATATGTATGGTGCAGAGGGTGCTATCGGGGCTGCAGCATTCTTCGATCCCACCAAGCCTGCATACAATGCCGGCAATCCAATCCAGGATGGCAAATACAATGGCTACTACAACTGGACTTTTGCCGACGGAACATATAACACACTGGCTGCCGTGAACCCCCTGTCTCAGATTTACGACTATGCCAACGAAGGCAAGACCAAGCGTTTCATTGGTAATGCCCAGTTCGACTATAAGATGCACTTCCTACCCGAGCTGCGTGCTAACCTGAATATCGGTCTTGACGTTTCCGAAGGTAATGGCAACACCTGCAACGCCATCGGTTCTTATCAGTCAGTCCGCGACACCAACTTCCCTGCTTGGGGAACCAACAGCGACTGGAAGAACTTCCGTAAAAACAGTCTTCTTGACTTCTATCTGAACTATAACAACGAGTTCAAGGAAATCAAGAGCCGCATAGACCTGACAGCAGGTTATTCCTGGCAGCACTTCTATGCTTCCGACTTGTCTCTGACCAAGAGCAACGGCACCGCCACAGAGATGGGTATTGCTGCCGTTACGGGCTATACCCTGGGCGACGACGGCTACTTCCACAGAGAAGGAGAATATCGTAAACCTTATGAGAATTACCTCGTCTCTTATTTTGGGCGTTTGAACTACACGTTCATGGAGCGTTACCTCTTGACAGCCACTCTGCGTCGTGACGGCTCTTCGCGTTTCAGCAAGGACAACCGTTGGGGTACCTTCCCCTCTGTAGCACTCGCCTGGACTGTCAAGAACGAGAGTTTCCTAAAGGATGTCGACGTGCTTGACAACCTCCGTCTCCGCCTCGGTTATGGTGTGACCGGTCAGCAGGACATCAATGATAACTATGGTTACATTTCTTCCTACCTCATCAGCTCGAATCCCAACTCAACCTATCTGGGTTCTTTCCTGATTAAGCCCGGTGGTTCTAACCCCGATTTGCGCTGGGAGCAGACTACCACCTACAACGTAGCTGTTGACTACGCTTTCCTGAATAGCCGCATCAACGGTTCTATCGAGTTCTACGTCAAGAAGACCAAGGACCTGTTGAACACCGTATCGGCTCCTGCAGGTACCAACTTCACCAACCTGATTACGGGTAACGTCGGTGAGATGGAGAACAAGGGTATCGAGTTCTCAGTTAATACAGTGCCCTTGGAACTCAAGGACTGGCATTGGGATTTGAACTTCAACTTCACTTGGAATACGAGCAAGATTACCAAGCTGACAGCTGCCTACAATCCTGATTACCCTGGTATCGACACTGGTAGTGTATCGTTCGGTACAGGTACTTATGCACAGAAGCACAACGTAGGATACGCCCCCAGCACCTTCTATCTCTACAAGCAGTTGTATGACGAGAATGGCAAGCCTATCCAGAATGCTGTTGTTGACCTCAATGGCGATGGTGAGATTACAGATGCCGATCGCTATATGACCGACAAGAGCCCGATGCCAAAGTGGTATTTCGGTCTGAGTTCTATGCTGACCTACAAGAACTTCGACTTTGGCTTCAACCTCCGTGCCAACTTGGGCAACTATATGTTTAATGCTTTGGCTGCAGGAAACTCTTCCGTACACGGATTCTGGGACCAGGGTCATGTTTCCAACTTCCTGGATGCTGCGCTTACCTCTGGCTTTACACGTACTCCTCAACTCTCAGGACAGTTGTCTGACTACTTCTTGGAGAATGCTTCATTCCTGAAGTGCGATAACATCACCATCGGTTACAACTTCAAGAACTTCACCGCTGCCAAGATTGGTGGTCGTATCAGTTTCTCGGTACAGAATGTGTTCACCATCACCAACTACTCTGGTCTCGATCCTGAAACCACAGGCAATGGTGTAGACTACTCTATGTGGCCACGTCCTCGTACTTATACGTTAGGTTTGAATCTCAACTTCTAAAATCATCAGAACAATGAATACCAAACATATTTTAACAGCAGCCACAGGAGCTCTCATGCTTTTTAGCTCTTGTTCTGGCGACCTTGATGTCAAGCCACTCGATCCCAATGTGGTGACAGCTGAAAAGGCATATAGCACAGACGATGCATACGTGCAGGGTCTGATGAAAATCTATTCCATCTGGGCAATGAGTGGACAGGATGGCGATGGCTCTTCCGATATTGCAGGTCTTGATCCTGGTAACTGTCAGCTCATGCGTTGCTGGTGGAATCTGAACGAGACGTGTACTGACGAGTCGAAGAATGCTTGGGGCGATACTTGGGTCGATGCTCTTGACTATAACTCTTGGAACACGATACAGAACGAGGCTATCGAGGGTGGCTACCAGCGAGCTATGTTCATCATCTCTCTGTCTAACGAGTATATCAAGCAGGTCGATGCTTCCAGTCATCCGCAGAAAGCACAGCTGAAGGCTGAGGCTCGCTTCTGCCGTGCATTAGCATACGAAGTCCTTTTGGACCTCTTCCGCAATCCTCCCTTCATCACCGAGTCCAACTTCAGCATTGCTCCCAGTCCTGTTGGCGACTCTGAGAAGCGCATCAATCCGACCCTCTTTGAATGGATTGCCAACGAGTTGACAGAAATTCGCAGCGACCTGCCTGCTGCCCGTCAGGGTGTGTATGGCCGTGCCGACCAGGGGGCTGCCGACTTCCTTTTGGCTCGCCTCTATCTGAATGGCGAAGTGTATGCCGGTGCTAAGTACTACAGCGAGTGTATCGAGGCATGCAATCGTGTTATTGCCGGTGGATACAGTCTGGCCGACAACTATGAGCATCTGTTCTTGGCCGACAACGACCAGACCTGTAAGAACGAGATTATCTTCCCCATCGTGTTCGACGGTGCTTCTACTTCTACCTGGGGTGGCATGACCTTCCTTATCATGGCCAGTGTATCGGGTGAGAATACAAGCATGAAGGACTATAAAGGTGTCAATGCCGGATGGGACGGTATGCGTGCTACCGGTCAGTTCATTGACAAGTTCGAATTTGAGAACGATGCTGCTCCAACAGCCGGTTCCATTAAGGATATTCGTGGTATGTTCGAGGACACAGACCGCTCGCAGCATATCACCTCTACACCTATAGGTACCTTTAAGACCGAGGGTTGGGAGGTATGCAAGTTCCGCAATGTCACCTCTTCAGGTACTGTTATCAACAATGCCTGGCCTGACACTGACTTCCCCATGTTCCGTTTAGGCGATGTCTACCTGATGTATGCTGAGGCCGTGCTTCGTGGTGGTAACGGTGGCGACCTTGGAACAGCCGTCAAGTATATCAACGCACTCCGTGCCCGCGGCTATACCGGCACTCAAGGCAATATCAGCCAAGACCAGCTGACGCTTGGCTTCATTCTCGACGAGCGTGCTCGCGAACTCTATTGGGAAGGCACTCGTCGTACCGACCTGATTCGCTTCGGTGTTTTCGCCAACGGATACAACTGGGACTTCAAGGGCGGCGTTGCTACGGGTGCCAACATTGACGAGAAATATATCCTCTATCCTATTCCTACCACAGATATGACTGTGAATGGAAACTTGGTTCAGAATCCCGGATTCTAAAGGTTATAGTGAACTTATAATGAATAGTAAATTATGAAAATTACAAGATATTTTATTGCTGCGGCATCACTGCTGACCATGTTGACGGCCTGCAACAGTGACCTTGAAAAGGTGACTTACCATCCCGCCAATGCCACAAAGGGACAGCTTGCCGCTTCTCAGACGGACATCCGTTTGACAGCTGCTTCCACCAAGCAAGATGTGATGACACTTACCTGGGGCAAGTCTGATTTTGGTTCTAACGCAGGTGTGGTGGCTGCTGTGAAGTACACTGTCCAGATGGATACACGCGGTGGCGATTTTACCAATGCTTATACGTTGGCTGCCACTGGCGATACAACGATTACCTTCAAGGGCAAAGACCTCAATGCTGCTGTCCTGGCACTGCAGAAGCTGAAAAATCCAGACGCTGAGGCCAGCTATGACGAGCAGGCTGTCGACGTGCGTGTGTCGTCTACCTTCTCTGAAGATGTCACTCCGCTGCTTTCCAACACCCTGGCTATGAACATCACCCCGTATGCCGGCAAGTTGGAATTTGCTAAGATGGCTGTTCCCGGCAGTCATCAGGGATGGGACCCCACCAACTACAACCAGGCTCTCTATGCTACCGATACTTCCAAACCGAAAGTGTACGAAGGCTACATCTACTTCTCTGCAGGCAGTGAGTTCAAGTTTGCCGATGGCAGTTGGGATACCAACTGGGGTTCTTCCGACGGCCATACGCTCGAACCTAATGGTTCTAACATCTATGTCAGCGAGGCTGGCTGCTACTATATTGTCATCGACCTCGACGCCCTTACCTACAGTATGCAGATTTGCAACTGGAGCCTTGTCGGCGATGCTGTTGGCGGTTGGGACAACGATATTGACATGGAGTACGACCAGGACAACAACCTCTATCGTGCCACCTACACCTTTACTGGTGAGGGTCAGTTCAAGTTCCGTGCCAACCATAGTTGGGACATCAACTACGGTGCCGATCCCGACGGCGATGAGTTCGACCTGAAACTCAATGGCGACAACATCACTCCGCTGCCTGGCGAATACACCATTACGCTGACCTTCGTCGGCGGCTATCCCGCCTATGGCATGTTCACAGGAGGAGATGTCAGCAAGTTCAAGGTTCTCAATGTTCCAGGAAGCATGAACGGCTGGGCTGCCGATACAGAGGACAATATCTTGGTCGACATGGACAAGAAGGGCACCTATAAAGGCTGGGTATATGCCAGCGGCGACGATGAGTTCAAGTTTGCCCTTGGCAGCTGGGACGAGAACTGGGGCTGCAGCGATATCACTGTAGGAACTTTGGTACCTGGAGGTGCCAATATCAAGCCCGAGGAAGGTATGTACTACATCGAAGCTAATCCCGATGAGCTTACGGCTACCTTCACCCAAACCCACTGGAGCCTGATTGGCAGTGCGATCGATGACGATTGGAGTGTTGACATCGACATGACCTGGAATGCCGATAAAAAGGTATATGAGGCTACTACCGAGTTGAAGGAGGGCGAATTCAAGTTCCGCGCCAACCACGACTGGGCCATCAACTTTGGTGGTGCAGATGGTACTCTTGTGAAGGATGGTCCAAACATCTGGGTAGAGGGCGGCACATACTACATCACGCTCGACCTGCAGACAACTAAGTCTCACCTCGAACCAACCTTCACCTGCACCAAGCAGTAATCCCTATATTCCTTTCTTACATACTCTCAGGCGGGCATCATTGCGGTGCCCGCCTGTTTTTTTTGCGGCTTTATTTGGCGTTGTAAAGAAAAAATGCTATCTTTGTGACGATTTACGCTATGGGAACAACAGCGAGTGCCATACAGATGATTCAGCAGCAGCGTCTCTTGCTGCAGCTGGAGTACGAAACAGAAAAGGAAGCCTATCGTCAGCAGACCGAGACCATCGGTATCGGACGCAAGGTGAAGCGGGGCGATGCCTGGTGGCCGCTCCGCATAGGGAAGAGCTATTACAACTCGCTGAACCAGTTGGCAGTAGAGGTGTTCCGCACGACGGACGAAGACATCGAGCATAACTTTGAGTTCGGACGCCCCGTGGTGTTCTTTACTTTTTCTGAAGAGGACGCGAAGAAGGCCAAGATCAGTTATTTCCGCTTTACGGGCATCGTCAGCTATGTCGATGGCGACAGGATGGTGGTGACGGTGCCGGACAATGCCCGCCTCATTGACTTGCAGGGGGGTGCACCGGTCGGCGTGCAGCTGTCCTTCGACGAGACGTCGTACCGACTGATGATGGAGGCCCTGGACAGGGTGCTGCGCGGAAAGGGCCGTTTAGGCTATCTGCGCGACCTGTTCTACAGCAAGAGCCTGAAGCCCGAGACCTTTGTCTTCCAGCCCATGCACTTCCCCTATCTGAACGCCACGCAGGAGCAGGCCGTCAACCAGGTGCTACGGGCCAAGGACGTCGCCATTGTCCACGGTCCGCCGGGTACGGGCAAGACAACGACGCTGGTGGAGGCCATCCACGAGACGCTGATGCGTGAGAGCCAGGTGCTGGTGTGTGCCCAGAGCAATATGGCTGTCGACTGGATTTCCGAAAAGCTGGTTGACAGGGGCATCAATGTGCTGAGAATCGGTAATCCCACGCGTGTCAACGACAAGATGCTGTCGTTCACCTACGAGCGGCGCTTCGAGGCCCATCCCGACTATCCGCAGCTGTGGGCACTGCGCAAGGCCATCCGCGACCTGCGCAGCCATCGCAAGCGGGGGGATGAGAAGTACCACCAGCGGCTGGATAGCCTGAAGAGCCGTGCCACGGAACTGGAGATACGCATCAACAGTGAGCTGTTTGGCGAGGCCCGCGTCATTGCTTCGACACTGGTAGGTTCAGCCAACCGGCTGCTGGACGGACAGAAGTTCGGCACGCTGTTCATCGACGAGGCCGCTCAGTCCCTGGAGGCGGCCTGCTGGATTCCGATGCGCCGTGTTAGCCGCGTCATCCTGGCTGGTGACCACTGTCAGCTGCCGCCGACGGTCAAGAGCATTGCCGCCCTAAAAGCCGGTCTGGGCAAGACACTGATGGAACGCATTGTGGAAACGCATCCCGAGGCAGTGACGCTGCTGAAGATGCAGTATCGTATGAGCGAGGACATCATGCGCTTCTCCAGCAACTACTTTTATGACGGGCAGGTGGAGAGCGCACCGGAGGTCAGATTCCGCAGCATCCTCGACCTCGACACGCCGATGGAGTGGGTGGACACCGAGCAGACCCTCCCCCAGCCCCTCCCTGAAGGGATGGGAGTAGATACTCTTGGCAATGATGTTATCGACTTGCAAGCTAATGACTCCCCTCCATATAGGGAGGGGCTGGGGGAGGGTCTCTCGTACATCAACAAGGCTGAGGGCCTGCTGACCCTGCATGTGCTACAGCAGTACTTCGAGCGCATCGGCAAGCAACGCCTGCTGGACGAGCGCATCGACGTCGGCATCATCTCGCCCTATCGGGCACAGGTGCAGTACCTGCGGCGGTTGCTGATGAAGCGGGAGTACTTCAAGCCCTTCCGTCGTCAGGTGAGCATCAACACCGTTGACGGCTTCCAGGGGCAGGAGCGCGACATTATCGTCATCTCGCTGGTACGCTCCAATGACGAGGGACAGATAGGCTTCTTACGCGACTTGCGCCGCATGAACGTAGCCATCACCCGTGCCCGCATGAAGGTCATCATCCTGGGCAACCGGCAGACACTGACGCGTCATCCCTTCTACCGCCAGCTGTGGCAATATGTGGAGAGTTTGCGGGCTACGCCCCAACTATGAATTATGAACTAAACACTACCAATATGAAGAAAACCGTTATTCTTTTTTTGTTCCTGATGTTGTCGGTGGCGATGCGTGCTGCTGAACAGTTTGTGGTCTTCCAGCCAGTGGCTGACGCACTCTCCTTGCAGGGCGCCACCATCGGATATGACAGCCGTGAGCACAGCTGCGTGCAGCGGGCGGTAGCCAGGCTGCTGACGGATGTCGAGTGCGTGACGGGCGTGAAACCTGCCAAGAGTGAGTCTGCCACCATCCTTATCGGTACGGTGGGCAGCAACCGCCAGATTGACCAGTGGGTGAAGAGCGGCGAGCTGCGCGACCTGAAGGGCAAGACCGAGAAGTACATCATCAAGACCATCGGCCAGCAGCTGGTCATTGCAGGCAGTGACAAGCGCGGCACCGTGTTCGGAATCTATGAACTGTCCCGCCAGATAGGCGTGTCGCCGTGGTACTGGTGGGCTGATGTTCCTGTGGCTCACCACGATGCCCTCTATATTAAAAGAGGTGAATACACCGACGGCGAGCCTGCCGTTCGCTATCGTGGCTTGTTCCTCAACGACGAGGCTCCGTGTCTGACAACGTGGGTGAAGAACACCTATGGCACGGGCTATGGCGACCACCGCTTCTACGAGAAAGTCTTTGAGCTGATACTGCGACTGAAGGGCAATTTCCTTTGGCCTGCCATGTGGGGCTGGGCATTCTATGCCGACGACCCGCTGAACTCAAAGACGGCCGACGAGATGGGCATCATCATGGGCACCAGTCACCACGAGCCGATGGCCCGCAACCATCAGGAGTATGCCCGCCGCCGGGGTGAGTGGGGACCGTGGAACTACCAGAAGAACCAGGCGAAGCTCGACCAGTTCTTCCGCGAGGGCATCGAGCGCATGAAGGGCACCGACGACATCGTGACCATCGGTATGCGTGGCGACGGCGACGAAGCCATGAGTGAGGATGCCGATACGAAGCTGCTGCAGCGCATCGTCGAGAACCAGCGCAAGATTATCAAGCAGGTGACAGGACGCCCCGCCAAGGAGACACCGCAGGTGTGGGCACTCTATAAGGAAGTGCTCGACTACTACGACAAAGGTATGCGTGTGCCCGACGACGTGCTCATCCTGCTGTGTGACGACAACTGGGGCAATGTGCGCCGTGTGCCCAACGCCAAAGAGCGCCAGCACCCCGGCGGCTGGGGCCTCTACTACCATGTGGACTATGTGGGGGCACCGCGCAACTCGAAGTGGCTCAACGTGACCCCCTCGCAGAACATGTGGGAACAGCTGACGCTGGCTGCCGACAACGGCTTGGACCGTATGTGGATCCTCAACGTGGGCGACCTGAAGCCCATGGAGTACCCCATCACGCTGTTCATGGACATGGCCTGGAATCCCCGTTCCGTCAGTCGCGACGTCGTTGCCACTCACACTGAGCCCTTCTGTGCGGAGGCCTTTGGTGCAGAGCAGGCTGATGAGGCTGCCCGCATCCTGAACCTCTGCTGCAAGTATGCCGGACGCACGACGGCAGAGATGATGGATGCCACCACGTATAACGTTGCCTCCGGCGAGTGGCGCCGGGTGGCCGACGACTACATGCGTCTGGAGGCTGAGGCCCTGCGTCAGTATCTGACGTTGAAGCCTGAGCAGCGCGACGCCTACCAGCAGCTCATCCTCTTCCCCGTGCAGGCTATGTCGAATCTCTACCAGATGTACTATGCTGTAGCCATGAACCGCTATCTGGCCAAGCAGAACGACCCTGCTGCCAACGAGTGGGCAGCACGTGCCCGTGAGGCTTTCCGTCGTGACTCGCTGCTCTGTGCCTCCTACAACCACGACATTGCCGGTGGCAAGTGGAACGGCATGATGATACAGAAGCATATCGGCTATAGGTCGTGGAACGACGACTTCCCCGCCGACCGGCTGCCTGCATTGGAGACCGTACCCGACGGCGTGGGCGGTTACACCTTTATGATGAAGGACGGCCTCGTGGCTATCGAGGCTGAGCACTACTATGAGGCGACTCCTGCTGCCAATGCCCAGTGGACCGTCCTGCCCTATGTAGGCCGTACGCTGAGCGGCCTGACGCTGATGCCCTACACCGAGCCTGTCTCCGGTGCCGCCCTGAATTACCGCTTCACCACCACTTCTTCTCCGTATGTTGCGAATCAGCTGCAACCCACCACCGTCAAGGTCCACGTCATCGTCAAGTCCACCCTCGACTACCTGAACAAGGGCGGTCTGACCTACCGTGTCAGTCTGGACGGCGGCGAAGCCCAGCGCGTCAACTTCAACTACAACCTGAACGAGGCAAAGGAGAACATCTATTCCGTCTTCTATCCCACGGTAGCCCGTCGTGTGGTGGAGTCGGTGGTGACGCTGCCGTTCGACGTTTCCAAGACCGACCATGTGCTGACCATCCAGCCTGACGACCCTGCTATTGTATTCGAGAAAATCGTCGTCGATGCAGGTGGCTACCAGCCGCAGTTCCTCTTTGGCGAAGAATCACCTAAAAAGAGATAAGTTATGAAAAAAGTTGTTTTGTTTCTGTTGTTAGCCATGATGACTACTGCCATTCCCGCTCAGAGTTTCGATTTTCAGGAGGTCAGCTATGCGCCAGAACGCACGGTGTTCCAACTGTTTGCACCTGCCGATGCCAAGGCTGTCAAGGTGCGCATCTATCGCGAGGGCCTGGGCGGCAAGGCGCTGAAAACTGTCAAGATGACCCGTCAGGGGGACATCTGGACGGCCGAGGTGAAGGGCAACCTGAAAGGCCGCTTCTATACCTTCGACATGGGACGCGGCGAGTGCCCCGGCGTCTTTGCCAAGGCCGTGGGCGTCAATGGCAAGCGTGGTGCCATCGTGACGCTGGCCGATACCGACCCGCAGGGCTGGGACAAGGACCAGCGGCCTGTCTGCAAGTCGCCCGCCGACCTGGTGGTTTATGAGCTGCACCACCGCGACTTCTCCATCGCCCGTCCTGACGCGCAGCATCCCGGAAAATTCCTGGCGCTCACCGAGCCGTGGGCTATCGACCACCTGAAGTCGTTAGGCGTCAACGCCATCCATATCCTGCCCTCGTATGATTATGGCTCGGTGGACGAGACACACCTCGACCAGCCGCAGTACAACTGGGGCTACGACCCCGTCAACTACAACGTGCCCGAGGGTAGCTATTCTACTGACCCCTATCACCCCGAAGTCCGCATCCTCGAGTTCAAGCAGATGGTGAAGGCCCTGCACGATGCCGGCATCCGCATCATCCTCGATGTGGTGTATAACCATACCTACGACATCGAGCACTCCAACTTCCAGCGCACCTATCCCGACTACTACTATCGCAAGACTGCCGACGGCCAGTACAGCAACGGCAGCGGTTGCGGCAACGAGACGGCATCGGAGCAGCCCATGATGCGGCGTTTCATGCTGGAGAGCGTCAAGTACTGGATGGACGAGTACCACATCGACGGCTTCCGCTTCGACCTGATGGGTTGCCATGACATTGAGACGATGAACCAGATACGCCAGATGGTGGATGCCATCGACCCGACCGCCTTTATCTATGGTGAGGGTTGGAGCGCTGGAGCCTGTGCGCTGCCTAACGACCAGTTGGGCATGAAGGCCAACATCCTGAAGATGCCGGGCATTGCCGCTTTCTCAGACGAGATTCGAGATGCTCTGCGCGGTCCGTTCAGCGACGATACTAAGCCCGGCTGGCTGGGTGGCGTCAACGAAAAGGAGAGCATCAAGTTTGGCATTGCCGGCGCCATCCGTCATCCGCAGGTGAAGATGAAGAAGGTGAACTACGCCCAGAAGGCGTGGGCGCTGGAGCCGACGCAGATGATGAGCTACGTCTCCTGTCACGACGACATGTGTCTGGTGGACCGCCTGAAGGCCAGCATTCCTTCATTGGAAATGGAAGAGTTGATTCGTCTCGACCTGCTGGCACAGACGGCTGTGTTCACCTCGCAGGGCGTTCCCTTTATGCTCAGTGGCGAGGAGTTGCTGCGTACCAAGCAGGGCGTCCACAACTCGTTTGAGTCGCCCGACAGCATCAACCACCTCGACTGGAGCAATAAGGCGAAGTATCCGCAGGTCTTTGACTATTACAAGAACCTCATCGCCCTGCGCAAGCACCATCCAGCCTTCCGCCTTGGTTCTGCCGACCTGGTGCGCAAGCACCTGGAGTTCCTGGACAGTCCGGCAGAAGTGGTGGCCTTCCGTCTGAAGAACTATGCCGGACGCGACGACTGGCGCAACATCATTGTCATCCTCAACGCCTCGCGCAAGGCCCAGTCCGTTGCCGTCCCCGCCGGCATCTATACCGAGGTATGCTGTGATGGCGTCATTAACGAAGACGGTCTCGGCACCATTACGGGTGACAAGGCCGTCGTCAGCGCACAGTCAGCGCTCATCCTGCACGACTAAAAAGGTGTCGGCAGTGAAAAGCTGCCGACACAGACTATTGTAGGATATACGTTTCACCAGCCTTCGTCTGCAACGTGTAGACGGAGGCTTTCTTGTTGTACTTGACGCCCTTGCCCTTCAGCGGGGTATTTGAACGCAGACGGCAGGTACCGCCGTTGCGGGAGTGGATCACCGCCTGGGTTAGCTTGCCGTCCTTCCAGTCGATGTCCACCTCAAAACCGCCACGGGCTACGAGTCCCTTGACAGAGCCGTCTTTCCATGCGCTGGGCAATGCAGGCAACAGGTAGATGAACTCCTCGTAACTCTGCATCAGCATCTCGGCAATGCCTGCCGTGCAGCCGAAGTTGCCGTCAATCTGGAACGGCGGGTGGGCGTCAAACATATTGGGATAGGTGCCGCCACGCTGCTTGACGGTGCCGAAGATGAGGAACGTGTCGGCAGTCAGCGTCAGCTGGTCCTGGATGAGTTTGTAGGCGTGTTCGCCGTCCAGCAGGCGTGCCCACGAGCACACCTTCCAGCCCATGCTCCATCCTGTGCTCACGTCGCCGCGGGCCTCTAATGACGTGCGGGCGGCCTTCCATAGTTCGGGGGTGCGGAGCGGCGATATCTGGTTGGAGGGGTACAGACCATAGAGGTGCGAGAAGTGTCGGTGGTCGTCCTTCGGGTCATCCAGGTCGTCGAGCCACTCCTGCAATTGTCCCCAGCGGCCTATCTGCATGGGTGCCAGCTGTTTCAGCTGTGTGCTGATGGTAGAGAGTAAGGCATTGTCGTCACCAAGAATCTTCGCCGCCGCCAGTACGTTGGTATATAGCTCGGTCACTATCTGGTTGTCCATCGTGACACCGGCGTCCAGCGGGGTGGGGCGCCCCTTGCCGCCGTGCTCGGGCGACTCACCCGGGCAGACCACTAAGTAGCCTTTGGTAGGATGCTGCTGCAGCGTCTGTGTGAAGAAGCGGGCGGCATCGAGCATGATGGGGTAGTATTGGCGCAGAAAGTCAGTGTCCTGCGTATAGAGGTAGTGCTCCCACAGGTGGCGGCAAAGCCAGGCCGCTCCCATAGGCCATAGTCCCGTCTGGGCACGGTCTACGGGTCCCGTGATTCGCCACTGGTCGGTGTTGTGGTGGAGCACCCAGCCCTCGGCACCATACATGTCGCGGGCTGTTTCCTTGCCCTGTTCGTAGATTTCGCGGATGAGCTTGAACAGTGGCTCGTTCAGCTCCGTCAGGTTCGTCACCTCTGATGGCCAGTAGTTCATTTCCAGGTTGATGTTCGTCGTATATTTCGAGTCCCACGAGGGCAGCATCTTGTCGTTCCAGAGTCCCTGCAGGTTGGCGGGATTCATGTTGCCGGGCTGCGACGACGAAATGAGCAGGTAGCGTCCGAACTGGAAGTAGGTGGCTACGAGGTAATTATCAGCGGCAGCACTGCTAACCACACTAAACTGCTCGATGCGCTTGTTCGTAGGTACCTTGGCATAAAGGTCTTCGCCCAGATGCAGCGTCACGCGATCATAATAGCGCTTGTACGTCTTCTCGTGCAGGACTTTCAGTGCTTTGTAGCCCAAGGCCATCGCCCGGTGCAGGCGGTCCGCGCTCTGCACTTCTTCGTCGCCCGTGATATCCTTGTAGCTCTTGACATTGGTGCCCACGGTGACGTATACTGTTGCCTCGTCGGCACCCACGACGCTGATGATGCCGTTGGAACTGCTGACCTGGCCACCCTGGGCGTCGACAGCCAGGCGACCCATGAAGCGCACCTTGCCCTTCAGACCCTCATGCTTGCCCGACACGCCTAATAGCGTGGCCTCCAGTCCCTCGCTGTTGATGAGCACGTTCTCGTGCGGCGAGGTCATGTTGGCGGTGAAGGTCAGCATACCCTGCTTGCTGGCTGTCAGGTGGACGGCTATCACGTGGTAGCCGCCGAGTGGGGCTGTCACCTCACGCTGGTAGTGAACGTCGCCCACCGTGTAGCTGGTCACGCAGCGGGCATTGTCAAGGTCCAGCCACCGCTCGTAGTCTTTGACGTCGGCATGTCCGGGCATGGCGATATACAGGTCGCCGAAGGGCTGGTAGGGCATGCCCATGTTCTTGCCTGCAGCCTGTGGCATCACTTGTGCGTTGGCCAGCTCCTGTGCCTCCTTGTACTTTCCCTCGAAGATGAGCCGTCGTACCTCCGGCAGTGCTGCCTTGGCGTTGGGGTTAATGACGTTGTTGGGCTGTCCCGCCCACAGCGTCTCCTCGTTCAGCTGGATGCGTTCCACGGCAGGTGTGCCGAACACCATGCCGCCCATGACACCATTGCCCACGGGCAGTGCCTGTGTCCACGTCATCGCGGGCTGGTTGTACCACAGCCTGTACTGCGCCCTTGCAGGGCTAAATATAAAATAAGAAATAAATAATAATAATGCAATTCGCGTCCCTTTTCTCATCGTTTCATGTCGTTTATTCCTTATTTAAAGACTGACAAACCGCTTTGTTGTCATCATAAGCCAGAATCATAGGGTTCACTTACTATCTCCTCCGTGCAAACAACACATCAACTCCGTGGAGAGTTGCCTCCGTGATACATGATTCAGTTAAAAATAAGTAGGTTTTGTCGCCACTGCCGATGCTGGCAGCTTACTTGCCACCGTGGGCGTTTTAGTACAAAAGAAAGAGGATGTGCCGAAACACATCCTCTTTGTATAATCAATCATCTGTATCGATGCTTTTACAGCTTCGGACCTGCAGCGACCATCGAAGGTGCTCGTTGCTTTCGGTCTCAAATCTTACAATTTGGGGCCTGCAGCGACCATCGAAGGTGCTCGTTGCTTTCGGTCCCAAATCTTACAATTTGGGTCCTGCAGCGACCAAAGCCTTACCTGCCTCGTTGCCTTCGTACTTCTTGAAGTTCTTGATGAAGCGACCAGCCAGGTCCTCAGCCTTCTTGTTCCACTCGGCAGCATCTGCATAAGTGTCGCGAGGATCGAGGATGTGGGTGTCTACGCCTTCCAGCTCTGTGGGCACCTCGAAGTCGAAGTAAGGAATCTTCTTCGTGGGAGCCTTCAGGATGGCACCGCCCAGGATGGCGTCGATGATGCCGCGGGTGTCGCGGATAGAGATACGCTTGCCAGTACCGTTCCAACCGGTGTTCACCAGATAAGCCTTGGCACCGCTCTTCTCCATGCGCTTCACGAGCTCCTCAGCATACTTGGTAGGATGCAGCTCGAGGAATGCCTGACCGAAGCAAGCCGAGAAGGTGGGAGTGGGCTCAGTGATGCCGCGCTCTGTACCAGCCAGCTTGGCGGTGAAGCCAGAGAGGAAGTAGTACTTGGTCTGCTCGGGAGTCAGGATGCTCACGGGAGGCAGCACGCCGAAGGCATCGGCGCTCAGGAAGATGACATTCTTTGCCTCAGGGCCGGCGCTCTTGCCGTTCACCTTCTTGGCAATCTTCTCGATGTGCTCGATAGGATAGCTTACGCGGGTGTTCTCGGTCACGCTCTTGTCGGCGAAGTCGATCTTGCCGTCAGCGGCAACGGTGACGTTCTCCAGCAGGGCATTGCGGCGGATAGCGTTGTAGATGTCGGGCTCGCTGTCCTTGTCCAGGTTGATCACCTTGGCATAGCAGCCACCCTCGAGGTTGAACACACCCTCGTCGTCCCATCCGTGCTCGTCGTCGCCGATGAGCAGGCGCTTCGGGTCGGTAGACAGTGTGGTCTTACCCGTACCAGACAGACCGAAGAAGATAGCGGTGTTCTTACCCTCCATATCGGTGTTGG
>CAMHJQ010000031.1 GCA_946185485.1 uncultured Prevotellaceae bacterium | reverse complement strand
GTAACTTCCTCCGTGCATTCGTTGATTGGATTATCTGGAACATGGACCAGAAGACCAACTTCAATGGTTCTGTGGTTGTCGTTCAGCCTATTGACAAGGGTATGGTTGAGTGGCTCAATGGTCAGGACTGCCTGTATCATGTCAACCTGCAGGGCCGCGAGAACGGCAAGCCCGTCAACTCGCTGGAGCGCATCGACGTCATCAGCCGTGCACTGAACCCCTACTCTCAGAACGATGCCTTCATGGCACTGGCCGACCAGCCCGAGATTCGCTTCGTCATCTCGAACACCACCGAGGCCGGTATCGCCTTCGACCCCGCCTGCAAGCTGGAGGACAAGCCCGCCAGCTCGTATCCCGGCAAACTGGTGCAGCTGCTGTACCGCCGCTATCAGACCTTCAACGGCGACCCCACGAAAGGTCTCATCATCTTCCCCTGCGAGCTTATCTTCCTCAACGGCCACGTGCTGAAGGATTGCATCTATAAGTACATCGAACTGTGGCAGCTGCCCGCTGACTTCAAGAAGTGGTTCGACGAGTGCTGCGGCGTCTATGCTACCCTCGTGGACCGCATCGTCCCGGGATTCCCCCGCAAGGAGATTGCCCAGATTCAGGAGAAGATAGGCTATCGCGACAACCTCGTCGTACAGGCCGAGAACTTCCACCTGTGGGTCATCGAGGCTCCGAAGGAGATTGCCCAGGAGTTCCCCGCCGACAAGGCTGGCCTGCACGTGCTGTTCGTTCCCTCAGAGGAGCCCTACCACAAGCGTAAGGTGACCCTGCTCAACGGCCCGCACACCGTATTGAGTCCCGTTGCCTTCCTGAGCGGTGTCAACATCGTTCGTGATGCCTGCAACCACGAGGTCATCTCGAAGTATATCCACAAGGTGCAGTTCGACGAGCTGATGCAGACACTCGACCTGCCGATGGAGGAGCTGGAGAAGTTTGCCGGTGACGTGCTGGAGCGCTTCGACAACCCGTTCGTAGACCACCAGGTGACCAGCATCATGCTGAACTCGTTCCCGAAGTTCCAGGCTCGCGACCTGCCCGGCGTGAAGACCTATCTGGAGCGCAAGGGCGAGCTGCCCAAGGGTCTTGTCTTCGGTCTGGCTGCCATCATCACCTACTACAAGGGTGGCAAGCGCGCTGACGGTGCAGAAATCATCCCCAACGACGACGAGAAGATCATGGCGCTGCTGAAGGAGCTGTGGGCTACCGGCGACACACAGAAGGTGACTGACGGCGTGCTGGGTGCCGAGTTCATCTGGCAGGAAGACCTCAACAAGGTTGCCGGCCTGAACCAGATGGTCAAACTCTTCCTCGACCTGATTCAGGAGAAGGGCATGCTCGAGGCTGTCAAGACCATCCTCTAAAAAAGAGTACACATTATTTATTATTAAGAATTAGCAGGGCGTATGACATCCATACGCTCTGCTTTTGTTTCATTTTCGTTGTTTCCCGTTACAACTACGCAAAATAATCTTAAAAACCTCGGTAATAATGAAATTTATTTGTATATTTGCAGAATTATTTGCAAAATAACTAATTTCATACATTAACTATACATTTTATTTTAAGATTATGAATGACAACAAAATCATGAACATGGCAGCGGACAACATCCGTATCCTGGCTGCTTCGATGGTTGAAAAGGCTAAGTCGGGGCACCCCGGCGGCGCCATGGGCGGTGCTGACTTCATCAACACGCTGTACTCTGAATTTTTGGTTTATGACCCCGAAAATCCCACATGGGAGGGTCGCGACCGTTTCTTCCTCGATCCTGGCCACATGGCTCCGATGCTCTACAGCCAGCTCTGCCTTATCGGCAAGTACACGCTGGAGGACCTGAAGAACCTGCGTCAGTGGGGTTCGGTGACTCCCGGTCACCCCGAGCGTGAGATTGAGCGCGGCATTGAGAACACTTCTGGTCCCCTCGGACAGGGTCATACCTTCGCCGTGGGTGCTGCTATCGCCGCTAAGTTCCTGAAGGCTCGTCTGGGCGACGTGATGGGTCAGACCATCTACGCATACATCTCTGACGGTGGCGTACAGGAGGAAATTTCGCAGGGTGCAGGCCGTATTGCCGGTAACCTGGGCCTCGACAACCTCATCATGTTCTATGACGCCAACGATATCCAGCTGTCAACCAAGACCGAAGTGGTGACCTGCGAGGACACCGCCAAGAAGTATGAGGCTTGGGGCTGGTATGTACAGAAGATCGACGGTAACGACGTTGACCAGATCCGTGAGGCCATCAAGAATGCCCAGAAGGAGACAGAGCGTCCCAGCCTGATTATCGGTCATTGCATCATGGGTAAGGGTGCCCGCAAGGCTGACAACAGCAGCTACGAGAGCAACTGCGCTACTCACGGTGCTCCCCTCGGTGGCGACGCTTACATCAACACCATGAAGAACCTGGGTGCTGACCCCGAGAATCCGTTCCAGATCTTCCCCGAAGTACAGGAGCTGTATGCTAAGCGTGCCGAGGAGCTGAAGAAGATCGTTGCTGAGCGCTATGCTGCCAAGGCTGAATGGGCTAAGGCTAACCCCGAGAAGGCCGAGCTGTTGAAGGAGTGGTTCAGCGGCAAGGCTCCTAAGATTGACTGGAGCAAGGTGGAGCAGAAGGCTGGCAGCGCTACCCGTAGCGCATCGGCTGCCGTTCTGGGCCAGCTGGCTGAGCAGGTGCCCAACATGATTTGTGCTTCTGCCGACCTGTCGAACTCCGACAATACCAACGGCTTCCTGAAGAAGACCAAGGACATCGTCCGTGGCGACTTCAGTGGTGCCTTCTTCGAGGCTGGCGTTGCCGAGCTGACCATGGCTTGCTGCTGCATCGGTATGGCTCTGCACGGTGGTGTCATCCCCGCCTGCGGTACCTTCTTTGTATTCTCTGACTACATGAAGCCCGCCGTCCGTATGGCTGCCCTCATGGAGCTGCCCGTGAAGTTCATCTGGACACACGACGCCTTCCGCGTTGGTGAGGACGGTCCTACCCACGAGCCCGTGGAGCAGGAGGCTCAGATCCGACTGATGGAGAAGCTGAAGAACCACCACGGCAAGAACTCTGTATTGGTGCTACGTCCTGCCGATGCCGAGGAGACCACCGTCTGCTGGCGCATGGCTATGGAGAACGTCGATACTCCCACCGCACTCATCTTCTCGCGTCAGAACATCGAGATGCTGCCCGAGGGCAACGACTACAACCAGGCTACCAAGGGTGCTTACGTCGTCGCTGGCTCTGACGAGAACTACGACGTCATCCTGTTGGCTTCCGGTTCTGAGGTTTCTACGCTGGAGGCTGGTGCCAAACTGCTGGCTGCCGACGGCATCAAGACGCGCGTCGTCAGCGTTCCTTCCGAGGGACTGTTCCGCAGCCAGCCAAAGGAGTACCAGCAGGCTGTCCTGCCCGCAGGCAAGAAGAAGTTCGGTCTGACCGCTGGTCTGCCCGTCAACCTCGAAGGTCTGGTAGGTGCCGACGGTTGCGTATGGGGTCTGGAGAGCTTCGGTTTCTCTGCTCCTTACAAAGTGCTCGACGAGAAGCTGGGCTTCACTGGCCAGAATGTCTACGAGCAGGTTAAGAAGCTCCTTGCTTAATTGATAATTGATCATTAACAATATGGAAGTAAAGACAGTTGGTGTAGCCTGTGACCACGCAGGCTACCCATTAAAGAAGTTCGTACTCGAATATCTCGAAGAGAAGGGCTACCCCTATAAGGACTATGGTACGTGGAGCGATGCTTCTGTCGACTATCCTGACTTCGGTCACGCATTAGCCGAGGGCATCGAGAGCGGCGAGGTCTATCCTGGCATTGCCATCTGCGGCTCTGGCGAGGGTATCAGCATGACGCTGAACAAGCACCAGCAGGTGCGTGCCGGACTGTGCTGGATTCCTGAGATTGCCCATCTCATCCGTCAGCATAACGATGCCAATGTGCTCGTCATGCCCGGTCGTTTCATCGACAACAACATGGCTCGCAAGATTATGGACGAGTTCTTCACAGCTACCTTCGAAGGTGGCCGTCACCAGAAGCGCGTCGACAAAATCCCCGTCCAGAAATAACCCATCGATTGTTATATCATCAAAAAAATAATCCGCAATCATTTGGTTGTGGATTATTTTTTGTACCTTTGCACCCCGTTATGAAAAGATTGTTTTTATTCATAGGTATTTTATGGACCGCCTTAGGCATGCTGGCGGTTGAGAAAGAAAATCCCAATGCCCAGCAGGCACGCCGCATGTTCATGGAGACCTTCAACATGATCTACGGCCAGAAAGGCTCGCAGTTGCACTATAAAGTCAATATCGTCGGCATCTACAAAACGGAGGGTACGATATGGACAAAGGGTAAAAAGAGTAAGTTTGTCGACGAAAGGTATATTGCTTGGAATGACGATGTTACATACTATCGATTAGAGCGAAAGAAGAACCGTGTCGTCGTCTATAGTGCGCACTCTGACGAACGTGACAAGTACGCCACCAAGTTCAAGTTCGTGCCCGACAACTACACGTACAGCATCAAGGACTCTGAGGAGGGGTACTACATCACGCTCAAAGCCAAGAAGGGCGTCAAGGGTATCAAGGAGGCCCGCTGTCTGCTTGACAAGAAGACGCGCTACCCCATCAGCGTCCGCATCAAGGTGGGCATCTTCCACACCACCATCAAGATCAGCGACGTCAAGGTGGGTGGCATCAGCGACGACTTCTTCACCTTCCCCAAGGAGCAGTATCCCCCTACCCGCTTCGAGTACGAGGACCACAGGTAATCAGCCTACATTCGCATATCTGTAAATCTCAAAAGACCCGCCATCGCTCTGGCAGTATCTGCGAAGCAATGTCTGGATATACTCAGCATTCTCGCGCACTTTCTGCTCGTTACCGTCATAGCCGTTGATGAGCACCACCAGATGCCGCGTGTCAAGGGTCATCTTGGTACGTTCATGGTCGCTGGTGGGCGTACCGACACCGCCTTCAGCATCACGGTATACGGGCAGGCCGTGGATGTTGATCAGGCCGCGACCAATTCCCTCGTATGGCTCATCCTCACGCCCTATACCCAATGTCAGCGTGTCCCCAACAAACTTGTCTGCATCAAAACCGCCAATGCTATAGCCAAAAGCGATGGAGGCAAGGTTCACAAGGTCCACCAGCGTGTCTCGCTGATACAACTCCTTGCCCTGCAGTGCCCTTCGTATCAGTGCCTCAGAAGCAGGACGATAACGCGACGGGTCTTTGCCGCAAGCCTTGTAAACCCGCCTCGTAGCTGCTATGCTTGTCATTTCCTTCAGCGACTCAGTAGTCAGTTCCTGTCGATACCGGTTGCATAGCGTCTCTATCTCATGCCACAGTTCCTGATGATAGCATGTGTTGACGACTTGTGCCTCCACACATGCTCCAACGAACTCAGGACATACTTGCTCTATTTCTTGTGATACGATAACCTTCATCTTCCTTCATTCAACTTTTTGTCAAAACCTGGCGCAAAGGTAGTCATTATTCACCAAAAACAAGTCAATTTGCAACATAGTTTAAGATTCAAACCTCAAAAAGAATAGAAAAAAACGACCTGCAAGATGGCAAACCGGCAGCACGTCGACAACAACCCCGTCCGCTCCCTCGTCTCTGCCTTCCGCTACCTCGTCAGCAGGCCCATATATTCCTCATACGTTATATGGCGCCCGCCCATCCCCTTGAATAGCGGCGTCTCAAACTGGCAGTCTATGAAGCGTCCACCGTCCCTCACCATCGCCCTCGCCAGGTGAATCAAGGCCAGCTTCGAAGCATTCGCAACCAGCGAAAACATACTCTCGCCGAAAAAGGCATGGCGCAGCGTCACCCCATACAGACCGCCCACAAGCCGTCTGCGCGGCGCCTTGTCTGTCACTTCCCAAACCTCCACGCTCGACGCATAGCCCCGACCATGCAGACGAGTGAACGCTTCTATGATGTCGGGACCAAGCCAGGCCCCATCCTCATCGTTGCGGCCTTGCGCCATTGAACAGCCGTTGATGACTCCCTCGAAGTCCTGGTTCACCGTCACCTCATACTTTTGCTGCTTCAACAGCTGCCGCATCGAATGACTGATATGAATCTCTTGGGGAAAGATGACATAGCGGTCCAGCGGACAATACCAATGAGGCTCGCGCTCCATGTGGAAGGCATACCAAGGGAAGAAGCCATTGCTATAGGCCAGCACCAGACGTTCCACTGACAGATCGCCGCCGATGGCCACCAGTCCGTCGTCCTCACCCCAGCGTGGATTGGGAAACCACAACTCGTCATCCAATTGCCAGACAGACATTCTAATTGATCATTGTTAATTGGCAATTGACAATGCCAACAGTGATGCTGCCACCGTGCTTCAGGTTTCCAAACAGTATCTCGCGCATCAGCAGCGGCTTCAGTTGCTGGGCGATGACACGATCCATTTCGCGGGCACCATACTCTGCCGTAAAGCCTTCCTTCAGCAGATGGTCGAAGGCCTCCGCCGTGAGTGTCATCTTCACCTGCTTGGCATCCAGTTTCACTTCCAGTTCACGCAGTTTCTTCTTCAGAATGAGCGTGGCCATCTGCTTATCCATATCGTGGAACACAACGGCACCCGACAAACGGTTCAGGAACTCTGGCTTGAAGATCTTCTTCACCTGCTTCATCATCGACTCGCCACGACTGACACTGCTGTTAAAACCAATGCTCTGCGAAGCAAACTGCGCTCCGGCATTCGAGGTCATAATCAGCACCACATTGCGGAAGTCGGCCTTGCGACCCTTATTGTCCGTCAAGCGGGCATAGTCCATCACCTGTAGCAGGATGTTGTAGATGTCCTGATGCGCTTTTTCTATCTCGTCGAGCAGCAGTACGGCATTAGGCGTCTTGCGGATGGCATCAGTCAGCAGGCCCCCATCCTCATAACCCACATAACCCGCAGGCGAGCCAATCAGCTTGGCAACGGTATGCTTTTCCGTATATTCGCTCATGTCGAAGCGTATCAGTTCTATACCCAGTTCCTTGGCCAGCACCCGTGCCACCTCCGTCTTACCAACACCCGTAGGACCCACAAAGAGCAGCGAGGCCAGTGGCTTGTTGTCGTCCAGCAGTCCTGCACGAGACATCTGGACCGATTCCACCACCTGACGGATGGCTTCGTCCTGACCATATATCTGTGACAGCATCCTTGGTGCCAGGCTCTCCAGCCGTTGATAGTCATCGTCCTCAGCAACAGCCAAAGCATCCACCTTGCAGGTCTTCGCCAGCACGTCGGCAATGTCAGCCTTAGCAATCATTTTCCTATTTCCATTATCCGTTATCAATTCACATGCCGCTCCCGCCTCATCTATCAAGTCGATGGCTTTGTCAGGCAAGAATCGGTCGTTCACATGCTTCGCACTCGCCTCAACGGCAAAGTCAATAGCCTCGTCGGCATATTTCACGTTGTGGAACTCTTCATACCTCGGCTGCAACTGCTGCAAAATATGTTTCGCTTCGTCAACAGAAGGTTCGGGGATGTCAATCTGCTGGAAGCGTCGTATCATGCCCTTTGAACGAGCGAAGTGACGATTGTATTCCTCGTAGGTCGTAGAGCCGATGAATCGGATATTGCCCGATTCCAGATAGGGCTTCAGCATGTTCGACGCATCCATCGCTCCCTCGCCCGTAGCACCTGCCCCAACAAGGGTATGTATCTCGTCGATATAGACAATGTTATTGCCACTCTCCTCCTGCACACCGTCCATAATCATCTTGATGCGGTTCTCGAAGTCACCACGATACTGTGTGCCAGCCAGCAGCGTACCCATGTCGAGCTGGTAGATTCGGCTACCCTTCAGTCGCTCAGGTACCCTACCCTCCTCAATCATTCTGACCAGTCCCCAGACGAGAGCCGTCTTACCCACGCCTGGTTCACCCACATGCAAGGGATTGTTTTTGTCACAGCGGCACAGCACTTGAATGGTCCTTTGCAGCTCCTGTTCTCGTCCTATCAGCGGGTTCTGCTTTTTGTAGAGGTCGTTCATACAAGTGACGAGACGTTTCCAAGCTGCATCTGGCTTTCGTTCATCCGTATCTGCTTCCAACTTGTCGTCAAACTCATAGGCACCAATGAGCTGACTCAAGAAATCGCTCTCTTGGTCTGCCAATGCATCCTTCAGCAGATAGCATGCCCACGACTCCTCCAAATGCAGGATACCCATCACCAAATGGGGAATATCCAACGATTTGGCGCTACTGTTGACCACCTGCTGACAGGCATAGTCTATCACCTGTCCAAGTTGAGCCGACACCTCTGGTTCATATTTTTGACCTTCTGGTACTGTTTCCCATTCTATCATTTGTCGGAACAAACTGTCTGACAGTTTATCTGGCCTGTAGTAATCGCTGAGCGTATGTACAAATACCTCATCGCGCATCATGGCCAGTAGCAGATGTTCGGGCGTAACAAACTCGTTCCTGTATTGCTGACAGTACTCCCAAGTTATGTGCATGATTCTCGCTGCACGTTCTGTCTGTTTTATCTCTGCCATAGCGTTCTATTCTTCATTCTCTGGTTGATGTTTCATATCGAGCTTGCTCACACTCAGAAAAGTCCAAGCAAGCTTGACTTTTCTCTCTTTTAATCGCAACCTTCAACAGTTAATCGCAGTGGATAACCTTGTTCTCGCGCCATGTTGGTTGCTTTGCGGGCCTTCGACACAGCAATGTCGTAGCTGTAGATGCCCACCACGGCCTTGTCCGAGTGGTGTACTTGCAGCATCAG
The DNA here is from genome assembly GCA_946185485.1 of uncultured Prevotellaceae bacterium. Classification (GTDB taxonomy): domain Bacteria; phylum Bacteroidota; class Bacteroidia; order Bacteroidales; family Bacteroidaceae; genus Prevotella. Next base: position 27,498 of record CAMHJQ010000031.1, on the reverse strand, counting down.
TGTCTTTGCTTCCGCCTCGCTCTTCAAGAATACCTGTACCAGTATCATTACCACAAACTCCATCGTCGTGAAGTCATCATTGTAGATAATAACCTTATATCGTCTCGGCTCGCGGATATCTGTCTTTTGACGCTCTCTAAGTTGTGACTGTTTCTTTGCCATACCTAACAACTACTGCTAATTCTTGGTGCAAATTTAGCGATAATTCTGAAATTATCACTCTCTTCATCGATAGTTTTAAATGATTTTAGGTATTAGGCGTATGATTGGCAGAATTGAATCAACGATTGTTAATTCTTAAAACAAATTAATCGTTAATTCCGTAATTATATTTATCTTTGCATTTGTAACAAATGAATGATGATATAAAATGGCATGGAAACGAAAATATCGCTGTAAAGTCTGTGGTTATGAGGCAGATGTGTACGAAGGACGTGGGCTGTTCCGTCAACAGATTACCTCCATGTTATGCCCTGACTGCAAGACCGTCCAGAACATTGTGGTGGGTGGTATCATTGCTGATGTGGCCCCTTCTTATAGAAGCGAGGTTGGCCGACTATGCCTGCAATGCGGCAGCGACAACATCCGCCTATGGGACGGTAAGACCTGTCCCAAGTGTCAGGGTGAAATGGAAGATACAGGTGAAAAGGAGTTTTGGACTTAAGCAAATCACTAACTCGGATTATACATTTCCTAAATATACATGCTTGATGCCTTCTTCCTCAGCTATTTGCTTGGCCTCCTTTAAAGTTTGAATGGGAGTAGAAGGAATGTCCACCATCTTATATCTTGGGAAAAAACGGCTGAAGTGCAGGGGATTGTCGGCAAGACCATTGTCGGTTATCCAACGGCACATCTGGCGAATCATCGTCATGTCATCATTCACGTCAGGGATGACGAGGTTCGTCAGTTCAATCCATACGCCTGCTTTCTGCATGGACAGGATAGTGTCGAGGACTGGTTGTAAGTGGCCACCGCTGACTTTATAATAGATATCATCACTAAACGACTTTAGGTCGATGTTGGCAGCATCAAGATACGGTAGCAGGTCTGACAATGGATCTTGACACACATAGCCTGCTGTCACGAGGATATTCCAGAGACCTTTTGCGTGAGCCAAACGAGCCGTGTCCACAATATACTCCAAATACGTCAACGGCTCCGTATAGGTGTAGGCGATACCTGGGCAGTGGTGCTCCAAGCATAGTTCTACTAGCTGTGATGGGGAAAGATTATAATGAACTACTTCCGATGGCGACACCTGCGAAATCTCATGATTCTGACAGTTCAAGCAGCGGAAATTACAGCCCGTACAGGATATCGACAGGCACGTGGTGCCGGGATGGAAGTGGTAGAGCGGCTTCTTCTCAATGGGGTCTATGGCCAACGAACAAGGTCTGCCGTATACCTCGCTGACAAGCATGCCATCCACATTCCTTCGACTCCGGCAGATACCCGTCTTACCGTTGGCAATATGGCAATGATGCGGACAGAGTTGACACACTACCCTTCCCTCACCTAACCGCTGATAATACCTACACTCCATTGCCTTAAGCACAAATTACATGAATTATTAGAACACAATGGCCTCGTAAACATACAGCTCCGCACTCTTCCAGCCATCCCATCCGATGCCTGCCTTGTCACGGGCGCAATGGCTGACGAACTCCTCTTTCGTCCAGTTTACCTCGTCGGCAACCTGAGGCAGGAACGTACCACTACGGAACCCCTTACGGATATAGATGCCGTGACGATGCAACTCAAACTCGTCCAGGCTCTCGATACGTCGCATTGGTGTAAGTACAGAAATCTCGATATCAATATCATCCAGCTCGTCCCTGGTCACAGGCATGAACCGAGGGTCCTCAAAGGCGGCGAAACGAGACATCTCTGCCACTATTTCGTGCAATGGCACGTCTTCGCCAAAGTGGCCAATGCATCCTCGCAGGCGACCTTGCTTGTGCAGCGACACGAATGCACCGCACTTCCGATTCAGCGTTGCGGACAGCGACGTTTGCTCCGCTATTCGTTTCCCGTCCAATGAGTCCCTGATGCTCGTCAGCGCAATCTCCTTCAGCATCTGCTTCTCCTCCTCATTCAGTGCGAATTCTGATTTCCTAAGTACCGCAAACGCATGATACCCCACCACCCTGCTATGGTCGTGATGATCGATGTCCCCTGAGTTCTGATATAGCAGATGCTTCACGTCGTAGCCGCCATCCTGCATCATCAGCAGCAGCGTACCAATGGCCAACTCGCCACAAGCACTCGTAGCCAGATTCCTCACACCACTTCTGGCGTTTTCCTCCAGAACGGCAATAAACCGCGCTACGTCGCCACTCTCTACAGCCTTGCCTGTCCGGGCGTCCACCTCGCAGGCATCCTCATACGTCGGATAGTGCGAGAAGTCGCTACTGATAACAAACAGATTATCCTCCGTCAGATATGGTTTCAACATATTCGCTATCCGCTGCAACTTGCGGAAATCGTTTGTCGATATGATAATCGGTACAATCGGCGGAACTTCTTTTAGACGTCTCTGTAGGAACGGCAACTGTACCTCCAGACAATGCTCTCTGTCGTGTGCCTTGGGTTGATAAGAAAACACATGGTCCGTCTCTATCAGCTTCTGGGCTGTTTCGACATCCACCTTCACATGACCCAACGGCGTACTGTAATAGTTGTACTCCGTATTCACCGAAGCCCCATCAAGCCACTCATGATGGCTTGGCCCCAATAGGAATACCCTCTTGTACTGCACATCGTCGGGGATCGTCTGATACGCTGCTGCAGCCACATTGCCAGAGAAATAGTATCCCGCATGAGGTACTATCAACGCTGCCAAGTCCGCATATTGCCTATCCTTAGCATGCAGCGCCAAGAAGCTATCAACTTCCTCGCCCAGCTCCCTGGCATCACCCGTATAGAAGCGGTTCGCCTGGGTCGCAGGTCTTACCATCGGCTCCTTCGCCACATTTCCGTTAAATGTATTCATCATCTTTAATAAATTACCGAACACTATCGCCCCCCCCAAAAAATAATTCTATTGGGCATCAGGACATAACAACCAGCGGTAAAGGTTACAACCAACAAAGTTACCTACAACCTCACAAAAATACAACAGCAACAAATCAAAACTATACAACTCGGGAACCGACAAAAAATAAAAGGCATCGGCGACAGAGTGCGTAAAACCGCACAGAATGAAGACGGGAACACCAAACAGCAACGGAAGATACCGACCCTCACGCCCAAACTCAACGGCGGTCGTCATGATGAAACCACAACCTATCGCAAGCAGAAAACACCCAAAACTGCCTTTACACAGACGGGACTCAACAATCAAAACGTCGGGCGGAACAATATCGGGCAGAGCATAAGTGCAGGCAACAGACGTCAGACCACAACCCACAATGTTACCCAAAAGAACAATAAACAGCATACGCCAGTCACCATACGCACGGATAAAACCTGCAGTACCAGTATAAAGCTTAAGCCTGTAGTGAACAACGGCTAGCAGACCAAAAGCAAATAAAACAGCACCAGCAACACCGCCAACACGAAGGTTCACAACACAACCAATACTGATACAAAGACCGGCAACAATACCGGAACGAAAAATAAAAAACTCCTGTTTCATGGGTGCAAAGATACATAAAAACTACATATCCAGCAAATTATTTTCCATAACTTACACCACACAAACGCAATTCACACGCGGAAAAAAGCAAATATATTTGGCTCTTAACACACTTTTTAGTAATTTTGCCACCGAATATGGAGACTTCTAATTTTAACACACAAGAAAAAAAACAGGCGCTGGAACTATATCACAACGTCTGCCAACTAATAGAAACATCATTCACACAGAATGATGTGGCACGGCTGAGACACCACCTCGCAAACATCATAGAGCAACACCGGCTCACAAGAAACATCTTCGGACTGAACCCCTTAATCATGGGACTACAGACAGCACAACTCGTCGTACAGGAGATAGGACTGCGACGAGATGCAGTCATAGCCATACTCCTCAGGCCAAGCGTAGAGGAAGGCTATCTTACCATAGACGACGTACAAAGCGACTTCGGAGAGTCAGTGGCGCGTATACTACGGGGGTTGGGACGAATACAGCAGCTATACAAGAAAAACCCGGTCGTCGAGTCGGAAAACTTCCGAAACCTGCTGCTATCATTCGCAGAGGACATGCGCGTCATCCTGATCATGATAGCAGACCGGGTCAACCTCATGCGGCAGATTCGAGACACACAGCAGCTGGAGGCAAAACGGCAGGTCAGCGAGGAAGCGGCATACCTCTATGCACCGCTCGCACACAAGCTCGGACTATACAAGCTCAAGTCGGAACTGGAGGACCTCTCACTCAAGTACATGGAGCACGATGCATACTACCACATCAAGGACAAACTCAGCGAAACCAAGAAAAGCCGAGACGCATATATCCAACAGTTCATCAAACCTATCGAGGAACGCCTCAAGGACTCGGGACTCAAATTCCATATCAAGGGAAGAACCAAGTCCATACACTCCATCTGGCAGAAAATGAAAAAGCAGAAGTGTCCCTTCGAGGGGGTATACGACTTGTTTGCCATACGGGTCATATTAGAGGTCGACGGCGACCAGGTGGAAGACAGGGAAATGCACCATCGCGAGGTGGTACAGTGCTGGCAGACTTTTGCCATCATCACGGCCATGTACCAACCGAACCCAAAACGGCTGAGAGACTGGATCAGCGTACCTAAGTCCAACGGATATGAGTCGCTACACATCACGGTGTTGGGACCGGAAAAGAAATGGGTCGAGGTGCAGATTCGTACAGAACGAATGGACGAGGTGGCTGAGCGGGGAGTGGCCGCTCACTGGCGATACAAGGGGGTCAAGGGGGATGCCGGCATGGACGAGTGGCTCACAAACATCAGAACAATGCTCGAAACAAGCGACGGACTCGACGCCATGGACCAGTTCAAGATGGACCTCTACGAGGACGAGGTGTTTGTATTCACACCAAAGGGTGACCTCTTCAAATTCCCAAAGGGGGCAACCGTGCTCGACTTCGCATACCATATACATTCCAAAATTGGTAACCAGTGCACAGGAGGACGCATCAACGGACATGTCGTACCACTACGACAGCAGCTGCAAAGCGGAGACCAGGTCGAAATACTGACCGCAGCCAACCAGAAGCCAAAACAGGACTGGCTGAACATCGTCAAGACGTCACGGGCCAAGTCGAAAATACGACTGGCACTGAAGGAAACGCAGGTCAAGGAGGGGCTGTTCGCCAAAGAGACCCTGGAGCGCAAGTTCAAAAACCGCAAGATAGAGATGGACGAAAGCTTGATGCAGACGCTCATCAGAAAGCTCGGATTCAAGGAGGTCAGCGACTTCTACCGACAGATAGCATCAGGAGAACTGGATGCAGGATACGTGCTCGACAGATATGCAGAACTACAACAGGGTGACCAGCCCGTCACGGGCAACAACGTGGCAGAGAGTGCGGCCAACTTCGTACTCGATGAGAGCCGGCTGCCGGGCAACGCCATACAGGACGACGTGCTGGTCATAGACCGTAACCTCAAAGGCATCGACTACCAGCTCGCACGGTGCTGCCAGCCCATCTATGGCGACGACGTCTTCGGTTTCGTCACCATCAACGGAGGCATCAAGATTCATCGCATGGACTGTCCCAACGCGCCAGAGCTGCGAAAGCGATTCGGATATCGCATCGTCAAAGCCAAATGGAGCGGCAAGGGGGCATCGCAATATGCCATCACCCTCCGCGTCGTCGGAAACGACGACATCGGAATCGTCAACAACCTCACCAGCATCATCTCAAAGGACGAGAAACTCATCCTCCGCTCCATCAACATCGACTCCCACGACGGACTCTTCAGCGGCAACCTCTCCATCATGATCGATGACAACACCCGCCTCGAAGCCCTGCTCAAAAAACTCCGCACCGTCAAGGGAATCAAACAAATAGAACGCATCTAACCCCCCTTCTCTAAACTCTAAACTCTCAACTCTCATCTCTAAACTCTAAACTCTCATCTCTAAACTCTAAACTCTAAACTCTCATCTCTAAACTCTAAACTCTAAACTCTAAACTCTCATCTCTAAACTCCCCCATGATCTTCTATTTCTCCGGAACAGGCAACACCAAGTGGGCAGCCCACCAACTCGCAACAGCCACAGGCGAGCAGCTGCGCTATATACCCGATGAACTCGGCAACACCGAACCCTATATACTCAACGAGGGCGAACGCCTCGGATTCTGCTTCCCCACCCACGGCTGGCAACCGCCACGCATCGTACGCGACTTCATCCGGCGCTCAACGTTCAACGTACAGCGTTCAATGGTCAATGTTCAATGTTCAATGGTCAATGGTCAATGTTCAATGGTCAATGGTCAATGTTCAATGGTCAATGGTCAATGTTCAATGGTCAATGGTCAATGTTCAACGTACATCTACGCCCTGACCACCTGTGGCGACAACATGGGCTATGCCATGCGTATCTTAGAAAAAGAGTTGGGCAACAAGGGACTGCATACCGATGCACGCTTTGCCCTTGTCATGCCGGAGTCGAACGTCTGCTTCTCATTCCTCCACCTGGATACTGACGAGAAGGCAAAACAGAAAGTCGAGGCAGCACGTCAGCGCATGACGCATATCTGCCACGTCGTCCAACAGCGACAACGAGGCATCGAGGAACTCGTCAAGGGTGCCATACCTTACACCTATACTTATATCATCGGGGACTACTACAACAAGCACCTGATAACCGACCAACACTTCTGGGTCGACAACGAGGCATGCATACATTGCGGACTGTGCCAGAAGCTATGTCCTGTCGACGACATCAAAGGAGCACCGCCCGTGTGGATCCACAACGGACGGTGCACAAATTGTCTCGCATGTTATCACCATTGCCCCTCTCATGCCATCCATTGGGGAAACATGAAACGCGGACAATATCTCCTTAGTAAACTCTTGGCCCAAAAATAGCCGTGCCGATACGCACCATGGTACTGCCCTCCTCAATGGCTATCTTGTAGTCGTGGCTCATGCCCCAAGAGCGTTCGCAGAAGTAGTCGGCATCAGCAAAAAACTGCTCCTTCACCTGCTTGAAGAGTTCACGACCCTGACGGAACTCAGAACGTATCTGCTGCATGTCATCCACATACGAAGCCATCATCATCAGACCGCAGATCCGAACATGCTCAAGCTCACGCCAGCTGCCGTCAGCCAGCAGCTGCCACAAGGCATCGGGAGTCAAACCGTATTTGGTCTCCTCCTCGGCAATGTGCAATTCCAGCAGCACGTCAATGGTGCGACCGCACCTCGCGGCCTGCTTGTCAATCTCCTTCAGCAGCTTCAGCGAGTCAACGGCTTCTATCATCGTGATATAAGGGGCAATATACTTCACCTTGTTGGTCTGCAGGTGGCCGATGAAATGCCAGCGGATGTCCTGGGGCAACGTCGCCACCTTGTGACGAAGCTCCTGCTCGTGGCTCTCGCCGAAGATGCGCTGACCCTCAGCGTAGGCAGCCTCGATATACTCGTTAGGATGGTACTTGCTGATAGCCACAAGGCGTACACCCTGCGGCAAATCGGCCAGCACCAGCTTCAGATGTCCCTTTACGTCGTAATCCATAGTTTTACTGAGCTTCAAATTCCGGCTTGGCGTCTTCCTCCGTACTCTTGGCGTCTTCCTCCGTACTCTTGCCATACTCGAAGACATCCATCAGCGTAGTTTCATTGACAGAGGCGATGACATAGTCAACCATCGTCGTACCCATCACACGCTCGATGTTCCCAACGGCACCCTTCAACGTACCGGCCTGCACGAGGTAGTTGACATTGGAACGCTTCTCCTTCTCCGTCTTCTCATCGATGGTGATAAACTGCAGCTTCGTCTTATACCAGCGGTCAGCCATCTCCTCGTCAGAGAAGAATATCTCCTTGTACGGAGCTATCTTGATGTCCTTGATGGTAAACTCACCGCTGATATAGCTCGACATCTCTTCCATGATGCGCTTCTCAGCCTCCGTGAACGACAGGGCATCCACCACATAACTCTCAGTCACTTTCTTCTGCAAGCCGTCCTCCATCACTTTCTCGTAACCGATCTTGCACTCAAACCATATTGCTGTTCTTGATCTCATATCTTATTCAATTATTGATAACACTTTACGTTTCATTATTTCTGTATGCCACGGCTGTTGGTACCACCCAGCGCTTTCTTTTTCTGTTCCGTGATGCGCTCGATAATCTGAGACGATATCAGTCGGGCACGCTCAGGAGACAATCCTGACTCGGCAGTCATCTCGTCCTGAACTTTCATCAGCTCGTCTATCGTCGACTCGCTCTCCGACATGAACTTCTTTTCGCTGTTGTTCATGTAGTCCTTATTATATATCTTGGAGAGAATGCGCTCGGCTTCTTTCTCGTACTTCCTGCGGAATATCTCCTCGGCTTTGGCATCGTAGTCGCGCTGCGTCGGCAACGTGTCTTCCAACAAGGAGTCACCTTGAACGCCCAACCCCAGTTCCTCAGGGGTGATGCCGTCGTCGAGCAGGTCGTCCATGGGCTGACGGGGAGCGGGCTTGACAAATTCTACAGGGCTCGTTTCAGGAAACAGTTCGAAATAGATGCCTACGAAAGCCAGCGCAATAAACAAAGCCAGCAAGCCCGTTACGACAGAGCGCAACGTACTACGCCGATGCATGACAGCCTTCAACAGGTCCTCGGGGGTGTCGAAACGGGCTTCCGGCAACTCGCTGACGGCTTTCTTCACAGCAGCACGGTATTCGATGGGCAGGTCTGACTGTTCCACCACACTCTGAAGGAATCGACCGATACTATACACGTCGCAACGATCGTCGACCGAACCTCCAGACAGCACCTCAGGAGCCACATACTGCGCATCATCACCATAAAAAGCCTGCTTGTCGGCCAGCTGCTGGTAGAAGGAACCATGCGAAAGCAGCATGAGGGCATGGTCGCCTTTCCGCACAAAAATCGTTCTCGGAGAGTAGCAGACGTGTCTCACACCCTGCTGGTGCAGATAGCTGGTGATATCCACCAGGTCTTTCAGCACATTGTCCAAGAAGTCCTTGCCTGCTACAATAGCGGGATTGTCCTTTAACAGCTGTTCGAAAGTCTGATAGTTGCCCGGCGCCAGTTCTAGACGCTTCACGTCTCCCTGCTCCTTAACCAGCGTAAAGTGTAACTGGCGGCTGTGGTTCAAGGTCTTGTTCTGCTCACACTCGCTCTCCAGCGCCTTGGTAAATGCAAGGTTCTGACTCAGCTCTTCATGCACTTCCACCACGCCACGCCACTTGCCGTCAATTTGTTCACGGTAGTAATCGCCGATGGGCAGATGCGTCTTTTGCTGCTTGCCTTCATTGCGCGCGGCCAACAATTCTTCGTAGTTCATACTTCGTTTATTACATTTTGGTGCGCAAAAGTACAAAAAAAAATACAATCCGCCATTTTAATTGATAATTATTTTAGGGGGAAGCAAATTTTTCACACTTCTCTTTTCACTTTTCACCTAATAATACTACCTCTTAGTATCGTCGAAAGTACTTTCGTTCGAGAAAACAAAAAAAATTTTTGGTTTTCTTCTCACTTATTCGTACCTTTGCAGTCGATTTACGAAAAATTGACAACAATGCCAGAAATATCAGTTCGCGGACTGGAAATGCCCGAGTCACCGATTAGGAAACTCGCTCCACTTGCCGCAGCAGCCAAAAAACGTGGTACCAAGGTGTACCATCTGAACATTGGACAGCCTGACCTGCCCACACCGAAGGTTGGTCTGGACGCCTTAAAACAAATAGACAGAACCATTCTCGAGTATTCACCATCGCAGGGCTATCTGAGCTATCGCGAAAAGTTGGTTCACTACTACGCGAAATACAATATCAACGTCACCGCAGACGACATCATTATCACGTCAGGTGGTAGCGAAGCCGTTCTGTTCGCATTCATGTCGTGTCTGAACCCGGGCGACGAAATCATCGTACCCGAACCTGCCTACGCCAACTACATGGCCTTTGCCATCTCGGCAGGAGCGAAGATTCGCACCATTGCCACTACCATCGACGAAGGTTTTTCATTGCCCAAGGTGGAAAAGTTTGAAGAACTTATCAATGACCGTACGAGGGCCATCATGATATGCAACCCCAACAACCCGACGGGCTATCTCTACACCCGTCGTGAGATGAACCAGATTCGCGACCTGGTGAAGAAGTACGACTTGTACCTTTTCTCCGATGAAGTATACCGCGAATACATCTACACGGGATCGCCCTATATCTCGGCCTGCCATCTGGAAGGTATCGAGCAGAACGTCATCCTCATCGACTCCGTATCGAAACGCTATTCTGAGTGCGGCATCCGCATCGGGGCACTGATCACCAAGAATCAGGAAGTGCGCAAGGCGGTGATGAAGTTTTGTCAAGCCCGCCTCTCCCCTCCCCTTATCGGCCAGATTGTTGCCGAAGCATCGCTCGACGCCCCTGAGGAATACCTGCGCGATGTCTACGACGAATATGTGGAGCGCCGTAAATGCCTGATTGACGGACTGAACCGCATACCCGGTGTCTATTCTCCCATACCTATGGGGGCCTTCTACACAGTAGCTAAACTACCCGTCGACAGTGCAGAGGAGTTCTGCCGCTGGTGCTTGGCTGAGTTCAACTACGAGGGCGAGACGGTGATGATGGCTCCCGCAGCCGGTTTCTACACCACACCGGGTGCCGGCATCGACCAGGTGCGTATCGCCTATGTCCTGAAGAAGGAAGATCTGGAGCGTGCGCTCTTCGTACTTCGCAAGGCGTTGGAAGCCTACCCTGGACGAACCGTGTAAAGGTTGAAAGTGGAAAAAGGTTAAAAGGTCAAAGTTCAAAGGTTTGAATCTTCCTCTTTTTATAGCCCGCAAGATACACCGCTCTGACGGTGGACAGCAGGAGGTGAGTCGTCCGGCTATCCTCATTGCCACGATAGGTGTAGCCATCGGATTGGCGGTCATGATTGTCACTGTGTCGGTGGTATTCGGTTTCAAGCATACCATCCGCGACAAGGTGGTAGGCTTTGGAAGTCACATACAGGTCACCAACTTCCTGGCACACGACGAAACCATGCCCGTACCAGTCAGCATCAGCGATTCACTGATGCAGGTTATGTGTGACATACCGGGCGTTCGCCATGTGGAACGCTTCTCCATGACCCAGGGACTGCTGAAGACGGACGATGACTTCTTAGGAGTGGCCTTCAAGGGTGTTGGCCATGACTACGACCTGACCTTTCTACGGGAAAATCTCGTGGAGGGCGAGGTGCCGCATTTCTCTACTGAGAAGTCCAGTTACCAGCTGCTCATATCGCAGATGATGGCTGACAAACTGAACCTGAAGGTCGGCGACCGCGTCTTTGCCTACTTCATTGGCAACGAAGATGCTCGTGCCCGAAAATTTACAGTGAAGGGCATCTACCAGACCAACATGACACAGTTCGACCAGTCACTGTGCTTTACCGACTTCCCCACCCCCGTCAAGCTGAACGGCTGGGAGAAGGATCAGTGTTCGGGTGCAGAGGTGCTGGTCAGCGACTTCGACAAGTTGGATGAGACGGCGGCGGTGTTTGTTAAGGAGGTCAACCGTCAGACAGACAAATATGGTAACATCATGACGTCCGAGACTATCTATGACGCCTATCCTCATATCTTTTCGTGGCTCTCGCTGCTCGACATTAACGTGTGGATTATCCTCGTGCTGATGATTTGTGTGGCAGGATTCACCATGATTAGCGGACTGCTAATCATTATCCTCGAACGCACACAGATGATAGGCATCCTCAAGGCGTTAGGTATGCGCAACGATACCGTGCGCCATACCTTTCTGTGGTTTGCTGCCTTCATCATAGGCCGCGGACTGCTCTGGGGCGATGTCTTGGGCATTGGCCTGGTCGTCCTGCAGCAACAGACAGGGATGGTACACCTCGACCCTGCCAACTACTACGTTGACACGGCACCAATGGAACTGAACATCCCTGTTGTCGTCATTCTCAATGTTGTCACCCTGCTGGTATCGGTCTTCGTGCTGGTGGCACCCAGCTATCTGGTGTCGCACATCCACCCGGCACGCTCCATGCGCTACGAGTAACAGACAACGACGAATTACATTAACGATATTAAGATATAACGTCCTAACGAATAAAAACTTAAGAACTATGGAAAGAACTTGGAGATGGTTTGGCAAAAAAGACAAGATTACGCTTGCACAACTGAGACAAATCGGCGTTGAGGGCATCGTCACCGCATTGCACGACGTACCTTTAGGCCAAGTATGGACCCGTGAGAAAATCCGCGATCTGCGCGAATACATCGAGAGCTACGGCATGCGCTGGAGCGTGGTGGAGAGCCTGCCCGTGGTGGAGACCATCAAGTATGGCGGTCCCGACCGCGACGAACAGATAGAGGTCTATAAGGAGTCGCTGCGCAATCTCGCGGCAGAGGGCATCCATTGCATCTGCTACAACTTCATGCCCGTACTGGACTGGGCGCGCACCGACCTGTTCCACGACAACCCCAACGGCGCTACGAACCTCTACTTCAACTACGCCGAGTTTGCCTACTTCGACATCTATATCCTCAAACGTCCGGGTGCCCGCGAGGAATGGGAAAAGTTCCAGTTTCCCGAAGGCTGGGGTCAGGGACGCAGCGTCATTGCCGAATGCGACGAGCTGGCCAAGACCATGACGCCTGAGAAGGACCACAAACTGGTGGAGAACATCGTCATCAAGACGCAGGGCTTCGTCTCGGGTAATTTTAGTGAGAACGATGAGGCTCCTGTCCAGAAGTTCCGCGAATTCCTCGACCTCTACAAGGGCATCGACAAAGCCAAACTGCGCGAGAACATGAAGTACTTCCTCGAGGCCATCATGCCCGTTTGCGAGGAGTGCGACATGAACATGTGCGTCCACCCCGACGATCCCCCCATCGAGATTCTCGGCCTGCCGCGCATCGTACGTACTGAGGAGGATATCCAGTGGTTCCTCGATGCGGTGCCCAACAAGCACAACGGCCTGACCTTCTGTGCCGGTTCTTTGAGCGCCGGTGCCTACAACAATGTCGTTGACCTGGCTAAGAAGTTTGCCTCGCGTACCCATTTCGTACATCTGCGTTCGTGCCACATCTTCCCCAACGGCGACTTCACCGAGGCCAGCCATCTGGGCGGTCGTGCCGACCTCATCGAGCTGTGTCGCATCTTCGAGAAGGAGAATCCTGCATTACCCATGCGTGTGGACCACGGCATGACGTTCACCGACGTCCCTGGCGGCATCATGGATGAAAGCAGTCACGGCCACAATGCCGGCTACACCCTGCTGGGCCGTATGTTCGCCCTCGGTCAGGTACAGGGCATCCTCGCCACCGTTGACCGCGAACTCGGCATCGAATATAAACAACCCGGATTCTTCGACTAAAGATCGAAGTGTGGTATCAATCAAATAACAATATGAAACCATACAAATTTCAACCTTACTTGAAGACCACCATCTGGGGTGGTTACCAAATAGCACCGTTCAAGGGCATTTATACTGCACAGCCTAACATTGGCGAAAGCTGGGAAATCAGTGGCGTTCCGGGACATGAGAGTGTAGCTGTGGAGCGTGGCCTTATCGACGACGTGGACGTTGGTTTGAACCTCACTCAACTCATCGACAAGTACAAAGGCCTCTTGATAGGCAACAAGGTCTATAAGAAGTTCGGCAACCAGTTTCCGTTGCTGGTGAAGTTCATTGACTCACGTCAGGACCTGAGCGTACAGGTACATCCAGACGACAAGCTGGCGATGAAGCGTCACGGATGTGCCGGAAAGACCGAGATGTGGTATGTCATCAAAAGCGATGTAGGCTCAAAAATCTATGCAGGTCTTTCGAAAAGCATTACCCCGGAAGACTATGAGCAGCTTGCTACGGCTGAACCCGTAAACGGCCATTCTCCCATGCAAGATGTCATAGCAACGCACGAAGCTCACGAAGGCGACCTCTACTTCCTTCCCGCTGGCCGACTGCATGCCATTGGAGCGGGTAACTTCCTAGCAGAGATTCAGCAGACAAGTGATATTACCTATCGTGTCTATGACTTCGGGCGCAAGGATGCCCACGGCAATCCGCGAGAACTGCACATCGAACAGGCTAAGGAAGCTATTGACTATCAGGTATGGCCGGAGTACCGCACATCTTATGACTCGACGAAACCAACCAGCCAGCTTATCAACTGTCCTTATTTTGTCGTACACCGTGTCGTTGTTCAAGTAGCCCAGCAGATTGATTTCCAATGCGATTCCTTCGTCATTGTGATGTGTCTATGGGGTGAGGCCAATATCAACGGCATCCATATCAGCCAAGGTGAGACCATCCTTGTTCCTGCCTGCGAGAATGTTCTATATATTTTTGGAAACGCCACCTTCCTCACTGCCACCATGTAATTTTATCGTTACGCTGATACTTTCTGCCAAGATACAAAACAAGTACTAAAAACAAGAAGAAAAGCGGATTATCTTTTGGCGTTTCAATGGATTTGTACTACCTTTGCAGAAATTCTTAAAAACCTTATTCATATTATGAAGTTAAACGAAATACTGAGCGGCCAGATGAATGCCGCAGAGTGGGAAGCAAAGGGCTATGAGCTTCCAAAGTTTGATATTGCTAAGTTGCGTGAGAAGACGGCCAACGAACCCACATGGGTACACTTTGGCGGTGGTAACATCTTCCGTGCCTTCCCTGCTGCCATTCTGAACGATGCGCTGAACACGGGCAAGTACGACCGTGGTGTCATCGTGGCCGAGACCTTCGACTTTGAGGTTATCGACAAGGCGTACGCTCCTTATAACAACCTGTCACTGTGCGTGAACCTTTGCTCAGACGGTTCTATCGAGAAGAAGGTTATCGCCTCTGTAACAGAAGCACTGAAGGCCGACCCGCAGTTCCCCGACTGGCAGCGACTGGTGAACATCTTCAAGAAGCCGTCGCTTCAGATGATTTCGTTCACCATCACCGAGAAGGGCTACACCTTCAACGAGGCCGATCTGGCTCGCGGTTTGAGTCCATTATTTGCAATGGGTAAGGTATGCGCCCTGCTGTTGGAGCGTTTCAACGCAGGCGAACTGCCGCTCACCGTGCAGTCGATGGACAACTGCTCGCACAACGGCGACAAGGTAAAGGCCGGCGTATTTGCATACGCCGAGCGCTGGGTGAAGGACGGACTGGTGCCCGCTGCCTTCCTCGACTACCTGAAGGATGAGAAGAAGGTGACCTTCCCCTGGTCGATGATTGACAAGATTACCCCGCGTCCCCATGAGAAGGTGAAGGAGCTGCTGGCGGCCGACGGCTTTGAGGACAACAACTATATCGAGACCGAGAAGCACACCTTTACCGCTCCCTTCGTGAATGCTGAGGAGGTGCAGTATCTGGTCATCGAGGACAACTACACCAACGGCCGTCCCCCATTGGATTTGGGCGGTGCACTCTATACCACTCGTGAGACCGTTGACAAGGTGGAGACCATGAAGGTCACTACCTGTCTGAACCCGCTGCACACTGCCATGTCAATCTATGGTTGCATGCTGGGCTATACGCTCATCAGCGCCGAGATGGCTGACGAGGACCTGCGCGCCTTCATCCAGAAGATTGGTTATATAGAGGCTATGCCCGTCGTGGTTGACCCGGGCGTGCTGAACCCCTACGAGTTCATCGGTGCCGTCATCAACCGCCGTCTGCCCAACCCCTTCATGCCTGACGCTCCCCAGCGCATCGCCATGGACACCTCGCAGAAGCTACCCATCCGCTTCGGTGAGACGCTGAAGAAGTATATCGCCCGTGGACTTGACATGAGCAACCTCGTGTTGATTCCTCTCACGCTGGCAGGCTACGCACGCTATCTGAAGGGCATCAAGGACGACGGCACACCCTTCGACTGCTCGCCCGATCCCATGCTGGCAGAGTTGCAGGCCATCGTTGCACCCCTTGAGATTGGCAAGGCCGATCAGGACTGGAGCCCGCTGAAAAAACTCTACAGCCGCAAGGACGTCTTTGGTCTCGACCTTTACGAGGCTGGTCTTGGCGAACAGATTGAGGGCTACGTGAAAGAGCTCTTCGCCGGCAATGGCGCCGTCCGCCAGACGCTCCATAAGTACGTCACAGCCCGCTAACCCATGTGGACTGCCTGCTGGAACTCAGCAAATAATAAAGAGCGCATTCTTCGTGTCGAAGAAGCGCTCTTTACTTTGTGTATGCAATAAAATGACAGAAAGTACGTTTATAACATTGATGGACTTCAAAAGAAGCATAATATCGATATGTCTGCTGCTGTCGACAATAATGGCGGCGGGACAGTCGTTTACGCTGACCGGCAAGGTGAGTGACGAGGACGGCAATGCCATTGAGTTGGCGACCGTTAGCTGTCTGGAACAGGGTGCAGTGACGATGGCTGACCTGAAAGGTGAGTTCTCGCTGAAGCTGCATTCAGCAGACTCTGTGGTGGTGAAGTTCTCAATGGTGGGCTATCAGACTCGCAGCCGCGTATTGCGCAAGCCCCGTGGTAACCAGCGGCTGCTGGTGACGCTTCACCCGATGAAAGCCCTGGATGAGGTAGTGGTGACGGAGCGCCGACGCCAGACAACGGCAACGCAGGAGTTGGACGCGAAAAACCTGAAGCAGAACCCGACGACGAGCGGCAATGCCGTAGAGGAGCTAATACAGCAGCAGGCGGGTGTGTCGAGCCACAATGAACTGTCGAGTCAGTATAACGTGCGCGGCGGTTCGTTTGACGAGAACTCCGTATATATAAATAATGTGGAGGTATACCGTCCGCTGCTCATCCGCAGTGGTCAGCAGGAGGGCTTGAGCGTCATCAATCCCGACATGGTGGAACGAATAGCTTTCTCGAGTGGTGGCTTCGAAGCCAAGTATGGCGACAAAATGTCGTCGGCATTAGACATCCAGTATCGCCGCCCTACCCGACTGGAAGCCACTGCACAGGCATCGCTGTTGGGCGGAACTGCCTATCTGGGCTATGCCAGCAAACAAAAGGTGACATCCAACGGTCAGACACCTACGGCCAAGTTTACCATGAGCCATGGCCTGCGCTACAAGACAAACCGCTATCTGCTGGGGTCATTAGAGACCAAGGGCGAGTATCGTCCGAACTTCCTTGACTATCAGACGTATATCACCTACCAGCCCAATGAGCGGTGGTCGGTGGACTTCATCGGCAACATATCGGAAAACCACTACAACTTCCGTCCCTCGGACCGTGAGACATCGTTCGGCACGATGCAGAACGTGAAATCGTTCAAGGTGTACTTCGACGGTCAGGAGAAGGATATCTTCCGCACGCTGTTCGGCTCGCTGCGCATCAGCCGTAACATCACGCAGCAGACCAAGGTGAGCCTGCTGGGGTCGGCCTTCCACACGAAGGAGCAGGAGACTTACGACATCATCGGACAGTACTGGCTGGACGATGCACAGACACAGGAACAGTTAGGCGTGGGCACCTATATGGAGCATGCCCGCAACTACCTGACAGCCGACGTGGCCAGCGTTAAACTGATGCTGAACCACAAGACGCGCAAGCACGACTGGGAGTTGGGAGCCACGATGAAATGGGAGAAAATTGACGAGAATGCCAACGAATACGAGATGCGCGACTCCAGCGGTTACTCCATCCCGCACAGCGCCGACCGACTCGACCTGATTTACTCGCTGCGGTCGAAAAACAGTATTTCCTCGCAACGCATAGAGACCTACGTGCAGGACACCTATCGCTGGCAGACAGGTGGTGACGATGAGCAACAACCCACGCTGTGGACGCTGAACTACGGCGTGCGATTGTCGCATTGGAGCTACAACAAGGAGACTATCGTGTCACCGCGCCTGTCGTTAGCCGTCATACCGGCATGGAACCAGGACATGACCTTCCGTCTTTCGACGGGAGTCTACTATCAGGCACCTTTCTACAAGGAATTGCGCGACACGTCTTACGTGAACGGGCGAACATTAGTGACATTGAATCAGCATATTAAGAGTCAACGATCAATACACCTCGTGGGTGCCTTCGACTATAAGTTCCGCATGGCAGGGCGTCCCTTCCGCTTCTCGACAGAAGCCTACTTCAAGCTGATGGACAACCTCGTGCCCTACAATGTGCAGAACATGAAGGTAGTGTACTACGGCGAGAACCTGGCCAAGGGACACGTCATTGGACTGGACCTGAAACTGTATGGTGAGTTTGTGCCAGGCACCGACTCGTGGCTGACGTTCAGCCTCATGTCGACGCGCCAGAAGATTAACGGCATCAGCATCCCCATGCCCACCGACCAGCGCTGGGGCGTGAACTTCCATTTCACCGACTATTTCCCCGGCACCGACCGCTGGAAGATGACACTGAAGCTGGCCTTTGCCGACGGACTGCCTTTCGGTGCCCCTCACCGCGGTCTGGAGTACCAGCAGTTCCGTGCCCCGGCCTACAAGCGTGCAGACATCGGCCTGAGCTATTTGGCCATCGGCAAGACTGATGGTCGCTCGTCGTTCCGTCAGCCGCACGTATGGTTGGGCATTGACGCCTTGAACGTCTTCGGTATCTCCAACGTCAACAGTTACTACTGGGTCACCGACGTCACCAACCAGCAATATGCTGTGCCGAACTACCTCACAGGCCGTCAAATCAACGGTAAAGTCATCGTCGAGTTTTAATAATGCTTAATTATTTTATCTATAATCTTTAATCTTCAATATTATTTGTACCTTTGCAAGAAATTATATATCTTAATAAGCAAATAATATGAAGATTTCTCACATTGAGCATCTGGGCATTGCTGTCCAGAGCATCGAAGAAAGCCTGCCGTTCTTCCAGGACGTGCTGGGTTTGGAGTGTTATGCAACAGAAGTAGTAGAAGACCAGAAGGTGAAGACCGCCTTCCTGAAGTGTGGCGAGGTGAAGCTGGAACTTCTGGAGCCCACAAGTCCTGAGAGCACTATCCAGAAGTGGCTCGACAAGGGAAACAAGGGCGTTCACCATGTAGCTTTCTGCATTGAAGATGGCGTTGCCGGCGCACTGGCTGAGGTCAGCGAGAAGGGCGTCCGTCTCATCGACCAGGCTCCACGCAAGGGCGCTGAGGGTCTGAACATTGCCTTCCTGCACCCGAAGTCAACAGCCGGTGTGCTGACCGAGCTCTGCGAACACCCTGAGTAACTCGTAATAACGAAATAACGTAATAACGTCATAACGAAAAGACAACAATGAGTAAGCAATTAGAGAAAATCAAGAAACTCATCGAGAAGCGCGAACAGGCCCGTCTCGGTGGTGGCGAGAAAGCCATACAGAAACAGCACGACAAAGGCAAATACACAGCCCGCGAGCGCATTGAGATGCTGCTCGACAAAGGCTCGTTCGAGGAATACGACATGTTCAAGGAGCACCGCTGCCACAACTTCGGCATGGAGAAGAAGCAGTTCCTGGGCGATGGTGTGGTAGCCGGTAGCGGTACCATCGACGGCCGTCTGGTATTCATCTTCGCACAGGATTTCACCGTACATGCCGGTTCGCTGTCGGAGACCATGTCACAGAAGATCTGCAAGGTCATGGATATGGCCATGAAGATGGGGGCCCCCGTCATTGGCATCAACGACTCAGGTGGTGCACGTATCCAAGAGGGTATCAACGCCCTGGCCGGTTACGCAGAAATCTTCGAGCGCAACATCTTAGCATCGGGTGTCATTCCTCAGATTTCAGGTATTTTCGGCCCCTGCGCCGGTGGTGCCGTGTACTCCCCCGCCCTCACTGACTTCACGCTGATGATGGAAGGCACGAGCTATATGTTCCTGACTGGTCCGAAGGTGGTAAAGACCGTGACTGGCGAGGACATCGACCAGGAGCATCTGGGTGGTGCATCGGTACACGCCTCGAAATCGGGTGTGACCCACTTCACTGCCAAGACCGAGGAAGAGGCCGTCGAGATGCTGAAGACGCTGCTGAGCTATATCCCCTCGAACAACATGGAGCTGGCTCCGCGCAAGAAGTGCACCGACCCCATCGACCGTATGGAGGACACACTGAACGAAATCATCCCCGAGAACCCCAACGAGGCATACGATATGTATAAAGTCATTGGTGCCATCACCGACGACGGCGAGTTCTTCGAGGTACAGCCCAAGTTCGCCAAGAACATCATCGTGGGATTTGCACGTTTCAACGGCCAGAGCGTAGGTATCGTGGCTAACCAGCCCTCTTGCTACGCTGGTGTGCTCGACGTGAACGCCTCACGTAAGGGTGCCCGTTTCGTCCGTTTCTGCGATGCTTTCAATATTCCTATCGTATCGCTTGTTGACGTTCCCGGATTCCTGCCTGGAACAGGCCAGGAGTACAATGCTGTCATCCTGCACGGTGCCCAGCTGCTGTATGCTTACGGCGAGGCTACCGTTCCCAAGATTACCGTCACCCTGCGCAAGTCGTATGGTGGTTCACACATCGTGATGGGCTCCAAGCAGCTCCATACCGACCTGAACTACGCTTGGCCCTCTGCTGAGATTGCCGTCATGGGAGCCTCCGGTGCCGCTGCTGTGCTGTATGCTAAGGAAGCTAAAGCCAAGAAGGAAGCCGGTGAGGACGTGAAGGCATTCATCGCCGAGAAGGAGGAAGAGTACAACGACCTCTTCGCAAATCCCTATCAGGCTGCCAAGTATGGCTACATCGACGACGTCATCGAGCCGCGCAATACGCGCTTCCGCGTCTGCCGCGCCCTGGCACAGCTGGCTACCAAGCGCGATGCCCTGCCCGCCAAGAAGCATGGTAACATTCCGATGTAGTATTTAATGAGAAATTAGTAATTAGTAATGAGTAATTATGATTACCTTATCTCCAATAGCCCGAAGGCCATAGACCAAAGGCATCGGGGAAATGCTGACTTACCAATGTAAAAGCATATCATAATTACTAATTACTAATTACTCATTACTAATTGAAATTATGAAACAAAACGAAGTTTATGCCGCCATTGCGATGGCACTTTACGAGTTCAAGGGCAACAACGTCCACGACAAGGAGCCCGGCATCATCACGATTGCCGAGAAGCAGACTCAGTGGAACGGCTATGCCCAGACAATGACAGCTCACCCTTAAGAAGTGAAAGACTATGAAAAAAGAGTATAAGTACACCATCAATGGCAACCAGTATGAGGTAGCCATCGGAGATATCGTAGAGAACGAAGCTACCGTCATCGTCAATGGCGAGGAGTACAAGGTAGCCTGGGAGCCCGAGCCCGAAGAGGAGAAGAAGGTAGTGGTTCGCAAGCCCGTAGAGACCAGCGAAACTACCGAGAGTGGCGACGGAGGTTCAGCCAACGCCAACACCAACAATGCCGTGAAGGCTCCGCTGCCCGGCGTCATCACCTCTATCGAGGTCAATGTCGGCGACGAAGTGAAAGCTGGCGACACCCTGCTGGTGCTGGAAGCTATGAAGATGGCCAATAACATTGAAACTGAGAAGGACGGCAAGGTTACCGCCATCTTGGTGAAACCCGGCCAGACCGTGATGGAAGACGACCCGCTGGTGGTTGTAGAATAAATCAATAAAAGCCGCTCTTCGGAGCGGCTTTTATTTTATAGTTTGTTTCCCTCTTTCGGGAACACGACGGTAGGCTTGAATGTCTTCGCCTCCTCGAAGTCCATGTAGGCGTAGGATATGATGATGACTACGTCACCCACCTGAACACGTCGGGCTGCAGCACCGTTCAGACAGATGCATCCACTACCCCGCTCACCCTTGATAATATACGTCTCGAAACGCTCGCCATTATTGTTGTCGAGCACCTGTACCTTCTCTCCGGCAATCAGGTTGGCAGCATCCATCAAATCCTCATCGATAGTAATACTACCCATATAGTTCAGGTTAGCCTCTGTCACCGTAACACAGTGCAGCTTCGACTTCATTATTTCTATCATCATAACTATGAACTATAATTTGTAAACTGTAAACAATAATCTCTAAACTCTAAACCCTAATCTCTAAACTCTAAACCCTAATCTCTAAACTAAAAACTATATTTGATGTGATCAATCAGACGGATAGGCGTCTTGCCGCAGTAGACCGTGATGCAGCCAACGACATATGGTGTCTCGTCCCACGAGTTAATGTCCTGCAGGGTGTTTCCGTCAACTATAGAGAAATACTCCACGTCCAGTCCATCAATACTGTTGATGTCGTTGACGACCTTGTCGTGCGTTTCCTGGACAGTATGCGTTTTGGCATAGTCGATACTGGCCTTCAGCACCTTGTAGATGTTGGGGGCGATGGCACGCTCGTCCTTCGACAACAGTGTGTTGCGTGAACTCTTGGCCAGTCCGTCCTCATCACGAATGATGTCACACTCCACAATCTGTACTTGAATGCCCAGATGACGCACCATCGCTTTAATAACGGCTATCTGCTGCCAATCCTTCTCGCCGAAATAGGCGCGCATGGGCTTAACAATATAGAACAGGCGACTTACCACCTGACAGACGCCGTTGAAGTGACCTGGACGGTGGGCACCCTCCATAACGGTAGACACTGGTGGATACTCAAACTGACGGGTATCAGGCGTAGGATACATCTCCTCAACCGAAGGCGCCAGCACGTAGTCGGCACCACATTTTTCCAGCAACTGGCAGTCAGCCTCCAAAGTACGCGGATAGTTCTTGAGGTCGTTCTTGTCGTTAAATTGGGTTGGATTGACAAATACAGACACTACCGTTATCTCGTTTTCCTTAACACTGCGGCGCACCAGCGAGGCATGACCCTCGTGGAGTGCTCCCATGGTAGGCACTAAGCCTATCTCCTTACCTTGCTTTCGATCTTCGAACAACTGGTTCTGAAGGTCGACTATCTTATTGAATACTTTCATTTCGGGGTGCAAAATAACAACTTTTTTATCAAATAAGAAAAAAATTACCTAAAAATATGCCAAAAACGAGGCTAAAAATCCTTAAATCATACGTTTTAAATGGTTTTGTGAAATATTTTTCGTAACTTTGCAGTTGTAAAATAAAGAAATATGGCAAAGAAGATATTATTCATCAACCAAGAGATTGTTCCTTATGTACCTGACAGCGAACTGGCGCTAATGGGAAAAGCTGTGCCCCAGGCTATTCAAGAAAATGGTCACGAAATTCGTACATTTATGCCCAAATGGGGAAATATCAATGAACGCCGCGGTCAGCTACATGAGGTCCAACGACTATCGGGTATGAATCTTATCATCGACGATACCGACCATCCCCTCATCATTAAGGTGGCAACCATCGTACAGACACGTGTACAGGTCTACTTCATCGACAATGATGACTATTTCTCCAAGCGTCAGATGATTCAAAACGAAGAAGGAAACGACTATCCTGACAACGGCGAGCATGCCATCTTCTTTGCGCGGGGCGTGCTGGAGACTGTCAAGAAGCTGCGCTGGGTACCGGACATCATCCACGTACAAGGATGGATGGGCGCCGTGGTTCCCCTGTACATCAAGACAGCCTACCACGAGGAGCCTTCATTTGCCAACACGAAAGTGGTAACGTCACTCTTTGCTAACAACTTGAAGTCCGACCTTGACCCCAATTTCAAGAAATGCATTGAGTTCCGAGAGGCTAAAGCCGACTTGCTGACAAAATATAAAGATACATTTGACTTCCAAGAACTTGGAAAACTTGCCATCGACTACAGCGATGGTGTCATTGCCGCCAGTCAGAATGTCAGCAAGGAATTACTGAAGTATGCTGCAGGAAAAGGCATCCCTTCGCTGGCATTCCCCGGAGAAGACTTTTCCGCCGCTTATGAAGAGTTTTATGAAAAGATATAATACAGATTTATCAACACACTATTTCAGAAAACAAACGACATTAACAATGAAAAAATTGATGATGGCAGGGATTGCAATGTTGACGATTGCAGTCTCTTCATGTGATGACACGACGACATACATGGGCAATTCGCTCACAAGTTCCATAGACAAATTCTCAATCAGTACTGACTCTTTTAATGTATATACACATTCCATCATGGCTGACTCTATCCTGGGACGCAGTTCGTACAGCTATCTGGGATGCATCAAGGATCCAGAGACGGGTTCATACATCACTGGTGACTACATGACCCAGTTTAACATCCTGGAGAATGCCTCCAGTGGCATATTCTGTCCTCAGGACAAGGTCAGCAACCATGACGAATTCGGACAGATTATTGCCGACTCCTGCTATATCAGAATCTTCGTTGATGCCTACATGGGTGACTCTCTGACAGCGATGAAGATGAAGATTACAGAATTAGCCAAGCCTATGGAAGAGAACAGGTTGTACTATACCAACTTCGACCCCGACGAGCAGGGCTATCTGCGCAGGGACGGCGGAATCCAAGAGAGTGTCATGTTCAGCATTTCCGACTTGACGTTGAGTGACAGCATCCGTGCCATCAACCAATCGTCCAACTACTATGAGAACATCACCATTCCCATCAACGGCTCGTACACAGACAAGGAAGGTAAGACATACAACAATTACGGCACATACCTGATGCGGCAGTACTACAACCATCCAGAGTATTTCAAGAACTCGCTGGCATTCAAAAACCACGTTTGTCCGGGCTTCTACTTTCAGATTGTCGACGGACTGGGACTGATGGCTGAAATAGAAAGGACTCAGTTAGTGGTGTACTACCATTATGATGATGGCTCAGACATACGCATCGGTACGACAACATTCAACGGAACCGACGAAGTGTTGCAGACAACACATTTCACCAGCTACCGCAAGAATCTTGAGCAACTGGTTGCCGACGAAACCTGCACTTATTTGAAAGCGCCTGACGGCATCTTTACTGAAATTCAGTTACCTATTGATGAAATCAAGATGACGCACAAGGCCGATGGTTCTGTCATCAATCATTTGAACGACACGATAACCCAGGCAAAGATCGTCTTCCACCGTATGAACGAAATCAGCGATTTGAGTGATGAGATTTTGGAAAAGCCCGAATATCTGCTGATGGTGATGCGCGACAGTCTGTATAGTTTCTTCGAAAACCGTGATCTTCCCAATAATATCACATCTTATCTTGCCACATACAGTGAGGAGAAAAACTCGTATACCTTCAACAACATTTCCGGGCTTATCAACAAGATGTATGCAAACAAAGGTAAGACCGAAAACTGGGATAAGGTTGTATTGGTTCCCGTTCAGGTCACCACTTCGACGTCTTCGTCAACGACTACTGTTGCCACAGTGAGTAATGCCATGCGTACAACGAGTGTCAAGTTAGTTGGTGGAAGGCTCAATCAACATGCCCCAGTACAACTCAGCGTTGTTTATAGTCAGACAAAATAGCTATGGCTGACAACTTTCTGGAAAAGCACTATGAGGAGTACGAGGCCCGCAAGGTCGCCTGGCTACGAAAGAAGAAGCACCTGCCCTACAAAAATCTTCGTCTTCCGGACAAACCAGAAGACGAAGCATTGTAGTTTGGGAAATAGCCGAGCGATATTTTATAAGGGCACTCTATTTGTGTATAACAGATACTTTGAAATGCCGTTCTCGCACCATTTGGAATGTCGGATAGCCGTATCACACTGCACGCTATAGTTATGTGACTTGCTGACCATAGAAGGTGCTTCGTGATAAATATGCCTGACAATGCCTCCAAACTTCAGGCGACGCTCTCTGACTCCACTATGAAGCAGGCGATAGACCATTTCCCTGTCCTCATGCCCCCATCCGACGATGTCCTCGTTGTAGCCGTTAACAGAGATGAAGTCCGCGCGCCAAAAGGCGAGATTGCAGCCGCGGACATGTCGTTCAGAGAACCTCGGCTCAATAGATGCCACAAATTTCCTGAGCAGTTTGAGACGTAACAGGTTGACGCAATGGGAAAGCCGTACAGAGCCATCTTGCTGAAGCATGACGCGACTGCCACAGACGAAGTAGCCTTTCTTCATGACATCAGTATGGTCCTGTATGAAATGCCGTTCAGGAACGACGTCTCCGTCTATTTCAATGATGTAGTCGCCTTGCGATGCTGCAATGGCCTTGTTCAGTATGACAGAACGGCGGAACCCCCGATCTTCATGCCAGACATGCTTAATGGGGACAGGAAAGATTTCGCTGATATGGTCAATGAAGGCAGCTGTATCTCTACGTGAACCATCATCAGCAACGACTATTTCATCGGGTAAAACCGTCTGTTGACAGACACCGTCCAAGACACGTTCTAAGGCTTCAACCCAGTTGTAGGTTGTAATGAGCAGCGTAATCTTTGGGAACTTCATTTCTTTTTCTGTTTCAGTGTTTGTTGACTATTTGCCAACATCATTCATGGATAACGTTTCTATACGAGTAAACTTATGAACTAGGAAATCTTGCATAGAAACCAAAAGGATTAACAAATATTAAGGTTTTGTTGTTTACCTATTATTCAAGCCGAATCATGGGGACAGGTTTTTGATTCCTGGCAATTATAACATTAGAATCAAAAACCTGTCCCAGTGATTCGTAGCAATGTGCAAAGGCTAAAAGTAATGAGTAATTGTATGTAGTTTCTAAACAACTTTTTTTTGAAAAAGTGTTGGTTGTGCGCAACATTTTTATTATCTTTGCACCCAGAAATGGGGACAGGTTTTTGATTCCTGTTATTCCTTAGAATCAAAAACCTGTCCCGGTGATTCTCTGAACGGCACTTCGACTATCTCCCGTTGATGAACCTGTGCTACAGCCATTTCTCCAGTCCTTTCGATATTCTACCGCTTTGATTCTTAGAAAAGGAAGCATAACCTTCAGCACTTACATCAGGGAAATCAGCGTCGGTAAGTGGCGCATACTGTGCCAATCGTTCTGCTAGCTCTGCGTCACTTAAAGCATTTCGATGTTTGTGAACACGGTGGATGGCCACATTAGCAGATTTGCCTTTTTTTGCGACTTTAGAAGCTTCTATGAGCTTTTCTCCCAACCAGCGTTGGTTGCTGGCAGAGAGCGAAAGTCCTTGTAGGTAGCTCCAAAGGTTGTTAAGAGACATTGTATTCATGATTATTCTCTTTTGCGATAAACACGCTGCAAATATACGAAATATATTCCAATGTTGGATGAAAAAGACGAAAAAAAATGCAAGGAAGGGATTTCTTAGACAAAGTGTCACACGGTGCCAGGCACGGTGTGATAGCCTATCAACTTACTGCGAAGTCCCAGGTGGGAGTCGATTACAGAGGAAAGAATACGGTCAAATTTGTCCAAAACGAAAAATATTCCGCCAAAAGCAGTGATTTTCTCAGATTTTTGTTGTACCTTTGCCATGTCATTGATGATTTTGCTTGTCTTGATTTGCAGCACTAAGGTAAGTGAAAAATCTTATGAATGATAAAATGATAATATGAAGAAGACTCTACTCATGGCCGTAGTCGC
>CAMHJQ010000030.1 GCA_946185485.1 uncultured Prevotellaceae bacterium | reverse complement strand
CTGCGGCACCTAACTTTGCAACACCTTCTGCTGCTAATAATGCTGTAATCATAATTGTTTAAATTTTTAAGTTATTAATTTATTAATGTTTAATTTTTATTCTTTTATTTTTCACCTTTACTCGTGTGCCGGCTCCACACGTGCCAGACCGATAAACACAGCTGACAACATGGTGAATACCATAGCCTGGATGAAGCATACCAAGCACTCCAGGCACATCATGAAGACGCTCATGATGACTGACAATGCCGACATAGACAACTGTACGGCAACGGCCTGACTGGCCACGAGGAAGATGATACACGTAATAGCCACCGCAATGGCGTGACCTGCCATCATGTTGGCAAAGAGACGGATCATCAAGGCAAAGGGCTTGGTGAAGATACCCACAAACTCAATCACGGGAATAATGGGGATGGGGGCTTTCAACCATGTGGGCACCTCTGGCCAGAAGATATCTTTCCAATAATGCTTGTTACCCGAGAACTGCACTGTAATGAACGTGCAGAGCGCCAGGAAGAACGTCACGGCAATGTTACCCGTCACGTTACCGGAACCTGGGGGGAACGGTATTAGACCCATCACATTACAGGTGAAGATGAAGAAGAAGCACGTCAGCAGGTAAGGCACGTATTTCTCGTAACCCTTGCCCACTCCTGGCTTGATAATATCATCAACCACATACATCACCAGCATCTCGACGAAGCCAACGAATCCACCAGGTGCAGGGTCGGAAGCCTTGCGCTTCTTATACCAGCGCGCACTACATAAAATGCAGCACAACAGGATTGCTACGTTGATGAACATCACGGCTACTGTCTTCGTGATTGACAGGTCGAGAACGGGAGAACCATTCTCCACGATTTTGCCAGCATTCTCTCCCTCTGTGGCAATGGCTAGACCATAAGGTCCCTGACGCAGCCCATTGGCATCGGCATGGTGCTCAAACTGTGACGAGCAGAAGACATGCCAACCTGTAGAGCTTTTGACGATGACAGGCAAAGGGATGACCAGCGACTTCCCCTCACCAAGGTCGGTGACGTGCCAATCGTGCGAGTCTTTGATATGCTCAAGTACCACCTCCTTGGCCGAGAAGTCCTCTGCCTTCATCGCTGGCATCATTGCCACCAGCAAGAGTGCCATGCAAAGCAGTCGTTTCAAGTTACAATTCATAATTCTTGACTCTTAATTCTTAACTCGTTAGTGTCTCATAGAGAGTGTTACAACCATCATCGCTGCATACATCACCATATAGATAGCTACAAATTGGATGGCGTCTTGCCTGTCTGAAGCCAATAGGATGTAAATTCCTGCCAACGAGGCTACAAGTATCATGCGAATGACCGTCATGATAAGGTAGAACTTTGGTAACGCTTCGGGCTGATGGGCTTTCACGACATCATATAACTTCACATAAGCTACACCCAACAGTGTCAGTAGGCAAACTGCAGCGACGTATATCATTCTGCCTTTTCAACGCAGAGTGACACCTCGTTTTTCTGCACCTCAACGAATCCACCCAGAATCTGAAGCTGGTTACCATCGTACACTACCGTGCCTTTCTGCAACGTTGAGATGATGGGCGCATGGTTAGTCAGTATCTCAAACTGGCCCTGTGTGCCAGGCACCACCACCTGCTCCACTTCTCCGTCGAATTCGATTCTTTCTGGTGTTACTATCTTGAGTTTCAACATACCTATTATATATAATAATGTATATGTTTAACCCTTAGCAGCCTCCAACAGCTTCTTAGCCTTGGCCTTGGCGTCTTCGATAGTTCCCACGTTGAGGAATGCTTGCTCAGGCAGGTCATCAACCTCACCGTCCAGAATAGCATTGAAGCCCTTAATCGTCTCTTCGATGGGCACCATCACGCCAGGCAGGCCCGTGAACTGTTCAGCCACTGAGAATGGCTGACTGAGGAAACGCTGTACACGACGTGCACGGTTCACCGTCAGTTTGTCCTCGTCAGAGAGTTCGTCCATACCCAAGATGGCAATGATGTCCTGCAACTCCTTGTAACGCTGCAGAATTTCCTTTACGCGCTGGGCACAGTCGTAGTGAGCCTTACCGACCACCAGCGGGTCAAGAATACGAGAGGTAGAACCTAATGGGTCAACGGCCGGATAGATACCCAACTCAGCAATCTTACGATCCAACACGGTCGTAGCATCCAGATGGGTGAACGTCGTAGCAGGAGCAGGGTCTGTCAAGTCGTCGGCAGGCACATAAACTGCTTGTACTGAAGTAATTGAACCGGATTTGGTAGAGGTAATTCTTTCCTGCATCGTACCCATCTCCGAGGCCAGTGTCGGCTGGTAACCTACGGCTGAAGGCATACGACCCAGCAAGGCCGACACCTCGGAACCAGCCTGGGTGAAACGGAAGATGTTGTCGATAAAGAACAGAATATCGGCAGCTCCACCGTCCTTGCCGCCACCATCGCGGAATCCCTCAGCAACCGTCAGTCCTGACAGTGCTACGGATGCACGTGCACCGGGGGGCTCGTTCATCTGACCATAAACCAACGTAGCCTGCGATTTCTTCAACTCTTCAGGATCAACCAATGAGAGGTCCCATTTACCTTCGGCCATCGCCTCCTTGAACTTCTCACCATAGCGGATAACACCCGACTCAATCATCTCACGGATGAGGTCGTTACCCTCACGGGTACGCTCACCTACACCAGCGAATACTGAGAATCCGTTGTGACCCTTGGCGATGTTGTTGATGAGCTCCATGATGAGCACAGTCTTACCCACACCAGCACCACCAAAGAGTCCGATCTTACCTCCCTTCAGGTACGGCTCAAGCAGGTCAATCACCTTGATACCCGTCGACAGCACCTCTTTACTGGTCGAGAGTTCCTCAAACTTCGGCGCCTCGCGATGGATAGGATAAGCACCGTCCATATTGAGTTGATTCATACCGTCGATAGGCTGACCGATAACGTTCAGCATACGACCTTTAATCTGTTCGCCGGCAGGCATCCGAATGGGTGAGCCCAGCGGCTTCGCCTCAAGTCCACGCTGCAATCCGTCTGTATTGTCCATAGCCACACAACGTACCGTATCCTCGCCGATGTGCTGCTGCACTTCGACAATGAGCTGGCTGCCATTTGGACGTTGGATAGACAATGCTTCGTGAATCTTAGGCAACACTTTTTCAGCATCCAGTCCTTTCGTATCGAAGAAAACGTCGATCACAGCACCGATAATCTGGGAAATGTGTCCATTAATTTGTGACATAAGCAGTTGAATATTTAAAATTAGAATTTTATTGTTTTAGTCAATGATTTGCAAAATTAAAAAAAAAATATCAAACGCAAAAAGGATTTCCGATTTTTTTTTAAACAATCACCATGTTTATCTCAAGCCAAAGCAGGATATAGCCTGCAATCCAACCTAAAAGTACTTTAGGTGTCAGGTGTTTGATGTACCAGGCCAGCCGGACATGTTCAGTCTTCATCAACGCCAATCCGCTGACACTTCCCACAGAAAGCAGGCAGCCTCCTATGGCTGTCGTATAGGCAATTACGCTCCAGTAGGCACCGTTGACAGATGCTTCGCCAACCCCCACTTCGTATAACGAGATGTTGCTGATGGCGATGGTAAAGGAATCCACAACAGCACTCAGCAGGCCGGCTCCCACGCCCATCAGCCATATATCATGAACATAGGTATCAAACCAAGCAGCGACATCTGCCCATACTCCTGTCTCGGTGATGACACCCATGCCCAGCATGATACCCATAACGAAAAGCAGTTGTTGGAGTGCGCCATATTGCAACGAAATGGGAATACGGCGTTGTGTCATCTGGTCACTCTGGATAAGTTTGTGGTTAAAAGCCTCGTTTACTACCCATAATACCGATAGCACACATAATGCCCCAAGGAATGGAGCCAGTTTGGTGATGTTATGGAATGTCGGAATAAACCAAAGTCCTCCTATGCCGACGATTAGCATGACCACACGCTGCCAACGATTCAACCGGGTATCGTCACCACGATAGGGCGAAGGACTCCATGCCGTGTCCAGCCGGTCAGGCAGTTCGCGGTTGATGAGAATCGTGGGAACAATCCATGCCAGCATCACTGGCAATACCAAATAGGCCGAGAAACGACTGGCCGTCACTGCACCATCACCCCAAAGAACTAGCCCTATGGGATCGCCTATCACAGTGAAACAACCTCCGCAGTTGGCAGCCAACACAATGGCAGACCCTACATACATGCGTTGTCTCGAATTCTGCAGGATGCTGTGCATGATGACCAGCATCGTCATAGTTGTTGTCAGGTTGTCCAAGTTGGCAGACAGCAAGAATGCCGCCAGTGTGATGGTCCAAAGCAGTCGCTTAGAATTACGTGTACGTATCCACTCCGTAATGAAGTCAAAACAGCCGTTGTTGTTGAGTAGTTCGACTATGGACATGGTAGCCAACAAGAACATGACGATGGCAGCCGCCTTACCGACATAATGAAGAAAAACCTTATTGTATATAAAATGCTTGACGGTATCACTGGTAGGCATCGTACCTCCAAGCCATTCCATATAGTCATCCGGATGCTGCTGCATGACAAAATCGGCCCCCCAACAGACATAGATCACCCACCCAACGGTCCCTAAGAACATCGCAATGGCTGCTTTGTTGACACCCGTCAAGTGGCCTGTTGCAATCAACAGGTAGGCCAAGATGAGCATCGTTACTATAATCAGCGTCATAGATACAGTATAGTTTTAATAGGTTGTGCAAAGATAGTGAGTTTTTCTTGAATCACCAAACTAATAGAGGCTAAAAGTATTAAAATAACAAAAAAACTCGTGTCAAAAGATACAAATATACAGAAAATAACTTACTTTTGCATCGTAATTAAACAACAACTTAATTGGAAATGAAAAAAATATTACTTTCAACGCTGTTTTTGCTTTTTGGTTTGACGGCTATTATGGCCCAGAAACCTGCAGAGATCAAGTTTGACAAACTGACACACGACTTTGGTTCTTTCTCAGAAAAGAACGGCAAGGTAACGTGTACTTTTACATATACCAATATTGGTGAAGAGCCACTAATTGTAAATAGAGCTGTTGCTGCCTGCGGATGTACCGTCCCAGAATTCACAAAAACGCCCGTGAAACCAGGTGAAAAAGGAGAAATCAAGGTTACATATAATGGTGAGGGTAAGTGGCCTGGCCATTTCAAGAAGCTTATTACCGTCTATGCCAACGGAGCCGTAGAGATTACCCGCCTCTATATTTCCGGCGATATGACGGCAGCTGACGAGCAAAAATAACATCTGTAAGATATCCATTGATAGGGAGAGGATGCGACACTCTGCATCTCCTCCCTTTAATATTTTTTAATTAAAAAAAAAGCCTGCTGAATAACAACGTATCGATATTTTTCGTAACTTTGCACCGCCTAAAAAAGGCCTTATCTATATACACTTCTGATTATCAGAAGATTACACATTATCTAAGGAGTAAAATATGAGACAATTAAAGATTCAAAAGAGTATTACGAATCGCTCAAGTGAAGCGCTGGACAAGTATCTGGTGGAAATCGGTCGTGCCCCATTGATTAGCATTGACGAAGAAATCGAGCTGGCTCAGAAGATTCGCAAGGGTGGTCCTGAAGGCGAGCGCGCCAAGGACAAGTTGGTCACCGCCAACCTCCGATTCGTGGTCTCAGTAGCTAAGCAGTACCAGCATCAGGGACTGACGCTGACTGACTTGATTGACGAGGGTAACATTGGCCTGATTAAGGCCGCACAGAAGTTTGATGAGACACGTGGTTTTAAATTCATCTCCTATGCCGTTTGGTGGATTCGCCAGAGCATCCTTCAGGCTATTGCCGAGCAGAGCCGCATTGTGCGTCTGCCGCTGAACCAGGTAGGCAGCTTGAGCAAGATTAACCACGAAATCAATAAGTTTGAGCAGGAGAACCAGCGTCATCCGTCCATTGCCGAACTGAGCGATGCCACCAGTTTGGATGAAGAGAAGATTGGTCAGAGCCTGATGGCTGACGGACACCACGTATCCATTGATGCCCCGTTTCAGGATGGCGAGGACAACTGCATGCTGGACGTGATGGCTTCGGGTGATGACTCCCGTACCGACCGACATGTCGACCACGAGTCGATGGCACTCGAACTGAACAATGTCCTTCAAAAAGTGCTGAAGGAGCGTGAGATTACAATCATCCGTGAGTGTTTCGGCATCGGTTGCCACGAAAAGGGTCTCGAGGAGATTGGTGACCAGTTGGGACTAACCCGTGAGCGTGTCCGTCAGATACGCGAAAAGAGCATTGCCAAGTTGCGCGATTCGGGTAATGCAAGAATTTTGATGAAATATTTGGGCTAAAGTTTTGTGACTCCAAGTTTTTTTACTACTTTTGGGGTCGTGAATCTGAAGCTATGCATTTCAACCATTATAATGCTGGGCATGATGACTCTCATGCCCAGCGTTTGTTTTGCCCATAACGACACCGATTCGGTGACACTACACCGCATCTGGAATTACCGTCGCAACTACACGACGCCGCTAAAGGGCCACGAGCATAATGTCTATATGCGCTATGTCTTTGACGTGGAGAAGCGCAACTTCCTGTTGTGGCTGGTGCCGACCATGTATGTCGTGGCCAAGGATGACCGGCAATATATCAGTGAATCATATTGCAAACTACGCTTCCGCGACGTTGACGACTATGAAGTGCACCGTCAGATCATTTGTGGCACCATCCCCCGCCATCGTACCGCTATGCCTCCGCTATTGGAGTTTACCACACCAGACTTCTATGATGTGACGCTGTATCCAGACCATTGCCTTTCGCCTTTCCATCATGCCAACCGCATCTTCTACTATTATCATATTAACCAGCAGCCTGGCGACTGTGCTTTGGTCCACTTCCGGCCACGCACGCCCAACACGCAGTTGGTCACTGGCCATGCTGTCGTCAACAACACGACAGGACAGCTGCAATCCGTCCAGCTGGAAGGAGAGTTCGACATGATTTCCTTCAAGGTGTCGGCACTCATGAGCAAGGACGAGAACTATTCGCAACTGCCCGAGCGCTGTTCCACGGATGCAGTCTTTCACAGTGCCGGAAACCGCATCAAGGCCAACCTGCTGACTGTGTATAACTGCCCTGAAACACTCCCCGACTCCATCCGCGATGTGAAGGACAGAGCCAGGATGGAGCAATTGCGACCCGTTCCACTGACTCCTAACGATATGAATATATACCGTCAGTATGACGAGAAGGTTTCCAAATCCCTCAGCGAGGAGCCACAAGACACAGTCAAGCGCCACGACTGGCTGAAGGAGATTGGCTGGGACATCATCGGCTATAACCTCATCAAAGGCAACAAGACCGATATTGGCCATGTTACCATGCACGTATCACCACTCTTGAACCCGCTCTATTTCGGATACAGTCACAGCCACGGACTAAGCTACAAACTGAAATTCGGTTTACAGTATACTTGGAACAGTCACCGTTTCCTGACCCTCAAGCCAGAGTTCGGTTACAACTTCAAGCTGAACCAGATATTCTATACGGTACCGCTACGCATGAACTACAACCCCAAGCGCAATGGCTATGCGGAGCTGAAGTGGGCCAATGGCAACCACACGTCCAACAGCATTCTAGAAAACGACTTCCGGGAACGGATGAAGGATAGCATCAATATGCCCGAATACAAGGATATGCTTATCCAGGCTATCAACAATGTCATGGCCTTCGACTGGTTGGAAATCACGTCAGGTCTCATTTTCCATAAGCGTACGGCACTGGATAGGAATCTCATGAAAGCGGCAGGTCTGGACGATGAATTCCGCAGTTTCGGTCCCATGCTAACCGTTAAATTGTCGCCTTGGTATGACGGACCGACGCTGACTGCCAACTACGAGCGCGGCATGAACATGTTTGGGGCCAATCTGACTTACGGACGCTGGGAGTTCGACGCCTCCTACCTGCACCGCATGAAGTGTATGCGTATCCTCAACCTCCGAGCGGGCACTGGCTTCTACACACACCGCAGTTCCAACTATTTTGCAGACTATACTAACTTCCGTGACAACAACCTGCCTACAGGATGGGAAGATGACTGGAGCGGCCAGTTCCAGTTGTTGAACAGTCGCTGGTATAACGAGTCCGACTACTACTTTCGTGGCCATGCTTCCTACGAATCGCCCCTGCTGGTCCTCTCCCACATGCCACTGATAGGCCGCTACATTGAGAGCGAGCGTCTCTACATCAGCGCCTTGTCCATCCAGCACACGAGACCGTATTTCGAAGTAGGCTACGGATTGAGCAACCGGCTGTTCTCCATCGGACTCTTTGGCAGTTTTCTGGGTTCGGAGTTTCAGAAGTTTGGATGTAAAGTCACCGTAGAATTATTCAGAAGATGGTAAAACAATTAACCGTATATAAAGCGAGTGCGGGTTCGGGAAAGACCTTCACGCTGGCAGTAGAGTACATCAAGTTACTGGTGAAGAATCCCCAGAACTATAGTCATATTCTCGCCGTCACCTTCACCAACAAAGCCACCGAGGAAATGAAGATGCGCATTCTGAGCCAGCTTTACGGCATCTCCAAGCAGTTGCCCGACTCCAACAACTACATGGAGCGCATTCAGGAGAGCACCGGTCTCTCAGTTCAACAGGTCAGCGAGCGTGCCGGCATTGCCCTGCACCTGCTACTGCACAACTACAACTACTTCCGCGTAGAGACCATCGACACCTTCTTCCAGAGTGTACTGCGCAACCTGGCCCGCGAACTAGACCTGACGGCCAACTTGCGCGTCGGTCTCAACGACACACAGGTCGAGGAGCAAGCCGTCGACCGACTCATTGACCGGCTCACCCACAGCGATGTCATGCTGCAGTGGATTCTGAAATATATCATGGAAACCATCAGCGAAGACCGCTCGTGGAACATCATCGGACAGGTGAAGCAGTTTGGTCGCACCATCTTCCGCGACTACTACAAGGAGCACAGCCAAACCTTGAACCAGAAACTCGACGAAAAAGGGTTCCTGGATGCCTATATGAGCCAGATGCGGCAGATCAAGAAGTCGGCAGTAGAGCAAATGCAGCAGTATGCCGACACCTTCTTCGACACGTTGCAGTCAGAAGGTCTAAGCGACAGCGACCTGCCGTATGGCAAGTCGGGTGTGGCAGGTTTCTTTTACAAGCTGCGCAACGGTCAGTTGGACGAAGGCATCGTGGGTTCACGTGTCTCCGACTGTATGGGCGACCCTACCAAATGGTACAAGAAGAGTGCCGTCAACCGCGAACACATCCATACCCTGGCGGACTCGACGCTCATCCCCCTGCTCGGTCGTGCCGTAACAGACCGTTACCAGCAGTACCGGCTGTTCAAGTCGGCCGATCTCATCCTTCGCCACCTCAACCAACTGCGGCTGTTGGGAAGCATCGAGCGGCAGGTGCGGCTGATGAACGAAGAGGCTAACCGCTTCCTGCTCAGCGACACGCAGCAGTTGCTGCATTCGCTCATCAAAGACAGCGACTCGCCGTTCATCTTCGAGAAGATAGGCACCCAACTGGAGCATGTCATGATTGACGAGTTCCAGGATACCTCCACCGTACAGTGGAAGAACTTCAAGGTGCTGCTCGAGGAGTGCATGAGCCATGTGGATACCGAGAACCTCATCGTCGGCGACGTCAAGCAGAGCATCTACCGCTGGCGCTCTGGTGACTGGCGGCTGCTGAATGCCATCGACCGCGAATTCCCTCATGCCGACACGGTCATGGACATCCTGCCGCTGAAGACCAACTACCGTTCCGAGCGCAACATCATCGACTTCAACAACGCCTTCTTCACAGAAGCCGCCCTTCAGGAGTACGAACAGCAACGCGAGCTCTATCCCTCAGGTGCCGAACAGCTGAAGCATGCCTATGCCGACGTGGCGCAGGAGATTCCCCAAAAACAGGAGTCCAACGGATATGTCAACATTCAACTGCTGCCGTCGAAGGACTATAACGTACAAATGCTCACATCATTGGGCGAGGTCATTGGTGAATTACTGGAGAATGGCGTGTTGCCGCAACAAATGGCCATCTTGGTACGTACCAATAGATATATACCCCTCATTGCTGATTACATGGCTGAACAGATGCCACAAATACCCATTGTCAGCGACGAGGCCTTCCGGCTCGACGCCTCGACGTCGGTATGCCTTCTCATTCAGGCCATGCAGCTGCTTACCCATCCCGACGACAACCTCGCCAAAGCTACTGTGGCCAAGATTTATCAGCGGTCGGTGCTTGGCAACAACGCTGCTGACAACGAATTGTTCATAGCCGGTCGCCAGCTCGACGACCTGCTGCCCGAGGTTTTTACCCAGCAAGCCGCTGAACTGCAACAGTTGCCGCTATACGAACTGACCGAGCGTCTCTACAACATTTTCCAACTCGACAGGCTCAACGAGCAGAGCGCCTATATCTGTGCCTTCTACGACCAGCTGAACAAATTCACGCTGGACGAATCGACCGACATCACCGCCTTCATCCGCGAATGGGAGGAGACCATCTGCGCCAAAACCATCCATAGCACCGAGACCGACGGCATCCGCATCCTCTCCATCCATAAGAGCAAGGGACTGGAGTTCGAGCATGTTATCATCCCCTATTGCGACTGGAAGCTGGAACATGCCGACATCCTCTGGTGCAAACCTCAAGAGGCGCCCTTCGATGCACTACCCATCGTGCCGGTAGATTACAGCGGTAAACAGATGATGGGTACCATCTTCGAACACGACTATCTGGACGAGCGGCTACAGAACACCGTCGACAACCTCAACCTGCTGTACGTAGCCTTCACGCGCGCTGAAAAGAGCCTCTTCGTCATCGGTCGTCGCGACGACAAGTCATCTCGTTCCGTGCTCATTCAGAACGTCCTGTCCCAACTGCATCTCCCCAACGCCTCACTCGACGGCGAGGAAGATGCCGAGGCTCCCCTCACCTTCACGTTCGGCACCTTCCCACAACCAGAAAGTGCCAAACCTGAAACTGAAAGCCCAGCGATCAAGGAGCATGGAAAAAAGAACGAGAACGTTTTTCTGGCTCCAGTCACGCCCGTACACATCACGCTCGAGACTTTCGAACCCCAGACGGAGTTCCGACAGAGCAACCAGAGCCGCGACTTCATCGAGGGCGATGACCAAGAACCGACGCTCAGCTACATCAAGATCGGCAGCGTGCTGCATGAGGTATTTTCCACCATCCGCACGACAGACGACATCAACCGCGCCTTACTGCAGTTGCAGCACGACGGCGTGCTCTACGACGACGAGGTAACCCGCGAAAAAGTGGCCGATATGCTACGCAAACGACTGGAGAGCAGTCGGGTAAGAGACTGGTTCTCTGACCGCTGGCAGCTGTTCAACGAGTGCAGGATACTCTATTTCGAGGACGGCATCATGAAGGAGCGTCGCCCCGACCGCGTGATGACGGACGGACAGGAGACTCACGTTGTCGACTTCAAGTTCGGCAATCCCCGCGAAGAGCATCTTGAACAGGTCCGCGAGTATATGTCGCTGCTCCGTTCCATGCAGATGTCACATGTCAGAGGGTGGCTGTGGTACGTATATAAAAATAAGGTGGTAGAGGTTTAGAGTTTAGGGGTTAGAGTTTAGAGTTTAGGGGTTAGAGTTTAGAGTTCAGAGTTTAGAGTTCAGAGTTTAAAGATGAAAGACTTTTTAGCATACGTCGCTGAGGACATCATCAGCAAGTACGGCACCGACCTGTCGCACATCACCGTTGTCTTCCCCAACAAGCGTGCATCGCTGTTTCTCAACGAGCACCTTGCACGGCTGGCCGAGAAACCCATCTGGAGTCCGTCGTACATCACCATCAGCGACCTCTTCCGCCAGCAGTCTGACCTGATGGTTGCCGACCCCATCAAGCTGGTGTGCGACCTCCACAAATCTTTCTGCCTGTGTACCGGCATCGACGAGTCATTAGATAAGTTCTACGGCTGGGGACAGCTGCTGTTGACCGACTTTGATGACATCGACAAGAACATGGCCGATGCCGACCGTGTCTTCGCCAACCTGCGCGACATCCACGAACTGGACGACGTTTCCTACCTCACCGACGAGCAGCGCGAGATGATACGCCGTTTCTTCAGCAACTTCTCGGAAGAGCACAACAGCGAACTGAAGGAGCGCTTCCTACGGCTGTGGAGCCATTTTGCCGACATCTATCACAACTTCAACCGCCGCCTGGCCACCCAAGGACTGGCCTACGAGGGTGCCCTCTACCGGCAGGTCGTCCATTCAGTATGTTGCTGTGCCACGGCAACAAACACGACAGATGGGACAAACGCCACAAGCACACCCTCCTTCCCTGCCGCCCACTACCTCTTCGTCGGCTTCAATCTGCTGCAGAAGGTGGAGCAAAAGCTCTTTACCACCCTGAAGGCCGAGGGCAAGGCCAGCTTCTACTGGGACTTCGACCACTATTACATGCAGGACAACGAGGCTGGCCAGTACATCGGCCAGTATCTGGAGCTGTTTCCCAATGCCCTCGACATACAGGCCGACGACATCTACCGTAACTTTCAACGCCCCAAGCACATCAGCTATATCGCCGCACCCACAGAGAACATCCAGGCCCGCTATGTCAGCACTTGGCTGCGCGAGCAACAGCGTTACGCTGACAGGCGCCGCACGGCTATCGTGCTCTGTAACGAGGTCCTCCT
The DNA here is from genome assembly GCA_946185485.1 of uncultured Prevotellaceae bacterium. GTDB lineage: Bacteria > Bacteroidota > Bacteroidia > Bacteroidales > Bacteroidaceae > Prevotella. Next base: position 23,622 of record CAMHJQ010000030.1, on the reverse strand, counting down.
GCCCGTGGTTATCCACTGTCTGCCGCCGGAAGTCGACAAGGTCAACATCACCACTGGCTATCCCCTCTCGCAGACGCCCGTGGCCTCCTTCATCCAGCTCTACTTCAACATGATGAATGGTGGCCGCAGTCCCCGCTTGGTACGCATCTTCCAGCGTCACCCGTATGCCCAATATATAGAGGAAGGTGGTGAGGAAGCCAAGGCGATTAACCTGACTCAACTGCTGACATTCCTGCGCCAGATAGCCCGGAATGCCAACAGCAAAGATCCGCTGTTTCAGGAGTCGGTCTTCCGTGCCTACACGCTCGTCAACCGCATCGAAGACCTTGTGGCCAGCGTCGACCTCTGCGTCGACGACACCACACTGCAACGACTGGTCAACCAACTCATCCAGCAGACCTCCATTCCCTTCCACGGCGAACCCGCTGAGGGCATTCAGGTGATGGGCGTCCTCGAAACCCGCAACCTCGACTTCGACCACGTGCTGCTGCTCTCCTGCAACGAGGGCAACCTGCCACGAGGAGTCAACGACAGCTCCTTCATCCCACACAGCATCCGCAAGGCCAACGAACTGACCACCGTCGAAAACAAGGTCAGCATCTACGCCTACTACTTCCATCGCCTGCTGCAGCGTGCGAAGGACGTCACCATCCTCTACAACAGCACGACGGAGGACGGCCAGCGCGGCGAGATGAGCCGCTTCATGCTGCAGATGCTGGTCGAGAGCGGACAGCCCATCACCATGCATACCCTACAGTCGGGACAAACTGCAACACGCTGGCAGCCGCAGCCCATCGCAAAGACCGACAGTGTGATGGCTACTATGCAGACAGTGTTCACCAAGCTCTCCCCGTCGGCCATCAACCGTTACATGCGCTGTCCGCTGCAGTTCTACTACTGCTATGTGGCAGACTTGAAAGAACCCGACCAGGCCGAGGACGAACAGGAACTGGACAACCGCATCTTCGGAAACATCTTCCACGATGCCGCCGAAATCATCTACCGCCAGCTGCCCCGCGACATCACCCGCGACCTGCTGGGACACCTACTGAAAACCAAGGTGGAGATAGAGCGTGCCGTCGACGAGTCTTTCCAGCGCCACATGCCCTTTGCAACAACCAGCGGATTGCACCTCATCAACCGCGAGGTCATCATCCACTACCTACGCCAACTGTTGGAGATAGACCAGAAGCTGGCCCCCTTCACCATCCTAGGACTCGAGTGCGACGTCTATAGGCCTTTGGCCAACCATCACGGTGAAGGCTTGCCTGTGATTCCCATCGGCGGGCGCATTGACCGGCTGGACATGCTGTCGGACGGCCGCATCCGCGTCGTAGACTACAAGACCGGTAGCCACAACCTCAAGCCCTTGCCTGACGTTAACGCCATCTTCGACCCTGACCGCATCCATGACCACAGTGACTACTACCTGCAGACTTTCGTCTATGCCGACATCGTCCGCCGCCAACTGTCCGAACCCACTCCTTCGTGCGAAGACATTCGTCGCTCAACGTCCAACGTTCAACGTTCAACGTCCTCAGTGTCTCCTGCCCTGCTGTTCATACAGCATGCTGCCGCCGAGGACTACGACCCGACGCTCTGTTTCGGAAAGGAAAGAATTGTGGATATTGCCGTCTATGCCAACCGCTTCAACGAACTGCTTGAAGCGAAGATCAGCGAGATATTCTCGCCCGACACCCTCTTTATACCCACAGCCGACCTCAGAACCTGCCAGTCCTGTCCCTACGCCCAGATGTGCCGCCGATAACTGACGATAAAAATCAAATAGTCAACGATGAAACAAAGAACAGCATTCAATAACAACGTAACAATTATTCACATGAAGGAAACAATCACCACCTTACTGGTTGCCCTCATCACCGTGATGAGCCAGGCACAGACCAAAGTCAACATTCATGGCGTAGCAGCCGCTGACGCTGAAACCATCTATTTTTGCAACGAGATAGGCTTTGGTAAGCCTATAGACAGCACGACGGTCAATAACGGAAAGTGGAGCTATGAAGCCGAGCAGCCTCTCGGACGCACCTTGCTAAGCATCGTAGCCGACCTCAAACACATACAGTCGTCTCAGGATTTATGGAAGAACATGGCTGTCGTGATGGTTGACGAGATGCCGACGGAGGTGGATTTGACTGTGGGCAGCGTCAAGGGTTCAAAGGCATCAATGGCGATGAACGAGGCCGTCAGAGGATTATATGCCTGTATGAAGAATAACTCCAAAGAGGAGGCGTACAAGGTGATGCACAAGGCAGTGATGGAGAATTTGGAGTCAGAGATCCCCGTGCATTTCGTACCCATAATCGCCGAGGGGCTCTCGGCTGGCGACTTGCAGAAGATTTTCGATGCTCACCCCAATTACGCTTTATATCCATCGATGAGGGAGGCCAAGCAACGTCTGGACATGCTCTCCGGTAATTCGCCGCGCTCCGTTGGAAAACCGTTTATCGACCTGACCATGAACGACACCGAGGGCAAGGAGCATAAGCTGAGCGAGTGGTGCGGCAAGGGCCGCTATGTGCTGGTTGACTTCTGGGCTTCGTGGTGCGGTCCCTGTCGTGCCGAGATGCCCAACGTGACGGCATGTTACGAGAAATATCACGACAAGGGACTCGACATCGTAGCCATCTCCTTTGACAACAGGAAGGAAGCCTGGCTACAGGCCATCAAGAACATGAAAATGCCTTGGGTACACCTTAGCGACCTTGCCGGGTGGAAGAGCATTGCCGCCTCAACTTACGGAATCAATGCCATACCCGCCAATATTCTCTTCGATGGTGAGGGCAAAGTGGTGGACACCGACCTGCGAGGTGAACAGCTTGAAGCCAAGCTCGCTCAAATCTTCAAGTAAAGGACGAGAGTAACCATTCTGCTGAAAATTACAGTTCGTCACACTCTTTGAGCCAGAGGGCACTGCTGGCATCGCTGGGCATACGCCAGTCACCGCGGGGCGATAGGCTGATGCTGCCGACCTTGGGTCCATCGGGCAGACAGCTGCGCTTGAACTGCTGTGAGAAGAAGCGGCGGCAGAAAGTCTGTAGCCACTTGCGGATGGTGGCACGGTCGTAGTTCTTTCCAAAGGCCTGCTGAGCCAGCAGCATGATCTTGGCAGGACTAAAGCCAAAGCGCATAAAGTAATAAAGGAAGAAGTCGTGCAACTCATACGGGCCGACAAGGTCTTCGGTCTTCTGCTGGATGTTTCCTTGGGCATCCGCCGGAGTCAACTCGGGCGAGATGGGGGTAGCGATGATGTCGAGCAGAGTCTCTCGCTGGGCGGTAAAGCGGTCGAGGCTGGAGATATAACGAATGAGATACTGGATAAGCGTCTTGGGGATGCCTGCATTGACGCCGTACATCGACATGTGGTCGCCATTATAGGTGGCCCAGCCGAGTGCCAGCTCTGAAAGGTCTCCAGTGCCCACGACGAGGGCATTGTACTTGTTGGCGAGGTCCATGAGTATCTGGGTACGCTCACGAGCCTGCGAGTTCTCGTAGGTGGCATCGTGTCGATGCGCATCGTGTTGGATGTCGTGGAAATGCTGTGTAACAGCCTTGGCAATGGAAATCTCCATCTGGGTGATGCCCAGCGTCTGCATCAGCGAGGTGGCATTGTCGTGGGTGCGGTCGGTGGTGCCGAAGCCCGGCATGGTGACGCCGATAATGCCATGACGATCGAAGCCTAACTTGTCGAAGGTGCGCACGCAGACAAGGAGTGCCAACGTGGAGTCAAGTCCGCCGCTGATGCCGACAACCAGGTGCTGGCATTGGGTGTGGACGAGTCGTTTGGCCAGACCAGCCGTCTGGATGTTGAGTATCTCTTCGCAGGTGTCCGCCATCTCGGCATCGGAGGGGATGAAGGGATGAGGATTGACATTGCGCGTCAACTGGAACGGGTGTTCAGCAATGGCTGGTTTACATTCAATGATGCGGGCATGAGCATTGCGCTGGGCGTTGATGAATGTGGAATTGGTATGACGCTCGGTGCGCAGTCGCTCGTAGTCAATCTGAGCTACTTGAAGCTGGGGTTGGAACGAGTAACGGTCGCCTTCAACAAGCAGTCGTCCGTTCTCAAAAATCATCGCGTTGCCACCATAGACGACATCCTGCGTAGACTCTCCGAAGCCACACGAGGCATAGACATAGCCGCACATGGTGCGAGCACTCTGCTGGGCCACCAGCGAGCGCAGGTAGCGGTGCTTGCCAATGAGTTCGTCGCTGGCCGAACAGTTGAGGATGATATCAGCACCAGCCATGGTGAGGTTGTTGCTGGGTGGCAGAGGAGCCCATACGTCCTCACAAATTTCCACACCAAAGCGCACGCCACTGGCCGTCTGGAACACCAAGGGCTCTGCCGACAAGCTGACGGGCGAGCCAGCGAGATAAATCTCTGTGGGGTTGAGATCCTGTGAAGAGGCAAACCAACGCTTCTCGTAGAACTCGTTATAGTTGGGCAGGTAAGTCTTGGTAACGAGGCCTAGGACGGTTCCGTGCTGGATGACAGCAGCACAGTTGAGCAGCAGTCCTCCGGCCATGACGGGCAGACCGACAACGCAGATGATGTCGAGCTTGCGGGTGAAGTCGAGCAGCATGAGCAGCCCCTCTTCGGCTTTGTTCAGCAACAGCTGTTCCTTAAACAGGTCCTGACAGGTATAGCCCGTCAGACACAGTTCTGGCAGACACAGGATTTCCACATGCTGGCCGTCGGCCATGGAAATGATTTTCTCAATCTCCTGTACGTTGTACTCTACGTCAGCCACTCGTACTGCTGGCACGGCAGCTGCTACATTGATAAAACCGTAATTCATATTGAGTTTATAAGTCTTTGAGTTTATGAGTTTACATTTAACTTTTCACATCTCGCATCTATTGTCTATGGGATGAGGAGTGAGGAGTCGCCGTAGCTCAGAAAACGGAAGTCGTGAGCCAGGGCGTAGTCGTATATTTTACGCCAGTCACCATGCACGAAAGCACTGACCAATAGCAGCAGCGTAGACTGGGGCTGATGGAAATTGGTGATGAGCATCTTGACAATCTTATAGTCATAGCCAGGGGCAATGATGATCTGCGTCGAGGAGTGGAGAACGGTCTCACCATTACGGTCGTACCACTCCAGCATGTTCTGCAACGCCTTCCGGGGCGTGATGGTAGCCGTGCGCTCGTAGGGTTCCCATTGACAGACATGCAGGTCATCAGCAGACAGCGTGAGATTGTCTTCCAACTTCAGTCCCATGTAGTAGAGGCTCTCGAGGGTTCTGACGCTGGTGGTACCAACGGCTATGGCCTGGCAGTTGTGGGCCAACAGACGCTCGATGGTCTCTCGGCGCACAGCGATATATTCCGTATGCATGGGGTGTTCACCGATGGTCTCGCTCTTGACGGGACGGAAAGTGCCTGCTCCGACATGCAGCGTAACCTCCTGACGCTCGATACCCCGAGCATCGACGGCATCCAGCACTCTCGGGGTGAAATGCAGACCGGCAGTAGGAGCTGCCACACTACCCTTGATCTTTGAGTAGACAGTCTGATAGGTCGTCTTGTCACTCTCCTGGGTCTCGCGGTTCAGGTACGGAGGAATGGGCAGTTCGCCTACGGCATCAAGGATTTCAGCGAAAGAGACATTGGACGACGAATGTGAGGAGGTGGACCAAGTGAATTCTACCAATTGGCTGGTGCCTACCTCACCCTTGCGCACAGCCGTCAAATTGTATGTTTCATCATTCACCGTTAACACTCTCGTCAACGCGCCCTCTTTCCACTTCTTCTGATTGCCGATGAGACATAGCCACTGGCAACACTCCCGCTGCTGGAACATCTGTTCGTAGTCGCGTGGCTTAGCGGGCTCCAGCAGGAATATCTCGATAAGAGCACCTGTGGGCTGTCCCTGGGCATCGTTCTTACGGAAGTGAAGCCGCGCCTGGATAACCTTCGTATTGTTCATCACCATCAGAGCACCCTCAGGCAGATGGCTGGGCAGGTTATAGAAGACGTCCTCCCCTACCTCACCGTGCTCATAGAGGAGCAGTTTCGACGTATCGCGCTCCGTCTTGGGAAACTTGGCGATGCGTTCGTCGGGCAACGGGTAATTATAGTCGCTGATATGTATGTCCTTTGTATACATAAAACGGGAACATTAAATGTCAGTAATGGCGGCTTTGATGAGGGCGAAGATAACTGTCAGTATCAAGATGGCCATAGGAATGTAACAGTGGCGCAACGGATACTTTACCGGAATGGTGATACGACAGTACACCTGGTAGACCAGCCATCCCACGAAACCGCCCCAGCAGAGACCTACCAGGATGTCGCCAGGATAGTGGACGCCCAAATAAAGGCGTGTATAGCAGTTGATGAGCGACCAGCATACCAGGAAGATGGTGAGCAGTCGTTGCCTAACAAGTAGCGAGAAGAAGACGGCGATGGAGAAGGTGTTTGCGGCATGAGCCGAGAAGAAACCATAATTGCCGCCTCGGTAGTTGTTGACGACATCGACCAGCGAGCCTATCTCCGGGTCGTGGGTAGGACGCCAGCGCGCCACGGTCGGTTTCACAAGCCCGTCGTCGACAGCCCCGGCCAGCAGTACACAACAGCCTGCTGCCGCCAGGATAAGCACTACGTCACGAACGGTGGGATTGCTGCGGATGACCATATAGAGCAGTCCGACATAGAGCGGTATCCACGTCAGGGCATTGGTCAGCGTCAGTATCAGGCTGTCCAGAAACAGCGAGTCGCTGCCATTCACCATCAGCAGCAAGTGCTTGTCAAACTGTATAATCTCTTCCATCTACTATGAACTGTGAACTATGAACTATCATATCATTTCTATTTCCTTGGTTTCCACCCAACCTTGTTTGCCGTCGGCCACGCGCACCTCGCGCCAGTCCTTCATGCTGTCGTCGGTGACCGTCACCTTCGTACCCTCGTGAAGGATATACAGTTCGGTACCCGTTTTGGCAGGTGTGCTGCGAATGGTGACAGCAGACTGGATGATGATAGCCCCGCTACGATGCGTCAGCTCACGCTTCTGCTGCCAGGCAAAGAGATTGCTGACGAGGAAGACGGCCAGCAAAAGGATGCCACCGAAGAAGCCTACCTTGCGCAGCCAGATGGGCGACGAGAACAGGTAGAGTAGCGCCAGTACGATGGCGATGACGAGGGCCACCAAGGCGGTACGTGCCCAGCCGTCGACACTCATGATGTTGACCACCGAACGATACCATGTGACGAAAAACATCTCCGACTCGGGCGTAATCTTGTCAATGGTCTTCGAGCGGGCCATCTGCAGGTTGAAGCGGATGTCCTTGTCGCCAGGCGACAGCAGGAGAGCACGTTCGTAGTTGAGTACGGCCAGCGTGATGTTGTCCATACGGTAGTAGGCATTGCCGAGATTAAAATATAGCTCGGCGGAAACGCCCTGCTTCAGTAAGGCTTCATAAGTCTTTGCTGCCTGTTGGTAGTGCTCCTGCACATAGGCGCTGTCGGCCTCAGCCTTGGTCACAGCAGCCGATGCAGCCACCGGCAGCAACAGCATCAGCAGTAATACTGTCAAAGACTTGGCTGCACGCCGCTTTTTCATCGTCGTGGCAATTTGTGTGATAGCTGTTATAGCCATATCGTATACCTTATTCATATTACCTGTAGCGTCACCCGGAGCATAGCGGGCATACTCACACTCGTCGAGGGCACCAATAAACTGGGCGATGGTGGTTTCGGAGACATTGGCAGCCGCCAACTGCTGGCTGACGTTTTCACGCGAGAGCTGTTCGACGGGCATGTTGAGTTTGTCGCTGACATAGCCCCACAAAGCACGTAGCACCTCGTCGTAAAACTCGTTCTGCTTGCCTGCCGTCATCAGTCGGGCAGCCTTCTTCAGACGCTTCGTAGCCACCTTGTTGGCCTTGCCGGCACGCTGCTTGACAATGTCGGCATTGTCGATGGCCCGCTGACGGAAGATGATGAACAGCGAGATGAAGGCCAGCAGCAAGACAGCCAATGATACCCAGTACTGAGCAGAACCGAAGAAGTAATCGCCGACGGCACGCTGTTCAGTAGCTCCTGTCTTGATGTAGCGGATGTCGCTATTGAGCTGTCGGACATCCTCCTGACCAGTATAGACAGCTGTAGACGAGCCGTTGCCCTTGGCAACATGGAGCGTGAAGGGCTGTGTCTTGACAGTCTTGTACTGGTTGGACTGGGTATCGAAGTAGACATACTCGATGGCAGGAATCTCGAAGTCACCCTGATGGCGCGGCACGGCCAGGAAGTCGTAGATGATAGAACCCTCCAGACCGCTGGTCGTCAACTTGGTCTTGTCGGTGACCTTGGCATCGTAGTGGTCGAAGTCCTTGGGGAACTGGACGTTGGGCTGCTTGAGCAGTTTCATGTTACCCACGCCGCTGACGACAACACGCAGCTTGACGGGGTCGTTGGCCTTGACTTCGGTCTGGTCGAGCTGGGCCGAGATGTTATAATGGCCTACGCCGCCAGAAAAGTTGGCGGGACGTTCAGGCAGCGGATCGACTTGGATAGTAATGCCAGGTGCCTTGATTTTCTTCTTGACCTCGATATATCCAGAACCGCCGTTGAAGAACGCCTCGAAGGGGTCGACGTTGCGGTTCTGCTGGATGACGATGCCCTCGTAGGTAATGCCCGGAATCTCGAGCTTTCCCGACACCTGTGGGAACATGACGAACTGCTGCCAAGTGACGGTCTTGTAATTCTTGCCGTTGACCGTCTCCAAATGGAACTGACGATCCTGCCCCAAAGGAATCTCGCGGGTGTAGAAACTCTTCAGATCGGCCATGTTACCGTTGAGCTGTGTCAGACCGACCAGCGTATAGACTTTATAAGTGAGCAGGATGGGTTCCTGTTCGCGCACATGTTGCTTGGAGGCTGTCACCTTGATGAAGAGGTCGCTGCCCGAAATGGCAGAGCCGGCATCGCGCACTTCATCGGTGCCCGTCTGCTGTTGCTGACGGCCGCCTTGGCTGTTGCCCTGCTGGGCCTGTCCAGTTACCTTGATATGCAGATCATTGGACGTGATGGTCTTGCCACCTACCGACACATGAGCCGCAGGAATGGTAAACGAACCATTCTGGCGGGCCACTAAAATATAAGTATAAGTGATGCTGGACGAACTCGACGTATGGCCGTTGACCATCTGGAAACTCGACTGTGTGGACGTGCTGGGACCCATGAGCACATCGAAGGCATCAGGGATGTCACCAGCACGGAAGTTCCTGGCATCGTCGGTATTGACGGTATAGCTCAAGCGGAACTGCTCACCCACAGCCACCTGTCCCGGAGCACGGCCCGTCAATGATTGCGCCACAACGTAGCTAAATAATAAAGAAAAAATAACAAATAATAAACTTCGTCTCTTCATTATTTCATATTCCTTATTTTATATTTTTACTTTAGGGCAAAGCCCATAATCATTACCAGTTCTTCTGCAGGCGACGCTTGTCAGACTGCTGGGCTTTCTTCATGCGCTCCTGTGTCTGCTTCTCCTCCTGCATGGCAGCATTCAGCAACTGCTCGGCATTCTCCTTGCTCATCTGCTGGGGCTGCTGCTGCTTCTTCTCCTGTTTTTGGTCTTGCTTCTGCTGATTCTGCTTTTGCTGGTCTTGTTTGTTCTTATCGTCTTGCTTCTGCTGATCTTTATTTTGATCCTGATTCTGGTCCTGATTCTTCTGCTGACGCTTGCAGAGCTCCAAATTGTAGCGCGTCTGGTTGTCAGTAGGATTGTTGCGCAGCGCCTCCTTGTATGCCTCGATGGCTTCGCTGAACATCTGGTGCTGCTGACAGACAACACCCATGTTGTGGTAAGCCTGGGCACGGCGCAGCGGATTGGTCTCGAGTTTGGCAGCAGTCTCCAACTGGACGATGGCCAACGAGTCCTTGCGCTGAGCCATCAGCGCATTACCCAGATTGTAGTTGGCCAGCGGGTTACGCTGGTTCTTCTCCACGGCCTTACGGTATGACACCTCAGCATCAGCAGCATTGCCCTTGCGGAACTGCTTGTTGCCCAGGCGCACCAGGTTACGGTCGGTCTGGGCATGAGAGGTAACCGGTGAGAGGAGAGAAGTCAGCGTAATGGCTACAAGAAGAAGGCGCGGAGAGCGTTTAAACAAACTGACGCGTTTGAGCAACGGATTCTTGATTTCCAAGATGCATATCTCCAGAATCAGCAGCAACAGGACAAGAATGCCCACGGCCTGGAACTGTTCGTCGAAATCGCTGTAAATAGTACTTGCAATTTCCTTTTTGGCCAGCTTGTCGAGGGCATTATCCAACTGGTCCTGCGCCGAACTGTTGTTGTCGACATGGATATATGCACCACCGCCGGCATCGGCCAGTTGGCGGCACATCTCCTCGTTGAGACCCGTCATCACCGTCTGACCACTATTGTCCTTCAGGTAGTCGCCGTCACCCGTAGGAATAGGAGCACCATTGGGCGAACCGACTCCCAACACATATGTGTTCATGCCCTTGTCCTTGGCATCCTTTGCAGCTTCCAGCGCTCCACCCTCGTGATCCTCACCATCGGTGATGACGATGATGGCCTTGCCAACGCCTTCCTGCTGGGTAAAGCTATGACTGGCCATGCTGATAGCCGCAGCAATATCCGTACCTTGGGTGGCTATCATCGAGGGAGAAATGCTGGATAGGAACATCTTCGCACTTACATAGTCGCTAGTGATGGGCAGTTGTACAAAGGCATCGCCGGCAAAGACAATCAGGCCTATCTTATCGTTGTTAAATTTATCCACCAGATTCTCGACGAGCATCTTGGAACGGTCCAGACGACTGGGTGCCACATCCTCGGCGAGCATGGAGTTACTGACATCCATACAGATGATGGTCTCGATGCCGGTACGCTTCTCGTGGCTGATCTTGGTACCCATCTGCGGACGTGCCAGCATCACAATGAGCAATGCCAGGGCACCCAGCAACAGACAGAACTTCACCAGCGGACGGAACCGCGACACGTCAGGCATCAGCTGACGCACCAGTTCGGGGTCGCCGAAACGACGCAGGCGCTTCTTCTGCTGGCGTACCATCAGCCAGCGGAGCAGGGCCAGTAGCGGTATCACCGCCAATGCATATAGATAGATGGGATCTTCGAATCTAAACATTTCTTTAAGGCAGTTTTCTGAATATGGTTATACGCAACAGGAGTTCCAACAACAGGAGCAGGGCGGCAGCCAAAGCAAAAGGCTGATAGGCCTCGTAGCGCCGACTGAACTTCTTGACATTCAGCTTCGACTTCTCCAGTTTGTCGATTTCCTGATAGATATTCTGCAACTCACGGTTGTTGGTGGCACGGTAGAAGTCACCCTCTGTAGCTGCTGCTATGTCAGAGAGCGTCTTGATGTCCAGGTCACCCTTCATGTTGACATACTGGACGGTACCTCCAACCTGCATGGGATAGGGAGCCACCTTGTCGGTACCCACACCAACGGTATAGACGCGGATGCCAAGACTCTTGGCAATCTCGGCGGCAGTCATCGGCGAGAGGTCGCCATGGTTGTTCTTACCATCAGTGAGTAAAATGACGACACGGCTCTTGGCCTTAGAGTCCTTCAGGCGCGAGACGGCATTGGCCAGTCCCATACCAATAGCCGTACCGTCTTCGATACCTCCTGCCTGCGGACCACGTGCGGCAATGTCCGTACGGACGTTATGCAACAGGTTTAACAGCGACGAGTGGTCGGTAGTCATCGGACATTGTGTAAAAGCCTCTCCGGCAAAGACGGTCAGACCGATGTTATCGTTGGTACGGCTGATAATAAATTCGGACGCCACCTGCTTGGCAGCCTCGATACGGTTGGGCTTCAGGTCCTCGGCCAGCATCGACGTCGACACGTCCATAGCTAACATGATATCAATACCCTCCACCGATTGATTCTTCCAGGAGTTCTGTGTCTGAGGACGGGCCAGAACGAGCACCAATAGCGTAAACACAGCCATCCGCAAGATGGGCTGCAAGGGCATGAGCATCACCTTCCACGACCGCGGAGCATTGCGGTAGGCGTTGGTGTCGCTCAGGCGCATCGTCGGCTCACTCTTCTTTCTATACAGCAGATACCATAATATATAAGGTATCAGCAAGAGCAGCAGAAACAGATATTCTTTATTGGCAAATTCCATTCTTTAACATTGAACGTTGAACATTAAACGTTATATCAACAACTGGCTGACCGTGTAAACGATGTAGCAGAACAGGGCAACGGTCGCAGCAACGACACACCAGATGACTGTCTTCAGCACGCGGCGCTCCTTTCGTGTACGTTGGTCGGCTTCGGATAGCTGCGGCTTCTGCACCTCCTCCACGGGCTGGTTCTCGAGCTTCGTCTGATTGATGAAGTCGATAGCCGAAACGAGGTTGGCATCATTCTCGTTGATCATTGTCGAATACTTGGCAAACTTCACCAGATCGGCTGTCGTAAAGAGCTGGCGCAACTCGTCCAGACTCTGCTGGTCGCCGGTGGACGTCAGACGCTCGATAATCTCCGTACTGGTCATCTCCATGGCAGAGAAGCCGTAACGCTCCTCGATATACTTACGCAGCGTATCCGTCAGCTTGGTATAGTACTCCTTCTGGTTTTCAGATGACACCATCTTGTCGGCCTTGATCTGTTCTATCTCCTTCATAGCCTTCTGGTGAGGCAACAGGCGACGGACAATCTTGATATGGGCGATGACGGGTTTATTGTCGCGCAGACGCAGATACAACCAGTAGCCAAGGGCGATAAGCACCAGCATCAGTACGCTGAGCCAGAATGCCGATGACCACTCACTCCACAAGAAGGGATTGTCCTGCACGTCCTTCGGACCGAAGAACTTGTTCATCTGCGTGGTGTCCACCTCGACCTCCACGACCTTCAGCGCAAGTTCGTTGGTCTGCATTTCCTTGCCGTTGACTTTCACCTTGAACGGCGGCAGCGGATAAAGGTTACCATCGAACGATGTCAGCGTCACCAACAGGCTGTTGGGGTCCGGATGGCGGGTACTGATGACCTCCACACCCGGCACCAGCATCTTTCGCGGTTCCAGTTTGGGCCATTCTATCTTGGCATCGTCAGTAGCACCCTCAATGGTCAGCAACACCTGTGCCTGCTCTCCTATCATCATCTCAATGGGTGTGATAGTAGCCTTAACACTTGCTTGTGCCATCGTCAGCAACGTACTGACTACAAATCCTATAAGTATTAACGTCCTCTTCATTAACTTCGTTGTTTAAACAGCAGCAGCAAAGCCTTCACATAGTCTTCGTTGGTAGCAATCGACACCAGGTCGACATTGCTCTTGTTCATCGTCTCGCGCAACTGGTCCTGACGTTGGCGCCAGTAGCGCTCGTGAGCCTGACGCAGACGACGGCTGCTGGTATCGATATACTGTTCGTGCCCCGTCTCAGCATCCACCACACGCATGAGACCCACATCCGGCAACTCACGGGCACGGATGTCATACACCTGCAGCGCCACCACATCGTGCTTGCGGTTTGCAATCTGCAAGGGCTGCAGAAAGTCCTGACGGTCGTAGAAATCGCTGAGCACAAAGGCCGTGCAACGACGTTTCGACACACTGGTCAGAAATTCCAGTGCCTGCTTGATGTCCGTACGGCGCGACTCGGGATGGAAGTCCAGCATCTCACGGATGATGTAGAGGATGTGCTTACGTCCCTTCTTGGGCGGAATGTACTTTTCAATATGGTCGGAAAAGAAAGCCACGCCAATCTTGTCGTTGTTCTGGATAGCCGAGAACGCGATGGTGGCAGCAATCTCCGTTACCATCTCACGCTTCATCTGGCGCTGCGTACCGAAGTCGAGCGAGCCGCTGACGTCGATGAGCAGCATGACGGTCAGTTCGCGCTCTTCCTCAAAGACCTTGACGTAGGGGCGGTGGAAGCGCGCCGTCACGTTCCAGTCGATGTCACGCACGTCGTCGCCATACTGATATTCGCGCACCTCGCTGAAGGCCATACCCCTGCCCTTGAAGGCAGAATGGTATTGCCCCGCGAAGACATTCGAACTCAGACCGCGTGCCTTGATCTCTATCTTCCGTACCTTCTTTAATATCTCAGATGTTTCCATCAAGGAACTTCTACCTTATTGATAATCTTTGAGACAATCTCCTCGCTGGTGATATTGGATGCCTCGGCCTCGTAGGTAAGACCAATACGGTGGCGCAGCACATCGTGAGCAATGGCACGCACATCCTCGGGCACCACATAGCCACGGCGCTTGATGAAAGCATAGGCACGGGCTGCCTTGGCCAGATTGATGGAGGCACGGGGTGAACCGCCAAACGAAATCATATCCTTCATCTCCTTCAGGCCATAGCGGTCAGGATAGCGGGTGGCGAAGACAATGTCGGCAATATACTGCTCGATCTTCTCGTCCAGATAGACCTCGCGCACAACATCGCGGGCCTTGATGATTTCGGCCGACGTGGTGACAGGCGTCACCTTGGGCAGCTCGCCCTGGATGTTCTCGCGAATAATCTTCTTCTCCTCGTCGATGGTGGGATAGCCGATGACGACCTTCAGCATGAAACGGTCCATCTGGGCTTCAGGCAACGGATAAGTGCCTTCCTGCTCAATGGGGTTCTGCGTAGCCATCACCAGGAACGGGTTCGGCAGGTCGAAGGTCTCACTGCCAATGGTGACCTGTTTCTCCTGCATGGCCTCCAGCAGCGCACTCTGCACCTTGGCCGGAGCACGGTTGATTTCATCGGCCAGCACGAAGTTGGCAAACACAGGACCGCGCTTCACCTGGAAGCGTTCGTCCTTCTGCGAATAAATCATTGTACCCGTCACGTCGGCAGGCAACAGGTCCGGCGTAAACTGAATACGGCTGTAAGTTGCATCTATCAACTGCGACAGCGTCTTGATGGCTAACGTCTTTGCCAGTCCTGGAACACCTTCCAAGAGAATGTTGCCGTCACTAAGCAGACCAATCAATAACGAGTCTACCAAATGCTTCTGTCCTACAATGACCCGATCCATACCTGTAACGAGGTTGGTAACGAATCCACTCTGTTGTTCTATCCGCATATTGAGCTCGCGGATGTCAATAGCTTCTGCCATAATTTCTATTGGATATTAATTGTTTCTTTGTTTTCAAGCTGCAAAAGTACGCAATTTCCACCTCATAACGCACGACTATACACCTAAATAATATTAAAAAAGTTTCCTAAAACTTATAAAATGCAGCTTTTGTAGCATTTTTCTTGAGAAAAGTATGGTTGTTTCAAAATAAAGTTGTAATTTTACACCCAAATTACATTTTAAACTTAAAACTATTCAAAAGACATGAGAAATTTCAAGGCATTTATTGCTATTGCCGGCACGGCTGCTGCCATGCTGGCAGCATGTTCGTCTAACGAACAGCAGACACTTACGGTATCGGGACTGAACCCTGCCAAGTTTGACACCTTGATTAACGAGAAGCCCGTGAAGCTGTACACGCTGAAAAATGCCAACGGTATGGAGGTATGTATTACCAACTATGGCGGACGCATCGTTTCACTCGTCGTTCCTGACAAGGACGGCAAGCCGACGGACGTGGTATTAGGCTTCGACAACATCCAACAGTATGCCGACACGCTGAACTCACCGACGGACTACGGTTCCAGCGTTGGCCGCTATGCCAACCGCATCTGCGATGGTAAGTTCAAACTCGATGGTGTAGAGTACCAGTTGAGGCAGAACGATCCCCATGAGGGTGATACCCGCATTCATAGCCTGCACGGCGGTGGCACTACGGGTTGGATGAACCAGGTGTATGATGTGGTGGAGGCAAACGACTCACTCATCAAACTGCAGATTACTGCTGCCGACGGTGAGAACGGATTCCCCGGCAATGTGGTGGCTACCACTACCTATAAGGTGACAGCCGACAATGTACTCGACATTGTGTGGGAGGCTACCACCGACAAGCCCACCATCATCAACCAGACGAACCACAACTACTATAATCTGAGCGGTGATCTGGAGAACCCCGCCTACGACCAGGTGCTCTATGTCAATGCCGACAACTTCACCGAGGCTGACTTCAGCTATATGCCAACTGGCAAGATCCTGCCTGTAGAGGGTACTCCTATGGACTTCCGCACGCCCCACGCTGTAGGCGACTCCATCAAGTCGGAATACAGCCAGACGAAGAATGCCCATGGCTACGACCACAACTGGTGCCTGAACACCTATAAGGACGGCAAGGGCGACGACACGCAGGTTTGCGCTTCGCTTTACAGCCCCAAGAGTGGCATCTTTATGGAGATGTTCACCAACGAGCCGGGCGTACAGGTCTATAGTGGTAACTTCCAGGGTGTCGAAGGCCAGGAGAACATCGTCCGCAAACTCGGCAAGAAGTATCCCCAGCACGTCAGTGTCTGCTTAGAGAGCCAGAAGTTCCCCGACTCTCCCAACCATCCCGAGTGGGCAAGTCCTATTGTGACTCCCGAGAAGCCTTATTACAGCCATGCAGCCTATAAGTTCTCGATAAAATAATTATCCTACCAATTGTCTATTATTAATTAAATACTATATTATATGGCATTATTAGACTGGATTGTCATTGGCGTGTTCTGCCTTGCGCTGATTGGCATTGTAGTATGGGTCGTTTCACAGAAGAACGACAACTCGGCAGACTATTTCCTCGGTGGTAAGGATGCAACATGGATTGCTATCGGTGCCAGTATCTTTGCCTCGAACATCGGTTCCGAACACCTCATCGGTCTGGCTGGTGCCGGTGCTTCTTCAGGTATGGCAATGGCCCACTGGGAGATTCAGGGCTGGATGATTCTGATTCTGGGTTGGGTATTCGTACCGTTCTACACCCGCTCAATGGTTTACACCATGCCTGAGTTCCTGGAGCGTCGCTTCAACAAGGAGTCGCGCACCATCCTCTCGGTCATCTCGCTGATCTCTTACGTACTGACCAAGGTGGCCGTGACAGTATATGCCGGTGGTCTTGTATTCCAGCAGGTCTTTGGCATCAAGGAACTCTGGGGCATCGACTTCTTCTGGATTGCCGCCATTGGTCTGGTGCTCATCACCGCACTCTATACCGTCTTTGGTGGTATGAAGAGTGTGCTCTACACCAGCGTGCTGCAGACACCTATTTTATTATTAGGCTCGCTTATCATCCTGGTACTGGGACTGAAAGCCCTCGGCGGATGGGATGAGATGATGGCTATCTGCTCTATCCAGACTGTCAACGAGTATGGCGACCACATGACCAACCTGATGCGTGACCTCCGAGACCCGCAGTATCCCTGGCTGGGTGCATTGGTAGGTTCGGCTGTCATCGGTTTCTGGTACTGGTGTACCGACCAGTTCATCGTTCAGCGTGTGCTGTCCGGTAAGGACGAGAAGGAGAGCCGCCGTGGTACCATCTTCGGTGCCTATCTGAAGCTCTGCCCCGTATTTCTGTTCCTTATTCCTGGTATGATTGCCTACGCCATGAGCACCAAGGGTATCACACTGCCCAATGGTGAAGTGTTCGTGCTGTCTACTCCCGATGCTGCCTTCCCCACCCTCGTGGCAAAGATTCTGCCTGCCGGTATGAAGGGTCTCGTGGTCTGTGGTATCCTGGCTGCCCTGATGTCATCGCTGGCATCGCTGTTCAACAGTTCTGCCATGCTCTTTACGATTGACTTCTGGAAGCGTCTGAAGCCAGAGACTCCCGAGAAACAGCTCGTCCGCATTGGTCAGGTGGCTACTGTTGTCATCGTGATACTTGGCATCCTGTGGATTCCCATCATGCGTTCCGTCGGTGACGTGCTCTACAACTACTTGCAGGACGTTCAGTCGGTGCTGGCTCCTGGTATTGCCTCAGCCTTCCTGCTGGGTATCACCTGGAAGCGTGCTTCTGCAAAAGGCGGCCAGTGGGGTCTGCTCTCAGGTATCATCATTGGTATGACCCGTCTGGGTGCCAAAGTGTACTACAGTAATGCTACCGACGCTGCCGACTCGTGGTTCAAGACCGTATTCTACGATTTCAACTGGCTGTACTTCTGCGGTTGCATGCTCATCTTCTGCTGCCTTGTCGTCATCATCGTGTCTCTATGCACGGAGGCACCCGACGAGAAGAAAATCCAAGGACTGGTATTCGGCACATCTACTCCCGAACAGATTGCTGCCACCAAGGCTTCCTGGAACAAGTGGGATGTCATCCACACGATTATCATCCTCGGCATCACCGTGGCATTCTATGCTTATTTCTGGTAAACAAGAGTCATGACTACGTATTATTCGGAATTTCAGAAAGTACTGCTGTCCGTTGACTGTATCATCTTCGGCTTTACCGACAACAAGCTGAAGATACTTATCGGCAAGCGTAATATGGATCCCGGACGCAGCGAATGGAGCCTCTACGGAGGCTTCGTCCGCGGCGACGAGAGCCTGGACGATGCAGCCAACCGTACCCTTTACGAACTGACGGGCCTGCGCAAGGTATTTATGCGACAGGTGGGAGCCTTCGGCAACATCGACCGCGACCCCGGTGAGCGTGTCGTCAGTATAGCTTATTATGCCCTTATCAACGTCAATGACTATGACGAGGATCTGCGTAAGAAACATGGGGTGGAATGGGTGGATATGGATAATATTCCCCAGATGTATTCCGACCATAACGACATGGTACACCGTGCCCGCAAGCTGATGCAACAGAAGATGAAGACAGAACCGGTCGGCTTCGAACTGCTGCCAGACTTGTTTACGCTGACCCAGTTGCAACGGCTCTACGAGGCCGTCAATGGTGAGGAACTTGACAAGCGCAACTTCCGCAAGCGCATCAAGGAGATGGACTATATTGAGAAGACGGAACTCATCGACAAGAATACGTCGAAACGTGGTGCTGCCCTCTACCGCTTTAACAAGAAAGCATTTGCTGAAGTCAAGAACTTTAAGCTGTGAGCTTTAAGTTTAATGGATAATTGAAAATTGATAATTGATAATTGATAACTAAGAATTATGTTGGAAGAACTGAAAGAAAAAGTATTCAAGGCCAATCTGGACCTTGTCAAACACAACCTTGTGATCTTTACCTGGGGCAACGTGTCGGCCGTCGACCGTGAGAAAGGCCTCGTCGTCATCAAACCCTCTGGCGTTGAATACGACGTCATGAAAGCCTCCGACATGGTCGTTGTCGACCTCCAGACCGGCAAAGTCGTGGAGGGCGACCTTAACCCGTCCAGCGACACACCCACGCATCTGGTGCTCTACCGTGCCTTCCCTGAGATTGGCGGCATCGTACACACCCACTCTACCTATGCTACTGCATGGGCCCAGGCAGGTAAGGACATCCCTAACATCGGTACCACACATGCCGACTACTTCCACGACGGCATTCCCTGTACCGACGACATGACGGAAGACCAGATGGCTGAGTATGAGTATAATACGGGTGTCGTCATGGTGAACCGCATCCTGAACGGCAACATCAATCCTATGCATACTCCTGCCGCTTTGGTCAAGAACCACGGTCCGTTTGCCTGGGGTAAGGATGCCGATCAAGCCGTCTATCATGCTGTCGTCGCCGAGCAGGTGGCCAAGATGGCTTACATCTCATTCACACTCAACCCCGAGACGACGATGAACCCGCTGCTCGTCGAGAAGCACTTCTCCCGCAAGCACGGTCCAAATGCTTATTATGGTCAGAAAAGACACTGACCATAATAAGCATTTGTAATGGATAATGGACAATGGATAATGGATAATTAGGCTGCGCTTTATGAAAGAGAACAATATCGTCGAAGAAAAGAGTTTTGAATTCTCTGTGCGGATTGTAAATCTTTACAAGCACTTGACAACAACAAAGCAAGAATACGTTATGTCCAAACAGTTGCTGCGTTCTGGCACAAGTATTGGAGCAAACATCTGTGAGGCGCAGCAGGCTCAGAGTTCAATGGACTTCCTCTCGAAAATGAGCATTGCCCTGAAGGAAGCATACGAGCCTGATTACTGGATCAGACTGCTTCATAAGACAGAATATTTGAACAACGATGAGTACAAAAGTATCATTACCGATTGCCGAGCCATTACAAAACTATTAGTAACGATTGTAAAATCAACAAAAGAGAATAACAAATAACTTTATTAACAATGATATGAGAAAGTTGTCAAGCGGAGCCAATTATCCATTGTCAATTATCAATTATCAATTAAAATTTGAAAACGATGTTTGAAAATTTAGAAGTTTGGTGGGTGACTGGTGCACAGTTGCTCTATGGTGGTGATGCCGTCGTAGCCGTTGACGGACACTCCAAGGAAATGGTTGACGGTCTGAACAAGTCTGGAAATATCCCCGTGAAGATTGTATATAAAGGTACGGCCAATAGTTCGAAGGAAGTCGAGCAGGTGATGCTGGCTGCCAACAACGACGAGAAGTGCGTGGGTATCATCACATGGATGCACACCTTCTCGCCTGCCAAGATGTGGATCAAGGGCCTGCAGCAGTTGCAGAAGCCCCTGATCCACTTCCATACGCAGTATAACGCCGAGATTCCCTGGGAGACCATGGACATGGACTTCATGAACCTGAACCAGAGTGCTCATGGTGACATTGAGTTCGGACATATCTGCACCCGTATGCGCGTTGCCCGCAAGGTGGTTTGCGGCTACTGGAAGGATGAGGCTGCCCAGAAGCAGATTGCCGTATGGGCCCGTGTGGCTGCCGGTGTGAAGGACGCCCACAACGTACGCTGCCTGATGTTCGGTATGAACATGAACAACGTGGCCGTGACCGATGGCGACCGTGTGGAGTTCGAGCAGCGTTTAGGCTACCACGTAGACTACTTTCCTGTCAGCAGCGTTATGGAGTACTGGCGCCAGGTGACTGATGCCGAGGTGGATGCCTTGGTTGAGGAGTACAAGCAGCAGTACACCATCAAGATTGACGAGAGCGGCGAGGAGGTCTACTGGCAGAAGGTGCGCAATGCCGCCAAAGCTGAGATTGCCCTGCGCCGCGTGCTGAAGGACGAGGGTGCTACTGCCTTCACCACCAACTTCGACGACCTGGGTGATGCCAACATCGACCAGGAGGACTTCTGCGGCTTCGACCAGATTCCCGGTCTCGCCTCGCAGCGTCTGATGGCCGAGGGTATCGGTTTCGGTGCCGAGGGTGACTGGAAGACGGCTTGTCTCTATCGCACGCTGTGGGTCATCCAGCAGGGCATGCCTACCGGCTGCTCATTCCTGGAGGACTACACCCTGAACTTTGCCGGCGACCGGTCGTCA
Organism: uncultured Prevotellaceae bacterium; assembly: GCA_946185485.1. GTDB lineage: Bacteria > Bacteroidota > Bacteroidia > Bacteroidales > Bacteroidaceae > Prevotella. The sequence goes on along the minus strand of CAMHJQ010000030.1, from coordinate 2,360 downwards.
TGCCTGCAGAGCCACATGCTCGAGGTTTGTCCGCTCATCGCTGTTGATAAGCCTAAACTGGAGGTTCACTTCCTGGGCATCGGTATCCGCAAGCAGCAGACCGCCCGCCTCGTGTTCACCTCGAAGGTAGGCCGTGGCATCAAGGCTACCGTCGTTGACCTGGGCAACCGCTTCCGCCTGATCAGCCAGGAGGTAGAGTGCATCGAGCCCAAGCCCATGCCCAACCTGCCCGTGGCCAGCGCCCTCTGGGTGCCCCAGCCCTCGTTTGAGATTGGTGCCGGTGCCTGGATTCTGGCCGGAGGCACACACCACAGTGCTTTCTCCTACGACATCACCGAGGAGTACTGGGAGGACTTTGCCGAGATGCTGGGCATTGAGTATGTCCGCATCAACAAGCAGACGAACACCTTCGACTTCAAGCAGACCCTCCGCAACAACGAGGTATACTACATGTTAAACAAAGCACTGAAGTAATATGACAGCCAAACAGACTATTGAGGCCGGAAAGGCCATTCTCGGAATCGAGTTCGGATCCACACGTATCAAGGCCGTGCTCATCGACGAGGATAACAAGCCCATCGCACAGGGCTCGCACGAGTGGGAGAATCAGTTGGTGGATGGTCTCTGGACCTACAGCATCGAGGCCATCTGGTATGGCCTGCAGGACTGCTACGCCGAGTTGCGCAAGGACGTGATGAAGCAGTACGACTGCGAGATCGAGTCGCTGGCAGCCATTGGCTTCAGCGCCATGATGCATGGCTACATGGCCTTCAATGAGAAACAGGAAATCTTGGTGCCCTTCCGCACCTGGCGTAACACCAACACAGGTAAGGCTGCCGCAGAACTCTCGAAACTCTTCAACTACAACATCCCCCTGCGCTGGAGCATCAGCCATCTCTATGAGGCCATCCTCGACAACGAGGAGCATGTTGCCGATATCAAATACCTGACAACTTTAGCAGGCTATGTTCACTGGCAGGTAACTGGTCAGTTCGTGCTGGGCGTCGGCGACGCTTCGGGTATGATTCCCGTTGACCCCGCCACCAAGACCTACGATGCCGACATGGTGCGCAAGTTCGATGAGCTGATTGCCCCCAAGGGGTTTTCATGGAAACTGCTCGACATCCTGCCTAAGTCACTGAATGCCGGCGACAATGCCGGTTTCCTGACTCCCGAGGGTGCCAAGAAACTCGACGTCAGCGGTCACCTGAAGCCCGGCTGTCCCGTTTGTCCTCCCGAGGGCGACGCTGGCACGGGTATGGTAGCTACCAATGCCGTCAAGCAGCGCACGGGTAACGTCAGCGCCGGTACGTCGTCGTTCTCGATGATTGTATTGGAGAAGCCGCTGTCGAAACCCTACGAGATGATTGACATGGTGACCACGCCTGACGGTAGCCTCGTGGCTATGGTACACTGCAACAACTGTACTTCCGACATCAACGCCTGGGTGGGTTTGTTCAAGGAGTACCAGCAACTGCTGGGCGTGCCCGTGGACATGAACGAGCTCTACGGCAAGCTGTTCAACAAAGCCTTAGAAGGTGATGCCGACTGCGGTGGCCTGATGGCCTACAACTACGTCAGCGGCGAGCCTGTCACGGGTCTGGCTGAGGGCCGCCCGATGTTCGTGCGCTCGGCCAACGACAAGTTCAACCTGGCTAACTTTATGCGCAGCCACCTCTATGGTGCCATAGGTGTGCTGAAGATTGGTAACGACATCCTGTTCAAAGACGAGATGATTCGTGTGGATCGCATCACTGGTCACGGCGGCTACTTCAAGACTCCCGGCGTAGGTCAGCGCATGCTTGCTGCTGCCCTCAACTCGCCCATCTCCGTCATGGAGACCGCCGGCGAAGGTGGCGCATGGGGTATCGCCCTTTTGGCAGGCTACCTGATCAACAAGAACGGCAAGAACCTGGCCGACTATCTGGAGGAGGTTGTCTTTGCTGGCAACACAGGCGTCAGCATCGCCCCCACCCCCGACGACGTGGCTGGCTTCGAGAAGTATATCGAGAACTACAAGAAGTGTCTGCCCATTGAGCAGGCTGCCGTAGACAACAAGTAAGACTTCCCCGACGTCTTATATCTATAAATAGGAGGTGAACATTCATCTAAGATGTTCACCTCCTATTTTCGAAAGTTAACTTTACGCCATAGAAGACTTGTTGAAGATTACCCTTGTCCGTTGATAGGACCGTCACCATAGTCGTTGCTCAAGCCCTTGCCGGCCTGCACAACGTTCATCACGTAATCACCAAGTTTCTCGCACTCAGAGATAAAATCGACGTAAAACACACCGAGCTGATAATCGTAAAGACCGGCATTCACATCATGCAGATTTTGGTTCTTTAGCTGTGTTCGGT
>CAMHJQ010000029.1 GCA_946185485.1 uncultured Prevotellaceae bacterium | reverse complement strand
AGCTGCAGGGCGCGGTTGACGAAGTTGCCATAGACGGCGACGAGCTCGTTGTTGTTGCGGTCCTGGAAGTCCTTCCAGGTGAAGTTGTTGTCCTTGGTCTCAGGAGCGTTGGCTGTCAGCACATAGCGCAGCACGTCCTGCTTGCCGGGCATGTCCACTAAGTATTCGTGCAACCAGACAGCCCAGTTGCGCGACGTCGAAATCTTGTCGTTCTCCAGGTTCAGGAACTCGTTGGCAGGCACGTTGTCGGGCATGATGTACTTGCCGTGAGCCTTCATCATGACGGGGAAGATGATGCAGTGGAACACGATGTTGTCCTTGCCGATGAAGTGCACCAGGCGGGTGTCTTCGTCCTGCCACCACTGCTGCCACGGTCCCCACTTCTCAGGCTCCTTGGCGCACAGCTCGACCGTGTTCGAGACATAGCCGATGGGAGCGTCGAACCACACGTAGAGCACCTTGCCCTCGGCACCCTCCACGGGTACGGGGATGCCCCAGTCCAGGTCGCGGGTCATGGCACGCGGCTGCAGGTCCATCTCCAACCACGACTTGCACTGTCCGTAGACGTTGGGACGCCACTCCTTGTGACCCTCCAGAATCCACTCCTTCAGCCACTCCTGGTATTCGTTCAGCGGCAGATACCAGTTCTTGGTCGACTTCAGCACAGGCGTAGAGCCGCTGATGGTCGACTTGGGATTGATAAGCTCCGTGGGACTCAGGTCGCGTCCGCACTTCTCGCACTGGTCGCCATAGGCACCCTCGTTGTGGCAGTGGGGACACTCACCAGTGACATAGCGGTCAGCCAGGAACTGTTTGGCCTCCTCGTCGTACAGCTGCTCGGTAGTCTCCTCCACCAGCTTGCCTTCGTCGTACAGCTTGCGGAACCACTCGGCGGCAAACTTGTGATGGGTATCGGAGGTGGTACGGCTATAGATGTCGAACGAGATGCCGAACTCCTGGAACGAGTCCTTGATCATCTTATGGTAACGGTCTACGACGTCCTGCGGGGTGATGCCTTCCTTGCGGGCACGGACGGTGATGGGCACACCATGCTCGTCGCTGCCGCCGATGAACAGCACATCTTCTTTCTTCAGGCGCAGATAGCGCACATAGATGTCGGCAGGCACATAGACACCTGCCAGGTGACCGATGTGGACACCGCCATTAGCGTAGGGCAATGCCGATGTCACGGTCGTTCTCTTAAACTTCTTTTCTGCCATGATTCGTAAATGTTTTTTAAATTTGCCTGCAAAGTTATTAATAAAAACTGAGCCGACCAAAAATGTTGCCTGATTTTGTCGTTCTTTCCGAAAAACTTCGTATCTTTGCATCTCAAATCAGTATTTTATAATAATGGAGCAACAAACACAGCTAGTAGAGACAATTATCAAGGGAATACAAGAGAAGAAAGGACAGCGTATCGTGGTGGCTGACCTACAGCACATAGAAGGCGCTATTGCCCGTTATTTCATCATCTGTCAGGGCAATTCACCGTCGCAGGTGGAGGCCGTCACAGAGTCAATCGGCGATTTTGCCCGTAAGGACCTGGGAGAAAAGCCGGCAACGGTGGCAGGGCTGGAGAATGCACAATGGGTAGCCATGGACTACGGCGACGTGCTGGTGCACGTCTTCCTGCCCGACGTGCGGGAATACTACGATCTGGAACACCTGTGGGACGATGCAACACTGACGCAGATACCCGATTTGGACTAAGACGTGAAGCATTGCCGCTATACGAGTCGTCCTCATTTTCCTATATCAAACAGCAATTATTAAACATCGAAAGACTTGGAACAGCAGAATAAACAAGAGAATAACAAACCGCAGATGAAGATGCCAAGGTTCAACATGAACTGGATTTACGGTTTGGTGATTATAGCAATCCTTGCCATGTATTTTACGCAGGGCGGTGAGAAATCGAGTGCCACCACGGAAACGGGCTATTCGGACTTCAAGGTGATGGTCAACAAAGGCTATGCCGATAAGATTGTCGTCAACAAATACGAGAATACCCTCCAGATGTACGTCAAGCCAGAGCATATCCGCGACGTCTTCAACCAGGGTGTTCAGCAGACGGGCAAGAATCCCAGCGTGACGGTAGCCATCGGCAGCGTTGACCAGGTGGAACAGTTTATCAGCAAGGCCCGTGAGGAGAAGAAGTTCACGGGTAAGTTCTCGTATGATAACTCTAAGGATGGCGAGTTCTTTAATTCCCTGATTATGAACATCCTCTTCTTCGGAGGTATTATCCTGGTGTGGATGTTCATCATGCGTCGCATGGGTGGCGGCGGTGGCATGATGGGCGGCGGCGGCATCTTCAATGTCGGCAAGTCGAAGGCCCAGATGTACGAGAAGGGCGGCGACCTGGGCATCACCTTCAAGGACGTCGCCGGTCAGGCCGGTGCCAAGCAGGAGATGCAGGAGATTGTCGACTTCCTGAAGAATCCGCAGAAATATACCGAGTTGGGTGGCAAGATACCCAAGGGTGCCCTGTTGGTAGGTCCTCCGGGAACGGGTAAGACACTGTTGGCCAAGGCGGTAGCCGGCGAGGCCGGCGTGCCCTTCTTCTCGATGTCGGGTTCCGACTTCGTAGAGATGTTCGTCGGTGTGGGAGCCAGTCGCGTGCGCGACCTCTTTGAGAAGGCCAAGACCAAGGCCCCGTGCATCATCTTCATCGACGAGATAGACGCCGTGGGTCGTGCCCGTTCGAAGAATCCCGCCATGGGTGGCAACGACGAGCGTGAGAATACGCTGAACGCTCTGTTGACGGAGATGGACGGCTTTGGCACCAATAGCGGCATCATCACGCTGGCTGCCACCAACCGTGCCGACATGCTCGACTCCGCGCTGATGCGTGCCGGACGCTTCGACCGCCAGATACATGTCGACCTGCCCGACCTCAACGAGCGCAGGGAGATTTTTGTCGTTCACCTGAAGCCGCTGAAGTTAGACGAGAACCTCGACATCGACTTCCTGGCCCGCCAGACGCCGGGCTTCTCGGGAGCTGACATTGCCAACGTCTGCAACGAGGCAGCCCTCATCGCTGCCCGTCATAATAGGGAGAAGGTGGGCAAGCAGGACTTCCTCGATGCCGTGGATCGCATCATCGGTGGTCTGGAGAAGAAGACCAAGGTGATGACGGAGGCTGAGAAGAAGTCGATAGCCATCCACGAGGCCGGTCATGCCACCATCTCGTGGTTCACGGAGTTTGCCAATCCGCTGGTCAAGGTCAGCATCGTGCCCCGTGGACGGGCCTTGGGTGCTGCGTGGTATCTGCCCGAGGAGCGTGTGCTGCAGACCAAGGAGGCCATGCTCGACGAGATGTGCTCGCTGTTGGGCGGACGTGCTGCCGAGGAACTCTTCATAGGACATATCTCGACAGGTGCCATGAACGACCTGGAGCGTACCACCAAGCAGGCTTACGGCATGGTGGCCTATGCCGGTATGAGCGACAAACTGCCTAACCTGTGCTACTACAACCAGCAGGAGTACTCGTTCCAGAAACCATATTCCGAGTCCACGGCCAAGTTGATGGACGAGGAGGTGCTGAAGATGGTCAACGAACAGTACGACCGTGCCAAGCAGATACTCTTAGAGCACAAGGAGGGGCATGCGCAACTGGCTCAGTTGCTGGTAGAGCGCGAGGTCATCTTTGCTGAAGACGTGGAAAAGATCTTTGGCAAGCGTCCCTGGGTCAGCCGTGCCGAAGAGCTCATCGAGGCTCAGCAGCGTGCCGAAGCCGAGGCCATGGCTGAGCGCCGTGCCAAGGAACTTGGCCTATTGCCGGAGAAACCGGAGAAACCGGAGAGTGCGGAGAATCCGGAGAATACTGAAGAATCCGAAAAGTCAGAAAAAGACCAATAAAATAATAAGCGCCTATGAAAAACTTCATCATTAGAACGATAACCGGCATCATTTTTGTGGCTGCCATCGTGGCGTCGTTTCTGCGCCCAGAGGCGATGGTGCTGCTGTTCAGCATCGTGACGGGACTGACCGTTTGGGAATTTACCGGGCTGGTCAACGAGCGTCCTGGCGTCACCGTCAACCGTTTCATCTGTACCGTCGCTGCCGTCTATTTCTTCTATGCGATGACTTATTTCTGTAGCGATGTCTATGGGGGCGCTGCCAAGAGCGTGGTCTTTATCCCCTATCTGGTGACCATCATCTATCTGATGGTCAGCGAATTGTACCTCAAACAGACGGACCCCATCCAGGACTGGGCCTATACCATGCTCTCGCAGATGTATATCGCCCTGCCGTTCTCGCTGCTCAACGTGCTGGCATTCACTGCCACACCGCAGGGAGCGGTGAGTTTCAATACGCTGTTGCCCCTGTCGGTATTCGTCTTTCTGTGGGTCAACGACTCAGGAGCCTACTGTGTGGGGTCGCTGTTGGGACGTCACAAGCTCTTCCCCCGCATCTCGCCGGGCAAGTCGTGGGAGGGAAGCATTGGCGGTGCCGTCTTTGTGCTGGCTGCCGCATACGCCATCAGCTATTTCCTCGACGGCACCATGCTCTCGACGCTGGAGTGGCTCGGACTGGGGCTCGTCGTCGTCGTCTTCGGCACGTGGGGCGACCTGATAGAAAGCCTTTTCAAGCGTACCTTGGGCATCAAGGACTCAGGAAACATCCTGCCGGGACATGGTGGCATGCTCGACCGCTTCGACTCGTCGCTGATAGCCATACCGGCAGCCGTCGTCTACCTGTATACGCTGTCGCTGTTTTAAAAGGTAAAATAAGATAGAGAAAAAATGAAAAACCTTTGGCGGATTCTTTTACCTTTTTACCTTTTTACCTTTTTACCTTTCTGCGCGAAAGCGCAGGACCCTGTCAAGCAGTATGGGCAGTTGCAAGTAAAGGGCTCGCAGCTGTGCGACCAGCAGGGACAGCCCGTCATCCTGCGAGGTGTCAGCCTGGGGTGGCATAACCTCTGGCCGCGCTTCTACAATAAAAAGGTGATACAGACGCTGAAAAACGACTGGCACTGCTCCGTGGTGCGTGCTGCCATGGGCATTATGATAGAAGACAACTACCTGGAGAATCCCAGCTATGCCATGCAGTGCATGACACCCGTCATAGAGTCGGCTATCAAACAGAACATCTACGTCATCATCGACTGGCACTCGCACATCATGAAGACGGCCGAGGCCAAGCAGTTCTTCGGTGAGATGGCTCGGAAATACGGCAAGTATCCCCATGTCATCTATGAGATTTTCAATGAGCCCGTAGAAGACTCTTGGGCTGCCCTGAAAAAGTATTCCGCCGAGGTGATAGGCGAGATTCGCAAGTATGACCCTGACAACGTGGTGCTTGTGGGCAATCCCCACTGGGACCAGGACATCCATCTGGTAGCTGAGAGTCCGCTGGAGGGTTTTGACAATGTGATGTATACCGTCCACTTCTATGCTGCCACCCATGGCGAGCAGTTGCGCAACCGCATGGAGGAGGCCGTGAAGAAGGGTATCCCCATCTTTATCTCGGAAAGTGGCGCTACCGAAGCCACGGGCGATGGTAAGATTGACCCCGAGAGTGAGGAGGTGTGGATACAACTGTGCGAACGGTTGGGAATCAGCTGGTTGTGCTGGAGCATTTCCGACCAGAACGAGTCGTGCTCGATGCTGCTACCCCGCGCCACGGCGACAGGTCCATGGGCAGACGATGTCATCAAGGAGCATGGTAAACTGGTAAAAGGACTATTGGAAAAATATAATCGCTAAGTGAAACGTTTTTTAGTTTTTTTGTTAGCGGCGACGCTGTCTTTTAGTGTCAACGCTAAGCTGATTAAAGTGCTGGCTATCGGCAACAGCTTCTCGGAAGATGCTGTGGAACAGTACCTCTTTGAACTGGCCCGTGCCCAGGGCGACTCGCTGATCATCGGCAATGCCTTTATCCCCGGCTGCAGCATCGACCGGCATGATGCCAACCTGGCGGGTGACAGTGCACGCTATGAATACCGCAAGGTAGTAGGGGGTATCAGGTATGTTCGCAGGAGATGGACACTGAAGGACATCATCTGTAACGAACAATGGGACATCATCTCCCTGCAACAGGCCAGCCAGTTGTCGGGCATCCCGTCGAGCTTTATCCATCTGGGCAAGTTCAAGCGCCAGGTGGAGAGCTATGCCACCAACCTGCATGTACAGTTTGTGTGGCACATGACGTGGGCTTATGCCAAGGACTTCACCAGCAGTCGCTTCAAGGCCTACGACTACAACCAATATTCCATGTATAGCAGAATTGTCAGCACCATGCTCAACGTGCTGCCGGGCGTGGGCATCAAGCGTATCATTCCCACGGGCATCACCATCCAGCTGATGCGCTACCGTCTGGGCGATGTGCTCAACAGGGACGGCTTCCACCTGTCGCTGACCGTCGGTCGCTATGCGGCAGCCTGTACCTGGTGCGAGTTCCTGACGGGAAAGATTGTCGATGGCAATAAATACAGGCCCGAGACCCTCACTGAGGAGGAGGCTCAGGCCTGTCAGCAGGAGGCTCATGAAGCTGTCTATATGCAGCAGCACGGCCGCTATTTCCTTCTTTAAAAGATTAGAAGTTCCACTTGACGGCGAGGGTGGGGTTCCAGAAGAACGTCTTGTCGCTGGTGGGATCGCTGTTGTAGACGAAGTTGTTGGAGAACTCCCACTCGGTACCTACACTGAAATGTTCAGTGAAGTTATACCACAGCTGAGGCTCGGAGAGTATCACCAGACATCCGTGGTTGTCGGCCTTCTCGCCACGCCAGAAATCGATGAAGCCAGAGAACGTCAGTTTCTTGTCGAAGAAGTTCAGGCCCCAGACGCCTGTCAGCTGGGCGCTGGCATACGAGTGTGTGGTGTCGTAGCTCTTGAAGAACTGCTTATACAGCAGCTGGACAGACCATGTCTTCGAGAAGTCGGCATTGTGACCATTGTAGGCGGCACCAATCAGACCAGCCTGCTGGAAACTGCCCGACTTGCTCAGACCGCCGTTGTACTCGACATGGGCGGCAAAGGGTGACTCCTTGCCCAGTTTGAACTCACGCGAAATCTCCGTATAAGCACTCTCGGTGAAGTGGCGGCTCAGGTCCACATCGACGAAGTAGTACCACGAACCCCACTTGTCAGCCTTGAACTGTTCCAGTGTGATGGTGGCTTTCTGGCGGTTAGACTCTTCGCCAGTGTAGATGTTACGACCGAAGTCGTAGTGCAACTGAATGTTTTGTGCCTGTGCGTTCAGGGCTGATACAGCCAGCAACGCAAAAAAGAAAAACTTTTTCATAGTGCTTTTGGGGATTAATTATTTGTTTTGAAGTGTTTGGATTATCAATCTGGCGGCATGGTCGGGGGCGTCGCTTTCGCCCAGCCGGCGATGAACCTCCTCGTAGTCGCTGAGCATCTGCTGGCGATGCGGTCCTCCTGGTAAGACGGCTTCCAGTTCGTGGCGGATGTTCTCCACGCTGAACGTCTCGGCTACCAGTTCCTTCACCACTTCGCGGTCGGCAATGAGGTTGACCAGCGAGATGTATTTCACGTGCAGTATCCGTTTGCGCAGCCAGCCGATAAGGCGGGGCAGGGGGGTATAGTAGCATACCACCTGCGGTACGCGGAACATGCAGGTCTCAAGGGTTGCCGTGCCGCTGGTGACAAGGGCGGCAGTAGCCTTTGCCAACAAGGGAAAGGTCTCGTTATAGACGATGTGCACAGCACTGCCCTTGATGAAAGGTTCATAATAGGATGGCTCGATAGATGGGGCACCTGCCAGCACCAGGTCGTACTGACTGGTCAGATGTTGTGTGGCCTCTATCATCGCTGGCAGGTTGTCCTTGATTTCCTGTTTTCGGGAACCTGCGAGCAGCGCAATGATTGGTCTCCCCCCATTCCCCTCCAAACTGAAGGGGGACTCTGATGCGCACCCTTCTTCCCGTCCTGCTTGGGGAGCGGGCGGAGGTGAGGCTAAAAACTCCCTGACTTCCTGTGCTGTAGGGTTGCCGACATAGTGGATAGGGTAGTGGTGCTTCTTCTCGAAGAAGTCCACCTCGAAAGGCAGGATGGAGAACAGCTCGTCCACGTCGCGCTTGATATTCTTGATGCGGTACTCCTTCCACGCCCATATCTTGGGAGAGATGTAATAATAGACTTTGGTGAATGAATGTGCGTACTTCGCTATCTTGAGGTTGAAGCCTGGATAGTCGACGAGGATGACCACGTCAGGTTGCCATTGACGGATGTCCTGCTGGCACATCTTCATATTGCGGAGAATGGTGGGCAGGTGCATCAGTACGGGGATGAATCCCATATAGGCCAGTTCGCGGTAGTGCTTCACCAGCGTTCCTCCCACGGCAGCCATCTTGTCGCCGCCAAAGAAGCGAAACTGCGCCTGCGGGTCCTGGTCTTTCAGCGCCTGCATCAGGTGTGAGGCATGTAGGTCACCCGAGGCCTCACCGGCTATCAGATAGTACTTCATGGGATATCCCGAATTATAGATTAAACTGGGCGTTCAGCTTCTCGAAGGCCTCGTAGGCGGTGACGTCAATCTGGGTCGGTGTGATGGCTATATAGCCGTGGTCCAGGGCCCAGCGGTCGGTATCGGTGGCGTCGGGCTCGTCATTATGATAGCTGCCCACCATCCACCAGTAGTCGTAGCCGCGGGGATGGTGACAGCGTGTCACCTCGTTGCCCCAGGTGCCTTTGCTCATCCGGCAGATTCGCACGCCTCGGTAGCCATTCACCTCTTTTTCGTTGCCACCCGCTTCCAACAAGGGGAAATTGACGTTCAGACAGACACCTTCAGGCAGTCCTTCGCTGAGCACCTGCTGCGTGATGCGGCGGATGTAGGGCTCTAACGGTTGGAAGTCGGCATCCTTGCATTGGTCGCAGATGGAGAACGCCACAGAGGGAATATACTTCATGCAGCCCTCCATCACCACGCCCATCGTGCCCGAATAGTGGGTATTTACCGAGGCGTTGTCACCGTGATTGATGCCCCCGATGACCATAGCCGGACGCCTGTCGCACAACTCCGACAGGGCAATCTTGACACAGTCCACCGGGGTGCCGTTGCACGACCATACCTCGACTCCCTCCATGTGGCGGCGGTGTGACAGCGTCAGGGGTGTCGTGGCAGAGAAGGCACAGCCAAAACCGCTACGTGCCGACTCTGGGGCACAGGCAAGCACGTCGCCGTAGTCCTTGACCATCCTAATCAGCTCGTTAAACCCCTTGGCGTGATAGCCGTCATCGTTAGAAATCAGTATCAGTGGTTTGTCCATAAACGCTCAATTTGGGTGCAAAGATACAAAATAAATTTAAATTATGAACAATGAACAATGAACTATGAACTTTTTTTTGTACCTTTGCAGCTCTATTTTAAATAGGTATAAGAACAACTATGGGAAAGATTATTGCATTGGCTAACCAGAAAGGCGGTGTTGGAAAGACCACTACAACCATCAATCTGGCGGCCTCATTGGCTACATTGGAAAAGTCCGTTCTTGTGGTGGACGCTGACCCGCAGGCTAACGCCTCCAGTGGACTGGGTGTGAACATTCAGGAGGTAGATTGCTCCATTTACGAGTGCATTGTCAACAAGACGGACGTACACGAGGCCATCTATACAACAGATATTGAAGGGCTGGACATTATCCCCAGCCATATCGACTTGGTGGGTGCAGAGATTGAGATGCTGAACCTGCCCAATCGGGAGAAGATCATCGCTCAGGTGTTGAAACCCATCAGCGACGAGTACGACTATATCCTGATAGACTGCTCCCCGTCGCTGGGACTCATCACGGTGAACTCGCTGACGGCTGCCGACTCGGTCATCATCCCCGTGCAGTGTGAGTATTTTGCCCTGGAGGGTATCTCGAAACTGCTGAACACCATCAAGATTATCAAGCAGAAGCTGAATCCGAAACTGGAGATAGAGGGTTTCCTGCTGACCATGTACGACTCACGTCTGCGTCTGGCCAACCAGATTTACGACGAGGTGAAGCGCCACTTCCAAGAACTGGTCTTCAAGACCGTCATCCAGCGTAACGTCAAGCTGTCGGAGAGTCCGTCGCACGGTCTTCCCGTCATCCTCTACGATGCCGACTCGACGGGTGCCAAGAACCACCTCGCTCTGGCGAAGGAAATCATTAATAGAAATGAAAGAAATGAGAAATGAAAGAAATGAAAGAAATGGGAAATGAGAAATGAACCGAGCTTTCATTCCATTCATTTCTAATTCTGAATATTGAAGTATGGCAGTAAAAAAGAAATTTTCAGGCAGTGTGCTGGGACGCGGTCTCGACGATATCGGGAGTGGTCGCGGCCTGGATGCACTGATAGATACCAGCGAGGTGAACACCCAGGGGTCGTCGAACCTCAACGAGGTGGACATCGCGCAGATAGAACCCAACCCCAACCAGCCGCGCCGCGAGTTTGACCCGGAGGCCCTGCAGGAGTTGGCTAACAGCATCCGCGAACTGGGCATCATCCAGCCCATCACGGTGCGCAAGGTGGAGGGCGGCAAGTATCAGATTATCGCTGGTGAGCGCCGGTGGCGTGCCTCGCAGCAGGCCGGACTGAGCCGCATTCCCGCCTATATCGTCACCGTCGAGGACCAGGGCGTGATGGAGATGGCGCTGGTGGAGAACATCCAGCGCGAGGACCTGAACGCCATCGAGATAGCACTGGCTTACCAGCATCTGGCTGACGAGACCGGCATGACGCAGGCCAAGATCAGCGAGCGTGTCGGCAAGAGCCGTGCCGCCGTGACCAACTACATGCGTCTGCTGAAGCTCCCCGCTCAGGTACAGATGGCGCTGAAGAACCATGAGATAGAGATGGGGCACGCCCGTGCCCTGCTGGCTATCGACAGTCCTACGCAGCAGATCAAGCTGTTTAAGGAAATCCAGCAGCAGCACTATTCTGTGCGCAAGGTGGAAGAGCTCATCCAGGCGCTGAAGAGCGGCGAGGATGTGAAGACGGCCAAGGGTAAGATCGCTTCGAAGGCGCAGTTGCCCGAGGAGTTCAATATCTTGAAGAATCGCCTGTCGTCATTCTTCCAGGCCAAGGTGCAGATGACCTGCTCACCCAAGGGAAAGGGCAAGATCAGCATCCTGTTCGACAGCGAAGAGGAACTGGAGCGTATTATGAACGCATTGGACGGAGCGAATGGGTAGACTACTGACGATAGTCATGGCACTGCTGCTGGCTGTCATCGGCAGGGCGCAGACCGACGATGCCGTTGTGCTCGATACCGTGGCCATTGGTCACGACGTCGGCACGTTGCTGGCACCGATGGACTCGCTGTTGCAGGTCGATGCAGACGCCTTGGCAGGCGATAGTGCTGGCGTGCTGAACGACAGTGTCTCTCTGCTATCGACGTCGAAACCCAAGAAGATGAAGCGCGACTGGGGCACGTGGCGTCCTGACCCGCAGCGGGCCCTGTGGCTGGCCATGGTCATACCCGGCGCCGGACAGATTTACAACCGTAAGTTTTGGAAACTGCCCATCATCTACGGAGGATTCGTAGGCTGCATCTATGCACTGACGTGGAACAACCAGATGTATAAGGACTACTCGCAGGCCTACCTCGACATCATGGACAACGACCCGGGGACGGCATCCTATAATAAGTTCCTGCATCTGGGACAACAGATTACGCCCGAAAACGAAGAGCGCTACAAGGACATCTTCCGGAAGCGTAAGGACAAGTACCGCCGCTGGCGCGACCTGAGTTTCTTTGCGATGTTGGGTGTCTATGCCATCTCCGTCATCGATGCATACGTGGATGCGGAACTGTCGGTGTTTGACATCTCCAAGGACCTCAGCCTGGAGGTCGAGCCGGCCGTCATTCCCAACCATGGCGGTGGCAGTTGGCTGGAGGCGCAGTCGCTGGGCGTCAGCTGTAAGCTGAACTTTTAGCGGGCGAGTTTGCGGGCTTCGCCTTAAATATAAAATATAAAATAAAACAATTAAAACATATATAAAGGAAGAGATATATCATGAGGATATTCAAGACGGGCACGATGATGCCAGCAAGATATAAGACCATGTTGATGCCAGCAAGAGACAAGAGCATGTCACTGACCCTGCGCATTAGCTTATTTCTTATTTTCTGTCTTTTATTTAGCCCCATAGGGGCGCAGACCTTGGACGATGAGGACAACGACCTCGACGATGATGAGATTGTGGTCACCGACGAGGAAGGCAACGAGGAGGTCATCGAGTTCCCCGAGGCCATGACCTACGACCTTGACTCGCTGTTGAACCTCTATATGTCGAAGACTTATCTGGACGATGCCGACAATTGTAACATGCGCGACATCAACCCCGTCTTCACCAAAGAGGAATACATCGAGCGCCTGAGCCGCATACCTACCGTCATGGAGATGGCCTACAACGAGGTCGTTCAGAAATTCATCGACCGCTACAGCGGACGCCTGCGCCATAGCATCAGCTACATGCTGGGGGCATCCAACTTCTATATCCCCATCTTCGAAGAGGCCCTGGAGACTTACCAGCTGCCGCTGGAACTGAAGTACTTGCCCGTCATCGAGTCAGCACTCAACCCTCAGGCTGTCAGCCGCGTGGGGGCTACCGGCCTGTGGCAGTTTATGATAAGTACGGGCAAACAGTACGGCCTGCAGGTCAACTCGTTACTCGACGAGCGCCGCGACCCCGTCAAGTCATCATACGCCGCTGCCCGCTATCTGCGTGACCTCTACAAGATCTTTGGCGACTGGAACCTCGTGATTGCTGCCTACAACTGTGGTCCCGAGAACATCAACAAGGCCATCCACCGTTCGCAGCAGGCTGCCCGCAAGGACTCCATCGACGATCCTGCCGCTATCAAGGACTATTGGCGCATCTATCCCTACCTGCCCAAGGAGACGCGTGGTTATGTGCCGGCATTCATCGCCGCCAACTATATCATGACCTACTATTCGCAGCATAACATCTGCCCCATGAGCACCCGTCTGCCGGCAAAGACAGATACGGTGATGGTCAACCGTAACGTCCATCTGGAACAGGTGGCAGCGGTGGTGGGACTGAATATCGACCTGCTGCGCTCGCTCAACCCGATGTACCGCCGCGACGTGGTGCCGGGACTTACGGCTCCCAGCCCTCTGCGCCTGCCGCAGAGTGAGATAGGGAAATTCATCGATATGGAGGACTCGGTCTATAACTATCGTGTCGACGAACTGTTCAACAAGCGTACCGAGGTGGAGGTCAACGACGACGTGCCCACCTATTATCATAAGAGCAAGCGCTATGTCCGTGGCAAGAAGGCCCGTGCCGGCAAGCGCTACAAGGCTACCCGCAAGCGCTCTTCGGCATCTCGCAAGAAGTCCACTGCCCGTAAGAGCACGAAGAAATCATCTAAGAAACGGAGGTCAACTAAGAGAAGAAGGAGATAATACTATGGATGACGAAATCGACAAGAGGCATGAAGAGGCCGACGAACAACTGGTGAACGATGCTTTCCAACGTCTGTTGGACAGCTATTTGGCTTCGCGACATCGTAAGAAGGTAGACATTATTACCAAGGCTTTCAACTTTGCCAAACAGGCCCACAAGGGTGTGCGCCGCCTGTCGGGCGAACCCTATATCATGCACCCCATCGCCGTGGCACAGATAGCCTGCGAGGAGGTGGGACTGGGCTCCACCAGCATCTGTGCCGCTCTGCTGCACGACGTGGTAGAGGATACCGATTACACCTGCGAGGACCTCGCCAACATCTTTGGTCCGAAGATAGCTCAGATTGTCGATGGACTGACCAAGATCTCCGGTGGCATCTTTGGTGAGCAGGCCTCGGCACAGGCTGAGAACTTCAAGAAGCTGCTGCTGACCATGAGTGAGGACATCCGTGTCATCCTCATCAAGATCTGCGACCGTCTGCACAACATGCGTACCCTGCAGTCGCAGCCTGCCAACAAGCAATACAAGATAGCCGGCGAGACACTCTATATCTATGCCCCCTTGGCCAACCGCCTGGGACTCTATAAGGTGAAGTCGGAACTGGAAAACCTTTCGTTCCAGTACGAGCATCCCGACGAGTACAACAGTATCAAGGATAAACTGAGGGAGACCGAGAGGTCACGCCACAAGCTGTTCGACCAGTTCACCGCTCCCATCGAGGAGGCTCTGAAGCAGATGGGTATCAAGTATTATATTAAGGAACGCGTAAAGACGCCGTACTCCATCTGGACGAAGATGCAGAACAAGCATGTCACCTTCGACGAGATATACGATATCCTGGCTGTCCGCATCATCTTCACTCCTAACAAGCGTGAGGAAGAAATCAACGAGTGCTTCAACATCTATGTAGCCATCTCCAAGATTTACAAGAGTCACCCCGACCGTCTGCGCGACTGGCTCAGCCACCCCAAAGCCAACGGCTACCAGGCTCTGCACGTCACGCTGATGTCGAAGCAGGGACGCTGGATAGAGGTGCAGATACGCTCCGACCGCATGGACGAGATTGCCGAGCAGGGCTTTGCAGCCCACTGGAAATACAAGGATGGCGAAGAAGGGGAGTTTACCGAGGACGAGAACGAGCTCAACGACTGGCTGCGCACCATCAAGGAGATTCTTGACGACCCACAGCCCGATGCCATGGACTTCCTCGATGCCATCAAGCTGAATCTTTTTGCCTCCGAGATTTTCGTCTTTACACCGAAGGGCGAGATACGCACCATGCCTGCTGGCTGTACAGCCCTCGATTTCGCCTTTAGCATCCATACCTTCTTAGGCAGCCATTGCATCGGTGCCAAGGTCAACCACAAGCTGGTACCGCTGAGCCATAAGCTCGAGAGCGGCGACCAGGTGGAGATACTGACTTCTAACTCGCAGCGGGTGCAGCCCTCATGGGTCAACTTTGTCAGTACGGCCAAAGCCAAGGGAAAGATACAGGCCATCCTGCGCCGCGACGGTCGTGAACTGCAGAAGAAGGGTGAGGCACTGCTGGAGGAATTCCTGCAGAAGAACAATATCGAGATGACGCCTGAGGTCATCGGTCAACTGGCCGTCTTCCACGATGTCACGCGCCAGGAGGACTTCTATCAGGCATTGGGCAACAAGACCATCCTGTTGGGCGAGAAAGACCTCGACGAGCTTGCTGGCAAGAACGATGGCAGCAACAAGGGCGGCTGGCGCAAGCTGGTACCCTTCCTGGGCCGCAACAAGCAGAAGCACCCGGATGAAGACACCCAACAGCAGTACTTCGTTGTGCCCGAGAAGTTCAACCGCAAGAAGCCCATCTTCATCAGCGAGGACACCATCGGACAGTATAAGTTCATGCACTGTTGCCACCCCATTCCCGGTGATGACATCCTGGGCTATATCGACAACAAGCACGAGATAGAGATTCACAAGCGTGCCTGTCCTGTAGCCGACAAGCTGAAGAGTGGTTTCGGCGATCGCATCCTCGATGCCAAGTGGGACATGCACAAACGTATGTTCTTCGACGCCACCATCCGCATGCAGGGCATCGACCGCATGGGCATCCTCGTCGATATCTCCCGTGTCATCACGTCGCAGATGAACGTCAATATCCATAAGCTCACCATCGGTAGCAACGACGGCGTCTTCGACGGCAGCATCGAGCTGCGTGTCCACGACCGTGAAGATGTCGCTGCCATCATCGACGAGCTGAAGAAGATTGAGGGAACACAGGACGTACAACAAATTATGTAATAACAACTACTATGAGACTACTACGAAAGAAAACCCAAGTGATGTCACTGATACCACGGGTTAGTTTATTTCTTATTTTTTCTTTATTATTTAGCCCGGTAAGGGCGCAGTATGACAACCCCGACACCCTCGTCGTCAGCCGCGACGGCACGGGACAGTTCCGCAACATCGGTGAGGCCATTGAGGTCTGCCGCGCCTTTATGGAGTACCATAAGGTCATCTATATTAAGAAAGGTACGTATAAGGAGAAACTCATCATCCCGCAGTGGCTCACCAACATCGAGCTCTGCGGTGAGGACCGCGACGAGACCGTCATCACCTGGGACGACCATGCCAACATCACCGTGCCCATGGCCATGGCTTCCTGGCCGGGCTCCGTAGCCTTGGAGCTCAAACCCACAGACGGTCGCCAGAAGATAGGTACCTTCCGCACCTTCACGCTGAGCATTCAGGGCTCTCGCATCACGCTGAAGAACCTCACCGTCGAGAACAATGCCGCCCGACTGGGACAGGCCGTAGCACTGCATACCCAGGGTGACCGTCTGACGTTCGTCAACTGCCGCTTCCTCGGCAACCAGGACAC
This sequence comes from uncultured Prevotellaceae bacterium, assembly GCA_946185485.1. Lineage (GTDB taxonomy): Bacteria > Bacteroidota > Bacteroidia > Bacteroidales > Bacteroidaceae > Prevotella. The sequence goes on along the minus strand of CAMHJQ010000029.1, from coordinate 20,813 downwards.
CATCTATACCGGCAATGCCAAGACGCGTCTCTATTTCAAGGACTGTTACATCGAGGGTACCACCGACTTCATCTTCGGTCCCTCCACGGCTTGGTTTGAGCATTGTGACATCTTCTGTAAGATCAACTCCTACATCACGGCAGCCTCTACTCCGCAGGATGTCCCCTACGGCTATATCTTCAACGAGTGCCGCATCACCTGTGCCGAGGGTGCCGACAAGGTCTATCTCGGCCGTCCCTGGCGCGACTACGGCTATACGCTGTTCATGCACTGCGACCTGCCCCGCCAGATTCGCCCTGAGGGCTGGCACCAGTGGCGTCCCGAGGCCGTGAAGACTGCCCGCTACTTAGAGTTCGAAAACCGTGGTGAGGGTGCCGCTACCGACCAGCGTGTCCCCTGGAGCCGCCAGCTTACCAAGAAGGAAGCCAAGGAGATTACCCTCGACCGCGTCTTCACGCTCAACGACACCTGGACCATCGCGATTCAGTGAGTGTAGTACCACCGCGATCCAGTGAGTGCAGTACCACCGCGATCCAGTGAGTGCAGTACCAGCGCTAACTAATCTTTCCACGTGATGGAGGGGACTCAGTTTCTTCCTTACACGATGTCGTGAAGCAGATAGTTCCACATGCAGTTGCGCAGGTCGAGCATATACCTGAGATTGTGGAAATCGTCTATCAGCCAGCGGTTGTTCTCATAGACAAGGTCAATGCGGACAGGGGTGTAGCTGTCGTCATCATAGACCACGAAGGAAACCGAAGCACGCTTCTTATTGCCGTTAATCCAAAGGTCTTTGACCTCAAACTCCTCGAAGGACACATAAGCCTCGGGATAGCGCAACATGGACCAACGGTCGATTTCGAAGAACAGCGTGCCCGTATCTTCTTCTTTACAGTGGACAGACATCAGCAGTTCGTTCAGAGACTGGGTACAAAACACCCTGTCGAACAACCATTCTGACTCGCAATAGCCGCCATGATTGATATACTCGTTTCTGACAACCCGGTAAATGTCCTTCACCCGCTCCAGAACGACAGCACGCTCAATGTCCATCTTCATCTCACTATCCATGCTGTCTACGGGTACAAGGTGGGTGGATTCAGCCATGCTTGCGGTCTCGTTTTCCACAGACGAAGTATGGCGTTCATCAAGATAGGCGAACGTCAAAACTAGGGTAGCTAATGCAAAAACAGTTAATAAAATGTCCCTAATTCCTACTGCGATTCTTAATGGTTTATATCCACGAATTTCCATTCAGCTGCAAAATTATAAAAAAAATCTTTTCCCAACAAATTTTTTATCAACTTTTTCAATCTCACTGGGGGTCACTTCATTAACATCACCTGGCTCCGCCCAGTCCGCGCCGTGCTGATGTCATATCTGGTCCGTGCAGATAGCATATCTACATGCTGTAGATAGTATGTCTGCCTTATCCGGAATGACGCTCTGGTGCGGATGGAAAACGTTGATAAAAATTACTTTTTTAAATATGTCGATATGTCGATATGTCGTTAAGCCTCCTCCAAAAATCAAAAAAAGATTTACCCATAATATATATAATTTAAATTATATATATTATGGGTAAAAATCGATTACATTTTCCTTAACGACATATTCAGACCGTGAGAAAATCCTTAACGACATATCGACATATCGACATATCGACATATTCACACCTGTCTCAATCCGTCACTCATAATAGAATTGTCATAAGAAAGTCAAATCTTGTTTAGTTTTTTGGAGGACACAGGGGGTTCCCCCTGTGTCCGTATTGGTCTTCAGAGCCAGGCCCTGGGCCTTTCCCGTCACGGCTGCCATCAACAGCACGACCATGATGCATGCTCTATGTAGTTTTAGTAATGTCAAATGTCAGTTAATTATATAAAATAATTATGTTATTAGGCAGCGTCTTGCCGACGCATCCTTATTCCAGATAGTCCATCTGGCGTTTCAGGGCCATGAGGTCCTCACGGATGTCAATGAGCCGCGTTAGCACTTCGGCCTTGCGGTCGGCACCGTCGCGGTTGGAATTGATAATCTTCTTTGCAGCAGCCAATTTGAACCCGCGCACTTTCACCAGGTTGTGGATGAGGCGTATCTGGTCGATATCCTTCTCCTGATACTGGCGTATCTTTGCCGGGCCGCTGGTTTTGGGCTTCAGGTAGGGGAACTCCTGCTCCCAGTAGCGAAGGGTGCTTTCGTTGACGCCGAACATCTGCGCCACCTCGCGGATGGAGTAGTACAATTTCAGATTCTTGTTTAAGTTCAGTGCCATATTATTACTGATTTTGTGACAAAAGTACAAAATAAATTGATAAGGACAAAAGAAAATGCACTTTTTTTATAAATATTTGGTGATTTAAAAGAAAATCTCTATATTTGCACCCTGAAACAAATCACTATTAATAAAACTAACACAATACAAAACGTTATGAAGAAAATCTTTACGCTAGTTTCTATGGCCTTTGTTGCCATGAGTATGAATGCACAGTCTATCTGGAAAGCTGCCGACTTTGATCTTTCTACCGCTGTCGAGACGGAGCTGTCGGAAGGCGTTTACGGTGGTGGCACTGCTGATGCTCCTGATACGAGCATTCCCCTGACCATCAAGACCTCTACGATTACTGCCGTAGTGGATGGTATCACGATGACAGGTCTCTCTACGCCTAACAGCCTGAGCAAGAAGGATGTAGAAGAAGGTAAGACCCAGGTGTATTGGGAGCTGAAAGGTAAGAAGGCTGACGACGAGAATCCTAATGATGCTCTGATAACAGAGGATTGCACACCACAGTTCGCCCAGTACCTGATGCCGAAGGGCAACCCGGGCTTCCAGCACTGGGAGTTCTACGAGTTGAATTCCGATGGCAACGAGGTGTTCCGTGCCTACGACACCTTTTGGGAGCCGGGTGCAACGGCTATGCCAGCCAAGGGTGCTTACTATAAGTTTGCTGCCAGCAAGAGCGGTTCACTCCGTGTAGGTATTTATGGTAACAAGAACCAGAACCCGACCTATATCGTAGACGAGTCTACCCTGATGCCGATTGCTCCGGCTAGTGTCCAGGTGAGCATCTACTACCAGAACACTGGTTTTGCCTATCAGACTGACGAAGACGGTACACAACACTTTCTCAATGTAGGTCCGATGGCTGACGACTATGTGCTGCAGCACACCAACGGTGTGACCCAGAACCGTCCGGTTCTCGGCTTTATCGACTTCGATGTGGAGGCAGGCAAAACGTATTGGCTGTTCAACCCGAAGAGCCAGATTGGTATCTATGGATTCTACTTTGCCGCTGGCACTGGCATTACCAATGTGAAGGCTAATGTCAACGCTGATGCTCCTGTTTACAACCTCGCAGGCCAGAAGGTTTCTAAGGACTACAAGGGTGTGAAGGTACAGAATGGCAAGAAGTTCATGTAACTAATTACATAGTGCAATATTTAATTAGCGGCTCCATAACAAGTGGAGCCGCTAATTGTTATTTTGACAATAAGTATGTTCTTTATATTAATAAGGTGACAAACAGGGTGGTGGTTCGTCTATAATAGTATAATAAGAAATAAAAACTACATACTAATCATGAAGAAACAAATCGTGACCTTGATGGCTGTGTTGCTGGTGTCAGCAACAGCTATCGCCTTGACAACACTACCAGGATTGAATGCCTTTACGTATTATACGGCCACCTTCGTGGTGTCTCCTGAAGGAGCAGGTACAGTAAGTCCTGCAAGTGCTAAAGTGCTTGCAGGATCGCAGACCTCCAATATTACTGCTACAGCCAATGCGGGCTATTCGTTTGAAGGCTGGTATGATGGTGAGACATTGCTGTCGACAGAGAATCCCCACAAGTTTACGCTGTCAAGCGACATCACGATTACTGCCAAGTTCAAGCAGGAGGCGGCTCATGTCGTGTTAGGCTTTGTCAAACCCGGTTGCGAAGGTATGGGCACTGTGAGCGTTTCGCCCGCAGGAACGCCTGTTGAAGGAGGCTATAAGTATAATCACGGAACACAACTGACCCTGAAAGCCTCGGCAGCCAAGGGCCATGAGTTCGTGCGCTGGGAGGATGCCAGGGGGAATAGTCTGTCAGCCAGTGCCACCTATGGTTTTACCGTCAACGAGGATGGTGCCGTTTATGCCGTCTTCAAGGTGTTGGATAACTACAAGGACGACCTCGTCGCCTTCCCGGGTGCTGAAGGCTGGGGCCGTTTCACCACCGGCGGACGGCCCGTCGACGGACAGGGCGCGAAGGTGTATTACGTCACACGCCTCGACGATACGGGCGAGGAGGGAACCTTCCGATGGGCCGTCACCACCGGTGACACCACGCCCAGGACGGTACTCTTCAAGGTGAGCGGCACCATCTACCTGACCAAGAACGTCGATGTGAAGTCGAACACCACCATTGCTGGACAGACGGCACCCGGCGGCGGCATCTGCCTGGCAGGCTATCGGGTAAAGCTGGGTTCGAACATCATCATCCGCCATATCCGCTTCCGCGCCGGCGACCTGCCCAACAGCAGCATGTCGCCCTTAGGTGTCGAGAATGTGGAGAACATCATCCTCGACCACTGCTCGTTCGGCTGGTCGATGGAGGAGAACCTGACGCTCTACGACAACAACAATACCACCACCCAGTGGTGCATCTTTGCCGAAGGACTCTACGACTCGCGCAACTCCAAGGGCAACCGCGCTTACGGCGCCCAGTGGGGCGGCAAGCGCAGCACCATGCACCACTGCCTGTTTGCACATAACAACTCGCGGTCGCCGCGCTTCAACGGCGTGCGGCCCGAGAACCACGACCGCCAGGCCATCAACGAGTTCTTCAACAACGTCATCTACAACTGGGGCTCAGTGAATGCCATCTATGGCGGCGAGAACTCGGCTGGCGGTGACACCGACTACAACCGCGTGTATATGATTAGCAACTACTACCGGCCCGGACCTGCCACCAAGGATGCCACCGCCAGTCGCCGCTACTGGTGTTCGGCCAGCGGCGATGCCAACGGCGTGGGACAGTGGTACCTGAAAGGCAACAAGTTCGAACTGAGCAGCAAGTGGGCACCCGCGACCACTATCTGGAAGGACGAGGAGTTGCAGAAGGTCAACGATGACAATTTTTACGGCTTCGTGTCCAACAATAGCTCCAGGGCCATGAATTTCTGGAGCCTCTCGCCCTCGCAGTCGCTGGCCGACAAGGCCCTGCTGACCACCATCGTCGACGAGCTGAGCTATGTACCCACAGAGACGGCTGACGAGGCTTACAGGAAAGTCACCACCCAGGCAGGAGCCTCATTGCCCCGCTACGACGAGGTGGACACCCGTGTGCTGGCCGAGGCTGCCGGCACGCAGGACCCGCAGTATGGCGGTGCCCGCGGCAGCAAGCTGGGCATCATCGACTCGCCCTACAACATCAAGCTGCAGTCGCACGATGACTTCGCAGCCCTCTATGAAGGCGACGAGGCCAAGGACAACAAGGAAATCAATGTCACCTGCTATCCGCGACTGCAGCCGACGGCTGACGACTACGCCTGTCAGGTCGTTGACACCGACGGCGACGGACTGCCCGACAGCTACGAGAACGAGGTGGGCCTGAATCCCAACGATGCTACGGATGGCGTGAAGCTGACGGAGAGCGGCTACTCCAACCTGGAGCTGTTCCTCAACGGCGTGGCCGACGGCACCATCGATGTCAAGCAGTACACCAGCCACCAGACCCTCGGCCAGCTGAGCGACTTCGACGCTGTGGTGGCTCAGGACGGCTCGGGCAACTACGAGACCATTCAGCAGGCGGTGGATGCCGCTCCCGGCGATACACCTTATTATATATTCGTGAAGGCTGGCACCTACGAGGGGCATGTGCAGATTGACAAGCCCAACGTTCATCTGACGGGCCAGTCGAAGCAGAACACCATTATCACGTGGAACAAGACCGCTGCAGAGGGGGGCGTAGACAATACCGCGACGGTCAACGTGACAGCCGACAGAGTGTCGTTCGACAACCTCACCATCCGCAACACTCGCTGGGCAGAAGGGCAGGCGCTGGCCCTTTACACCAAGGGCGACCGCATCGTCATCACCTCCTGCAACCTGGAGGGCTATCAGGACACCTACCGTACCGGCAAGGCCGGCCAGCGCCACCTCATCCGTAATACCAAGATAGCAGGGCGCACCGACTTCATCTATGGTGACGGCGAGGCCTATTTCGACAGCGACACGTTGCACATCGTGGAGAGCGGAGGCTACATTGTAGCCCCTGACCACCAGAGTCCCAAGTATGGCTATGTGTTCAATAATGCTGTTGTCACCAGCAAGTCGGCAGGCTATCAGACCTATCTGGGCCGTCCCTGGGGCAATACGCCCAAGGTGAGCTTCCTCCAGACGCGGTTGACCGACGGTGTCAGCATCTATCCGCAAGGTTGGGTGGACATGGGCGGCCTGCCTACGCAGATGGCGGAATATAATACGGTGGATGCCGAGGGTAATGCAGTCGACCTCTCGCAACGAAAGACATCATTCGCTGCTGAGGGAAAGACGGCTACGAGCAAAGCAGTGCTCACGCCTGTGGAGACCAACAGCTACCAGCTCGACTACATGCTGCGAGGCTCCGACGACTGGGATGCCGACTGGCAGGCTTTCATCCTGCCTGCGCCGAAGCTGGAGCTGAGCGGCAACGTGTGGTCGGGAGGAGGAAGTGTCCTCTATTTTACCGACGAGACAGGCTTTGCCCGTTGTTACTTGGTGACCGTTGGTGGCGACAGGGCCATCATGACCACATCTCGCAGCATAGCCTACATGGGTGAGCCGGTCACCGTGCAGTGTGTCAGTGCCTACGGCGTGGTGGGCGAACCGGCCATCTGTGCCGGCGTCACGGCTGTCAACACCCAGAAGACCACAGCAGCAGTCGTGAGCCGTCAGTACTTTACTCCCGACGGTCGGCGGGTCAGCCGCCTGCAGCACGGGGTGAACATCATCCGCGAGGTGCTAGCCGACGGTACGACACATAGCATTACCGTCGTGGCAAAATAAGCAAAGAGTAAAAAGCAGAAAAAAACGACGAAATATGAAGAGATTCCTTCTGACCCTTGTCAGCGTCGCGATGGCGGCAGCAGGCTTTGCCCAGCTGCCGGCCTTCCCGACGGCTGAGGGCTTTGGCAAATATGCCTCGGGCGGTCGCGGCGGCAAGGTGGTGGAGGTGACCAACCTCAATGACTCGGGCGAGGGCTCGTTGCGGTGGGCGCTGACGGATGCCGGCAAGGAGAATGCCACCATCGTGTTCCGGGTCAGCGGCATCATTGACATCGGTCCCAATCCGCAACGCAAGAACGAACGCTCCATCCGTGCCAAGCTGAAGAACGTCACCATTGCCGGACAGACGGCACCCGGACAGGGCATCCTTCTGCGCGGCGGCAAACTGAACCTGGGCGGGTCGGAGAATGTCATCATCCGCAATATCCGTGGACGGCTCGGTGTCCAAGAACTGGAGCGGAAGGATGGCGAGACGGACGAGGCATACAAGAAGCGCTGCTTCATTGACGGCGGCGCCATCGGCATCGAGAACGCCCGCAACATCATCATCGACCACTGCTGCTTTGGATGGAGTGGCGAGGAGAACATGACGATGTACGACAACCACTATACCACCGTGCAGTGGTGCATCATCCACGAGGGACTGCACGATGCCGGCCATAAGAAGGGCGTCCGCGGCTACGGTGCCCAATGGGGCGGCTCGCCAGCAACGTTCCACCACAACCTGTTGGCACATAACGATAGCCGCAGTCCCCGCATCAACGGTGCCTCGAATCCCGGAGGCGACAAGAACGTGTTCCTGGAATATATTAATAATGTGAACTACAACTGGGGCCGCCGCAACTCCTGCTATGGCGGCGAGAACGAGGCCGGGGAGGGCAGTAGCCACGAGTGCAACTTCATCGGCAACTACTACAAGCCTGGTCCGGCACATCCTGACGATAACGTCTTCATCGAACTGAGCGATGCCCGTAAGGGCAAAAAGCTCACATCGCCCAGCCGCTGGTATTTTGCCGGCAACGTCATGGAGGGCACGAAGGCCAAGGACAACTGGACGCTCGTCAGCAACAAAGCCCCCTTCACCATCGAGCAGCAGCAGGCGCACAAGCGCCTTAGCCCGCAGTTTGCGGTCAGCGGTTTTGCCGCTGACATCCCCGCCACCGCTTCCCCCGCTGCCGCTTTCTCTACCGCCGCATTCCTGACGAAGGCTGAGTCGGCCAAGAATGCCTATAAGCACGTGCTGGCGAAGGCCGGTACCATCCACCGCGATGCCGTGGAACAACGCATCGTCGATGAAGTCCGTCATGGCAAGGCCCTTTACCAAGGTGCTGCCGCCCATAAGCCGGGCATCATCGACAGCCCGGCTGATGCCGGTGGCTGCCCGGTATATGCTGAGGCGCTACCCGTCGTTGACAACGACCACGACGGTATGGCTGACGACTGGGAGCGTGCCCACGAACTCGACCCGTCGAATCCTGACGACCGCAACAGCGTCGTCTCGAAGGACGGCTACACTGCCCTTGAGGTCTATCTGAATAGCCTCATGGGTGAATAACGTTGTCCCAAGGGGTGCTCAGACCTGCTTAGAGGGTAATCTCGCCACTGCCGTAACAACGGTGGTGGCGATCGTCGTAGATGACGCAGAACTGGCCGGGGGCTACACCGTGGATAGGGGCGGCGGCGTGGACGATGTATTCACCGGCAGTGTCGGTAGCCTCTATCTGTGCCGGCAGGAATTCGGGGGTATGCCGGATCTTGATGCATACCGACCTCACGGGCGAACGGCCCTCCTGGTCGACAATCTGTTCGAGAGGTAGCGTCAGGGCGTGGAAGTCGCGGATGCGGAAGTGCTGGCAGTAGGCGGTCTGCGGGTCGTAGCCGTGGGAGACATAGATGATGTTCTGCGCGATGTCCTTCTTGATGACAAACCACGGTCCACCGCCCAGGCCCATGCCCTTGCGCTGACCGATGGTGTGGAACCAGTGCCCTTTGTGCTTACCGACGATGCGCCCCGTTTCCAACTCCACCACGTCGCCAGGCAGTTCGCCAAGGTAGCGGCGCAGATAGTCGTTGTAGTTGATCTTGCCCAAGAAGCAGATACCCTGTGAGTCGCGGCGGTGGGCCGGAGCCAGATGTTCGCGCTCAGCAATGACGCGCACCTCTTCCTTCATCATGTGACCGATGGGAAACAGCGCCTTCTTCAGTTGCCAGTCATAGATCTGTGCCAGGAAGTCCGTCTGGTCCTTCACCGGGTCGGGACTGGTACAAAGCCATTTACGAATTGATAATGGAGAATTGATAATTGATAATTCCTCTATCTCCGTCGTGGCATAGTGGCCCGTGGCGATGAGGTCGTAGTCGTGACCGCGCTTCTCGTGGAAGGCACCGAACTTGATGAGGCGGTTGCACATCACGTCGGGATTCGGTGTCAGACCCGCCCGCACCTTATTCATCGTATATGTCGTCACCTGGTCCCAGTATTCGCGGTGGCAGTCGATGACCTCCAGCCGGCAGCCGTACTTGTGGCTGACGGCTGTCGCCATCTCCAGGTCCTCCTCGCTGGAGCAGTCCCACTCCTCTTCCTCCTCAGGACCTATCTTAATATAGAAGCAGTCGGGCTTCAGTCCCTGACGTACCAGTTCGTAGAGCACCACACTGGAGTCTACGCCGCCCGAGAGCAATACCGCGATGCGCTTGTCTATTTCAGTCATCTTGATGTCTATTTATTACCTGTTCGGCTGCAAAGATAAGCTTTTTTATGCTTTTTCGCAAAAAAGTTCTTATTTTTTTTGGTGGATTGCTAAAAAAGCACTACCTTTGCAGCGCATTTCGGGAAATGCACTGCGAAGTCAGGCTGCATCTCGGCAAAAAGCAAGCTTTCTGCTCTCGATTTGCACTGACTTTGTTATCCTTAAATTGGGGTATGGTGTAATGGTAACACTGCAGATTCTGGTCCTGCCTTTCCTGGTTCGAGTCCGGGTACCCCAACAAAAGATTCCGCTAAGTTACTGATGTTCAGAATTTAGCGGATTTCTTCTATGGCTAAACCAAGAAAATAGTACTTAACGAATTGAATACAGATTAACGATGTCATTTAAAATCCTCTTGACTACCGTGCTCCTTTCGGTTGCATCCTTAGCGTGCCATACTAAGGTTGTGCAGAAATGTCCGGTTGTCAAAGTCGATGCGGTGCGGCTGCCCGACCTTAACGTAGCACGCTTTGGCCACCACACCTTTTATATAAATGGTGAGGCGGTGGTTATCGGTGGTCATACCGATGGATTCGTACCCACCCAGACGGCGGAATATCTGAAAGACGACCAGTGGCACACGCTGTCTACCATATATACCCACGACCAAGGATTGGCCATAGCCATGAAAAACGGGCGCATACTCGTTGCCGGAGGCCATGAACAGCCATTGGGCATCGGACAACTCTTCTCGTTAGAGCTATACGACCCGGCCAGTCACACTTTTGAAGGCTTTGGCTGCATGGTCAGGAAACGCTGTTTTGCTGAAGCTATGGAGATGGACAGCGGACGTGTCGTCGTGACGGGCAACTGGTATCAGGAGGATGGAGTAGAGTGTTTTGACGGCACTCGGCAGAACAAAACCGTCAAGCATGTCTCACAAAACCGTTCGTTGCCTTACATTTTCCGCACATCTAAAGACAATGCTGTCATCTTCAGTCCCAGGGACTATAAAGCTGAACTGTTCGACACCATGATAGTCGACCGCCTAAAAGGCGAGCCTTTTACCGTTCCACTCTTTAGTCGATGGCAGCCACTCTACAATCTTGTCATGCCACATATCTCTGACAGTTTCATTGGCGACGAGGAGAAAGGTATCTACGCTTATCTGATGACAGCTACCGATAGCACCGGGCAGCTGGCTCTCGTCAAGGTGGAAGGCGAACGTTTCTCGCTATTGTCTACCAAGTGTCCCATACCGATGACTTGTCAGGGGAATACCATCAACTACTTCTCATACGTCGTTGCTGACAGACAAAAGCATCGGGCGTATGTTGTGGGAATGGACGATATTGAGCACGATAGCCGTCTGTATGTCCTTGCTGTCGATTACCAAAAGAGTCCGGCAGAAATCAAACTTTACTATACTGACGTGCTGTCCGGCATAGGTATGTGTCAGCCCGTATTGAATTCCGATGGTAATCTGGTGATGGCTGGCGGCACAAAAGGCAATAATTATACACCCTGCGCCTCAGCCTGGTTGCTGCCGGTCGGTACAGAACCCTCCCGTGCGCAGGAATGCAGTATTTGGGTTTGGTGGCTCGGGGGCATAGTCGTGTTGGGACTCCTCGTGTTCCTCGTGTACCTTGTTATATATCATCAGCGAGGCAAGTCTAGGCAGTCCGAGGTACTGATTGAAGAGGGCGATGACCGTGTTGCACAGCCTGATGAGTCGGCAGAACAACTATTTGAACATATCAGTCAGCTGATGGACGAACAGCGAATCTATCTGAACAGCAACTTGAAGGTGGGCGATGTTGCTGCCAAACTCGATGTCCCGTCCCGAATGGTCTCCGACAGTATCAAAGTAAACTGTGGCTGTTCGTTTGCACAATTCGTCAACGGTTACCGTATTGAATACGCCAAGCAGCTGCTGAGAAACCATCCCGACGCTAAGATGACTGCTGTCTATGTGGAGTCAGGCTTCTCGAACGAGATGTCGTTCTTCCGCACATTCAAGGTCTTCACAGGCATGACTCCAAAGGAGTGGTTAGTAAAAAATAACTAACAATTATTGTTTTGTTAGTCGTTTTGCAAGAAATGTTAGTCTGTATGGCTGACATTTTTTTTATCTTTGCAGGAAAAGTATTAACTCCTAAAATGATAATGTTATGAAAACCTTCAAGAAAACAATCATTTGTTTGGCCATGCTGATGGTGAGTTTGAACGTGGTAGCCCAACGTTCAACAATTACCATGAAGGGGCACGGATCAGTTTGTGCGCGTGGATTCAACTGTACACTTACCGTGAACCCCGATGGTAGTGGCGTCATCAAAGGTGAGGCGACAATGGATAAGGGAAAGGGTGTCAGTGCCATCACCATCAACTTCAGACACCACTCATACGTCTTGTTCTACCAGCCCACCATGAATGGTGGAAAGGGCATCAAAGGCGACGGATTCCAGTGGGGTTATATCCAAGACATCACGGTCAGTCCGTTCTCAATCGATGGAACCACATACAAGCCTACTACCGACGAGCTCAAACCAAAATTTGTGGGAACTACGAAAAAGGACAAAGCAGAATTCTCATTGCGTGTTCCTTATAAAAGCAATAATGTAACCCTTCGTGTCGATATTGAGTTTCAGTTCCCAATCGGAAATGCTAAAGTGGAATGATTGTCGCCGCCGTCATGTTGCAGATAACGATTTCAAGCTGTATGCTATCTTAAGATTAACTAATAACTACAGAAAACTATGGCATCATTTTTGCAAAATCTAATTAACAATGCTACTAACAGCATGAGTGAGGGAATCAAGAAAAGAGTCGAGGACGGCACGTTCAACCGCCTGGCCAGTGACTTCGGCAGGGATATCAACAGTCTTGGTGCCGGCATGGCCAGCATTGTCGATATGGCTGAGAAAGCTTTCGGTAACCTGAAGGCTAAGGCTGCCGAGGCCAAGGCAGAACGTGAACAGGAGTGTGCTGAGCGCCGTGCAGCCCAGGAGGAGCGTGACCGCAAGGCTGAGCAGTTACGTGCCGAGCGACTGGCCGCCATGGAGCAGGAGCGCGACAGCGAGTGCCAGCCAGTTTCTTCGGCCGAAGACGAGGATGGAGAGCCCTACGAGACCCCCATCCCCGTGCCTGACGACTTTATGGAGCGACTGGCCCGCGATTTCGACATTCAAGACGAGGGCGATCTGGAAGCACTCTGTCTGGTACGCCTGACAGCCCAGACGGCACTTTTCTTTGCCAATGTCGACGGCGACTATACCGAGCGCGAACATAAGGCCATTGAGTGTTTCAAGGAGATGACCTGCGACTATCTTGATGGTATGGAAGAGAACGCCATGGATGCCTGCGAGTTCGTCTTTGACGGCGTCGACCGCCCCTGTACCATCAACGACATCATCGCCATGACACACCGCTTCACCGACGGTATGGACGAAAAGAACCGCGAGCACGTCCTAGCCTGCATCGACCAGATTGCCGCTGAAGTCATCGAGGCCGATACGCGCGACGATATGCTGACCGAGGACTACTACGACCAGTGGCGTCAGGAATTCGGAATATAAGTACTCTTTCGCAAATCAGTAAATGGTAGCTAACTATGGCATATTGTGGAAAGTGTGGACAGAAAAACCCTGATGGCGCAGCATTTTGCTCTGCCTGTGGGGCAAGGTTGCAAGTGAACGACACGCCAGAAGAGAATCCTGCCAGCCAGCCTGGCTCGTTCCGAGTGAATATACCCCATCGCGACGGTACACCGCCACGCCGCGAGAGTGCGCCCCCTGCTCAGGACCGTTGGCGCAGCCGTGCCAATGAGCGCAAACGTGACAAGGAACCGGACAAAGCCTCTGACACTAACCAGGCTAACCGCAATAAGGGCGGCAAGGTTGGCGGTTGTCTGAAGCGCATATTACAGTGGGTGATAGGATTCATTGTGGTGGTAACGGTCTTCGCTTGGGGCGTAAGCAAGTGCAGTAGTGATCAAGGCGGCAACGACAAAAAGGGAGGACATGACGACATGACGAATATAGAGCGGGTCATGTCGAAGAGTGCCCTCGACTCGCTCATGGAGAAAAAAGGTAATTTCGAGAAGGACAATGGCGACGTTATCCCCCGTCCTGGAAGGTATGAGGGTAAAGCTGTTGGCCAACTGATAACCTTTGACGTTATGCCCGATCTTAACGGAAAAATAGTTGGAAAAGTCCATGTGGAGATGGATGGCGAAACCATCCGTGATTGCGTCTATGCCTACTGCGGCAATGGTATCTATGCCTTGTACTTTGGTGAGTCCGTCTATGACGACCCCGACGAATTCTTCCAGGCTTTGCCCGACCATGAGACCATCGAGTATAAGAACGGATATTCAGGAATTACGGTGACTTACAAAGGTTCCTTAGAGGCCCAAGAAGAGAGTGCCCCTGAAACCAACTGATATGGAAACAGTAGACATGAATTGATAAGAGATGATGACAGACAACGTAAAAGCATTACCCCGCGTAGGGTTCTGGAAGGCTACGATGAGAGGCTTCAAAGGTGTGCTTGACTTCGAGGGGCGTGCCCGTCGCTCGGAATTCTGGTGGTATGCACTGGCGCTCTACCTGATACTCTGCCTGCTGCTGATGTGCATGATATTATATATCGTAGGTGTCAGCGGCAATTACATCAAAGGCCATGACCATGTTGCAACCTTCAGCTGGCTCGACACGCTACTGATGTTCGATGCGGCATTCCTGCCTTATGCCCTCTGCTTCGCTATACAGGTGCGCCGGCTCCACGATGTGGGACGGAGCGCCCTGTGGCCATGCATTTCCTTTGTCGCAGCCTTCTTCACCATGGTCTTCTGGGCCGTTTCGATAGAATCCGTCATCTGCGGAGTCAATTGGTCTGAGACTATGAGTGCCATTTTGGTTGGCATCTTTACTTCAGTGGGTTTCATATCGTGGATGGTGTTCGTGATAGTCCAGTTCATCATTCTTATCTTCAGCTTGAAGGACAGCCAGCCGCGTCCGAACAAATATGGTGACTCACCGAAGTATGTGGACTATTAAATCCTAAATCAAGTTATGGTGCCGGAAAGATTTTTGAAAGTCCTCATTCCCATCGTTGCCCTTGCAGCGATGGTGATTCTCCCTCAGACGACCAAAGCAGGGGAGCCCTATTCCGTCGTATTAACACATGGCGGACTCGACGGGGCATCGTATAAGGCACGTTTCACCATCGAGGGGGCTTCGGATATCCTACCCGACGGACAAGGCGTGGGCAGCGATTATGCTGTACTGACTGGCTCTGCCAATCCCAAAGGAAAGATTATCATTACGATGGAATGGGTGGAGTGCGACGGTGCTGAGGAAGACCTGCAGCAGAAGCGTATCGACATCATGGTTGGTAACCGCGGCTCTAATGGTGATGCCATGCGAGACGATGCCAAACTGCAGTATGGCAGGGCCCGCAGTGGTGTAGACAACAGCCTCGACAAGGTGGTATACGCCTTCGACCTAAAGGACTTCGGGAAGGCAGACCCCACTTCGAAAGACTCCACTTTGATGGTCGAGGCTACTAGCACCGTGCAGCTCGGAAGCACACAGTCGGAAACGTATGTGGCTCTTAAGCTGCAACTCGGCAAGACAGCGTCTTCCACCAACCTTGATCATATTGAGGACAATAAGGCATCCCGGGAAAAAGGTACTGAAAGGTATGTCATTCCCACCGTCATCGGCGGCGTTCTGTTAGGTGGCTTGGGGTGGCTGCATCGCAAGATGAAGAGAAGGAAGAAGGACGGTGACTCAGGTGGCTCTGATGGCGGCGACAGTGACGACGAAGGCGAGGAAGAGCAAGACGACGAACCCGACGAGTTGCAGATGGAAATCTACAAGAACTTTGGCGACACGCTTATCGCCGGCGACGTGGCTGAGCAGGTGTCGGCGTGCATCATGCGAAGGAAGCCGGGCTATCCTGAGTATCTTGACGAGAAACTCACCAGCCAGATACAGATTTTCTCCGACGACGGATACATGGCCGTCCAGGATGCTGGCATGGTGAATGGCTGGAAGTCGGCCTACATCCAGGCTCCTGAGTCAGAAACGCCCCCCGAGGAAGGTATCCTACAGTTCCGTATTGCTTCCAACGAGGCCAGCTACACCAACCGTATTCACTTCAAGATACAGAAGGGCAAGATAGTCTTCGGGCAGGACAACCTCACGCTGCCCGCCATGCATGAGGAAGCCGTTGAACTGCCGTTCATCATCGTGGGTATGGACTGGAAAGAAACCAAGGTCACCGCCGCGCTGATCAATCAGGACGGCAAGCAGCACTCCGAGTTCGGCAAGGATGACTACAACATCTGGGCCCGCTACGACAGAAACCAGAAATTCTGGTTGCTGCATATCAAGGATATGTGGATGAGCGAGGAAGAGAATGCCAAGTACCTGCCCGGTGACGTGCTGTCCTACTTCGTTGATTTAGAAGCCAAGACCAAGCAGGGCTTCACCATCAAGGAACGCCTGCCGCTCTACCGCTTCTACATGGGACTGGCCTTCCAGCCCGAAAGCAGCAACGTGGGCTGCTACTTCGAGCCGTATGACCCCGTACACCATATCGACTCGCTCTGCGTGCAGAAATTGGACGGGCAGGAGGTGACACCAGCCGAGACACGCTGTCTGCTACGCTATTATACCTGGGACGAGGAAACACACAAGATTGTCATCCTCAACCCTGCCCTGCAGGACGATCGCATGGCAGATACAGAAGAAGGACAGCGCCTGGACCGTGCCTTCAAGGTCGTGTGTAAGGATGAATCCCAGCAGGAGCGTGTCAACAAGCTTGGTATGCAGCTCATTGCCAAGACCGACTCCAAGGGCAAGCCCTATTATATTTTAAGGTGTCGCTACGGCGTGCTCAACGCTCCGAACCGACTCAATGCCCAGCTCCAGCTGCGCTGCAAGGTCGGCAAGGAGGAGTGTGTGGCTATACGTGATGTGACGCTGTTGTCGCAGCCCAAGCCCTCGTTCAAGTCACCTACCGACATGCTCGAATGGCAGAAGAAGCAGAACAAGACTCTCGAGGCCCTCGAACAGCTGGACCGTGACATCTACGCCGCAGGCCTCGGCGACCGTCTGGCCCCGTTGGTCAACTACCTGCGTCTGCATGTCGAAGCTTTCTATCAGGACAACCACTACGGATTCGACGAACGCTGTGTCAAGGCCATCTTCAACACCCATCACCGTGTGCTGGAAGGTCTTCAGGCTGAGTCTAATAGCCATCCCCTCGTGGCCTGCGACAATCTGGAAGAGGTTACCTGGGAGTATTTCAAGGCCATGCGCACCACCATCGACGATATGCCCGGCTGGCAAAAGCTGTTCTTCAGCGTCGCCACGTTTGGCGCCTTCGACGTGGCAACCGGTGCCATCGAGGTGGTTGGTGTCATGAAGGACTACGTCGACAAGGGCGGAGACAGCGTGTTTGGTGCCTTCTATGTCGGCGTGAAGATAGTCACCCTCAAATACCTGCAAGACAAGGCGATGGCCATCGGCACCGCCGCTGTCAAGAACTACGTCAAGACCGGCAAGGCGGACATCTGGAAAGAGACCAAGAAACTCTACTTCGAGGAAATCAACACGGTGAAGACCTTCGGCAGGAAAGTGCATGCTGCCGATGCCGCCAAGGCCAAGAATGCCCAGGCCGACAAGAAAGCTGACGAACTGCTCACCAAGGCAAAGAAGAACCCCGCCCAGGCTTCCGAGTACAGCGACGAAGCCGTGAAGTATGGCAGGAAACGTGCACAAAAGAACCTCAACGAGCTGCAGAAGTCCATCAATGAGCTGAAGGCTCATCCCTCCGAGGCTAACTTGATTCGCCGTAACGAGGCTATTATGCGTTGTCAGCAGGATAAGCAGACGATGATGATGCTCAAGGGTCAGAGCAACATCGAGACCATTGCTGCCTGCAACAACGGTGTGAACTTCGGTGAGTGCCGCAAGGTGCTCAACAACCATCTTGATAGCATGTATACGGCCACCAACAACCGTGTGCAGCAGCGCTTGGCGGCCCTCAAGCCCGGCATGAAGCCCAAAGATGTGAAGATATTCGGTGCCACCTCGTCCGACAAGGCAAAATTGCTCAGCGGCAAGTCCGTCACCTTCGACCGCGACGTCACCTATTACTATATAGACAAGGCTACGGGCAAGATGGAATACTTCCCACAGAGCATTACCGAAAAAATCTATGCTGAGGAATTCTATCAGGTAGCGCGCCTCGGCACCAGTGGCGGCCAGTCGGCTGTCCTCAAGACCACTACCCAGGCGGCCCGCGAGTTTGCCAAGAAGATGGACCAGACGGTGGTGGAAGACGTGCTGCACCACGCTGAGAGCTATGGCGTGGACCTACCCAAAATGCTCGAAAAGGCCTTGAAGGGCCAGAAACTCACCAATCCAGAAAAGGTGGCTGAGGCCGTGCTCTATAAGGGACAGGAGCGCTTCTACATAGCCGAGAAACTGATGAAGGCTGCCAAGGATGCTGGAGAAGATGCGCTCGACCTGCAGGCCAGTGCCATCAGTGAACTCATCGAAGGCTGCCGTCAGCAGGTGAAGGTGTTCGACCTTCTCGATGCCCGCGACATAGCCCGACTCGGTGTCAACGGTGCCAGCAAGATACCCGATGCACTTCGTGGTGGCATTGCCATCATGCGCAAGCTTGCCGTCAAGGGCACCACTGATGTCAAGACAGCGCAGTCGGCACTCAGCGCCCTGGGACTCACCTTCGAGGAAGTCACCAAGGAAATGTACCGTACGGTGCTCGCGATTGGATAAGTAAGTAAGAAAAATAAACAACTATGGTAAAACTGAATCATATTCTTGTGAGTATCATGTCAGCCCTGGTGCTGACGGTAGTGTCAACCTCTTGCGGAAGCCAACAGCAGAAAAGCCAGGACACCGCACAGGATGAAGACGGTCTGCTGGAACGTTTGCTTGGCAGGACGGTAAGTGACAGCGACGATGAAGCTACTGCAACCGACGACGATGGTGATAGTCAGCCGAAGTTCGATGTGGACTACATCAATTCGGCTACGGGCGACAAGTGGGGCTTCGCCATGGCAGGGGGTGATGGCAGCGGAGAGACATTTGCTGTGGCCCATTTCCGCGGTGAGGGCATGCAGGGCTACGACATCTACCAGATGAAGTCACTGGGCGGCAGCCGCTATCGCCTGGTGGAGATGCCGGATGAGGACACGGGTATCGAGGTGTATGTGCTCCCCGGTGGCGAAAGCATCCGCGTGACGCGTCAGACGGCCATACGCACCGGCTATGGTACCGAGGCCGCCGGCTCTTATGTCTTCAAGACGGCAGCAAGTACCGACGGGGCTGTCAGTAACATCGACCCCAGCTACACCCCCGAACGCTACGCCATCAAGGTGGGTGATCACGGTGGCAAGTTTGAGACGCTGCAGTCTGGCGAGGAGGCTTATAGCTTCCCCAGTGGCGAGTATGCACGCAGCCAGTGGGTGAAGGATGGCAGCAAGCTGTACTATGTAGACGTCAGCGGCTGTAAGATGAAGGACAATTACGCCCACGATGGTTTCTACGTCGGCAGCGACGGTTCGTGGGACAAGTCAGTACGCTGCATTGACGGCAGCAATGTGCTACCTCAGAACGGGGCGGTCTACGTTGACGATGGCGGCAAGTCATGGGTGTTCCAGCTTACTACCGATAGCGATGGCACCATCCATGGCAAGGCTCATCTGGCTTATCCCAAGGGCATCGATTTCGAGGCCGACTACAGGGTGAAGTCGTTCGGCAGCAGTGCCTATTCCCTGTTCAACGTGAAGGACGAGTTTGAGTGCTGGCATGCTGTCGTGCTCGATGGTGGTCGCACACTCCGCGTTTCCGGCGCTGGCGTTACGGAAGTGTACCATAAGAAATAAACACGAAAACGATAATTATAATTTAAAAACCTAAGATTATGAAAAAGTATTTATTGACTTTAGTGGCCCTAATGGGTATTGTAGTAGCTACGTCAGCACAGACTGACAAAAAAAGGATTATTGCTAATTTCGCAGCAAAGTTCGTAGTGGTTGACAACAAATATGCCGTCATGAATTATCCTGTCACCTTGTATGATTACCTCTGCATTACAAGGAAGAAGAACGAGGGCAATAAAAACATCAATGCCGTCAAGGTTCTTACAACAAATGAGCAGCAGAACTTTGCCAGGCAGATTACAGCCTTCGACTCCAAAATCAAGGCGCACGTGGCCAGCAGTGGCGAACTGCAGACAGCCCTTCTGAAGAAATTCAACATTCAGAGCGAGAACGGTCCCTACAACACATCAACGAAGGGCTTTTATATCGCCGTTGACTACGCGAGCTACCAATATATGCAGAAAGTGCGTAATGAATTCCTAAAGAGCAACAAAGAAGGGTTGATAGGCACCAGCGACATCGAGGGCGACATCTTTAACATCAACTAAATGATGAACGAAGAAAAGGTAACTAGTCGCGTAACGCTCTGTCCTGACGGTAAGTACCGCTGGGCCTACGAGGTGAACCTCTATCGCAACCCCACCATCCTCATTGACCTTGTTAAGGCCATCGCCTACATCTTTCTCGCTATGTACGTCTTTTTCTTCATCATTGGAGTCTTGGACGGCAACATCAGGATTAGGAGCTGGGAAGATTTGTGGACGAACCTCTGGGGTGAGGCCGTGATGTTTTTCTTGATGGCGCTGTTCCTCATTGCCATCGCCGTCATCAGCTATTACATCGGGGCACGTGGCTCCGGGGGTGTCTATACCGCTCAGTTTGAAATGGACGAGAAGGGGGTCCTCCATGCTCAAATGGCGAAGGAGGTGAAGAAGCAGCAGGTGGTCAATGAAATAGCAGCCATGGCTGGCATAGCCGCCGATGAGCCAGGAATGGTGGCCAGCTCTATCCTTTCTTCCACCTTCACGGCCTGGAAGAGCGATTTCCCCAAGGTGCGCCACGTCATCCCTGTCCGTCGGCGCGACCTCATCAAGGTCAACGAACTGCTCACCAAGAACCGCATCTTCGTGGACGACCCTGAGGATTACGAGTTCGTGCTCGACTACATCCG
>CAMHJQ010000028.1 GCA_946185485.1 uncultured Prevotellaceae bacterium | reverse complement strand
ATAGTGCCTTAAGGCATGACGAAGCCCTGAGTCAGGAATGATTCAGGGCTTTTTTGTTTGTTTGCGTTATTATGAGTTATCGATGTATTATGTTTGTTGAAAAAGTTTACATATTTGTAATTTTCTTGTCGAAAAATTTGGCAGAATGAAAGAAAATGTCTACTTTTGCAAGCAGAAAGTAAATTAAACGAGATTTGAAATGATAAATTATTCTTTCTATTGGTGGTGGCGCAACTCAAGATTCGAACAATCGTGAGAAGATAGCCGTATGCCCATCATAGGGAGAGTAAAGATAAAAAGAGGCCTGTCGTTCTTGCGACGGGCCTCTTGAATTTTAAGATTATAAACATAAACATTACATATATATGAGTAAGTATCAAGTTGACGAGAAAGGTTTTTATGGAGAGTTTGGCGGTGCATACGTGCCGGAAATCCTCTACAAATGTGTGAAGGACCTGCAGGAAGCATATCTTCCCATCATCGAGTCGCAGGAGTTTAAGGATGAGTACCATGCCCTGCTCAAGGATTATGTCGGCAGACCGTCACCCTTGTATTTCGCTCAGCGGATGAGCGAGAAGTACGGGTGTCAGCTGTATTTGAAACGCGAGGACTTGAACCATACGGGTGCTCACAAGATCAATAACACTATTGGGCAGATCCTGTTAGCAAAGAAGATGGGCAAGACGCGCATTATAGCCGAGACGGGTGCTGGACAGCACGGCGTGGCTACTGCCACCGTTTGTGCATTGATGGGCTTGCAGTGTGAGGTCTTTATGGGTGCCACCGATGTGGAACGGCAGCATACCAATGTGGAGCGCATGAAGATGCTCGGTGCTGAAGTGCATCCTGTGAGGACGGGTAACATGACATTGAGCGATGCCTGTTCGGAGGCTATTCGTGACTGGTGCTGCCATCCTGCAGATACTTTTTATATTGTCGGCTCGACGATGGGCCCCCATCCGTATCCCGACCTGGTAGCCCAGATGCAGAGCGTTATCTCCGAGGAAATCAAGTGGCAGCTGGAGGAAAAGATAGGCCGCGAGTACCCTGACTATCTGGTGGCGTGCATCGGCGGCGGCAGTAATGCTGCCGGTACCATCTACCACTACATGGATGACGAGCGGGTGAAGATTGTGCTTGCCGAGGCAGGTGGTCATGGCTGGGATACCGACTATACGGCAGCGACGATTCACCGTGGGACAGTAGGCATCTTGCATGGTGCCAAGATGCTGGTGATGCAGGACGAGGACGGCCAGATTCAAGAGGCTTTTACTATCAGTGCCGGCCTTGACTATCCCGGTGTAGGACCGATGCATTGCAATATGGCCCAGCAGGGACGTACGCAGGTACTGAGCATCAACGATGACGAGGCCATCCGAGGCGGTTATGAGTTGACGCGCTTGGAAGGCATCATCCCAGCCATTGAGAGCGCCCATGCCATTGCAGCACTTTCCAAACTAACCTTTAAACAGGACGACGTGGTGGTGCTCACCGTCAGCGGTCGCGGTGACAAGGACATTGAGACGTACCTGAAGAACAAGGATATGGTCACGGAACAGTAAAAAAGGTGGATTTCTAACGATAAGATTTTTCGCGATATGAAAACATTCAACTATACGACAACCAGCCAGACCATTCTGGCAGACCTGTATACACCCGTTGGGGTATATATGCGGCTGAGAGACCTCTATCCGCAGAGTGCGCTGATGGAGAGTTCCGACTATCATGATGCCAGCAATTCACGGTCGTTTATTGGCATCAACCCGATAGCCTCCGTTGCCATCGGACATGGCCTAGCCACCATTTCCTATCCTGACGGAAGCCAGCAGGAACATCCGATAACCAAAGACTATCAGTCGGACAAAGCTATCCATGAACTGATAGACTGCATCCAGGTGAGCGGTGACGATGCCAGCGTCTGTGGGTTGTTCGGCTATACCTCGTTCAATGCTGTACGCTATTTCGAGGACATAGCCGTCAAGGATGAGACACAGGAGAAGAACGACGCTCCCGACCTGCTCTATATATTATATAAGGTGGTGATAGTGTTCGACCATCATAACAACATGCTTCGCATCGTGACGTTAGGTGATGCTGCTGACATCGACAGTGTGCTGAAGGCGATGAACCGCGGCAACGTGAAAGCGTATGATTTCCATCCTGTTGGTGACGTCCGTTCAACGCTTACCGATGAAGAGCACAAGGCCAATATCCGAAAAGGTATTGCGCACTGCCTGCGAGGTGATGTGTTCCAGATTGTGCTGAGCCGCAGATTCATCCAGCGTTATGAGGGAGATGACTTTAAACTCTACCGTGCCTTGCGGAGCATCAATCCCTCGCCCTATCTCTTCTATTTCGACTTCGGCGGGTTCCGTATCTTCGGTTCCAGCCCGGAGACCCATTGCCGGATAGAGGGCAGGAAGGCGTATATAGACCCCATTGCCGGAACGACGAAGCGCACAGGCGATGCCGAGGCTGACCGCCGGGGGGCAGAATTTCTGCGCAACGACCCTAAAGAGAATGCCGAACACGTCATGCTGGTCGACCTGGCGCGTAACGACCTAAGCCGTAACTGTCATCATGTGAAGGTAGACTATTATAAGGACATCCAGTACTATTCGCACGTCATCCATCTAGTTTCGCGGGTGTCTGGTGAACTCGATGCCGACAAGGATCCTGTCAAGGCTTTCATCGACACCTTTCCAGCCGGCACCCTCTCTGGTGCCCCCAAGGTACGTGCCATGCAGCTTATCTCAGAATATGAACCCCATAACCGTGGAGCCTACGGTGGATGTATCGGCATCATCGGTCTGGACGGTTCCCTGAACCAGGCTATCACCATCCGTACCTTTGTCTCCCGTAATGGTGAGTTGTGGTTCCAGGCTGGTGGTGGCATCGTTGCCAAAAGCAATGAGGACTATGAATTGCAGGAAGTAAATAATAAACTCGGGGCTCTAAGGAAGGCCATTCAAAAAGCAGAACAGTTATGAAAATAGTTATCATCGACAACTACGACTCGTTTACCTATAACTTGAGTCATTTAGTCAAGGAGTTAGGCGCTGAGGTGGATGTGCTTCGCAATGACCAGTTTGAATTGTCTGAGTTAGCCCCATACAGCAAGGTTATTCTCTCGCCAGGTCCTGGCATCCCGTCTGAGGCAGGTCTTCTGCTGGATGTCATTCGTACATACGCCGGCAAGAAGCCAATCTTGGGTGTTTGCTTGGGCCACCAGGCCATCGGTGAGGTGTTTGGGGCTCAGTTGGAAAACCTCTCAGATGTCTTTCACGGTGTAGCCACTCCCTGTCATGTTATCGCCGACGATCCCATCTTCAGCAGTCTTGAGCGTGATACAACGGTAGGCCGCTATCACTCGTGGGTGGTCTCGAAAGACGGTTTCCCCGATTGTCTGGAAGTCACTGCCGTGAGCGACGAGGGGCAGGTGATGGCCCTGCGCCATAGAACGCTCAACGTCCGTGGCATCCAGTTCCATCCGGAGAGCGTGCTGACGCCAGACGGACGGAAGATGATACAGAACTGGCTCTTTTTGTAAAGGTAATCAAGAATACAAGTAAACTAGAAAACATTAAAACAACACAGATATGGAACAGACCATGAAAGGCTATCTCTTCCGCCTGTTAAATCACGAAGAGCTCTCCCGTGAGGAGATGAAGACTATTTTGATTGGTATTACGCATAGTGAGTACCCCAACGAGCAGATTACGGCCCTGCTGACGTGTCTTCAGATGCGTGGCGTCACCGTCGACGAGCTGCTGGGCTTTCGCGACGGCATCCTGGAGACGGGCGTCCCGGCCCTTCTGCAGGCCGATCGGTACATCGATGTCGTCGGCACTGGTGGCGACCGCAAGAACACCTTTAACATCTCCACTACCGCCTGCTTTGTCATTGCCGGTGCTGGATATAAGGTTGCCAAACACGGAAACTACGCCGCTACCAGTGTGAGTGGTGCCTCGAACGTCATCCAGCACCACGGCATCAAGTTCACGGATGATATTGACCGACTGAACCGGAGTCTCAATGAGGCCGGTATCGTCTACCTCCATGCCCAGCTTTTTGCCAAGGCCATGAAGTTTGTGGGCCCTATTCGTAAGGCACTCCAGTTCCCGACCATCTTCAACCTGTTAGGCCCCATCGTCAATCCCAGTCAGCCCAAGTGTCAGTTGCTGGGTGTTGCCAACCTTGACCAGATGCGGTTGTACCACGCCGTCTACCAGCGTCTCGGCATCGACTATGGTATTGTGAACTCTATTGACGGCTACGATGAAATATCCCTCACAGGCGACTTCAAGGTAACCACCAAGGACTATGAGCGCATCTTCTCGCCCTCCGACCTTGGCTTCGACATTGCCAAACCCGAGGAACTCGTCGGTGGTGCCACTGAGGAAGAAGCTGCACAGATTTTCGATTCTGTTTTGGAGAACTGCGCCTTGCCCGCGCAGAAGAATATCGTGCTGGCTAATGCCGCTTTTGGTATTCAGGTGTTGGAGAAGGGACAGAAGAGCATTGAGGAGTGTGTGGCCATTGCCCGCGAGAGCATTGACAGTGGTGCCGCCCTCCGTACCTTTAAGAAATTCGTTGAACTCAATTCGTAAGCCATGGACATCCTACAGGAAATTGTCGCTCACAAACAGCAGGAACTGGAAGTCCTCTGTGCTCCTAAGCCATCTTTGCGCCAGGCCTTGCTGAAGAGCGACTCCGGTATTATTGCCGAGTTCAAGCGTCGTTCTCCTTCGAAAGGTTGGATTAAGGAAGATGGTAGGGCAGATCTCATTCCACTGAGCTATCAGCAGCATTGTGCTGCCGCCCTCAGCATCCTCACTGATGAGTACTATTTCGGCGGTCATGATGACTTCATCCGCATGGCCCGGCGGAGTGGCGTCACATTGCCCATCCTTTATAAGAACTTCGTTATCGACGAGGCACAACTCTATGCCGCTGCCCTTTGTGGAGCATCTGCCGTGCTGCTGATTGCTGCCTGTCTGACCAAGTTGCAGTGCAAGACCCTGATGGATAAGGCACATGCACTCGGTCTGGAAGTGTTGCTTGAGATGCACGATGAGAAAGAACTGGATTATTGTGATTTACAACCAGACGTCTATGGTATCAATAACCGTAATCTCGGTTCGTTTGTTACCGATGTAGAGAACAGCTTCCGTCTGGCAGAGCTGTTGCCCAAAGATGCTGTGAAGGTGAGCGAGAGCGGTATCTCGAACCCTGACATGGTGAAGGCATTACGCCAGGTTGGTTTCCGTGGCTTCCTCATTGGCGAGAACTTTATGAAGACCCCTGATCCCGGTCAGGCCCTCAACGACTTTATCTCACAACTATGAACTGTGAACTAATCAAGGTGTGTGGTATGCGTGATGAGGAGAATATCCGTCAGGTCGAGGCGTTGGGTATTGACCTGATGGGGTTCATCTTCTGGCCCCGTTCCAGTCGTTATGTGGCTGAGCGTCCATCCTATTTGCCGACGCGATGCAAGCGTGTGGGCGTCTTCGTTGATGAGGAGATAGAGACACTGATGCGCATCGCTGACGACTATGCCCTTGACGTCATCCAACTACATGGGCATGAGACACCGGCGTATGTCGCTCAGTTGCAAGGCCGTTCTGTCATCAAGGCTTTCAATATTGCTACTGCCGCTGACTTCGTGCAGACGAAGGACTATGCGGGTAAGGTCGATTATTTCCTTTTTGATACCAAGGGAAAGTCGGTCGGTGGCAACGGCGAAAAATTCGACTGGAGTGTGCTTGATGGTTATAGCGGTCCTACCCCTTTTCTGTTGAGCGGAGGCATCGGCCCTGATGATGCAGATCGTGTCAAGTCCATCCGTCATCCCCAGTGTGCGGGTATCGACCTTAACTCCCGTTTTGAGCTGTCGCCCGCCTTTAAAGACATCTATCTATTACAAGATTTTTTAAACGTATTGAACCATGAATAAGATCAATCAACTTTTTGCTAACAGCAAGGACAAGAAACTCCTTTCCTTATATTTCTGTGCCGGTTGTCCCACTCTCGAAGGCACTGCTGATGTCATTCTCGCCATGCAGCGCCGAGGCATTGCTATGGTCGAGGTCGGCATTCCCTTCAGCGACCCGCTGGCCGACGGTCCTGTCATCCAGAGTGCGGCAACGACAGCCCTCAAGAACGGCATGAACCTCAAGACCCTCTTTGCGCAGCTGAAGGCCGTCAAGGACGAGGTACAGATACCCTTGGTGCTGATGGGTTATCTGAATCCCATCCTGCATTACGGCATCGAGGACTTCTGCCAGAGTTGTGTGGAGAGCGGCGTCAGTGGCATGATCATCCCCGACCTGCCCTTCGACGACTACCAGAAAGTCGTAAAACCTATTGCCGACCAGTATGACCTGCGTGTTATCATGCTCATCACCCCGGAGACCAGCGAGGAGCGCATCCGTTTCATCGACGACAACACCGATGGCTTTATCTATATGGTGTCCTCTGCCGCCATCACTGGTGCACAGAAGAGTTTCGACGACCAGAAACAGGAGTATTTCCGCCGCATCAACCAGATGAACCTGCGCAATCCCCGCATGATTGGTTTCGGCATCTCGAATGCCCAGACACTGAAGGCTGCCCAGGACAATGCCGCCGGTGCCATCATCGGCTCGAAGTTTGTCACCCTGTTGAACGAAAGCGAGGGCGACGCAGATGCCGCCCTCGATCAGTTGTTTGCTGCCTTAGAACATTAAAGAGGATAATCCTCAAAGGCATAGAGTACGGTAGAGAGGTAACGCTCGCCGGTATCGGGCAGGAGGACAACAATCTTCTTGCCCCTATTTTCCGGGCGCTTGGCCACTTGGATGGCAGCATAGAGGGCTGCACCGGCCGAGATGCCTACCAGCAGACCTTCTTGCTGGGCAATCTCACGACCCGTACGGATGGCGTCGTCGTTCTCGACATCAAAGACTTCGTCGATGACGTCAGCATCGTAGGTCTTAGGAATAAAGCCGGCACCGATACCCTGGATCTTGTGGGGACCGCTCTGACCACCGTTCAAGACGGGCGAAGACTTAGGCTCCACGGCGATGATCTGAATGTTGGGATTCTGCTCTTTCAGATACTTGCCTGTGCCACTGATGGTACCGCCGGTACCCACACCGCCGATGAAGATGTCTACCTGTCCGTCCGTGTCGCGCCAAATCTCAGGGCCTGTCGTAGCATAGTGCTTGGCAGGGTTGGCGCCGTTCTCAAACTGTTGTAGGATGACTGCGCCGGGAATCGAGTCGCGCAGTTCCTCGGCAGCGCGGATGGCACCTGGCATGCCGTCCTTGCCAGAGGTGAGACGCACC
Organism: uncultured Prevotellaceae bacterium; assembly: GCA_946185485.1. GTDB lineage: Bacteria > Bacteroidota > Bacteroidia > Bacteroidales > Bacteroidaceae > Prevotella. The sequence continues at coordinate 31,139 of CAMHJQ010000028.1, read as the reverse complement.
TCGGCACCGTATGCCTTCACGAGGTTGCGACGCTCCACGCTCATGGTTTCGGGCATGGTAAGGATAAGACGGTAACCCTTGACGGCTGATACCAGTGCCAGTCCTACGCCCGTGTTTCCGCTGGTGGGTTCGATGATGGTCGCACCGGGCTTCAGGATGCCCTTTGCTTCTGCATCCTCAATCATCGCCAGTGCGATACGGTCTTTCACGCTGCCGCCGGGGTTGAAAAACTCTACTTTGGCTATCACGGGGGTCTCCAGACCCTTTGCCTGTGAATACTTGTTGAGCTCTAAGAGTGGGGTGTTGCCGACGAGCTCAGTCAACTGTTTTGCAATCTTTGTCATAATCTTATCCTTTTATATTAATAATGTATAATGTTTAATCTTTATTTTTAATCTTTCACGCTGCAAAGGTACAGATATTTCCCCGTTTCCACAATCCCACCTATATGTCATTTCGCATACCAAACGTTTGGTATGCCTGCCCATTTCCCTACTTCCATGCTGATACGCAACAACCTTTACGATAGACTAGCAGAGTGTAAATTTTGTTAAATAATCGTAAAGGCTACCCTCTGCCATATTTCCGTCCATTTCTACCTTCTTAAAGGAGTTGGGAAATGGAAAAAAAATCGTATCTTTGCAGTCGAAAAGCGAAAAGTAAAATGAAAAAGAGCAAGCTGTCGCGCCGCATCACTTGGTGTGTTGTCGGAATCATGTCGTTCTTCAATGTGCTGATCATTGGAGCCATACTTACTTTTGTCTTTAAAGTTTCACTCTTGAACAGCAGTTCGCGTGGGCAGTATGTCGTTGACGGGATTGAAGGTAAGATAGAGTCGACACTATGGGCAGTGCATATAGCGGCGGCCAACAACCGTGACGAGATTGAGAGAAACTTGCAGAGTCCAGAGCATGTATTCGATGCTCTGGAGCGCGAAATTAACGTGAACAAGTTCTTGGGTTGTTTTGCTGCCTTCGAGCCTGACTATTTCGAAGGCCAAGGTCACTGGTTTGAAGCCTACGTTTACCATGCCGACAGTACCCGGCTTGAGCACCAGCAGATAGGCTCATCAAGCCATAACTATTTCAATGGCCCGTGGTATGAGAAAGGTCTCAGTTTGGACAGACAGGATTTGGGCTATCTTACGGCTCCCTACTTTGACGATTCCGTTGACAGTGCTATGTACTGCAGTTATGTGTTGCCTATCGTCGACCGTCAGGGCCGAAAGGTGGGCGTGTATGGCGTTGACCTGAATTATTTATGGTTCAACGAGGTTATCGACGAAGTACAGAAAATAGTCAAGAAAGAATTTTTCAGAAACGATGACCCTCCACAGATTAGTGATGACATCATATATTTCTCTGTTCAAATCATCGACAGTAAGGGCAACAGAATATTGGGTTCTGACACCCTTGATCTCAATATTCTCCAGGCTGAGCAAGAGAAAGTGTTTGGTCAACAAGAGATGAAGGATCTGAAGGGTACACCGTATTATGTTAATTTCAAGCCGTTAGCCTCTACTGACTGGACAGTGGCCGTTATACAGCACCGCGATCTGGTATTTGCATGGGGTGAAATACTTGCCATTTCCATCCTTTTCTGTATGGGTATTGGCTGTTTTGTCATCTTCTTCTTCACAATCAGGAGCATCCACCGTGCTACCAAGCCATTGGCATTCCTGTCCGAGTCGGCCCAAGAGGTAGCCAAAGGTAACTTTGACGCGCCGCTGCCCACGTTCAAACACAACGACGAGGTGGCTCAACTGCGCGACTCGTTCGGCACCATGCAACAGTCATTAAAGCAATATATGGAGGAACTGAAGGTATCGACCGCAGCCAAGGCTTCCATAGAGAGTGAACTGAATGTTGCGCATAGCATTCAGATGTCGATGATTCCCAAGACATTCCCTGCCTTCCCCCATCGTAAAGACATAGAACTTTATGCTTCGCTATCACCCGCCAAAGCGGTCGGCGGTGATCTTTATGACTTTTTCATCCGCGATGAGAAACTGTTCCTCTGTATTGGCGACGTGTCGGGAAAAGGCGTGCCGGCCTCGCTGGTGATGGCTGTCAGCCGGACGCTCTTCCGTAATATCTCTGCCCATACCGATAAGCCGAGCCATATCGTGGAGACGATGAATGTGAACATTTGCGATGGGAATGATGAGTGTATGTTTGTTACGCTGTTCGTTGGCGTGCTCGATTTGTCGACGGGACATATGTGCTATAGTAACGCTGGTCACGAAGCACCATACGTCCAAGCTGCACTGCTTCCCTGCAATTCCAATCTCCCTATTGGTGTCGCACCGGACTTGAAATACTCAGAGCAAGAAACAGAGTTGGTTCCCGGAATGACCCTCTTTCTTTATACTGACGGTCTGACTGAGGCTGAGAACTCCACTAAAGAACTATTTGGAAGAAAGCGCATCGACGAGGTTATCAAATCCACCAAAGGTTCTCCTCAGGAACTGATTGAAACGATGACCGCCGTTGTCCACCAGTTTGTGGGTGACACCGAGCAGAGTGACGACCTCACCATGATGGCAGTGCGCCTTACCAGTAAAAAGTGAGATATAGAAACCATGTTTTTGGGAAAATGTTTTTCAATTTGTTTAATAAGGTATAACATGAACAAGTCAATAATGAAAATGACAGAGAAACTTCGAGTAGCGATGCTCGGATTATTCATGTTGTTGCCACTGACTTCTGAGGCCCAGCGGTTGCTGACGCTCGACAGTTGCAGGGCGATGGCACTGAGGAACAACAAACAGATGGGTGTGGCGAAGATGAAGCAGGAGGTGAGCGCCAACCTGCGGAAGTCGGCACGCACGCAGTATCTGCCTAAGGTGAATGCTGTGGGCGGGTATGTGTGGATGAATAGGGAGGTATCCCTTCTCAATGACGACCAGAAGGCTGCATTGAGCAATTTAGGCACGAACACCTCGGCCAAACTAGAGGATGCGCTGTCGCCGCTGGTAGCTGCACTGCCGGCTGATGTTCAGACAAAGATTGCTGCCGACATGGGACAGTTTGCGGGTGTGCTGAACCATGTGGGTACAGGCATTGTAGATGGTTTCCGCACCGACACGCGCAACATGTTTGCCGGAGCTGTGACGGTGACGCAGCCTGTCTTCATGGGTGGTGCCATCGTGGCAGCGAACAAGATGGCGGATATCAATGAGCAGATGGCTGCGAACTCCTTGGAGATGAAGAAGCAAGGCACCTTGTATCATATCGACCAAGTCTACTGGCAGGTTGTTTCCTTACGACATAAGCAGACGCTGGCTGAGAGCTACGTGGCACTGGTGCGTAAGCTGAAGGGTGACGTGCAGAAGATGATTGACCAAGGCGTTGCTACCAAAGGCGACGGTCTGAGTGTCAGCGTCAGATTGAATGAGGCCGAGATGGCACTGACCCAGGTGACCGACGGTCTGGAGCTCTCGAAGATGCTGCTATGTCAGTTGTGCGGCATGCCTGAGAACGAGGATGTCAAACTAGCAGATGAAGAGAGTGAAGAATTAAAAATGAATCATGAAGAATTGGTTATTGCAGAAGGTGGTACTGATGTGGCTTTTCAGAATAGACCGGAGTTGAAGGTACTGCAGAATGCTGTGGACCTGTCGAACCAGACGACAAAAGTGCTGAAAGCAGGGAACCTGCCGCAGGTCATGGTGACTGGCGGTTATGCTGTGACCAATCCGAATACGTTCAACGGCTTTGAGAAGAAGTTCGGTGGTGTCTGGAATGTTGGTGTCGTGGTACGTGTTCCCATCTGGAACTGGGGCGACGTGATGTATAAGGTACGTGCCTCGAAAGGCTCTACGGCTATGGCCAGACTTGAACTGGACGATGCCCGCGAGATGGTGAACCTGCAGGTAAGTCAGAATAACTTCAAGGTGAAGGAAGCCCAGAAGAAACTGGCTATGGCACAGGCGAATGTTGCTAATGCCGACGAAAATCTGCGCATGGCTAATCTCGCATTCAAGGAGGGGGCAGCATCGTTTACCACCGTTATGGAGGCCCAGACTGCCTGGAATCAGGCCCAGTCGCAGAAGATTGATGCCGAGATTGGTGTGAAATTGAGTCAGGTAGAACTGCAGAAAGCCCTGGGAACGTTGCAGTAATTGTTAAATTAAAAATTTAAAAAGTAAATAATATGGCAGACAAAGCAAAAGAACAGCATAACAATATCCTGCTGGCTGTGGCAGGATTCTCAGCAGTAGTAGCAATCGTAGCACTTATCGGTTTCCTGGCCCTAGGTCGTGATCCCGAAGTGATACAGGGTGAAATGGAAGTCGAGGAGTATCGTGTGTCGGGCAAGGTTCCTGGTCGTATCCTTGAACTCCGTGTGAAGGAGGGCGATTTTGTGAAGGCTGGCGATACGCTGGCTATCATCGAGGCTCCCGAGGTAGAGGCAAAGATGGTGCAGGCTCGTAGTGCCGCCGATGCTGCCCAGGCTATAGAGCAGATGGCGCAGAACGGTGCCCGTAAGGAGCAGATTCAGGCCGCCAAACAGCTTTTAGAGCAGGCTAAGGCCGGACTTGAGATTGCTGAGAAGTCATACAATCGTATGAAGGTACTTTTCGACGAGGAGGTTATTTCTGCCCAGAAGTTTGACGAGGCCGAGGCTATGTACAAGTCGGCTCAGGCACAGGTGAAGGCTGCACAAAGCCAGTACGACATGGCTGTGAACGGTGTCCGTGCCGAGGAGAAGCGCGCTGCTTCTGCCACGGTTGGCCAGGCCCGTGGTGCTGTGCAGGAAGTGGAGGGCTACGTTCGCGAGACAGTTCAGATTGCCCAGATGGCTGGTGAGGTTACCGATGTCTATCCGAAGGTGGGCGAGCTCGTTGGCACTGGTACGCCTATTATGACCATTGCTGTGATGGAGGACCAGTGGGCTACATTCAATATCCGTGAGGACCTGTTGAAGGATGTCAAGGTAGGGCAGGAGATTACTGTCCTCATTCCGGCTCTTGACAAGGAGACGAAGATGAAAGTTACGTCGATGAAGGACAAAGGCTCGTTTGCAGTTTGGAAAGCTACTAAGGCCAGTGGACAATACGATCAGAAGACCTTCGAGGTAAAGGCTCGTCCCATAGAGAAGGTTGATGATGTGCGCCCAGGAATGTCCGTGATACTCAAGAAGTAAGAGGTAAGAATAATGAAATATCTCTCAAATATCGTTCACGTAGCCCTGCGCGAGCTCGACATGTTGCGTAAGAACCGCATTTACGGCTTCTGCATGATTGTGTTTCCGCTACTGGTTGTGGTATTCTTCACCACGATGCTCGACGAAGGAACACCGCAGGACCTGCCCATCGGCGTGGTTGACCAGGACAACAGCGCCACCTCACGCGCTCTCGTCCGCAATCTCGACGCTATGCAGAACTCACGTGTCGTCTATCGGTTCGCCAACGTCACCGAGGCTCGCAACGCCATGCAGGAAGGCAAGGTATATGCCTACCTCTATATCCCCGGAGGTACGTCAGCTAAGTTGCTTGCGGGTCGTCTGCCCAAGATTTCGTACTATTATACGATGACGTGTATGACGGCAGGGTCCATGGCTATGAAGGACATGAAAACCATCGGTTTGCTTGGATCGGCTGCCGTCGGCCAGGCTACGCTCTCTGCCAAAGGTGCGTCAAAAGAGCAGATCAAGGCCTCGCTACAGCCAGTGACGGTTGATGCCCACATGATAGCCAATCCTTATGGCTCTTATAATTACTCACTGACGACGACCTTTGTACCGGGCATCCTGATGCTCTTCATGACCCTGCTCTCGGCTTACACCCTTGGTATGGAAATGAAATTTGATACGGGGAAGGAATGGCTCGCCCTCGCTGAGGACAATATTCTCGTAGCTATTATCGGCAAGTATATTGTTCACGCACTGGTATTCACCCTCGTCATCATGTTTTACCAATGGTACATCTTCGAAGTGCTTCACTTCCCTCGTCTCGGTGGTGTCTGGAGCATTGGTCGGCTCGTCCTCCTGCAGGTGTCGGCAGGCCTTAGCTTTGGCATCTTCGCCTTTGGTCTGATGCCGTCATTGCGCATGTCGATGAGTATCTCGTCCCTGTGGTCGGTGCTCAGCATTTCCATGTGTGGCTCGGCGTTCCCCGTGGTGGCCATGGATCCTGCGCTGCAGGCCATGTCGTGGTTGTTTCCACTGCGTCACTACTGGATGATTTACCAGGCAACGGTGCTCAATGGCTTCCCCGTCATTGATGTCTGGTTCCACCTTGTGGCGCTCGTGGCCTTCACGCTGCTGCCTTGGTTAGTGCTTAGTAAGGTTAAAAACGCAATGCTGAATTATGTCTACATTCCTTAACAGACTACGCGAGCACTTCACCGATGTGCTCTATATCTTCCGGCAGGAACTGCTGCATGTCGTCAAAGACGAGGGCGTGCTGCTGTTCCTCGTCATTGTGCCGCTGGGCTACCCCTTGATCTATTCGTGGATCTACAACAACGAGTCGTTGCGCGAGACGCCGGTGGTAGTGGTCGACCAGTCGCACTCGGCGTTGTCGCGCCAGTTCCTTAATGACTGCGACGCCTCGCCCGACGTTCATATCAAGTATTATGCCCAGGATCTCGACGAGGCCCGTTCGCTGGTCAGCCGACAGCTGGTACGTGGTATCTACCTCATTCCTTCCGACTTCGCCGAGTGTATCAATCGTGGAGAACAGGCTCATGTTAGCGTCTATTGCGACATGTCGCTGATGCTGGCCTACAAGGCCATCTATCAGACCGCCATGGTCGAGGCAGGACGGCTTGGCGCGGGCTTGAACATTAAGAAAGCAGGTAACTACACCAAGCGTGAGGATGCCATCACTGCGCAGCCATTGGCCGTTGACGCTGTGGCGATGTATAACAATTCGGGTGGCTATGGCTCGTGCGTGCTGCCTGCCGTGCTCATGTTGATCCTGCAACAGGCGCTAGCTCTCGGTATCGGCATGGCTGCCGGTACGGCCCGTGAGCGTCATCGCAATGGCCAACTCATTCCTGATGACGACCCGCACTATCGTGGTGCCTACCGTATAGTCTGGGGTAAGGCGCTCTGCTACTGCATGATAGGCGCCGTTGCCGCTGCCTACCTCTCTATGGCTGTCCCCGCCATGTTCTCCTTCCCGCAGTTGGGTACTGGTTGGAATCTGTTTTGGATGCTGTTGCCCTATACTTTGGCCAGCGTTTTCTTCGGTTTGACGGTGTCGTGCCTGGTACGCTATCGCGAGAACGTCATGTTGCTGATGGTATTCGTATCTGTGCCGCTGCTGTTTATGACTGGTGTATCGTGGCCGCAGTTCAGCATTCCCAGCTACTGGCAGGGCGTGTCGTGGCTTTTCCCCAGCACCTTCGGTGTTCGTGCCTTCATTCGTGTCAACTCGATGGGTGCCAGCGTCAGCCAGGTCCTGCCCGAGCTTCGCATCCTCTGGATTCAGGCAGCTGTCTATCTCGGTATGGCCTGTCTGGTCTTCCGCTATCAGTTTAGACTGATAAAAAAATATGCAGACAGTTAAACAAATGAGTTTTTTCTGGCCGAACCACTTAGATGTAGAATTCTGACGGATCTATCAACCCCGCGCGGAGCGCGTATTTCACCGCTTCGTGCGCTGTGTTGATGCCCAGTTTGCGGAAGATGTTTTTGCGGTGAGTGGTGATGGTGTGTACGCTGGAGAAGCGCTCGGCTGCAATTTCCTTGGTTGTCTTGCCTTGAGCAATGGCCTTGACAATCTCCGTCTCGGTCTGGGTCAGAATGCTGTCGGCCTTGTCCTCTTCCTGCTGTTGGGTGATGACGGTCTCAAGGGCTCGCTGACTGAGATAGCGTGTATGGTGACTGACGGCATTCAGTGCCTCGCGCAGCTCACTCAAGGGACCGTCCTTGAATACCACGCTGAACTGGTGGGAAGAATAGACCACGCGACGGATGAACTGTGGCGTGAGGTCGTCGCTAATCAATATCCAGTCGGACAGGTTGAAACGCTCGGCAACGATGAGTAGCTGGTCCTCGTCGGCAAAGTCGAACAGTGTGTAGTCGAGCAGCACCACGGCATTCTCGTGCTCCCTCAGCAGGTCCACCAACCCTGCTTTGTCGTAGGCCTTAAACAACACATTCTCCTCATGCTGCTTGAGCAGGTTTTCCAACGCAAACCGCGTCAACTCTTGATTGTCGGCAATGATATAATTCCTCATAATGTCGGTTTTACGAGTACAAAATTACTACTTTTTTTCTAAACAACCACGAATTACACGAATTATACTCCGGTATGAGCGTAGCAAATTCGTGAAATTCGTGGAATTCGTGGTTTTATATTAATCTCCGATTCAAATCTGGTCGAGAGCCTGGGTGAGGTCGTCGATGATGTCGTCGATATGCTCGGTGCCGATGCTCAGACGGATGGTCGACGGTGTGATGTGCTGCTCAGCCAGTTCCTCGGGTGACAGCTGCGAGTGGGTGGTGGTGTAGGGGTGAATCACCAAGCTCTTCACATCAGCAACGTTAGCCAACAGTGAGAATATCTGCAGGGCGTCGATGAACTTCCAAGCCTCTTCCTGACCGCCCTTCACTTCGAAGGTGAAGATGCTGCCACCGCCGTTGGGGAAGTACTTCTTGTAGAGCTGGTGGTCGTGATGGCTCTCCAGAGCCGGATGGTGAACAGCAGCCACCTTCGGATGGTTCTTCAAGAAGTCGACCACCTTTAGGGCGTTCTCCACATGACGCTCCACACGCAGACTCAGGGTCTCGACACCCTGCAACAGGATAAAGGCATTGAAGGGTGAGATGGCAGCGCCGGTATCACGCAGGATGACGGCACGAATGCGGGTGACGTAGGCAGCAGCACCAACAGCGTCGGCAAACACGATGCCATGATACGAGGGGTCGGGCTTGGACAGTGTGGGGAACTTGTCGTTCTGCTTCCAGTCGAACTTGCCGCCATCGACGATGACACCACCGAGACTCGTGCCATGACCGCCAAGGAACTTGGTTGCCGAATGAACCACGATATCGGCGCCGTGATCCAGCGGCCGGATGAGATAAGGCGTGCCGAAGGTGTTGTCGACGATGAACGGAATGCCATGCTTATGGGCGACAGCGGCTACGCCTTCCAGATCGAGCACGTCGGAGTTGGGGTTACCGAAAGTCTCGGCATATACTACTTTTGTGTTGGGTTGGATGGCTGCTTCAAGGGCCTCGAGGTCGTTGACGTTGAGAATGGTGTTGCTGATACCCTGTGTCGAGAGCGTGTGGGTGATGAGGTTGTAGGAACCACCGTAGAGGTTGTCGGCAGCGACGATGTGGTCACCAGCCTGCACGATGTTCTGAAGGGCGTAAGTAATGGCAGCGGCACCCGAGGCTACGGCCAGACCGGCTACACCTCCTTCGAGGGCAGCGACGCGATCTTCGAAGACGCCCTGCGTCGAGTTGGTCAGACGACCATAGATGTTACCGGCATCGCGCAAGCCGAAACGGTCGGCAGCATGCTGTGAGTTACGGAATACATACGACGTGGTCTGGTAGATGGGCACGGCGCGGGCGTCGGTTGCGGGGTCAGCCTGTTCTTGGCCTACATGGAGTTGCAAAGTCTCAAAACGATAATTCTTCTTACTCATAATCTTATCCTTTCTTTTGTTTAATGTTTAACATTTAATTTTAAATATACTTTTTCTGGGTGCAAAGGTACGGTAAAAAGATATATCTTCCAAATTTTTTTCGAAATCCAGAAGATATACCTAATATTTTTATACTGAAGGAATGAAATTCCAATTCGAACCTCAAAGATGCACTTTTTTGGAATGATATTCTAAAAAGTGGTCTAGAACGCGTCCTAAAACACCGTTTTGACGATTTGGCAGACGTTGTCGGGCTTGGCCATTGTATAATAATGTATAGCTGGAGCACCGTGTGCCAGCAGATCGCGGCTCTGGCTAATAGCCCACTCGATGCCTACTTGGTAAGCAGCATCGGCCGACTTGGCCTTGCTGAGTTCGCTGACCAGTTCCTGCGGGATGTCGATATGGAATGAGCGCGGCAGCAGGTCGATCTGCCGTTGGCTGGAGATAGGCTTCAGACCGGGGATGACGGGTACGGTGATGCCGGCCTGGCGCAGCCTTTCGACAAAGCGGAAGTACTGCTGGTTGTCGAAGAACATCTGAGTGACGATGTAGTCGGCCCCAGCCTCCACCTTGCGCTTCAGGTGCTGGATGTCCACGTCCAAGTTGGCGGCCTCGAAATGCTTTTCGGGGTAGGCGGCCACACCCACGCAGAAGTCTGTCGGCAGTCCTTTCTTGACCGTCGGGTCTAAGTATTGTCCGTGGTTCAGGTGGTTAATCATCGCCACGAGCTCTGAGCTATGGCTGAAACCGTCGGTTTCAGGAATGAAGAAACGCTGGCCAGGGATGGCGTCGCCGCGCAGGGCCACCACGTTGCGGATGCCTAAGAAGTGCAGGTCTAACAGTTCACTCTCGACCCTCGATGCCGAGGCACCGCCGCAAATGACATGCGGCACAATCTCTAATTGCGGGTAGCGGCGCATGATGGCGGCCACGATGGCCACAGTGCCGGGCCGCTTGGCGAGGGTCATCTTCTTATAGGTGCCGTCGCCGTTGGGCACGTATTCCACCTCGTCGCGGTGGCAGGTGATGTTGATGAAGGGCGGTTCAAACTGCATCAGCGGTTCTATGCTGTCGTACAGCCGGCTGACGTCGCTGCCCTTCAGCGGTGGCACCAGCTCGAAGCTGGCAAAGGGCCGCTGGCTGTTATTCAGGATTTCAATGACTTTCATATCGTTTTCGTTTCTATTATCGTTATGTTATTATGGCGGGTGCTACTTCGCAATGTATTTGGACAGCAGCTGGCGGCCCTCGTCGATGGTGATGCCGCGGCGACAGCAGTAGTCTTCCAGCTGCGCCTCGTCGATGCGACCTATGGGGAAGTAGCGGGCGTCGGGATGGAAGATGAAGAGTCCGCAGATGGCTGTTGATGGCTGTATGGAGTAGTGGTCGTTCAGCGTGACATCCATCTTCTGTTCAGCCTCTAAAAGGTCGAAGACGATGCGCTTCAGCGAGTGGTCGGGGCAGGTGGCATAGCCGAAGGCCACTCTAAGCGGTGAGTAGAGAGTGGTGAGCGGTGAGAGGTGTGTCTGTTGGAGCCATTCGGCGCAAGCCTCGGTCAGCCGGGCGCAGATAGCGTGGTTCATCAGTCGCTCGGCCTCATCGGCGGGTTGCACCTTTGGCTGGCACGCAATGGTGAAGAGTGCCAGCGGACTGGGCTGGTCGGGGTCGAAGTAGTCGGCCAGACAGCGGTAGTGGCCTGAGGTCCGCTGACTGCGCAGCATGGGCAGCACGGTGCCGTCGTCGAGCACGATGTCGTTGTAGCCCTTCCGCCGGGCGGCCACGGTGCGCAGCAGCACCTCCAGCTTGATGCTGTCCTGCGCGATGGCCTGTGCCAAATAGTCCTTGCCCTCCTGCAGTGTGCGCTCAGCCTCGGGGTTCACCAGCAGCTGTTGCAGCGTCTCGCCCTTGAACCCCCAAAATAGCAGAAACATACGCCAGTCGATGAGGGACTGAAGGTCAGCGGTACGAGGTGTGAGGTATGAGGTGAGCGGTGAGAGGTCGGAGGGATGATGCTCGACATGGGGAGCCTTGGCGTTGGCCTCGGCATAGGGTGTCAGCGGTGCGTGGTGCTCGGCGTAGGCTTCGCGCAGCGTCTGCTGTTCGGCCTTGATGTGTGCTATTGTCGCGTCGGCATCCAGCTGCAGGTGCTTTGCTAGCAGCGAGGTCTGCGAAGCGTCGCCGCCATACACCACGCAGCCGTCGTAGAGCGGAGCCAGCCTGACAGCCGTGTGCACGGCCGATGTCGTAGCGCCGCCCACCACGATGGGTACCTGCAGTTTCTCGCGCTGGAAGATCTGGCACAACTGTTCCATTTCCTTCAGCGAAGGGGTGATGAGTCCACTGATGCCCACCAGACAAGGCTTCCGCTTCTTGGTTTCCTCGAGGATGGTCTCGTTGGGCACCATGACGCCCAGGTCAACGACATCGAAGCCGTTGCATGCCAGCACGATTCCGACAATGTTCTTGCCGATGTCGTGTACGTCACCGTTGGCTGTGGCCAACACGGCGCAGGGACGTTCGCCACCAGCCGCTCCGTCTTCTGCGTCGATGTAGGGCTGCAGCAGGGCTACGGCATCCTTCATCACCTTGGCCGATTTGACAACCTGCGGCAGGAACATCTTGCCCTCGCCAAACAACTGCCCTATATGTTCCATTGCCTGCATCAGTGGCTGTTCTATCACGTGGATAGGACGGCCATATTTTTGTAGCGCTTCGGGGATGTCGTCGGCCAGGTGTTCGCTGATGCCCTTGCTCAAGGCGTATGCCAGACGTTCCTCGACGGCCTTCGAGCGCCAGGTGTCCTGAGGAGAGGAGGGGGACTCGTTGGCAGAATCAGCGAGGACAACAGCGGCGATGTCTATTAGGCGCTCCGTGGCACCGTCGTCGCTGTTCAGCACGACGTCCTCCACGGCCTTCAGCAGGGCAGGCTCTATGTCGTCGTACACCTGCAGCATGGAGGGGTTGACGATGGCCATGTCCAGTCCTTCGCGGATGGCGTGGTAGAGGAATACGGAATGCATGGCCTCGCGTACCTTATTATTTCCCCGGAAACTGAACGACAGGTTGCTAACGCCGCCGCTGGTCTTGGCATGCGGCAAATGCTGCTTGATCCATGCCACGGCACGGATGAAGTCTACAGCATAAGCTTGATGCTCTTTCAGTCCTGTCCCTACGCTGAGGATGTTGACGTCGAAGATGATGTCCTGCGGCGGGAATCCGATGTCCGTCAGCAGGCGGTAGGCATGCTCGGCAATGGCTATCTTGCGCTCGTAGGTAGTTGCCTGACCCTCTTCGTCGAAGGCCATCACCACTACAGCGGCACCAAATCGGCGCAGTTCGCGAGCCTTCGCTATAAAGCTGTTCTCGCCGCCTTTCAGGCTGATGGAGTTAACGATGCACTTACCCTGGGCATTTTTCAGTCCGGCCAGGATGGTGTCCCAGTCGCTGGAGTCTATCATCAGCACCGAGCGGGCTACGGTGGGGTCGTTGGCAATATAGCGGCAGAAAGTCTGCATCTCCTGTCGGCTGTCCAGCATGGCGTCATCCATGTTGATGTCGATGATGGAGGCTCCGCCATCTATCTGGTGACGGGCCACGGTCATGGCCTCGTCGTATCTCTTTTCGGCTATCAGTCGGGCAAACTTCCGCGAGCCAGCCACGTTGGTGCGCTCGCCGACGTTGGTGAAGTTGCGCGTCTGCTTGTCCACCAGCAGCGGCTCCAGTCCTGAGAGCCACAGCTGGGAGGTTAGCAGTGAGTGGTGTGAGGTAAGAGGTGCGATATTCCTCGGCTTCACGGCCTTTAGTGCCTCGCTGATGGCACGGATGTGCTCTTCGTTGGTGCCGCAGCAGCCACCGGCTATGTTTAGCAGTCCAGCCTCACCCATCTCTTTCAGGTGGCTGGCTGTATAGGCCGGCAGCTCGTCGTACTCGCCCATCTCGTTGGGTAGTCCTGCATTGGGGTACAGCGACAGGTAGACGGGGATGCGGCTGGCCAACTGTTCGACGAACGGCCGCAGGTCGGTCACGCCAAACGAGCAGTTCAATCCGAAGCTCAGCAGGTTGGGGTAGTGGGAAATACTGATGTAGAAAGCCTCTAACGTCTGTCCCGTCAGCGTGCGGCCGCTACGGTCGTTGATGGTCGCCGACACCATGACGGGTATCTCCTTGCCCGTCTCGTCGCCGAGCTGCTGGACGGCATAAAGCGCAGCCTTGGCGTTTAGTGCATCAAAGCACGTCTCCAGCAGTAGCATGTCGGCACCTCCTTCCAGCAATGCTGCAGCCTGCTCATGGTAGGCGGCTGCCATCTCGTCGAAGGTGATGCTGCGCTGTGCTGGCTCGTTCATGTCCGAGGCTAACGAGAGCGATTTCGACGTCGGCCCCATGGAACCGGCGACGAAGATGCGTGATCTAATGTCTGATGTCTGAGGTCTGAAGGTATCTGCCACCTGGCGGGCGATGCGGGCACCTGCCAGGGCCATCTCTCGTGCCACCTCGTCGCAGCCGTATTCGTGCTGACTGATTCGGTTGGCCGAGAAGGTGTTGGTGGTGATGATGTCTGCTCCCGCCTTGATGTATTGGCGATGAATGTCGGCTATCACCTCGGGATCCGTCAGATTCAGTATGTCGTTATTGCCCGTCAGCGCTACCGGCCATCCGGCAAAACGCCCCTTGTGGTAGCTGTCGGCGGTGATTCCAGCCGACTGTATCTTTGTACCCATAGCGCCGTCCAGTATCAGTATGCGCTGACGCAAACACGCTTCAATATCCATTCTTTCTTTAGTTTTTTGGCTACAAAGATACGAAAAACGGCATTATCCTCCAAATATCCTTGCACAATTCAGAAAATAACCCTATATTTGCAGTCGAGAAAGAATATCTTTCCATCATATATGCAGAAAAACCAAAAGAACAGAATAATTCTCTTCATATACAACGACGATGAGCAACGAACTCGACACTACCGATTTACAGATACTGAAGACACTGCAGAAGAATGCCAAGTTGACCACTAAGGAACTGGCTGAAGCTGTCCACCTGACACCTACGCCCGTCTTCGAGCGACAGAAGCGACTCGAACGACAGGGTTTTATTAAGAAGTATGTCGCCGTCCTTGACGCCGACAAGTTAGGCCAAGGACTGCAGGTGTTTTGCAAGGTTAAGCTCAAGCAGATTAACCGCGAGATAGCTGAGGCTTTTACACGTCGCATCATGCGCATTCCCGAGGTCACCGAGTGTTACAACACCTCCGGTGCCTACGACTATCTGCTGAAGGTTCGTGCCCGCGACATGAAGCAATATCAGGACTTCGTGCTCACCAAGCTCGGCGACATCGAGAGCGTCGGTTCCATTGAAAGCACCTTTGTCTTGAGCGAAATCAAGCAGAACTACGGCATACACCTGTAGTATTTTCGCTATCTCGTCAACTACTGAAATTCTAATCAAAACTACAATAATAAATATGATGAAAAAATTATTAATGGCAGCGTTTTCGCTGCTGGTGCTCACCTCTATGACTAAGGACAAGGTGACGACAATCTTTATTATTGGTGACTCAACAGCTGCCAAGAAAGACCTTTCCAAAGGCTCGCCCGAACGAGGTTGGGGTATGGCGCTGCAATGTTACTTTGATGATCAGTACATCCGCGTGGACAATCATGCTGTGAACGGACGCTCATCGAAGAGTTTTATTCACGAGGGACGATGGGATAAGGTGCTGGAGCTGATGAAGCCTGGCGACTACGTCATCATCCAGTTCGGACATAACGACGAGAAACCCAAGGCTGACCGCCATACCGATCCAGGGTCGACGTTCGACTACAATCTGGCGAAATTTGTGCGTGAAACCCGTGAGCACGGTGGCATCCCTGTGCTGATGAACTGCGTGGTGCGTCGCAACTTCATGGTTGCAGCTCCCGCCAATGCCGACGACGAGGCGCTTCGTAACACTACTTTCAAGGATGGTGTAAAGATGGTGGAGGGCGACACGTTGGTGGATACCCATGGACTCTATCGGGTGGCTCCACGAGACGTAGCGCAGCGTATGAAATGCTATTTTGTTGATGCCAACCAGATTACTCATGACCTGGAGCAGTCGCTGGGCGTGGAAGGCTCGAAGAAGCTGCACATGTGGTACAAGCCCAACGAACATCCTGGCGTGCCGGGAGGCCGTCAGGACAATACACATTACAATATTTATGGTGCCCATGAGGTGGCCAGCCGATTAGCAGATGCGCTGTGTGAGGAAATACCGTTGTTGAAAAAATACCGCACATACGACAATCCCTGCAAAATGGAAAAATAATAAATAAGCATCTTGTCGAAAATAAATCCCGCAAAAAATTTGGGGGATTTGTTTTTTATCTGTATCTTTGCAAAAACAACATTACTAACAAAACAAATACATTACACAATTATGAAGAAAAAGTTTATTTGCGCCGTTTGTGGATATATCTATGAAGGCGATGCTGCTCCCGAGAAGTGCCCCATTTGTAAGGCTCCCGCATCGAAGTTCTCAGAACTGAAGGATGAAGGTGAGACCACTTACGCTACCGTCCACCGCATAGGCGACGGCAAGCCCGAGGGCGTCAGCGAGGAAATGATTCAGGATCTGCGCAACCACTTCAACGGTGAGTGCGGTGAGGTAGGCATGTATCTGGCTATGGCTCGTCAAGCCGATCGCGAGGGCTATCCCGAGATTGCCGAAGCTTTCAAACGCTATGCTTTCGAGGAGGCCGACCATGCAAGCCGTTTCGCCGAGTTACTGGGCGAGTGCGTATGGGACACCAAGACCAACCTGGAGAAGCGCGCTGCTGCTGAGGCTGGTGCTTGCGAGGATAAGTTCCGCATTGCCAAGAATGCCAAGGCTGCCGGTTTCGATGCCATCCACGACACTGTTCACGAGATGGCCAAGGACGAGGCCCGCCACGGTGCCGGCTTCGCTGGACTGCTGAAGCGCTACTTCGGAAAGTAAATTTTCAGGCCGGCAAAACCGGCCTGCACAATAAATCAAAGGAAAAGCCGTTTTATCTTTGTATGATAAAGCGACTTTTCTTTTTTATAACTATATTGTCGGTGATGCTGGTAGCCTGTACAGACAATGATTCGTTCAGTACGGCTGTTGGCAACAGACTCAGTTTCTCGGAAGATACTGTTAGCTTTGATACGCTCTTCAGCACGGTGCCCTCAGCTACGCAGACCTTCTGGGTACGGAACCAGTCATCTGATGGCATCCGTATACAGACCGTGCGATTGGAACGTGGTACCCAGTCGGGCTATCGAGTCAACGTTGACGGTACCTATCTGGATCCTGTAGGAAACGACTTCGAGGTGCGCAAGGGCGATAGCATTCTCGTCTTTGTTGAGGTGACGACCCGCGAGAACCATGCACAAGAGCCTCAATTGCTGGAAGACAATATCATCTTTACGCTGCAAAACGGTCAGCAGCAGCGCGTCAACCTGCGTACCTACAGTTGGGATGCTCAAAAAATCAATAATCTGGTAATCTCACACGATACCGTTATTGACTCCCGAATACCTATTATATTATATGGAGAAGGCATTCAGGTGGACAAAGGTGCTACCTTGACTCTGCTGAACACGGAACTCTATTTCCATGATGGTTCCGGCATCGATGTGCATGGACAATTGCAGGCTACTGGCTGCCTGTTCCGAGGGGATCGCCTTGACCGCATGTTCGACTATCTGCCTTACGACCGCATCAGCGGACAGTGGCGTGGCATCAGCATCGCTCCGTCGTCAGAGCAAAATGTGTTTGTAGATTGTGAGATACGTAACGCTTGGGATGCCATGGTGTGTGACAGCACCCGACTCCAGATGACCAATACAGTCGTCCATAATAATCGTGGTATGGGACTGTCGGCACGCAATTCTGTGGTGACTCTCAGCTACTGTCAGTTTACGAATACGATGGGTGGCTGCCTGTCATTGGAGGGCTGCGAGGCTATTGTCGACCATTGTACGATAGCCCAGTTCTACCCGTTCTCTGCCGATCGCGGTGCAGCCCTGCGCTTTACCAATACCGCCCAGCCGCTGCTGTTGCTATGCACCAACACGCTGGTGACTGGCTATGCCGACGATGTGGTGATGGGAGAGACCAGTGATACCACTGTTGTTTATGACTACCGTTTTGACAACTGCATACTGCGTACAGACTCGGTAACAGATGCAGAGCGTTTTGAGCGTATCATCTGGGAGACGCCCAAGGACTCGGTGCAAGGTAAGCAACATTTCCGTGTCATCGATGAAGATAATCTCTGTTACGATTTTGCCATCGATTCCATCTCGCCAGCTTTCAAGCTTGATATTGGCCGTCAGTCAAGGAAGGAGTAGGGGAGTTATTCGAAGCGTTCTGCCCAAGACAGGAATTTCAGCACGCCATTGTGTCCGAACTTCTCTAACGACTCAGCCGCTTGTGCTACGGTGAGCACGCGGTCGGGTTTCGACTTGGAGTAGAACTTGTCGGCATAGCATACTATCTGTTCCTCCAGCGTTTCCGGTTCATAGCCGGGCAATCCCGTTCCTGTATGCCGCTCGGCCACCCTTGCATGCCGTTCATAGCCTTCCTGGCGGAGCAGGTTGCCGCCTATCAGCCCGTGGCGCAGATAGGGCTCGCTGCCATGACAGTGGATGGATGGGGCATAACACTGGTAGATGCCGATGTCGTGCAGCATGGCAGCTTCCTCTAAAAAGTGTATGTCGGCGGGCAGTTCATGATGCTTTCTGACAATCTGCAGACAACGGTCTGCCACCTGTCTTGAATGATGCAATAATACCCTGCGGAGCTCGTCGTCCGCAGGGTAATATTTGTTGATAATAGATAAGTAGTCCATCTTTGGTATTACACTTCTCTACTCTCTAAACTCTACTCTCTACTCTCTAAACTCTACTCTTTAAACTCTACACTACGCTTCGCTTCGTTCAATCCAGCCGAGGTTATCGCCGCGGCGCACCTTGGCCCCCTGCTTGGCAGCCACCTCGACGAGCTTGCCGCCGAGGGCAGCGGGAATGGGAACAATCTCGCCCCACGGAGCTTGGATATAGCAGTAGATGTCGCCCTCCTTGTACTGCTGGCCGATGAACGGTTCCAGACAAGGTTCGCATGCACCCTCGCCAGAGAATTCGTAGTACACCTGTCCGGCAATGGGAGCCGTCAGTGCATCAGCCTTGGCATGCTTGAAGGCTGCCAGTTCCTCGGGCTTCATCTTCGAGCCGCCCAGCTTGGCGTCCTTGGCCTTCTGGATGTCAGCCAACAGCTGCTTCTTGGCCTGACCACTCTTGAACGGGCGATATTGCTCGGGGTGCATGGCCAGCTCGAACAGCTCTTCGTTGTCCTGACCGTAGTCCCAGCCGTTCTCATCCATCTCCTTCTTGAATCCGTCAAGGGCATTGGGGATGAGCGTGTGCGGATCAGCATCGGTGAACTCGCGTCCCTGCTTCTTGGCCAGTTCAACGAACTCGGGATCGATAGTGCCGGGCACCTTGCCGCTCTTGCCGAGGATCATACCCCAGATGGCGTCGTCCATCATGACATAGCGGCCCTTGCCCTGTTCGATGGTCAGCAGGTTCATCAGCGCGATGTTCTTCGTGTACTGTGAGAACGGCGTAACCAGTGGGGGATAGCCCACTTTCGGCCATACGTACTCTACCTCGTTGAACAGCTTGACTAACATGTCGTCCATCGTGAGCGTCGGCTCGCCCTTTTTTTCACGCAGTTTGTTAATCATGCTCTGGATGGGACCCAGGTCGGCCATCATCGAACCCATCATGCCACCAGGCAGGCCACTGCCAAGCAATAGGCTCGACATGTGCTTGTTGGCGGGATTGATGAAGCAGCCCAGCCAGTCGTCGATGAACTCCTGTGTGAGGGTACGGGCCTGCATGTAGGCGTTCATGTTGATGTCGGCCACCTCGAAGCCCTCGTTTTTCAGCATCGACTGGACGCTGATGATGTCGGGATGCACCTTACCCCAGCTAAGCGGCTCGATGGCGGTATCGATGATGTCGGCACCATTGTTACAAACTTCCAGGATGCTGGCCATCGACAGGCCGGGGCCAGAGTGACCGTGATACTGGATGATGATGTCGGGGTGTTTGGCCTTGATGCTCTTGGTCAGGGCACCCAGCAGGGCGGGCTGTCCGATACCGGCCATGTCCTTCAGACAGATTTCCTCGGCACCAGCGGCAATCACCTCGTCGGCAATGGCGCTATAGTACTCAACGGTATGGACAGGGCTGGTGGTGATGCACAGGGTAGCCTGCGGAATCATGCCTGCGGCCTTGGCCCACTTGATACTGGGGATGATATTACGTGTGTCGTTCAGACCGCAGAAGATTCGTGGGATGTCGACACCCTGGGCTTTCTTCACTTTGTACATCAACTCGCGGACGTCGTCGGGAACGGGGTACATACGCAGCGCGTTGAGGCCGCGGTCCAACATGTGGGTTTGGATGCCCACCTCATTGAACGGCTTACAAAATGCACGAACGGCCAAGTTGGGGTTTTCGCCGGCCATGAGGTTGACTTGCTCAAAGGCACCACCATTGGTTTCCACACGGGCAAAGCATCCCATGTCGATGATGACGGGAGCTATACGTTCTAACTGGTCCTTACGAGGCTGAAATTTGCCTGACGACTGCCACATGTCGCGGTAGACAAGACTGAACTTGATTTTCTTTTTCATACGTGATAATAAGGTTTTAGTAAATATTTGTGCAAAGATACAAAATAAATCACAATCTGCCATCTGCAAATCGGAAATATTTTGTCTCTTTGCACAAAATATTATGATAGGCTGTGAAAAAGGGCTCTTTTTATAGCATTTGTCTGTTCAGCAGACGTTCTTCTGCCATGCGCTCATACTTGGTGCCTGGCTGCCCGTAGTTGGCAAATGGATAGATGCTGATGCCGCCGCGTGGGGTGAAGATACCCGTCACCTCGATGTACTTGGGTTGCATCAGCCGCACGAGGTCCTTCATGATGATGTTGACGCAGTCCTCGTGGAAGTCTCCGTGGTTGCGGAACGAGAAGAGGTAGAGCTTCAGACTCTTCGACTCCACCATGCGTTCGGCAGGCAGGTACATGATTTTGATCTCGGCAAAGTCGGGCTGGCCGGTAATGGGACACAGCGAGGTGAACTCGGGGCAGTTGAATTGTACCCAGTAGTCGTTTTCCTTGTGTTTGTTTTCAAAGGTCTCCAGCACCTCGGGTGCGTACGTCATCTTGTATTCCGTCTTTCGGCCTAACTGCTGCAGGCCTTCCTGTTCTCTGTTCATATTTCTCTAAACTCTAATCTCTAACCCCTAATCTCTAAACTTTAAACTCTAAACTATATCTTAAGTATATTAAAGATATTGTAGTTGATGTCGTTGTCGTAGACGTCCTCATGGTCATGCTTCTTGGTGAAGTTGACGACGCGGATGGTGATGGGCAGTACGAGAATCTCGTAGAGCGTCTTCAGCGTCACTTGGCTAATCATCAGCGAGGGCATCTCTTCCCAGGGTATGACGCCTCCGAGGGCCAGAGGGAAGAAAATGATGGAGTCGGTGAGTTCACCGAACACGGTGCTCCAGATGGCTCGTGCCGAGAAATCCTTCTTGAACGAGTTGCTGCCTTTGGCTGAGAGTTTCATCTTCGACATCACGTAGGCGTTGATGAACGAACCGGCAAGGAAGGCGATGAACGAGGCCAGCGCAATGCGTGGTGCCAAGCCGAAGATGACGTGGAATCCCTCTTCGCCGTGCCAGTAGGGTGCTCCGGGTATCCAGTCGGCTATGGCGCCGAAGATGACAACTAGGAAGTTCATGGCGAAACCCATCCAGATGAGCATACGGGTGCGTTGGTAGCCCCACACCTCACATACGACATCGTTGATGATGTAACTGACGGGGAATACGATGATACCGGCGGTCAGGTTGACGGGACCGAACGATAGTTGCTTTGTTTCCAATACGTTTGCGGTGATGAGGCAAACGCAGAACAGGGTGCCGAAAAGCATAAACAGCACGCTGACTTTTCTATTGTCTTGTTCCATAATTCTTGTTTTGTTAAAGGGGGTTGGTCAATGACGTTGCAAGTACCCCTGCTATAAGAAAACCTCCCTGAATTGAATTCTTGGGAGGTTTCTTTTCGTGCGAGGTGCCTGGCGGATTCGAACCGCCGTAGACGGTTTTGCAGACCGTTGACTAAGCCACTCATCCAAGGCACCATATTCGGTAAGCGGGTGCAAAGGTAGTACTTTTATTCGGAACCACCAAATTTTTGGCAGTTTTTTTTCATCTTGCATCCACAGCAGGGTTCTTCGTCCTTCCGAAAAAGCTGATAGACCCGCCATGCAGCATAGCTCACAGCGCCCCAAACGACAATGATACTTAGAACCGTTTGCATCTTTTAGCTTCTTAGCTTTCTCAGCAGCACCTTGTTGATGGCTTGTATGCGTCGGCTTTGGTGAGCAAGGTCCTTGCTGATGTCTTCGCGCACATTATTAATATTGTTGAAGAAATCGCTGAAGGCGTTCAATACCATGTTGGGCTGCGCTTTGTCCTCAGGGACTTCCGGGTTGGTGACAATCCTGATGCCCAGGTGCTCAATGTGGACATCGATGTCCGTGCCTGTCATGATGGGGTCGCCGTCGTAGTGGATGGCGCCTGGCTGTTTGCGGTGGATGGTAAGCTGGCGTGTGCGGAAGGTCTTGATCTTCGAGTTGTTGCCCAGTGTCTTCATAAACAGGTCAGCGGCTATCTGCGGTGCTTCCAGGGCGTCGAACGGTTCCATGACGATGACGTCCATCATTCCGTCCTTCATGGTGGCGCCAGGTGCGATGTAGGCATTGTTGCCGTATTGTGAGGCGTTGGCGCAGGCTATGAGGAAGGCATTGTAGCTGTTGGTTCCGCTGTCGTCAATGATTTCGTAGGTCTCGGGCTTGTATTTCAGCCCCTCCTTCAGCACGTTCTCCACGTAGGTGACGGGTCCGCGCTTGCCGGCTTGGGCGAATTTCAGCGAGATAAAGGCGTCGAAGCCCATGCCACAGGTGCAGAAGAAGGGTAGGCCGTTGATGACGCCGTAGTCGAAGGCCTCTATCTGGCACTCGTTGATGACCTGAATGGCTTTTCGTACGTTGATGGGTATGCACAGGTGGCGGGCGAGTCCGTTGCCTGAACCGCAGGGGATGATGCCCAAGGCGGTATTGGTATGCGTCAGCGATCGTGCCACCTCGTTGACGGTGCCGTCGCCACCCACGGCCACGACAATGTCTGTGCCTTCGTCCGCACACTGGTGCGCTATCTCAGCTGCATGGCCGCGATACTCCGTTTTACGGATGTCGTAGCTGAATTGTTCTTCATCCAGCAGTTCGCCTATCAAGTCAGGTATTTCTGCCTTGTTTCCAGTGCCCGAAATGGGGTTTATTATGAACGTGATGTGCTTTCTTGTTTCCATTCTCGCTGCAAAAATACAAAATATTCTGCTTTTTCTTGCACTATTTATAAAAAATTATTAACTTTGCAGCCTGAAACTAATCGTAGCCAAGGCTACACCTATTATTATATGGGACAATTACAAGAAAAATACAAGCATTATCGTGAGCCGCAGAAGTACATGGAGGCTGACGTTTATCCCTATTTCCGTGCGATTGAGGGAAAGCAGGGTACGGAGGTTGAAATGGGCGGCCATAAGGTCTTGATGTTCGGCTCTAATGCCTATACGGGACTCACTGGTGACCAGCGTATTATCGATGCAGCAAAGCGTGCTCTCGACAAGTATGGTAGTGGCTGTGCTGGAAGCCGTTTCCTCAATGGTACCCTTGATATCCATGTCCAGTTGGAGAAAGAGATATCAGAGTTCATCCATAAGGACGACTGTCTGTGCTTCTCCACGGGATTCTCTGTCAATCAGGGTGTTTTGGCAATGGTCGTCGGCAAGGACGACTACATCATCTGCGACGACCGCGACCATGCAAGCATTGTTGACGGCCGTCGTCTGTCGTTTGCCCGTCAGTTGCATTACAAGCACAACGACATGGAAGACCTGGAGCGTGTACTGCAGAAGCTGCCCTACGAGGCCATCAAGCTCATCGTTGTCGATGGTGTCTTCTCTATGGAGGGTGACCTGTGCAAGCTGCCTGAGATTGTGGAATTGAAGCATAAGTACAACTGCTCCATCATGGTCGACGAGGCTCACGGCATCGGTGTCTTCGGTGACCACGGACGTGGTGTCTGCGACCATTTCGGACTGACCGACGAGGTAGACCTCATTATGGGAACCTTCTCCAAGTCGCTGGCCAGCATCGGCGGTTTCATCGCCTCCGACTGGGACACCATCAATTTCCTGCGTCACAACTGCCGCACCTATATCTTCTCGGCTTCCAACACTCCCGCTGCCACCGCAGCAGCCATGGAGGCGCTGCACATCCTGCAGCAGGAGCCCGAGCGCATTGAGGCCCTTTGGGATGTCACCCGCTATGCACTGAAGCGCTTTGCCGAGGAAGGCTTTGAGATTGGCGACACGGAGAGTCCTATCATCCCGCTTTATGTCCGCGACATTGAGAAGACGTTCCTGGTTACTGCCCTCGCCTTCAAGGCCGGGGTGTTCATCAACCCCGTCATTCCGCCTGCCTGTGCTCCTCAGGACACGCTGGTGCGCTATGCGCTGATGGCTACCCACACCAAGGAGCAGGTAGACCGTTCTGTCACTGCTTTGAAGAAAATATTTGTCGAACAAGGCATCATCAAGTAATTTTTCTATCTAAATATTTGCGGGTGTCCGGGGAATTTAGTACCTTTGCACCCGCAAAATTGTATCGAGGTGTAGCGCAGTTGGTAGCGTTCCTGGTTTGGGACCAGGCTGTCGCAGGTTCGAGTCCTGTCACCTCGACTTAGAGTTTTTCAATTGACCGCTGACTTACAATAAGTCAGCGGTCTTTTTTTTTGTGCAACGTCCCCCGGCATGGTGTACAAGTGAATAGAGCTTGTTTTTTGCCGAGGAGCAGCCTGTTTTTACACAATTTTTTTTGGTAACTATTCGGTTTTTGCGGGAAAATAACTAAATTTGCACCAAGATTGAAGAATCTTCTGCCAAGGAAGAATGTGTTAAAGCTATTGATGAAATCGTTAAGTGACATGACTACGAAGTCGTATATCAATGACAATTATCGGGAGAATGAAACATAAGGGAATCATCTGCGGCATATTGGCTGCTGTCTGTTATGGCACCAATCCGTTCGGAGCCTTACCGCTTTATGAGGAAGGCGTAAACACTGCGTCCGTTCTCTTTTACCGTTTCTTCATGGCAGTACTGATGCTGGCCATCATGCTGATAGTTCGACGAAAAGACTTCAGTGTCACAAAGGGCGAGCTGAAGGTTCTTGGCTCCCTCGGAATGCTTTTTGCAGCATCCAGCATCACGTATTACCAGAGCTTTCACTTTATGGATGCCGGCATTGCATCAACCATCCTGTTCGTCTATCCTGTGATGGTGGCTGTCATCATGGCCTCGTTTTTCAAAGAGAAGGTGACGGCTTCAACCATTACATCCATCATCCTTGCCTTGGTTGGTATCGGCCTGTTATACAGGGGCGATGTAGGTATCTCGCTCAGCACGATTGGCGTACTACTGGTGATGGTCTCCTCACTTACTTACGCTGTTTATATCGTGATAGTCAACCAGTCGAACATACGCATGTCATCTTTGAAACTCACGTTCTATGTGTTGTTGATTTGCATGTTGTGCCTGATGGCCTATTCATTTACTTCGCCTGACTTGCATCTGATGTTGCCGCCCTCGCCCCGTGCCTGGTTCTTTGCCTGTTGGCTGGGGTTAGTGCCAACGGTTCTTTCACTGGTATTCATGACCATAGCCGTTCATGAGGTAGGAGCCACGCCAACGGCCATCATGGGAGCCTTGGAACCCTTGACGGCAGTAGCCATCGGCGTGATGGTGTTTGACGAATCACTCACCTTCAGACTTGCCGTTGGAATCGTGCTTATCCTTTCTGCTGTTTTGCTGATCGTGATGGGTAAGAGTTTCCATCTGCGTACTATCACACATACAAATGACAGAGCAGCGAGAGCAAAGTCAAGCTTGCTTAGACTCTGCCGAGTCGCGACGGAATTCGACGTTTCGTCAATAACAACACTCGTCAGGAAAACCTGGCGTTGGAAATCATAGTGTCTCCGAAGAACGATGAGAAACGTCACGGTGACATTGTATCAGGATTGTTATGAGTGGATTTAGGGAAATGAGGCGTAAGCGTCAACAGCTTACCGAAGAAGAAAGTATCGCTATATTGCAGAAGGCCACAGCTGGCACTCTGGCATTGCTTGGTGATGATGACTATCCATACGCTGTCCCCATCAGCTATGTCTATCACGATGGAAAGCTGTACTTCCATAGTGCGTTGACAGGACATAAGGTAGATGCCATTCGCAAATGTGATAGAGCATCTTTCTGTGTCATCGATCAGGACGCTGTTCAGCCTCAGAAGTACACCACCTTTTATCGTAGTGTCATAGCATTCGGAAGAATCCATATCATTGAGGATGCACAAGAGAAACTGGACACGGCACGTATGCTTGGCAACCGATATAATCCGAATCAGGAAGAAGCTCTCCAGAAAGAGATTGAAAACGGCCTGTCCCGCATGCTGATGATACGTTTCGATATTGAGCACCTGACAGGTAAGGAGGCGATAGAATTAGTCAAACGAAATGAATAAGAAAGGCACCGATACAGTTCTATGTGAGGCTATGTCGGTGCCCAGGATGATTGCGCCAAGGACACAGCGGGACTTCAGTATTTGTCTCATAAAGATAACGATAATTAGCATAATAACAAAGAAAAACAACCTAAAAGTTGTGTAATTCGAATAATTTGCTTAACTTTGCCCCCAAAAGGGAGTGAATTGGTTTAATATAGAAAAGGAGGTATTTATGAAAGATGTAATTGCACGACTGAAGGAACATCAGTCGCCCACACCTTCCAAATGGAGGGAGAGGGCAGAGTGGAGGATGCAGAACAAGTCGTGGCTGCGTCATTCCCAGCGTATTGCCGTGAAAATGCTGGAGAAGATGGATGAACTCAGCATGACCCAGAAGCAGTTGGCTGATATGATGGGGTGCAGCCAGCAATACGTTTCAAAGGTTCTAAAAGGTCAGGAGAACCTTTCTCTCGAAACTATGTCGAAGATAGAGGACTGTCTGCATATTTCTATTCTCCAAGAAGAACTGGAGATGGCATAAAAGCCAAAGGGAAAGAAAAACGATGATGAACATTCAGAACCATACAGCCTCGTAATGTTTAACCGAGACGGCATGAGACAGAAATCCGTGTCGCCTCATAACATTTACGAGACAATGAGCAGAAGTAGAAAGCGAATGCCAGTCAGCACATGGTGCTGCTGCAAGTCGCAAAAGAAAGGAAAGCAGGCAAGTAGCCGCAAGTATCGTCGTAGGACGAAAGTGTTATTACATCAGGGTAATGACCATCTTCTTCCCTTAAAGTCCTTCGAGGTGATGAGTCCTTGGGATTTAGGTGGTGATGGGAAACACTTTTGGGGCTTCCATCCTGAAGAAGAGTGGTTCGTCAAGCTGATGAGAAAGTGATTTGTGTAAAGAGTATAACTGCTGTTAGCATAATTGCATGGCTAACAGCAGTTATTGTTTGTTTTACCTTGTTCGTTTGTAAACAGAAGGATTTTTTGAAGTATATTCTCTCAGTGTGGGAATACTGATGTAATATATGGAGTTTTTGGGTTTCTTGTTAAACTTTTGTTATTAAACATATACCAGCCACTGTCATATTCTCTTTATGATTGAGTGAAACAGGTACCAGTCCCCGCGTCTCACAAATGTTTACTTCATCACTACTTTCTTTCCGTTATTGATATAGATGCCGCGTCGCGTTGGCTTGCCGTCGAGCTTCCGTCCGTCCAGCGTGTACCAGGAATCCAAGGACTTCCATTCGTCCTTTTTTCCATTCTTCAACTCTATCACGCCCGTCTTGTTGTCATCGCCGCCGAAGTTGATATTGATGGGCTCGCCGGCGTTGAGGGCCTGCTTCAGTTGGAAGTAGCCGCAACAGGCGTTCACCTGAAAGTCGCTGGACGAGGGACTGTAAAGCATATCGTCGGCACCGAGGTAGAGGTTGGTCTTCTCGGCGGTGTAGATACTTACGGGGGCGTATGTACCGATAAAATCGACATAGTCGGTCTCAGCGTTGGCTGTGACATTGCTGATGCTGACGCCTTTGAACACGGGGGCCACGATGTCGGTGCCGGCTGCCCACTTCACGATATACGGTGTGCCGGCGGTAATGTTTGTCAGGTCGTCGCTGAAGGTCATCGTCAGCGTGCCGCCCTCGAAGCTGGTTGATGCGAGGGTCTTCACCGTAGCACCCTCCAACGGTGTGCCGTTGAAGTTGTCAAGGTTGAAGGGCAGGCACAGCGTGTTCCACGAGCCGTCTTTGTAGAAAGTGCGGCCCTGCAGCGTCACATCGGCTGAATAGCCATTAGCCGTGCTGATAATCGTGCTGTTGTCGGCATTGTCGGCCAGGCTGATGACGGCCGGTATCACCTCGTATGTCCCGTTCTGCGAGGCCGTGCCCGCAGTGCCGCCCGTGCCGCCGGCAGCGCGGTTGTCGCCGTTGTACCAGCCGAGGAATGTATAATCTTTATAGGATTCCTCGTCGAACACTACATTTGTCTTTTCGCTGTTAATCATCGTTCCCTCACCGTCAGCAGCGGGTGTTCCATCCGCATTAGCACCGCCTTTGCCTCCTAAGGCTCCTACCTGATAGTATGAAAGTTCCGGAAGGGCTTTATATGTAATGGTTCCTGAGGCACCGCCGCCACCGCCGCCACCGCCGGGGCCGCCGGTACCGATGTCGCTGGCAGCGCCGCCGAAACCACCGCAGGCGCCGCCGCCGCCGCCACCTATAGAATAAACATTACCTCTAGCATAGTCACCATTTCTGCGGAGGGTGCCACTTCTGCTGCTGGTGCCACTGCTGCCGTCATGAATCTCCTTCCTGGGCGCAAGCATAATAATAACAGCACTTTGATCAAATGGCCGAAATACTGCATTGAGACCTGCAGCGCCACCACTGCCACTGCTGCCACTGCTGCCTCCATGAGCCTCTATCGTTGGCTCGGCCATTTGGTAAACATAGAGCGTGCCCATGTCGGCAGCGGTACCGCCGCCAACACCATTGCTGCCTACATTACCTGTTACGTCAGCAAACTCTTGTTTCCCTACTCCGCCAGCACCGCCTGCGCCGCCATCGGCACCGCGTGTACCGATGCCTGCACCGGCACCGCCGCCGCCGTCGCCGCCGCGACCGCCGTCACCAGACTTTATCCCGTTACTGTCATATACTACATCTTTTGCAATTTTGTAAGCTGCATCTCCGCCCTTCGAGCCATTGCAGCCGTTAGCAGCGTTGCCGCCTGTGGCCACGAGCTTGCCGCTGCCGATGAGGTAGAGCGCGTTGCCCGCCGTCAGTTCGATACCCGCACCGGCACCCGTGGCTCCGTCGGCATCGGCACCCTTGCAGGTAATGGTCTGCCCGGAGGCAATGAAGAGATGCACCGTGCCTAAGATGGTCAGTCCGCTGCCGCCGGCGTTGACGTTGGTGAACGTGCGGTCGCCCGTGGCGTAATAATACGTCGTAGCACCTGCCGTGCCTATCGTCGCCCCCTTATGGCCCCCGGCGAGCAGCACCCTCCATTGGCTCTGGCTGGTCTTCGTCTGCTGACAGACCATATCCCATTCGCCTTGCGCAGGCATTTTGAAATTGAAGGTGACGGCCTGCTCGCTGGTGCTGGCACTGCCTGCCGCGCCGCCGCTGCCGCCATCGGTGATTCGTTTTACTTGACTTCCAGCTTCGCTTGTTCTTTCTGCGGCTGTTGCCACCCATTTAGCATCATTGGTATCACAAAGACCATTAGCGACATTGTCTTTCGACACCCCTGCGGTACCACCGGCGGCGGCAAAAGAGCCGTCACCATTTTGACCGCCGCCACCGCCGTTTGCGAAGACTTGGAAGAATCCATACCCTGCCCAGGTATGTGAGCCTTTGGCACCGCCGCCACCGCCGCCGCCACCGGAGCCTCCGGTACCGATGCCGCTGGCAGCTCCGCCGCCGCCACCGGCACCGGTACCGGAGCCTCCGGTACCGATGCCGCTGGCAGCTCCGCCGCCGCCACCGGCACCGCCGCCGCCACCGCCAGGGAAGCTGTAGTCATTATATCCAACATACAAATAACTCTTGCCGGCACTGCCGGCACTACCGGCGGCGCCTTTGCTGCCGCCCGTAACCTTCACCGTGATGCCATCGGATACATACAGTTTGCCCATGCCATCAGCGGTCAGACCAGCACTACCGGCACTGCCAGCTATGCCATTTTCAACCCACTTCTTATAATAAATCTCGCTTTCAGGGGCGCTACCGCCGGCACCGCCATTGCCGCCACGTGTGCCAATGCCCGCGCCGGCACCGCCACCACCATTGCCGCCGGTTCCACCGCCGCCAACCCATGCCGCGCCCTCTTTAGAGTGGTACGATGCGTTATGGCCGTTTGCGCCATTGCCGCCATTCGCAGCATCGCCGCCCGTGGCATTCACCGTACCCTTGCCAATGATCCAGAGCGCGTTGCCCGCCGCCACCTCGATGCCCGCGCCGCCGCCCGTCTGTCCGCTGGCATCGGCACCCTTGCAGGTGATGGTCACGCCCTCGGGCAGATAGAGATACACCGTGCCCAGGATGGTCAGGCCGCTGCCGCCCGCCGTGCTGTTACTGAACGCGAGGTTCGCGTCGGCGTATAAGTACGTCGTGTTGCCCGCCGCGCCGAGCGTCTGTCCCGTCGAGGAACCCGCATTAAGCTGAGTCCAGTCTGCCGATGTGGTCTCCGTCATGGCATAGACCTCTTCCCAATTGGCTTGTGCCCATACTCCCTGTACGATGGTGCAGAGCAGGAACATCATGAATAATAGTTTCTGTTTCATCATTATTTCATTCGTTTAGTATTCTTTGCTTTGTTATGGTTGCAAAGATAAACAAAATCTTGCAAACTACCAAGCAATAAAGCCCCTTTAGCAAAGATTTTGCTAATTCTGGATCTCAATTGTCTGATTTTGAAACTCCCCATTAGGTTATTCCGGATAATCGTTATGACTCATCCGAATGCCTTCTATTGCTGATCCTGATAGGACTTTATAGGGGTTGGGCAGTATTCGCGCAGGGATTAAATGCCGTTCTAACAGGGAATAGAAGCCGTTCCCACGACCGTTTGCGCCTACGCAAATCATCGTGTGCGTATGCGCAAACGATTAAACGCCTATACGCAAATTGAGGTGTACTGATTTAGGTTGACAGTTTATACTCTTAATTTCAATACTGGTTTACAAACCATTTTATTTACATTACTTGTCTATGTTCTGCTTATTCCTAAGACAGTTGACACTGAGGTGTACTGATTTAGGTGGTTCTTCTGCAATTTAGTTGAAGAGTACATGCTC
>CAMHJQ010000027.1 GCA_946185485.1 uncultured Prevotellaceae bacterium | reverse complement strand
TAAACCCGATTCAGGAATAACAGATAAATCTGTCAACCTGAAAGGGAACAAAGCGTTCTATATGTCAACTCGCTTAGGAATAAGCAGAACATAGACAAATAATGTAAATAAAATGGTTTGTAAACCAGTATTGAAATTAAGAGTATAAACTGTCAACCTAAATCAGTACACCTCAAGCCGTGATATTGTATTCCTCCCTGATCCTATCATGATGCAGTATCTCTGACGGAATATTCGCAGCCGCAGTACTGCTGGTTGTAGAACTGGTACTCCTTGAGCAGTTGGTTGCGGCGCTCATAGAGTCCGCCCTTGCGCCAGTTCTGTGCCCAGAACTCCGTACCCTCCACCGCCTGCTGGGCGGCCAGTCCGGCAGCGGTAATCTGCTCGATGCTCTTCCAGCGCGACGAGGCCAGCGTGGTGGTGAAGAAGCGCAGCCCCTGGCGGCGGGCTTCGCGGGCTGCTGCCGTCAGGCGCAGACGGAAACACAGGCTGCAGCGGCTGCCGCGCTCGGGTTCGCCTTCCAGTCCCCGGACATCGCAACGCCACTGCTCGTGGTCGTAGTCGCCGTCAATCCAGCGGATGCCGAGGCTCTCGGCGTGCCGCTGGCTCTCGGCCTTGCGGATGTCGTACTCCTTGCGAGGCCAGATGTTGGGGTTATAGTAATAGATGGTCGGGCGGACACCGTTTTGCAGCATCCATTCGACGATGGCAGACGAACAAGGAGCGCAGCAAGCATGCAACAGCACCTCGTGCGCTCCTTGTGGAATATTAATCTTTAGCATATAATTGCCATGAATATATCATGAATTATCATCAATCATTCCTGTGGTCGTTTCCTTTACTTCACGTACTCGGCAAAGTCAGTCAGCTTCATGTCGCCCTTGCGAGCCAGCGTGTCGTGCATGGCGAAGGCAGCAGGCAGGTTATGACGGGTCTGTCCCATCTTGGCAATCTTCAGGTAGTCCCACAGCAGCTGTTTGTAGTCGGGGTGAGCACAGTTCTCGATAATCAGTTCGGCACGCTGTGCGGGTGACTTGCCGCGCAGGTCGGCAATACCCTGTTCGGTGACGATGATGTTGACATCATGCTCCGACGAGTCCTGGTGGCTGACGAAGGGTACGATTGACGAGATGACGCCACCCTTGGCCACCGACGGGCAGGTGAAGATAGACAGGTAGGCATTGCGGATGAAGTCACCCGAGCCACCGATACCGTTCATCATCTTCGTACCGCTGATGTGGGTGGAGTTCACATTACCATAGAGGTCGGCCTCAATAGCCGTATTGATGGCTATCACACCTAAGCGGCGGATGATTTCCGGTGAGTTTGAAATCTCACTCTGGCGCAGCGTCAGGTGCTGCTTCATATAGTCCATGTTGTCATAGACCTGCATCAGACACTCGTTCGAGACTGTTAGCGAGCAGGCTGAAGCGTCCTTCACACGACCCGTGAGCATCATCTCGATGACCGAGTTCTGAATCACCTCGGTATAGATGTTAAAGTCGGGCACGTGCTTGTCCTCTCCCAGTGCTCCGAGGATGGCGTTGGCCGTTGAGCCCACACCACTCTGCAGGGGCAGGAACTCCTTGGGAATACGGCCCTTATGCATCTCCTCTACGAGGAATTCTGCTGTCAGATAGCCAATCTTCTCCGTTACGGGGTCTGAGTCCTTGAAGGCACGAGCTTCGTCGGGGATGTTACACTCAACAACGCCTACCACCTTGTCCTTGGGAATAGAGACGTAGGGCACGCCGATGCGGTCGCCGACGTGCTCGATGGGGATAGCCTTGCGGTAGGGGGGATCCAGCGGCTCATAGACGTCGTGGATGAACTTGGCGTTGGGGTTGTGGAACGAGTTCAGCTCCAGGATGACGTGCTTGGCCAGGCGGGCTGCCGTGGGCGAGATGCCGCCGGCGGCCGTCAGGAAGACGTGATAGTCGTTGCCGCAATCCTCGATGTCGCAGACCTCCAGGATGGCCCAGTCCAGCGGACCATAGAAACCATAGCGCAACTCCTGTGCCATGTGGCTCAGGTGCAGGTCGTTGTAGGGAATCTCACCCATGTTGACATGCTTGCGGAAGTCGGGGTTGGTCGTGTAGGGGGCACGGTAGAGGATAGCCTGTGCGTTAGCCAGGTCGCCGTCAGTGCTCTGTCCGGTAGAGGCGCCGGTGAAGATGGCTACCTTGAACTCGCGGCCGGCCTCATGCTCAGCCACGGCTATCTTAGCCAGTTCCTTGGTGGTTGCCTTGGCTACACCAGCGGGTGTAAAGCCACTCATAGCGATATGATCGCCATTCTTAATCAGTGCTGCAGCCTCTGCAGCTGTCAAACGTGTGTACATTACTATAAATATTATGCTTATTACAATTTTTGGCTGCAAAGATACAAATTAATGCTGACATACGGAAGCGATTTTGGAGAATTAATGCAGTTTGCCCCATAAATAACGGCATTTGACAAGAAAAAGCTTTTTTCTTTGGTGTTTCGCTCGATTTACACTATCTTTGCAGGCAAAAAGCGAAAAAGTATGGAATCAAAACTCGTAATCTATAATACGCTGACGCGCCAGAAGGAGCGTTTCGAGCCGTTGAATGCACCCAATGTGGGAATGTATGTGTGTGGACCGACCGTCTATGGAGACCCCCATCTGGGGCATGCCCGTCCTGCCATCACCTTTGACGTGGTGTTCCGCTACCTGAAGCATCTGGGCTATAAGGTGCGCTATGTCCGTAACATCACGGACGTGGGCCATCTGGAGCACGATGCCGACGAGGGCGAGGACAAGATAGCCAAGAAGGCCCGCCTGGAACAGCTGGAGCCAATGGAGATAGCCCAGTACTACACCAACCGCTACCACCAGTATATGGATGCGCTGAACGTGCTGCGCCCTTCCATCGAGCCGCACGCCACGGGACACATCATTGAACAGCAGCAGCTGGTGCAGCAGATCCTGGACAACGGCTTTGCCTACGAGTCGAACGGCTCGGTGTATTTCGACATAGAGGCATATAATAAGGTACACAAGTACGGCATCCTCTCCGGCCGTTCCTTGGAGAACATCAAGGACGAGAGCCGCGAGCTGGCCGGTGTGGGCGAGAAGCACAACCAGGCCGACTTCGCCCTGTGGAAGAAGGCACAGCCCGAACACATCATGCGCTGGCCGTCACCCTGGAGCGACGGTTTCCCCGGCTGGCACTGCGAGTGTACGGCCATGGGACGCAAGTACTTAGGTGAGACCTTCGACATCCACGGCGGCGGCATGGACCTCGTCTTCCCCCACCACGAGTGTGAGATAGCGCAGGCTGTTGCCTCAATGGGACACCCGGCCGTGAAGTACTGGATGCACAACAACATGCTGACCATCAACGGCAAGAAGATGGGCAAGTCGTATAATAACTTCATCACGCTGGAGCAGTTCTTCAAGGGCGACCATCCGCTGTTGGAGAAAGCCTACTCGCCCATGACCATCCGCTTCTTCGTGCTCTCGGCACACTATCGCGGCACCGTCGATTTCTCGAACGATGCCCTGCAGGCTGCCGAGAAGGGACTGGAGAAGTTGCAGCAGGCCATCGGCGACCTGTCGCGCATCACCGTCTCTCCGCAGTGTGATGCCGAGACGGAGCGTGTGGTCAAGAGTCTGCGTGAAAAATGCTACGACGCCATGAACGACGACTTTGCCACGCCGCTGGTCATCAGCTACCTGTTTGAGGCCTGCACGGTCGTCAACAAGCTGACCGACCATAAGGCGACCATCTGCGCCGACTGCCTGAAGGAACTGACGGAGGTGATGCACCTCTTTGCCGAGGACATCCTGGGACTATCGATGGTTCAGGGTTCAGGGTTGGCGGTTCATGGTTCCAACGAGCGTGAGGAGGCTTTCGGCAAGGTGGTGGACATGGTGCTGGCACTGCGTGCCAAGGCCAAGGCCGACAAGGACTGGGCAACCTCCGACAAGATACGCGACGAACTGGCTGCCGCCGGTTTTGAGGTGAAGGACACCAAGGACGGTGTCACATGGAAGCTAAACCGATGACCATTGACCATTGACCATTGACCATTGAACGATAAAGTTCAATTATCAATTGTCAATTATCAATTAGCGAATGCGCTTATCAGATGCGCCCTTCTTCGTGGTAGCTGTAGTAGCAGCCGTCGGTCACGATGACGTGGTCGAGCAGTTTGATGCGCATGACCTGACAGGCACGTGCAAGGCTGTTGGTCAGGTCGTCGTCCATCCTGCTGGGGCGCAGGCTCCCTGACGGATGGTTGTGGCAGACGGCAATGATGGTGGCGTTGGCCAGGACGGCCTCGCGCATGATGATGCGGATGTCGACAGCTACCTCGGTGATGCCGCCCCGCGAAATACACAGCTTCTTGATGAGCCGGTGGTTCTGGTTCATCAGCAGTACCCAGAACTCCTCCACGTCCGAGTCCTGCAGCACAGGGTGCATGTGGTTGTAGATGTAGGTGGCTGTTCCCAAGTCGGGACGCTCCTCTGCCTTCTCCATCTGGCGGCGCTTGCCCAGTTCGCAGGCTGCCAGGATGGTGATGGCCTTCGCCTCGCCGATGCCGTTATACAGGCAGAGGTCGTGGATGGTGCGCTTGCCCAGGGTGTTCAGGTTGTTGTTGCAGTCGGCCAGGACGCGCTTCATCAGCGATACGGCATCCTCCTTGGGCGACCCCGAGCCCACCAGGATAGCCAACAGTTCAGCATCAGTCAGTGCCGCAGCACCCAGCCGCATGAGTTTTTCACGCGGACGGTCTTCCTCTGCCCACTGGTTGATGTTGAGCTTATCCATGTTTTTTCTTCGTCAGCAACGACTCCAGGAATCCTACACCATAGCCAATGAGCTGGATGAAGACGGCAGGGATGGAGATGAGGCCCACCTTGACGCTCTTGTTGCGGATGCTGGAATCGATGAATATCAGGGCACTATATAATATAAGAGGTATAGGAGCCAGTTCGCACAAGGCAAAACCGATGGCGCCGCTCATGTGGTCGGTAGAGAACAGATACAAGGCGAGACCTGCCAGGAATAGCAGCAACAGGCCGGCAACGCCTAAGGTGAATACCGACGGCAGGGCGTGTACGGGTTTCAAAGCCTCAGGATACTTGCGCCAGAGGTTGATGCGGGCATAGCCGCTGTTGTAGACCTGGCGCCAGAATCGGCGGAAGTCCGTGCGGCGCTTGTGCCACAGCCAGGCTTCGGGGAAGAGACGGCAGCTGTAGCCCCCCTTGTAGATGCGGAGGCTGAAGTCGATATCCTCGCCATAGAGCGCCATCTTCGAGAAACGCTCCGTCGAGAAACCGCCCAACTGCAGGTACACCTCGCGGCGCACGCCGAGGTTGAACGAGCGGGGATAGAACTTCTTGTCGAGCTGCTTCTTACCGCCACGGATGCCACCCGTCGTAAAGAACGAGGTCATGGCATACGAGATGGCTTTCTGGATGTCTGTAAACGAGTCGTGGGCAGCATCCGGTCCGCCCCAGGCATCGCTGGGCTGACGCCTGAGCTCGTCGTCGATGGCCTGCATGAAGCCCGGAGGCGTGACGGCGTCAGAGTCGAGAATGATGACATACTCGCCCTTGGCACGCTCAACACCGTAGTTGCGGCTCTGGCCCGGACCGCTGTTCTCCTTGAAGTAATAATGCAAGTCAAGGATGTTTGCGTACTTGTCGCAAACATCCTTGCAGGGGATTTGTGAACCGTCCTCAACGATAACGACGTCAAAGTCCTTCAGTGTCTGGGAGCAAAGGCTCTCAAGCAGTTCGTCAACCTCGTCAGGTCGATTGAAGACAGGAACGATAATCGAATATTTCAATTGTCAATTATCAATTATCAATTATCAATTAGGGCGGAGCCCGTCATTACTCCTTGGCGCGAGCCAGATAAGAACCGTCGCGGGTGTCAACCTGAATGAGGTCGCCCTCGTTGATGAACAGGGGCACACGAACCTCAACACCTGTCTCCAGCGTAGCGGGCTTCAGGGTGTTGGTGGCGGTGTCGCCCTTGATGCCGGGCTCAGAGTGAGTGACACGCAGGATGGTCTTGACGGGCATCTCAGCATAGAGGATGGTACCGTCGGTGGTGTCGCTGACAACCGATACCACGTCGCCTTCCTTCATGAATTCGTGACCGATCACCAGGTCGTTGGCGATGGGAATCTGCTCGAAGGTCTCCTGGTTCATGAAGATGCGGCCTTCCTGGTCCTCATAGAGGTACTGGTAGTCGCGGTGCTCAATGACGACGTCCTCGAGTTTCTCACCGATGTTGTAGCGGCGCTCCAGCACACGACCGTCGGTGACGTTCTTCATCTTGATGTTCATGATGGTGTTACCCTTACCGGGCTTGCGGTGCTGGAAGTCGATGCAAACCCAAATGGCACCGTCCATGCGAATGGCGGTTCCTTTCTTGATGTCTTGTGAGTTAATCATAAAAAAATATGCTATAATAAATATGTAAATCTCAGTTTTCAGGGTGCCAAGGCTGCGATTAAGCAAGAGCAAAATAGCTTGCTTTTTTTGCCGAGCGTGAGCAGTCTCGCACCATTTCAGGGTGCAAAGGTACGAAGAAAAATTAAAAATTGAACATTAATCATTAAAAAAAATGCTTGAAACTTGCACAATTAGAAATAATTATGTAATTTTGCAGCCCGAAACTCCGAATAATAACAATAAAACGAAGATAAAAATATGAAAAGAACATTTCAGCCGCACAATCGTCGCCGCGTGAACAAGCATGGTTTCCGCGAGCGTATGGCAACGAAGAATGGTCGCCGCGTACTGGCTTCTCGCCGCGCTAAGGGCCGCAAGAAGTTAACAGTATCTAGCGAGCGTCACGGAAAGTAAATCCGGTATCTCAAGATACGTTATGTTACACTCTGCACCTTGGGTCAGAGAATAAGAATTGGGTGTATTTTCAAGAAATATACCCAATTTTTTTGTTGTCTCAGGAAATCTTTGTAACTTTGCTCGTTGTTTTAGCATATATATAATAATGTTCGCGAAGAAACTTCTCAGAAAAATAGCAGATGCCTATCTTTTGGGCAACCTATTGACGATGGCTGTCATCGTGGTGTTGCTGTGCTTTGGCGTGAAGTACGGACTGGAGATTTATACGCACCACGGCGAGGGTATCGTAGTACCCCAAGTGAAGGGCATGACCTATAGCAAGGCACGAATGCTACTGGAGGAAGACGGACTGACCATCATGGTTACAGACTCGGGCTATAATAAGACGTTGCCCGCCGACTATATCCTGGCACAGACTCCCGGGTATGGAACGAAAGTGAAAAGCGGACATACCGTGTATGTTACTGTCAACTCCCCCTCGTCGCCCACAGTTGTTGTTCCTGACATCGTGGACAACTCCAGTGTCCGCGAAGCTGAGGCGAAGCTGATGGCCATGGGCTTCAGGCTATTGCCCGCCAAGCGGGTGTCGGGTGAACGCGACTGGGTATATGGCATCATCTGCCGGGGACGCCGCG
The DNA here is from genome assembly GCA_946185485.1 of uncultured Prevotellaceae bacterium. Taxonomy (GTDB): domain Bacteria; phylum Bacteroidota; class Bacteroidia; order Bacteroidales; family Bacteroidaceae; genus Prevotella. The sequence continues at coordinate 33,516 of CAMHJQ010000027.1, read as the reverse complement.
TCTCCAACGGTGACCGTATCTCCATCGATTACCCGCTGACACTGCTGGTCGGCGACGGAAGTATTGGCGACTATGATGATTTTGAATATGTGGAACCCTCTTATGCCGTTCCGGAAGACGGAGGCATAGATGACTTTGAAGAGGTTACAGACCCAGAGATGGAATAATGGAAGACGAACTCGATGATATTGAGCTGATAGACGAGTCTGCAGATTTTGACGGCGAAGGCAAGGAACTCTATGAGCACCTTCGCATGGAGGTGGATCGCGGACAGGTGCCGGTGCGTATCGACAAATACATGTCGGAACACGTCCAGCACTCCTCGCGCAACCGCATCCAGAAAGCGGCAGACGCCGGCTTCATACAGGTCAACGGACAGCCCGTCAAGAGCAACTACAAGGTGCGTCCGGGAGATGTCATCACGCTGATGCTCGACCGTCCGCACTACGATACAACCATTGAGCCGGAGGACATTCCCCTCGACGTGGTCTATGAGGACGACCAACTGATGATTGTCAACAAACCTGCCGGGATGGTTGTCCATCCGGGTGTCGGCAATTTCCACGGTACGCTGGTCAATGCCATCGCGTGGCACCTGCGCAACATGCCGAGCTATGACCCCAATGACCCGTCCGTCGGGCTGGTACACCGCATCGACAAAGACACCAGCGGGCTGTTGGTGGTCGCCAAGACGCCGGAGGCCAAGACCGAGCTGGGGGCACAGTTCTTCAACCACGACACCCACCGCAGCTATCTGGCACTGGTGTGGGGCAACTTCACCGAGGACACCGGACGCATAGAGGGCAACATCGGGCGCGACCCGAGGGACCGCCAGCGCATGGCTGTCTTCCCGCCGGGGTCGGACATCGGCAAGTCGGCAGTGACGCACTACAGGGTGTTGGAACGCTATGGCTATACCACCTTGGTGGAGTGCCGCTTAGAGACAGGGCGCACCCACCAGATACGTGCTCACATGAAGCACATCGGTCACCCGCTGTTTGCCGACGAGCGCTATGGGGGCATGGAGATTCTGCGCGGGGAGCGCACCGCATCCTACAAGGCATATATCCAGAACTGCTTCAAGCTCTGCTCCCGACAGGCTTTGCATGCACAGACGCTGGGCTTTGTGCACCCGACAACGCACCAGCAGCTTGACTTCACGTCACCGCTCGCTGACGACATGGAGGCACTGCTCGAGAAGTGGCGAAACTATCAGCGAGCCATCAGCTCGTAATGTCGAAGCCTCGAAACATCGTAATAACGAAACATCGAAAAATTAAAAACAAAAATACAATGAAAAATTTGAAACGCAACATTGCCATCGTCTGCGGTGGCGACTCTTCTGAGCACGACGTCTCGCTGCGCTCAGCCCAAGGTCTCTATTCGTTCTTCGACAAAGAACGCTATAACGTATATATCGTCGACATCAAAGGGCAGGACTGGCACGTCGAGCTGCCTGGTGGCCTGACGGCACGCATCGACCGTAACGACTTCTCGTTTGTGGAAGACGGCAAGGCCATGCTCTTCGACTATGCCTACATCACCATTCACGGCACCCCGGGTGAAAACGGCATCCTGCAAGGCTACTTCGACCTCATCGGACTGCCCTATTCAACCAGCGGCGTGCTGGTGGAGGCCATGACGTTCGACAAGTTCGTACTGAACCAGTACCTGCGTGGCTATGGGGTGTCGGTGGCCGACTCGCTGCTCATTCGCCGCGGCTATGAACAGCTGGTCAGCGATGACGAGATAGAGCAGCGCATCGGTATGCCTTGCTTCGTCAAGCCCGCTACCGACGGCTCGTCCTTTGGCGTGTCGAAGGTGAAGGAGAAGGACATGCTGGCTGCTGCCATCCGCAAGGCCATGCTGGAAAGCCCGGAGATCATGGTCGAGCAGTACCTGGAGGGTACGGAGGTCACGATGGGTATCTATAAAACCCGTGAGAAGTCGGTGCCCCTGCCCATCACCGAGGTGGTGACATCCAATGAGTTCTTTGATTACGATGCCAAGTACAATGGTCAGGTGCAGGAGATTACGCCCGCCCGCATCTCTGAGGATGTGGCACGCCGTGTCCGTGAGATTACCAGCCACATCTACGACATCCTGCATTGTAACGGCATCATCCGTGTCGACTATATCATCTCCAAGGAGGGCAAGATCAATATGCTGGAAGTGAACACCACGCCGGGCATGACGGCCACCAGCTTCATTCCACAGCAGGTTCGCGCCGCCGGTCTGGACATGAAGGATGTGCTGACGGATATTGTGGAGAATCAGTTTTGAGTAGTTGAGAGTTGACAGTTGAGAGTTGACAGTTGAGAGTTGAAAGTTGAGAGATTGCTGCCGCTATGGAATACGATATCAAGGAATTCGACGAGATACGGCCCTATGAGGCGGGAGAGATGCAACAGGCGTTCAACGACCTGTTGAACGACCGCCAGTTCAGCGCCATCATGAAGGGTTTTGTGCCCTGGCTGCCCAAAGGCTTGCGCAATGGATTGCTGAAACTGGCATTCACTGGCGTCAAGACACCCCTTGACTTCCAGATGCGCTTCATGAAACCCGTCGTGAAATGGATTATACGTAAGCATTCGGACGGTGCGACGTTTGAAGACGAACTGATACCTGACGACAAGTCGCTGCGCTATACGTTCCTGAGCAACCACCGCGACATCGTACTCGACTCTGCCTTTCTGGATGTGTTGCTGGTCGAAGCTGGCTATCCCACGACGGTGGAGATAGGCATTGGCGACAACCTGCTCATCTATCCGTGGATCAAGCGTCTGGTGCGCATGAACAAGGCGTTCACCGTGCGCCGCGGCCTGACAGCCCACGAGATGATGCGCAGCAGTCAGCTGATGAGCCGTTATATCCACTATGCGGTGAACGAGAAGCACGAGAATATATGGATTGCCCAGCGCGAAGGCCGTGCCAAGGACTCCAGCGACCATACGCAGGATGCCGTACTGAAGATGCTGGCCATGGGTGGGCCGGTGAAAGAACTCAACATCGTTCCGCTGACCATCAGCTACGAGTTTGACCCCTGTGACTATCTGAAGGCACAGGAGTTCCAGCAGAAACGTGATAACCCCGCCTTCAAGAAGTCGCGCCAGGATGACCTGGACAATATGAAGACAGGCATCTTTGGCTACAAGGGTCGTGTGCATTACCGTTGCGGCACACCCATCAACCAGTGGCTCGACGAGTTGGAGGGCTTGCCCCGAAATGAGTACTTTGCCCTGCTCAGCAAGCGGATAGACACGGAGATACATCACGGCTACCGCCTGTACCCCTGTAACTATATCGCCCTTGACATGCTGGAAGGTCAGCAGACCTATACGGCGCATTACACCCAGCAGGATGCGGCACGTTTCGAAAAGTACCTGCAGGGACAGTTGGACAAGATCAAGATTCCGAATAAAGACGAGGCGTTCCTTCGCGAACGGATGCTGACCATGTACGCTAACCCAGTACGTAACTACCTTGCTACCCAATGAGAAAGCTATTGCCCCTGTTGATATTAGCATTCCTTTTTATTTCTTGTGAGTCTGACAGCTACGAGAAGGGAGAAGGCAGCTACTCGCTCACGCAAACCGATCTGGCGGAATTGACGGTAGACCTCAAGAAGCAGGCCACGGCATTCACCACGGATGACGGCGACACCTATCAGCTGGTCAAGACCTTCAACACGAAGTGGATGGAGACGGCTGACACGACCTATCGTGCCCTTATATATTATAATAAGGTGTCGGAGACAACGGCCGAGGTGATGGGGGCAGGTATCGTTGCTACGCTGAAGCCCTATGAACATTGGCGTATCAAGAAGCAACCGCAGGATCCTGTAGGCTTTGAGAGTGCGTGGATGGCCAAGAACGGCAAGTACCTCAACCTTGGCTTACTCATCAAAACCGGCCGTGTGGATGACGAGGAACCGCCACATAATATCGGTCTGGCGCAAGATACCGTCTATGTCTATCCTGACGGGAAGTGTACTGCCTGCTATCGTTTCCTCCACAGCCAGAACGGTGTCCCAGAATATTATACCAACCGTTACTACGTCAGCATTCTGCTTCCCGAACAGCGTCCTGACACCATCCGGCTGACACTTGCCACATACGACGGTGTCATAGAGAAAATGTTTCAAACCAAATAGAAAAACTAAAAGAGATATTAACTATGCGAAAAGTGATAGGAATAGGTGAAACCGTGTTAGACATCATCTTCAGGGATAACCAGCCGGTGCAGGCCGTTCCTGGCGGTTCAACCTTTAACGCCATCATCTCCTTAGGCCGTTGTGGCGTGGAGACCCATTTCATCAGTGAAACGGGTAACGACCATGTGGGCCGTTTGATTATCCAGTTTCTGAAAGACAACGGCTGTCATGCGGAATGTGTGAATGTCTATCCCGACTCCAAGTCTCCGCTGTCGTTGGCATTCCTCAATGAAAAGAACGATGCGGAGTATGTGTTCTACAAAGACCATCCCCGCGACCGCCTGGACTTCACCTATCCTGACGTGCAGGCCGACGACATTGTCCTGTTCGGTTCCTACTATGCCTTGAATCCCGTCATCCGCCAGCAGGTGAAAGGTTTTTTGGAGTATGCCCATGAGCGCGGAGCAATCCTCTATTACGATGTCAACTTCCGTGCTTCTCACCAGAACGAGGTCATGAAGCTGACACCCAATCTGCTGGAGAACTTCGAACTGGCCGATATCGTGCGTGGCTCGTCAGAAGATTTCGAGATACTCTTCAAGAAGAGCGCCCCCGACGAGGTCTATCGTTCGCACATCATGTTTTACACCAGGAATTTTATTCTCACGCAGGCCGCCAATCCTGTAGAAGTGCGTGCCGATGGTGGGTTCAGCAAGCAGTATGCCATTGAACCGATAGAAACGGTCAGCACCATAGGCGCAGGCGATAATTTCAATGCGGGCTTCCTGTATGGACTGCTGCTGAACGGCATCACCCGACAACAGTTAGAACAAGGCTTGTCAGCCCAACAATGGGATAGCCTTATTCATTGTGCCATGCAATTCTCGGCAGAGGCGTGTAAGAGTCTCTACAACTATGTGTCGCCGGAGTTCGGAGCACAGAAAATGAGAAAATGAAGAATTAATCTAACAGTTCCAGTGCCCGTTGGAGTGCATCGTTGGTTTCGCCAATAATGCTATAGTACTCGTTCATGCTCCACAAGTCGCGGGCAATGAGGGCTTTCAGCTGCAGGCGCAGATAGGGTAGGGTGCGCTGGAGTTCGTCGTCGTCCTTGGGACGGATGTTCTGCTTCTCAGCCTCGGCCATGATGCCGTCGGTCAGCTCCTGGGGAATCTGGAAGTTCTTCTTGTAGTCTTCGAAGGTCGGATAACGCTGTTGCAGCTCCTTGCGCTGGTTGTCTACATAGCGCAGGTTGGCGTTGATGATGATACTCTTGGCAGACAGCTCCCGATGGAATTTGGTATAACGCATGGTGTCCAAGGGAACAAACTCGTCGGGCATGATACCACCGCCACCATAGACCAGCCGGTGCTGCTTGAGGGTATAGTATTTCAGCGAATCGGCAAAGTGGACGCTATCGGCATTGGTCAGCTCGCCACTCTTCAGGCGCTTCAGCATGTCTTCGGCATAGTCTTTCTGTTTGCCCTTTTCGTAGGGCTTCTGGATGCATCGGCCCGACGGCGTATAGTAGTGGGCAATGGTGAGACGAATCATCGATCCGTCAGGCAGGTCCAGAGGACGCTGTACCAGTCCTTTGCCATAGGTACGACGCCCGATGATGATGCCGCGGTCGTGGTCCTGAATGGCACCGGAGACAATCTCGGCAGCAGAGGCCGTATAGCTGTCTACCAGCACATAGACCTTGCCTTTGGTGAAGAGGCCGCCGCCCTTGGCGACATATTCCGCCTTGCGGGCCTTGCGACCGTCGGTATAGACGATGAGGTCGTTTTTCTGCAGGAATTCACCGGCTATCTTGACGGCAGCCTGTAGGTAGCCGCCACCATTGCCTTGCAAGTCAAGAACCAGCGTTTGCATCCCTTGTTGCTTGAGCTCCGACAAGCTCTCGCAGAATTCCTGATGCGTGGTGGCTCCAAAGTTGCCGATGCGGATATAGCCCACCTTGGGGCGTAGCATGTAGGTGGCGTCGATGGAACGGACGGGAATCTTGTCACGAACGATGGTGAAATGCAGGGTGTCGGCAATGCCGCGACGTACTACGCCCAGTTCCACCTCCGTACCCTTGGGACCGCGCAGTCTGCGCATGATCTCTTCTTTCTGCATCTTGACACCGGCAATGGCCGTATCGTTGACGCTGACAATGCGGTCACCCGCTATGATGCCCATCCTCTCCGACGGACCGCCGCTCACTGGTTGGATGACCAATAGCGTGTCCTCGACCATGTTAAACTGTACGCCAATGCCTTCGAAGTTGCCCCGTAGTGGCTCATTGGCCTCCTTCACCTCCTTGGGTGTGAGGTAGCTGGAGTGGGGGTCCAGCTTTTCCAGCATGCCACGGATTGCATCTTCCACGAGTTTTGACTCGTCAACGCTGTCAACATACAAATTGTTGATGGCCATCTCTGCTATCTGTAGTTTTCGCAGTGGACCATCGTTGCTCGTGTTGATGCGGAACTGCGCCCTCACCGGGCTAAATAAAAAATATAAAATAAACAGTAAGAAAACTCGCAGTATCTGTTTGTCAAATCCGTATCTCATGACCTTATTCTCTTCCTTAAATATTAATGATTTCTTTTTTCTTAATTCTTTATTTTATATTTAGGGCGAAGCCCGCTCATTCGAAGCCCGCTTATTCATAGTCTTCAGGTTTGTCTTCCTCAATGACCAGGTTGTCGATGATAAAGTTCTGGCGCTCCATCGTGTTCTTGCCCATGTAGTACTCCAACAGTTTCTGCACCTGGTCGTTCTTGTGCAGCGTCACCTGTTCCAGACGGATGTCGGGGCCGATGAAGCCGGCGAATTCTTCAGGCGATATTTCACCAAGACCTTTGAAACGGGTGATTTCGGGATCGGGTCCCAAATCTTGGATGGCTTTGACACGTTCCTCCTCGCTGTAGCAGTAGCGCGTGACGAAGTCACCCTTCTTGCCATCCTCGCGCATGGCTTTGTCCTTAATCTTGCTACGTCTGTTGCGAACGCGGAACAACGGTGTCTGCAGGACGTAGACATGTCCCTTCTTGATGAGTTCTGGGAAGAACTGCAGGAAGAAGGTGATGATGAGCAGTCGGATGTGCATGCCGTCCACATCAGCATCGGTAGCCACAATCACCTTATTATAACGTAGCGTGTCCAAGCCTTCCTCAATGTCGAGGGCTGCCTGGAGCAGATTGAACTCCTCATTCTCGTAGACCACCTTTTTTGTCAAGCCAAAGCTGTTGAGCGGTTTTCCTCGTAGCGAGAAGACGGCCTGTGTGTTGACATCACGGCTCTTGGTGATGCTGCCGCTGGCTGAGTCACCCTCGGTAATAAAAATACACGACTCTTCCTTGCGCTCGTTTTTGACATCGCTGAAGTGGATACGACAGTCGCGCAACTTGCGGTTGTGAAGGTTGGCTTTCTTCGCCCGTTCGCGGGCCAGCTTGGTGACGCCAGCCATCGCCTTGCGCTCACGCTCGCTCTCTTTCACCTTGTTCTCAATGACTTCGGCGACGTCCTGGTGGATGTGCAGGTAGTTGTCGACCTGCTGCTTGATGAAGTCACCCACATATTTATTAATGGTATCGCCGTCGGGCGCCATCTGCGTAGAGCCTAACTTAATCTTCGTCTGACTCTCAAAGACGGGTTCCTCCACGTTGATGGCGATGGCTGCCACGATACCCGTACGGATGTCGCCATACTCGTACTTGCCAAAGAATTCCTTGATGGTCTTGGCGATATGTTCCTTGAAGGCGCTCTGGTGGGTGCCACCCTGCGTCGTGTGCTGACCATTGACAAACGAGTAGTATTCCTCGCCGTACTGGTTGGCATGCGTGAAGGCCACCTCAATGTCCTCGCCCTTCAGGTGGATGATGGGGTAGAGGGGATCGTTGGTCATGCGGTCCTTCAGCAAGTCCTCCAATCCGTGGCGCGACAGGATGCGCCGGCCGTTGTACATGATGGCCAGACCGGTGTTCAGGTAGGTGTAGTTGCGGAGCATGTTCTCCACGATTTCATCGTGAAACTTGTAGTCCTTGAAGAGCTTCGTATCATTGTCGGGCTCGAAGAAGATATAGGTGCCGTTCTCGTCCTGCGTAGGCTCCGTCACGTCGCTGATGAGCTTGCCCTGTTCGAAGGTCGCCTTGCGCACCTTGCCGTCACGGAACGAATGTACTTCGAAGTGCGTAGACAGCGCATTGACGGCCTTGACACCAACACCATTCAGTCCGATGGATTTCTTGAAGGCCTTCGAGTCGTACTTGCCGCCGGTGTTTAGCACGCTGACGGCCTCGATCATCTTGCCCTGTGGAATGCCGCGTCCGTAGTCGCGGACAGAGACACGCAGGTTGTCCTCGATATTGACCTCGATGCGGTCGCCAGCCTTCATCTTGAACTCGTCGATGGAGTTGTCTATCACTTCCTTCAACAGAACGTAGATGCCGTCCTCGGGGAATGATCCGTCGCCTAAGCGTCCAATGTACATACCTGGACGCAGGCGGATATGTTCTGTACCCGTCAGGGTCTTGATGTTGTCGTCGTCATAGTCTGCCAGCTGCTGCTGGCTGTTCTCGTTGATTGTATATTCGTCGCTCATAGGTCTTTTTTATAACATCTTCTTCTCTTATGTTGTATGTGCTCCAGGTACTGCCATTGCGACTGTACCTTCTCGTTGGTCTCCATCTCGACGTTCGTCTCGCCCCACTTGAAGCCATACTTCTGGTAGATGGGAATCAGATCGTAGAACAGCAGGGCGTTGGCGCCTTTCTGCTGATATTCTGGCAGGATGCCGATGAGCATCAGGTCGAGGCATTCGGCCTTGTGGAACTTCAGGGCCCGCAGGCAGTGCCACCAGCCGAAGGGGAAGAGGCGTCCGTTCTTGCACTTCTGCAAGGCGCGCGTCATATTGGTAATCGAGATGCCCACGCCGATGACGTCGTGGTTGGGAGTGTTCCAGTCTTCTATCAGGCACAGCATGTCCATGTCGAGCATCGGGAAGTACATCTTCAGATACTCGTCTATCTGGCGCTCGGTCATCTGCGAATAGCCGTACAGGTGGCCGAACGACTTGTTGACCACGTCGAGCACCTTGCGGCCATACTGCTCCTTGCCGAACACCTGGCTGCGCTTGGGGTGCATGGTGTGCAGGTTGTAGCGCTTCATGACCAGTTCTGCCACCTTGCGGAACTTGTCGGGTATACCCTTTTCGGGCACGATGAGCTTGTATTCTACATAGTCGTTGTCCTTGACGAAGCCGCCCAACTGCTCGATATGCTTGGGATAGTAGGGGTAGTTATAGATGGTGGCCATGGTTCCCAGCTGGTCGAAGCCCTCGATGAGCATACCCTCCGGGTCCATATCGGTAAAGCCCAATGGCCCCACCATCTGCGTCATCCCCTTCGAGCGGCCCCACTGCTCGACGGCATCGAAGAGGGCTTTCGACACCTCCAGGTCGTCGATGAAATCGACCCAGCCGAAGCGCACGCACTCGTTTTCCCACTGGTCGTTGGCCCGGTGGTTAATGATGGCGGCGATGCGCCCTACTACCTTGCCATCGCGGAGAGCCAAGAAATATTCAGCCTCGCAGAACTCAAAAGCCGCATTGCGGTCTTTGCGCAGGGTGTGCAGTTCGTCGTTATACAGGTTGGGAGCATCATACGCGTTGCCCTTATACAAATCGTAATGTAACTGGATAAAGGCATCGAGCTCCTTTTTTGTGGTCACTTTGCGAATTTCTACTGTAGACATGGTGTTTTCGTCGTTATTCAATTTGCAAAGATAACGAAAAACGACCGAACGCCCAAAAGATTTAACCAATTTTACGGCAAATAAACAGCCTGTGGCTGTTGTCTGCCAGGGTGGTGGCAAAGAGATAGACGGCTCCTCCCTCCTTCATTTTCAGTTTCTGGCGCAGTTGCTGGGCAGTCATGGGGAAGTTGCGCACCGTGATATTGGCTTGTTTGCTGGCGGGTAAGGCGGCTTTCAACTCGTGCTTATTCATCGATGAAATGGCAGTAATCTCAAACTTACGGCCAGGAAAATCCGCGATTTCATCGGCAGATACGAATAAGTGGGAGTTGGGGGCTATCTGTCTGACAGGATATCGTATCTCAACCTCTTCAAAGCATCCGGCTTTCATGATACTGGCATTAGGTTCGTAAAGAAAAGCCGTTTCTCCGATGGCGAAAGTCCGTTTCTCCAATAGCGAAAGGTCGTCTCTCTCAGGATGCGGATTGTTTGTCCTCGTGGGGAAAACCTCGAAACTGCTGGCCCCGTTCACACAAACCAGACGCATGTTTTTCGTTTGCTCCCTGCTTAGCAGCAATATCAGCTCCTTGCACTCGTTGTCGACGCTAATAATATGTACCTCAGAGACATAGGCTATTCGCTTTTGGCTTTCGTCTGTTAGCTTTTGAATGTCTTCAACAGCCTTGCGCCAGTCGAGCATGGGCGACAGCTTGAGCATCACCCGATTGGTCTTTGCCATCAGCAGGGGCAACAGTTTAAGCACATTTGGCGTGCAGTCCTCTATGCTATAGGTTCGTCCCCCATGCTCGTTTCTGCGTGCAGGGTCAAGGTAGATAAGGCTAACAGGTTCGACCATTGTGGCTAAGTAGGCTACTGCATCACGGCAGCAAACGGTACAATCCAGTCCTAGCAGAGCGAAATTCTTCGATGAAACGGCGCAAAGTGCTTCGTTTTGCTCAATGTAGTAGCGGTGCTGAAAGCCTTGTGATAGCCAATAGAAATCAATGCCAAAACCACCTGTCAGGTCAACAAATGTGCCATTGTCTGATTGGCCATTGACGATAGTAGCCTTATAACGTGCTGTCTGTTCAGAGGAACATTGTTCCATATTCAGATGAGGAGGATAGATGATACCCTCGACTTCTGCCCACGAAGGCAACTTCCGACGTGCCATTTGCCTGCCGGCTATCTGCTGTATAGCCATCGGCAGGTCCACTTCGTCATCTTTCGTACCTCGCAAGGCCAGTATACGCACATCGTCGTCAAGATGCTCGTGAACAAAATGCCACGTCTTTTCGTTCATCATCATGGGAAAGGAAACAGGTCTAGCATTCTTTCGTTTACCACTTATCTCGCGTCACAATGTCATCGGACCATCGATGGTCCTTGGGGAATGGCTGACCTCCCCAGGCTTTCACCTGTGTCCATGGTTGAGGAGCATCCGTCCAGAAAGGATGATTGGCGGGTAGTCCCAAAGGCATGAAGGAGAGGCTCGTCATATAAAGCGAGCCATTGTTGGTATACCAGTCTGCTGTCTCTGGCTGCGACCCGCAGAAACCAATCGTCAGAAAGCCGCCCTCATTGAAGTTCTGCTGGTAGTCGAACATCCGATGCATGACTTTTGTAAGGGCTGCGCGCACCTGTCCATTGCTGAGGTCAGAAGGCAGTTTCTGATACCAAGCCATCAGGGCCAGAGGCTGCATGGCAGCCAAACGGTATGGGGTAGAACGTCCAATCACGGGGAAAGTACCCTCTGGCGAGATGAAACGCTCAAGAATAATCGCAAACTTCTGGGCACGCTTCAAGGCACGATCGTAGTATTTCTTGTAATCGAGACGCGAGTTGTATTTCGAGTCGACCATCGCCTGTAGCGTCTCCAGATACATGGCATGGAACACATAGCTGGAATAATAGTCGAAAGCAAACACTGGGCCGTCAGCATACCATCCGTCACCGACATACCACTCTTCAACCTTACGGCAAGCCGTATTCACACGGAATTCGTCGAAGGGAGCCTTGGCCTTGGCCAGCAAACTCTCAATAGTTGACGAGAACAAGAACCAGTTGGTATACGGAGGGTCTATCTTGCGCATCTTCTGGAACTCCTTGATATAGCGCTGTTTCGTAACCTCGTCAAGCGGCAACCACAACACGTCCCAGGCACGCAGGAACGACTCGGCGATATAGGCTGCATCCACCAGATTCTGTCCTGCCTTGCCCCAACAGAGGTAGTCAGGCGAGTTAGGGTCTACGGAGTTCTTATAAGCAGCCAATGCCCATTCACGGAGTTGTTTGCGCTGTTGCCCTTCCGGTGTGTCATCATCCGGCAACGTCAGCCAAGGGGCTATACCTGCCATCAGTCGTCCAAAGGTTTCCATATAGACTACACTGCGGTCGCGATTGTCAAACGAGGGTGAGAACTCCGTCTTCATATTCTTCTGTAGCTCACCCTTAGCCATATTCTCTAACACTGGTTGTGACATTTTCCAGGCCAGCGAGCACCAGTATTCGCGATCGGTTTGCTGGAGTTGTTTTGTTTTCCTTGCCTGTAGGGGCATGATCAGCGCGATGGCTGCCATCAATACAAATAGCTTCTTCATTTTGTTGTGATATTATAAGTTATTGGTTGGCGCAAATGAGCCAGATATTCGTCAATCATCATCTGCCACTGAGCTTGTGAGCAGACATCATAGCAACTCCAAGCCGAGCCAAAATAATAGGTATAAGGTGCACCCTGATAATTGTTTACAATCCCCAGACCATGATTCAGTTCCCCCTTCAGCATTCTGGTTTCGCTGACACCTTCAGGAAACAATGTCGCCACAAAGATTTGTGACTGATGGAGACTGGGATTGTCTGTAGGGTCAGCATACTGAACATAATTTTTGCCCAATACCAGCGCATCGTCGCCATGTAACACAACACCTGATGCTAACGATACAGGCTTGTCGATACCGTCATACCATACCGTCATACGATTAAAGTGCGAACCTCTGTCGAGACTGATGATACGATGCTCAGTGATACCATTGGCAGTAGGGGCGTAGGTCAGTTCTGCAGTAAAGCGCAAGGGGCCGTTGTCGCGAATCTGACAATCCTGATAGCAATAGGGAAACACCAGTTCGCCGTTCGTCATCAGCGCTGGTGCCCCACACCCCAGCGAAGGACCGACACCATAGGCATCCATACCGTTGCCCTGGTCCAGATGAAATGTGGTGTTTCTGTCGATAGCGTCCAATGCCACCTTTTGTCCTGCTTTCCGTAGTGTGTTCTCTGTCACGTTGCCTTCGTGGTCTTTTCTGTAACGTTCCTCAACCACCAGGTCTGGTGTGTTCTTGACCCACACATCCGTACCATACGAACGTTCGCCCGTCTTTTGAAGTGCAGGACCATAGATACGGTAGCAAGTACGGTCGTTCTCCCAAGCCAGGTCGTCTTTACGGAGAGGATAGACCTTGCCACTGACGTAGGTCTTGAATTCAGCAGGTTTGCCTTTGCTGATAGTATAGGTGGCCTTGCCATGAGGATGTAAAGAGACGAAAATCAGCAACTTACCATCGTAGGTCTTCTGATATCCGACTTCCTGTCCTGCCTTATTCTCTATCACCAGCGGCTCTTCAGGACTGATACCCAGTTGTTGGCATACAGCCTGCAAGTCAATCTCTGCTACCTCCTGTCGTTGTTGATTGCTCTCGTTCTGAAAAGTCACCTTCACCTGTGCTGTCTGTAGGTAACGGTAGTACTCGCAAGCAGCCAAAAGGAAGGCCCCAACGCCAAAGTTAGCCTGACTATTGGCATCGACCTTTTGGCCAGGTATGGCCCGTTCGCCAATTGGCTGCACGTAACCTACCTTGCCGTTCTCTTGTAAGGCTATGGTAGAAAGGTAGTTCCAGGCTTTCTCAACGACAGGTGTGTACTCCTTCTTTGGCAGATAGCCGTTGTTAAGACCCCATAGCAGACCATAGCAGAAGAATGCCGTACCGCTGGTTTCATAGCCAGGGGCCTGTTCGGGATCCATCATCGAGCGTGTCCAATGTCCCTCGGGCTGTTGCAGGCGCTTGACACCATTGGCCAGATTGACGAATTTCCTGGCAAAAAAGGGCTGATACCGATAGGTCGTAGGCATGTCCTGCAACACTTTGGCCAAACCTGCTAACACCCATCCGTCACCACGTGCCCAAAAATCCTTCTTACCACTGGCTGTCTTGTGCTTAGGGAAGACGTATTTCCCATCGCGGAAGTAGAGGCCAGTCTCGTGGTCGAGCATGATGCTGTCGCTATAGCAGATATTCTCATACAATTTGTCCAGGTACTTCTCGTCACCAGTCAACTTGTACATCTTCGTCATCACAGGCATCACCATATACAAGGCATCAGCCCACCACCAATAGTCGCTGGCCTTTGAGTCTGCCTCATAACCCATCACCTCTTTGGCTCTTGCCACTTTTTTCTTTTGAGGTGAAAGATGGTATAAATCGATGTATGTCTGGAAACAAATCTGCCAATCGCCAAAAAGCACATAGTCCTGTCCTTCGCCATACTGCTTATACTTCCATTTCCGAAGGTCTTTTTCAGTAGCTCCTTGCCACTTGTTGTGTTGGGCCCAACGGATGCTATAATCCAGCATCTGTTTGTCTTTCAACAGTTGATACACCTCCATGTTGCCCGTATGGTAGGCAGCATGATCCCAGAAAGCGCGAGCTTCGGCAGGATTGTTTGTCTGCCAATACGTATTCACTTTCTTGATGATGTCTTTTATTTCCTCGCCAGTCCATTGCTTTGCCTGCAATGTCACAACCGAGAAGAGACCAATGACAGCAAGTAGTTTTCTCATATCAATCATAAAATAGGTCGTTTTGTCGTGCAAAGATAGTAAAATAAATAAAAATCTCAAACTAATTTGGCATATTGTTCACTTATTTGTACCTTTGCACGCGTATTAATACAATATAATTATGAAAATAGCATTAATCGGCTATGGCAAGATGGGTAAGATGATTGAACAGATAGCCCTGAACCGTGGTCATGAGATTGTGAGTATTATCGATATCGACAACCAGCAGGACTTCGACAGCGAGGCTTTCCGCAGTGCTGACGTGGCGATAGAGTTTACGGCTCCCCAGGCGGCATACGGCAACTACCTGAAGGCCTGGGCTGCAGGTGTAAAAGTGGTTTCCGGTTCCACAGGATGGATGAAGGAGCATGGTGATGCTGTCCGTAAGGCGTGCAGCGAGGAAGGCAAGACGCTCTTCTGGGCCTCGAACTTCTCCATCGGCGTGGCTATCTTCTCGGCCGTCAACAAGTATCTGGCCAAGATCATGAACCAGTTCCCGCAGTATGATGTGGAGATGGAGGAGACGCACCACGTCCATAAGCTCGACCATCCCAGCGGTACGGCTATCACGCTGGCTGAGGGCATCCTCGAAAACATCGACCGCAAGGAGGCCTGGGCCGAGGATACCACCGACCCCAAGCTGCTGCGCATCGACCATATCCGTCGCGGTGAGGTGCCTGGCATCCATACCGTGCGCTACGACTCAGAGGCCGACATCATCACCATCACCCACGATGCCCACTCGCGTCAGGGTTTTGCCCTCGGTGCCGTGCTGGCAGCCGAGTACACCAAGGAGCATCAGGGGCTGTTAACAATTTCCGACATGTTTAAATTCTGATAAGTAGCCTTAAGAGAGATTAAATCTTCATGCTTGACGCAACTTGCTTCCTGTCTGATAGCGTCAGAAGCATGTAAAACCGAAAGAGATTCATATATGGAGAAAAAGAAAAAGCTGAATATGAAGGTGCAGTGGGCGAAGTTCATCTGTGTCCTGGTACTGTACTTGCTGTTCCTTTACTGGGTAGGTTCATGGTGGGGACTGCTGGTCGTTCCGTTCATCTACGACGTTTATATCACCAAGAAAATCAAGTGGCAGTGGTGGAAGGATGCCGAAGGTCCCGTCAAGTTCGTCATGTCGTGGGTCGACGCCTTGGTGTTTGCCTTGGTGGCTGTCTACTTCATCAACCTGTTCTTCTTCCAGAACTACGTCATTCCATCGAGTTCGCTGGAGAAGTCGCTGCTGACGGGCGACTACCTCTTCGTGTCGAAGGTCAGCTATGGTCCCCGCATCCCTGAGACCCCGCTGACGATGCCGCTGACGCAGCACACGATGCCGCTGTTCGAGTGCAAGTCGTACATCGAGTGGCCCCATTGGGACTACCGCCGTGTAAAGGGCCTCGGACAAGTGCAGCTGAATGACATTGTGGTGTTCAACTATCCTGCCGGTGACACGCTTACTGCCGATCCCCGCCATCAGGCAGAGGACTTCTATCGGAATTGCTACTACTATGGTTATGGACAGTGGGAGGTGCGTCCCAATCCGGACTCCCTCTCTGCAGAACAGCGCATGGAGTATTTCGGCCAACTCTATCAGTTGGGGCGTGACCTCATAGAAAAGAACCGGCAGGAGTTCGGCGAGATCATCACCCGTCCTACCGACCGCCGCGAGAACTATGTGAAGCGTTGCGTGGGCCTGCCTGGACAGACGCTGCAGATCAAGAACCGCATCATCTATCTGGACGGTAAAGCCAACAAGGAACCAGACAATGTGCAATATACCTATCATGTAAAGCTGAAGGAGCGCCTGGACGATGACATCATGAAGGAACTGGGCATTACAATGGAAGACCTCATGAGCCTCAATACGCTGGGGTATATGCCACTGACTAATCATGCCAAGAAAGAACTGGAAGCCAAAGGCTATACGGAAAGCATCACCCCAAACATAGATGCTGACGAGTGGGACATCTATCCGCTGAACGGTAACCTGCACTGGACCCGCGATAACTACGGCCCCGTCTGGATTCCGAAAAAGGGCGAATCCATCGAGCTGACGCTGAAGAACCTCCCTATCTATGAGCGTCCCATCCGTACCTATGAGGGCAACAAACTGGAGGTGAAGGGCGGCAAAATCTATATCAACGATCAGGAGACGACCAAATATACCTTCAAGATGGACTACTACTGGATGCAGGGTGACAACCGCCACAACTCCCTCGACTCCCGCTATTGGGGTTTTGTGCCGGAAGATCACATCGTGGGCAAGCCTATCTTCATTTGGTGGAGTTCCGATCCTGACCGTCACGGATTCTCCGGCATTCGATGGAACCGCCTGTTCCGCTTCGTGGACAACATCAAATAGCATTTGAAATTTGAAGTTTGATGTTTGAAGTTTGAATGATGAGTAGTTGGCTGAAGTATGTAATCGCATTTGCGTCGGCATTCATGCTGATGCTGGCATTTCGTACCTTGGCCTTCTCCATACATGGCGTGATAGGTGACGGACTGACGCCGCTCTATCAGAACGGCGACCGCCTGCTCATCAACCGCTGCAGCTATGGCCTGCGCATAGAGGGCAACGGGCTGCTACCCTATAGCCGCCTGCTGCGCCAGCCCGTCCAGCGGGGCGACGTCGTGGCGTTTGTCATGCCTGGCGACAGCATCGACGGACTGATGATAGCACGCTGTGCTGCCGTTCCCGGCGACACTGTCCGCACGGCTAACGGCCTGCAAACAGTCCCAGGCCTGAAGTCATGCGCCAAGACCGATTACTATTGGCTGGAGTCTGTCAACAAGCAAAATCCTGCCGACTCACGTTACTGCGGATTTATTCCGGAGCGCAGCATCATCGGACGGGTAGTCACCGTGCTTTACAACCGTCATAACTCTTTTTTGCCATGAGTACCGCCCTGCTGCAAACCACCTATTTCGGGCCTGTTCAATGGTACCAGAAGCTTCATCGTTATGACTGCTGCTACATCGAACAGCACGACTCGTACCAGAAGCAGACCTATCGCAACCGTTGTGTTATTGCTACCGCGAACGGCCTGCAGGCACTGACGGTCCCCGTGGAACATGAAGCGTGCAACAAACAGGAAGCGTCAAAAACTAAGGACCTGCGTATCAGCGACCATAACCAGTGGCGTCGCGTACATTGGAATGCGTTGCAGTCGGCCTATAGCGAGAGTCCGTTCTTCGACTATTATGCCGATGACATCCATCCTTTCTTTGAGAAGAAATATACGTTTTTGCTCGATTTCAACGAGGCCATCCGCCAGACGGTGTGTGCCCTCATCGATATACACCCGAATGTGGTTTATAGTTCAGCGTTCATGGTTCAGGGGCCTGCGTCGAAGGACTTCCGTGACGTCATTCACGCTAAACATCCGCAGTATGACGACGATTTCACGCCAAAGCCTTATTGGCAGGTCTTTCAGCACCGGTATGGTTTTCAGCCGAATCTCTCTGTCTTGGATCTGCTGTTTTGTATGGGACCAGACTCTATTTTTTATTTATAACTTTTTTTATTTATCTAATTCATCAACAATTTAAAACTTAACACAATGAAAAGAATGAATGTTAAAGTGGTAGTTTGCCTGCTCATCGGTTCGATGGCAGCCAGTTCGTGTATAGGCTCTTACAAGCTGTTCAACAAGTTCACCCAGTGGGAACTTCGCATGACGAACAACAAATTCGTCAATGCCATCATCGGTTTCATCATTGACATCGTATGCATTCCCGTTACGCTGTTGGTCGACTCACTGGTACTGAACACCGTTGAGTTCTGGTCTGGTGAGAACCCCCTGGCCAGCAACGAGGGTAAGACACAGCAGGTGCTGGGTTCTGACGGCCGCTACTATGCCGTGACCACCCTGAAGGATGGCTACGAGATCAAGGCTCCCACCGGCGAGATTACCTATCTGATTCACAATGCCAAGGACGATTCTTGGTCCATGAAGCAGAATGGAGTAGTCAAGGAACTCTTCCGCTTCAATGCTGATGGTGGCATTCAGGCCAACATCAACGGCGAAATCAGAAACTTCACACCCGATGCTGCCGGCGTCTACGAGGCCCGCATGGCTGCCAACGACGGCGTGTTCTTTGCTCAGAGGTAATTTTTCTCTGAAAAAACTTGCGTAATTCAGATTTTTGAATTACCTTTGCAGCGCAATTAAAGCAAGGGGGCGTAGCCCAGTTGGTTTAGAGCGCTGCAGTCACATTGCAGAGGTCAACAGTTCGAGCCTGTTCGTCCCCACATCCAAAAAGCCATCTGCCGGAAGACAGATGGCTTTTTTAGCGTTTCACTCAAACAGACCTCCCGTCCTCCCGTGACACCCCTGAAACCCCGATGTACAAAGGGGTTGAGGCACGGGAGGTGTGTGCTCAACACCTCCCGTAGACCTCCCGTCACACCTCATGCAGCCTTCAGGGGTATGGCCTTGTAGAACGCCACGTGGCTGTGCTCGGTATGTTCGAAGCCCAGTTCCTTCATGGCTTGTCCTAACATGATTTTGACGCTGTGGCTGATTTTCAGCGTCGGATACTGCTGCTGCATCAGCTTCAGCATCTGCGTGGTGTTCAGCGTCTTCACCGGCTCACCCTCGTTGGGCTTACGGAAGCATGCTGTCACCATCTCGCCGATGTCCTGCTGCTCCATGTAGTTCAGGTTCAGCTGGTCCAGGTAGTACTGGCGCAGCTCCACGGGTAGCAGCCTGCGCAGGAACGTCGTCTTGCCACAGCCCTGAGCCCCGATCAGCGTCGGCACACATTCGTTGCCGTTCAGCACATTGCGGCGGAATCGGTAGTTCTCATTCAGGAACGACTCTATTGCGAGCATCCCTTGTCTTGAGGCGTTCACAGCCTCGCCGTTAATAGTCATTTCTGTGTTCGTCATGATAAACTTTATTTTAATGGGTTGCGTTGGTTTTGCGGCCCTCTTGCCGCAAGTTGGTGGTTTGTTGCATATCGTTTGCAAAGGTACAAAACAAATTGCACAATTGCAAATATTCCGGCCCAAATCCACATTTTTTTGCACTTGTTTTTGAGCAAATTTCGTAGAAATAATCCCGAAGTCTCCTGCGGGTGAGTAGTGACGGGAGGTGTACGGGAGGTGTTGAGCGCACACCTCCCGTGCCTCAAACCCTTTGTACATCGAGGTTTCAGGGGTGTCACGGGAGGACGGGAGGTTTTTTTTTTGCGTGTGCCGTGCAGAGAATATCCCTGCGCCGTGCAGAGAATATCCTTGCGCCGTGCTCCAATTGTCCCGATGACGTGCTTCGTCCATCGAAGTGACGTTCCCACTTGATCGGAGTGACGTTCTCGCTTGGTCAAAGTGACGTTCTCGCTTCTTCTCTTTGAAGGTTGCGCTTCTTCTCTTTCGAAGACCCATGCTTTGGATAATGCAGATATGCTATCAGCATGATGTAAACAGCCTATCTGCATTATCCAAAGATGCTGTTTTCATCGTCCAAATATGCTGTTTTCATCATCCAAAGATGCTGTTTAGGTATGGTAAGAATGCGCTTCTTCGGATAGAAAAGCGCGCTCCTTCATGCTCAAGAACACGCTTCTTCAGAAATCATCGCACATCATCCTATCACACCGTTAAACTAAGTATCCCACAAACACCCCCATCTTCAGACATTAGGATGCACATTGGGCGTATGTATATATAATTTGATGGTGAGATCAAAGTTTTTGAATAATAATCATTGTTATTTGAAAAATATTCCTTATCTTTGAGCCGAGTTTAATATGCTCAACGTGCCTGTGTCTGATTTTGGTATTATTACTAACTAACAATAAAACGACTTATGATGGAATTATTACCGCATCCAAGGATGAATATCCTTCGCTTCCAAGGCCGAAAATCATTCGTTACATTTCTTTTATGCTTGTCGGCTATTGGTATATGGGCTCAACCCACAGGCAAGTATAATCTTGTGGTGGGATTGACAGATGGCAACAAGCAGACTTTCCTGCTGAGCACACGTCCCACGATAACCTTCGAGTCTGACAAGTTTGTGATAGCCCAGGAAGAGGCTAACGTGGAGTTCGAAGTATCTAAAGTGGCCAGATTCTCGTTTTCAGAAAGTGGAACAGATATCCAGGCGCTCAAAAACGACGGATTTACCATCAGCTATTCTGATGGCAAGACCTTACTCATCTATGGTTACAGGATGACAAACGATGTCAGTATCACCAGTATAGACGGTAGGGCGCAACAAGTTCAGCTGACACGTCAGGGTGATGATGCTTTGGCGATATCTCTCGAAGGACTTCATCAGGGAGTGTATATTGTGACTATCAACGGAAAGCAGAACTTTAAGATTTTGAAGCGATGAAGAGACTATACCTTATTGTCCTCATGGCATTAGGCATTGCCTTGGGGAGTATGGCACAGACCGACGCCCTTGTGGTTGAGCAGAACAACGGCTTGGCAGACATCCTGAAGGTCAGCGCCAACCTGCGCATAGAGAACAATACCGATGGCACCATATCCGTCAAGGACGGCAACAACATCGTGGCTACTTACGCCCGCGCTGACATCAAGCGCATAGCCTTCAACGACGAGAAAGCCCTTACCGACAGCGTAGAGCGCGCCGCCCTCATCGCCCTCTACAACGCCACCGATGGCGCCAACTGGACAAACAATACCAACTGGTGCTCGGACAAACCGCTGAGCGAGTGGTATGGAATTACAACAAAAGAAGGGCATGTCGTAGAAATCTGGCTTGAAAACAACCAGTTACGAGGAGAAATACCAGTAGAGATAGGTAACTTGAAGGATATAAACAACATTTGTTTTCACGCTAACAATCTAACAGGACGAATTCCGGATGTTATTGGAAATTTAACGAATTTGGGACATCTTGCATTAGGCATGAACAAATTCGAGATAGACAATATATCATGGTTATATAACTGTAAGGCGTTATATTGGTTATCTTTTACTGGTCTTAATCTGTCACATGTGAACTTAAAGGATTTCTGTGGAATGACCCAATTAAGAATTCTCACATTAAATGCATGCAATTTGACTGGTACTATTCCTAAAGAAATTGCTAATTTGAAGAATTTACGTTCTTTAGATCTTCATGGGAATAATTTATCAGGTGAGCTTCCTGCTGAAATTGGCAACCTAACCAATTTATATTCATTGAATCTTGCGAATAACAAGTTAACAGGTGAACCACCTGAGACGTTAAGTAATTTGAAAGAATTGATAGGATACTTTAGTTATATGGGAGATTATGGATTTAATTTGGATCTTTGGGGTAACTATTTTTCTGGAAAAATACCATCTATGTTCTATGATAGTCCTGCATGGTATCACGAATGGCCACACCTCATGTTCAATAGTACTATGTACGATCTTGAGGAGGTTTACATTCCTGCACCGTTATTTCATGTCAAAGACATTGACGGTAACATTCTTGATTCCAAAGACATATATCCTAAGAACAAATATACTGCTATTTTTCATTGGGCTACGTGGTGTACATACTCTAATGCACTAATGAAGATAGTCATTCCTTTGTATGAGAAATACAGAGACTATGGGCTCGAAATTATTGGGTTAACCAATGAAGAGCAAGAGGAAACCATTCGAAACTATATTATTCAAAAAGGAATCAAATGGCGAAATTTCATTTCTGAGGGGGAAAACATCATGGACTACCACTCGTCATTCGCTACAAAAGGTGCTGGTTATCCTACAGCTGGCACTCCAGAAATATCACTGATTGACTCGAATGGCAGAGTTGTCTTTACCGACTGTATCAACGAACGCAATAAAATCACGGATTTTCTCAGAAGTAAGTTAGGAGAAGGCAATCCCATCGAATCCTATACCTCTACTGACTATTCTGCAGATGGCAACGTAAAAACGCTGCAAACAGCAACAACAGGAAAGGACATCAAGGTTGTGATTATGGGTGATGGATTCACTGACCGCATGATAGCTGACGGCAGCTATGATGAGGCAATGAATAAGGCAATGAAGGCACTGTTCTCTTCAGAGCCAATTAAGAATTATCGTAACCAGTTTACCGTCATGAGCGTGACAGCGGTTTCTGAAAATGAATATTTCGGAGAGTCATACAAAACGGCTTTCAGTGGATATTTCGGTGAGGGGACACACGTCGGTGGCAATAACGCCAAAGTCTTCGAGTATGCTAAGAAAGCTATATCCGAAGACGAGATGGACGATGCCATTATCATTGTCATCATGAATGAGGAAAGATGGGCAGGCACTTGCTATATGTATCGTCCAGAAAAGGAAAATACATGGGGTAGCGGAGCTACCATAGCCTATGTCCCGAATATTGGTTACACAGGTATCATCGAATATGAGACGTTCGAGAGCCTGCTGAGTCATGAGGCCGTTGGTCACGGCTTTGCCAAATTAGAGGATGAGTATGTTAATAAGGATACTGCTATTCCTGCTGAGATTATTAACAGTTATCAAAAAGAATTTGAATTGGGTTGGTGGAAGAACATCGATTTTACCAACAATCCAGCGGAAGTGAAGTGGGCTAGTTTTATAACTGATAATCGATATACAAACGAGGAGATAGGAGTCTATGAAGGTGCCATGACCTATCCAAGTGGAGTGTACCGTCCCACAGAAAATAGCATCATGACCTCAAGAGCCACTGACTTCAACGCGCCGAGCCGTCAGGCTATCTGGTATCGCATCAACAAGCTGACACAGAGAGCCAACTGGGAAGGAACGTATGAGGACTTTGTACAGTTTGACAAGGCAACCTATGGTGCACAGGCTTCTGCCAGACGCACCCAGAAGCAGACGGAAGATTCTCGTATTCGTCGTACAGAAGAGTTGAGGACTGCACCGCCAGTAGTCAAAACAATTACTTGGCGAGAAGAGAAATAGTTTATTACAGTTACTATGTTTGCAGACGCAAAGCCGTGATGGCATAAGCGTATAAGGCTCTTTGGAGGCTTCACGCCTCCAGCCGCGAGGCAAACCTCCGTGGTGTTTTTCATAGTTTTATGGGCTATGCAGGACGAAAAAGAGCACAATAAAAGACGTGAAATAAAGAAATTGCTTATCTTTGTAATCGCTAAATAACAAGTAAGTATTAATCTCTAAAATTCACGTCTATGGCACAAAATTACAAAAAAGATTTCAACGGACAAAACATTTTCGTAGGAATCGACGTACATTTGAAAACGTGGAGTGTCAGCATAGCACTCCCAAGTGGTTATCTGAAGACTCACACGCAGAAGGCCTCGGCCAAAGAGCTCTTTGAACATCTGAACAAGAATTATCCTAACGGTACGTATCACGTGGTGTACGAATCTGGTTTCTCAGGTTTTTCCACGTACTATGAATTTATGGAGTTGGGAGTTGACTGCATAGTAGTCCATGCAGCCGATGTGCCTACCACACAGAAGGAGAAGGTGACGAAATCAGACCCTGTGGACTCCCGTAAATTGGCTCGTTCGCTGATGAGCGGAGAATTGGAGGGAATCTATGTCCACTCTAAGGAAAGTCTGGATGACCGTGCCCTGATCCGCCATCGCACAACACTGCTGAAACTCATGGGTGGCACCAAGTCGAGGATTAAGCACCTACTCTATAATAACGGCGTTTCCTATCCCGACGAGTTCTCGCAGAAGAGCAAGCACTGGAACCGGCGTTTTATCAGCTGGCTGCAGCATGATGTACAACTGCTTTCAGATACCCGCGTCACGCTCGACCTGCTGATAGAGGAACTGCTTTACTTTAGGGCACGCATCCTCGACGTGAACAGAAAGATCAGGGTCTTGGCAAACACGGACAAATACCGCAGGCAATATGAAAACCTGATCTCCATCCCTGGTATCGGAGCCATTATATCCATGTGTCTGCTGACGGAAATTGATGACATCAGCCGTTTCAGCAACCAGCGTCAGTTTGCCTCTTTCCTCGGAATTGTACCCGTCATGAAGGCCAGCGGAGATGACTGCTACGTCGGCGAGAAGACGTTCAGAGGAAACAAGGCCCTTGGTCCTAAGATTATCGAGGCGGCCTGGATAACGATCAAGCATGACGGTGAGTTGGCCGCTAAGTTTGGACAGCTCTGCCTCAGGGGAATGAAACGCAACAAAGCCATTGTCCGCATTGCCAGGAAGCTCTCAAACCGCATCTTCTCAATACTCAAGAATGACAAGGAATACATATGCCGATAGGATATGACATAGAAACAAAGCCCGAAGTTGGCAGAACTTTTGTTTAGACGGCTACTAGACCCTTTTGATGAGTCTTTGACTACATCTATGACACAGTTTGTGGCGTCTATCCTATTTCACTGAATAAGTAATGTGTCAACTGCGCGTCAGTGTGACTAATAGAAGTTTGTCAAATAGGGCTTTTTAAGGAAAACCAGCGACAGGATTTACATCCTATTTCGCTTACTCTCAGGATTGGGGCAGAGCCACAATCAAATGTGGCTCATATCCCCCCTAAAATGTTACAAAATCATAAGTAATTGATTTACAGCGTTAATAAACAATAAATAAATTCCAATTATTTGGAAAGCAACATAGAAGAAGGGTCTGTCCCGCTGTGTCCGTTGACAGATAAGGTGGAAGTCGTAAGATTTCCACCTTATCTTCCAATCCTCCTTCCTCAATAAGCTCCAATCTAGTCATACCCTCTTTCTTTCCAGCCAAAAGACTGATTACCTTGATGTATGGCTCTGGTTTCTTAAAGAGTGCTGCATAGAGCATACTACATCATACATATCTCCCTCCTTGGTGTTCCCTGCCTAAAATCTGAACATGAAAAAAGGAGCTGCGATTTCTCGTAACTCCTTGATTTTTAAGGCGCTTCAGGATGGGCTTGAACCAACGACCCCCTGATTAACAGTTAAAAAATGCAATATTTTGCGATATTGTGTTTAAACGAATTTGGTTGAGTCACAGAAAGTTAGTAATTTTGCAGCACTTTATGATACTCCAAGAAACTGGGTAAATATGAGTATTAATAACCAAAATTTGTTCAGACGAAATGCCAGTATTCAAAGGGGTTTTAGAGGATTGAGAATTTCGAGATAACCAAAATTTGTTCAGATTTGATAAAAATGACTGAAATGACTGAAAGAAAGAAGAGGGAGAAGATACCCAACATGGAGTCGCTGACTATGGGTAATTGCACCGTTTCGCTAACCCTTGATACAAGGTACAGAGACGAGAACGGGAAATATCATGCCTCTATTCGGTTTACTGTGAACGGCAGCAGGTACTTCTTCCATCTGGGTAACAAGTACACGGTAGAAGAGTTTGATGCCATTAACAAGGCTGACGGGCGTGGACGTGGTGGTAACCAGAGCCAGAACTTCATTGACAGGAACAGGTTGGTAGAACTATACAACCAGTATGTTGACCTTGTACGAGATATGTACAACAAGGGTACGCTGAAATCGGTTGATAACATCCGTGCCGTGATAACAGGGCGTATTTCCACCTACGGCAGTTCTGATGAAAGCACTACTCCCTATGCCAATTCGTTCATTGGTCTGTGGAATGAAGTTATATCACAGAAGAAGGCAAGTACGGCAGAGACATATCGTAATGCGCGTGACTGTTTTATCAAGAGTGGTGTCTATAATGCCAAGGACGGCTACAATGTGGACGTGGATATGATCAAGGCGTGGATTGCCTATATGAAGGATATGAGGTACACACAGACTACCATCGGTTTCTACCTCCGTGCTATCCGAGTGGTCTTCAAGGCTTGTATCAGTAATGGCTACATGCGTGAGAAGGACTATCCGTTCAGTGCTACAGACCCGATGAAAGTGAAGATTCCATCTGGTTCTTCACGAAAGGCTGAGTTCCTGACGGTTGAGCAGATGACAGAACTGTATGAGTTTTATACGGATGGCATAATTCCTGAGACCTATAAGCATCCAGAGCAGATGAAGCAGAGTTTGGGTATGTTCCTCGCACAATACCTTTGCAATGGATGCAATCTCTATGACCTGGCTTTGCTCCGCTACGATGACTACTTCGACATTTCTGAGCATAAGGCTCTCCGCTTCTATCGTCATAAGACGAAAGACCATTCTGAGTCAGGTTCTGAGGTGATTATCCCCATCATTCCACCGCTGAAAAGGATATTGGACGATTGGGCTACACCCGCCAAGAAGGGTGAGTTGCTATTTCCCTTCCTGTTGGGCGAAGGTATAGACCCGGACAGCAAGAAGGCAAGGGACAAGATACATCAGGAGAATCATAATGTGGCAGACAGGGTGAAGAAGATAGCCAAGATAATGGACTGGGAGATAGAACCGTCATCTACGTTTGCCCGTCATAGTTTTGCCACCAACATGAGCCGCGCCAAAGTACCAATGGACTACATCAGCTTTGCAATGGGGCATTCCGTAGGTAATACAGGACAGATTACCAAGCGGTATATCTCGCCTTACCCCATAGAAGAGCAAATGCAGTACAACTCCTATTTGCTGGATCTCGAAGAATTGAAGTCCCTGCGTCAGAAGGATTTCAGCAAAGAGGAATTAGTCAAGATGGTTAAGGAATCTATGACGAAAGAAGAATTGTTGAGTCTGCTTTTGGGCAAGTAGAAGGCTAAAAAACGAGAAAAGATAGATTAAGTGTGCCAAGATACAAAGAAAAGTCGTACCTTTGCACTCGTTCAATTAAAATATGATGAAACAAGCAACGACATTAGAACAACAAATAGCAAAACTACGGAGTAGGAAAGTAGAGATTGCTGATGAAGAGAAGGCAAAAGAGGTTCTTCTCGACATTGGTTATTACCGCCTTGGTTTTTATTTCTTCCCTTTTGAGAAGTCATATCCTAATCTTAGGAATCGGGATCATATGATGCAAGATGGTACGAAATTTGAAGATGCTGTTGCCTTATATTATTTTGACTTTGATGTTCGGAACCTGTTGAATAGGTATATCAGCCGTATAGAAGTGGCCTTCCGGACTTATATGACCTATTATCTTAGCAATAAGTACGCTAATGATACCACATGGTTTGTTAATCCAAGTGTTGTTAGTCAGACCTTCTGTGATAATTTTGAGACAACTTGTTATATCTCAATAAAGAAAAATGCGGCAATACGTCGTCATCATTCAAAGTATAGGAGTGATCAGTATGCCCCTGCATGGAAAACCATGGAATATATGACCCTTGGCAATATGCTGGTGTTATACCAGAATTTGCTGGTGCTGGAAGACAAACGCACCATTGCCAAACATTTCGGAATCAATCAAACAGCAGTGTTTGAGAATTACATGGAATGTATTCGCTGCATCCGCAATATCTGCGCTCATGGCTCTGTTCTGTATGATACCAAGTTGTACTATCGAATCATGCGAGGCCCGGCTGGAAGACTGACACCATCTGAGAATGGCAGTTTTGGTGGTGCCATAAAGGTTATATCCTACATGGTAGGTAGAGTCTCTACCAACCGTCGCCATGAGATGATTGTCAAACTGAATGATGCCTATATGAGGTGCATAAACAAGAATCCCAAGTTGCAACAAATTATTGAAGATGCGTCAAACTTGATGTGGGATTTGCCTAATATCTCCCAATTAGAGCGGTAAAAAGCAAAAAAAGTAAAAATTTGCCGCGTAAAATTTGGAAGATATTAATTAATTAACTAACTTTGCAGCGCAAAAGTGCCAGTGGATGCCTTTGTCGCTCCACTCACACTCTAAAAGGATTGAATGTGGCTTTCACCTTAGTCGTGTGAGCCACTATCTTTTTATAGACAGGATAGGTTGGATAACTATGGGTAAATGGATTGACGAACGTGCATGGACTGTTGCCATGTATATATGCTATATTCTTGGTTTCATTGTTCTGAGTGTGGCAGGCTATAACTACGCGATGAGGATGATGGGCGATACTACACTATTTATGAAAGTAGTGGTGTTGCTTTGTATATGTCTGTTTGTCGCTTTGATTGTTTCTCTGATATTCTCCATATTCATTACGCCAGTCAGTGAGCTTCTGAATAGGCTTCTGCTTTATTGGTTTCATCGTAAGCAGAACCATGCAAATACGCAAGATATAGCGGAGGTAAATGAAGAAAGAGAGGTCAACACAGATAATGCGATTGAAAGCGATACTGTAGTTCCAGAATCCAATAATGCCATTGAGAGCGATACAATAGTTCCAGAATCCAATGAGAATCAAACTGCGCCAAAGGAGGAAGTTAATGCCGACCTACAACGAGAGGATATGAAAAAGGAATTCATGGCAAAGTATGTCAAATTCGATTGCCAGGAATTACCCATCTATGAGGTATTTGAAAGCCTGTTTGACCAAGAAAAGAGTGGTACGTTTGCTGCTCGTGCATTTAAATGTGCTTTAAGTGCTCCCAATTGGCTTAATAATTATCCTGGATATACAGATGCCCGACGACTATTTCCTCATGAAGATGCCATTAAGGGTACTAAATCCAACTATTCTAATGCAAATAACGAAAAAAATTGTTCAAAGGAAATCATGGAAACAATAAAAAAACTCCTTGAAGATAAACTAAAAGAAATGATAGATAAATCAGAGACTCAGCAAAATTAGCCATACTTTTTTATTCAAATATTATTTATTCCGCAAGCCCAAAGTTTGTGGATTTTTTGCGTTTTACCCACTAGTCAGCCATATTTTGGCCAATGTACTTTGATGTACTTCGCTGAACTTCAGTAAACTTCAGTGTACTTTGATGTACTTCGTGTAACACACTGAAAATCAATCGTTTTTATCGTTGTGACATTGAAAGATATTTTCTAATTTTGCATCAGAAAATTTTAATATCACACAATAAAAACAGAATTTCATGGATAAAAAAATCATTTCATTAGAGAAGCTCTTGCAGACTCCTGTCTGCATGATGAGTGGTGAGGAACTCGCGTTCCTATTTAATAACCTTGGTGTTCTTGACAAAGACAAGAAGCCGGAGTCTTCTATGCCATCACCTGACCGTAAGCTGGCTTATGGTATCAAGGGGATAGCTGAGACCTTTGGCTGTAGCATCCCAACTGCCAATCGTATTAAGAAGAGTGGTATAATAGACAAGGCCATCTCGCAGTTGGGACGTAAGATTGTCATTGACGTAGACCTGGCACTTGAATTAGCAGCAGAAAGGAAGGAGGAAGATCGTAATGATTGATATTGACGAACTGGCTAATCATATTCATGCTGATGTATTTGATGTGGCTAAGACAGGAATTCCTCTGGGGGTGTTTCCGAATGTCTTTCAGAAGATAGCCTTCGAGCTGGTGAACTACGAGAACTTCAATCTGGAGTACACGGTAGCCATTATGCTGTCAGCCTTTGCTACAGCTATTGGCAACACCTATCATGTGAGGATAAAGGGCAAGTGGGTAACCGCTTGCTTTCTCTACATGATATTGGTGGGCAGGCCAGGTCTTGGCAAGACTCCTCCTCTCGGCTTCCTCTATTTCCCTATCCGCGACTATGACCAGCGATTGCTCGAACAAGCACGTAAGGAGTATGAAGTCTATGCCCAGCAGCAGGCAGTCAAGAAAGACGGAGAAGCGACGGAACTGATAGAGAAGCCTCGTCTTATGCAGACGGTTATATCTGATTTCACTCAGGAGGCTATGCTGAGCATCCACTATGATAATCCTCGTGGTATTGTTCTGCTGGTAGATGAGGTCGTATCACTATTCAACTCCGTCAAGAGATACAGCACGAAGAGCAATCTGATAGAAGATCTGCTCTCTGCCTATAGCGGTCAGCAGTTGAAGGCTGTCCGTAAGTCTGAGGTGTTTCCTATCTGCATTCCTCACCCATGCATCAACTTGATCGGTGGCATCCAGACTAATCTCCTTGACGAGATCTTCCGAAAGGAATATGTGGCCAACGGACTCACAGACCGTTTCCTGTTTGTATTCCCCAAGAACAAGAAGATTCCCAAGTGGCAGATTGGCATCGAACAGGAGAAACGTCCTGACACGATGAGCAAGTGGTCTTACTATATTAATAAGGTGTTGAATATTCCTTGTCCGTTGAGCGAGGACGGAATAACACCCCAACCTATAGTATTGGATTTCTCAGAAGAAGCCAGAACCTACTTCTATAATTGGAACAACAGCATCATTGATGAAGTAAATGGTATCGAGGATGACAACGAGGTAGAGAGCCGGAAAGTAAAGCTCAACGGTAATGCTGCACGTCTGGCTTTGATTCTTCAGGTGATGCGATGGGCTGCAGGCGAATGTCAGATGGACTGTATCGACATCATTTCCGTCAAAGGCGCAATCCAGTTGATAGAATACTTTGAGGACTCCTACAAGCGAGTAAATGCTCTCTCAGGGATGGACGAACCAAGCAGGAACCAGGATCGTTGGCTGGCTATGGTTGGTGACACCTTCACTTCATCCGAGGCAGAGCAGGCTGGACAAAAGACTGGCGTATCACGTCGTACGGTGTTTTCTTCCCTTAAAAGACTATGCGAGACCACACCTCCTGTATTACAGAAGGTAAAACAAGGCGTTTACGAGAAGGTAGTGAAGCGTTGCACAACTGCACTCTGCACTTCTGCACTCTCCGATAGTTCGGAAAATGGCGGTGAAGGGAAAGTGCAAAGTGCAGAAGTGCAAAGTGCAGACAGTGCACAGGAAGGAGGCAAGGATGAGTAATTACAGATTCCATCTGGAGAAATATCATCCTAACAGCAAGCTTACTTGTCCCCAGTGCAAGAAAACACGCTGCCTCGTTCACTATGTTGATGATCAGAGTATCATCAAGTTTCCAAACTATGTCGGCAGGTGTGACCATGAGAACAGTTGCGGGTATCACTATACTCCCAAAGACTATTTTCATGATAATCCTGACATGAAGCCCAAGGATTGGGACGACGACACTCCTATATATAATAAGGTAGGAACAACGAAAGGGAAAGAAGAGCCCAAGCTAATTGAACCTTCTTTCATCCCTATGGTATTTGTCAGCAAAAGCCTGTCAGCATACAAGACAAAGAACCCTCTCTATCAATATCTCTGTGGTGTTATCGGCGAAGATGAGGTTAAGCGTATCTTCCGCTTGTATCTTGTAGGAACAGGGAACAAATGGGGAGGATGTACCGTCTTCTGGCAGATAGACGCCAATGGCAATGTGAGGGCAGGCAAACTGATGGGCTATGACAGCAAGACTGGCCATCGGATAAAGGAACCGAAGAGTCTGGTGACATGGGCACATGCAGAATTAAAACTGGCAGACTTCCACTTAGTGCAATGCCTGTTTGGTGAACACCTTCTGCGTGAAAAACCTACTGCCACTGTCGGTTTGGTAGAGAGTGAGAAGACTGCTCTCGTTATGACACATTTCATGCCCGACCTGCTATGGCTGGCTACAGGAGGAAAGGATGGGTGCTTTAACGAGAATGCCGTTCAAGTACTGAAAGGAAGAACCGTTATCCTTTTACCTGACCTTGGTGGGTGGGAGAAATGGCAGAAAAAATCTCAGATGTTGAAGCCTATTTGCAAACGTGTAATAATGTCTGACGTGATTGAGAAAATAGCTACGGATGAACAACGTGAGCACGGCCTTGATGTGGCTGACTTCTTCCTGATGAAGCCAACGGCTCATGAAATCCTGGCAGACATGATAAGACGAAATCCTGCCGTTGGACTATTGGTGGAGAAACTTGATTTGGAGGTCTGTAATGATGAGGAACCTCAGGATGGTGTGCCGTAACGTGCGTGCAGGGAGATGAAGGGCTTGCCCTTGATATAGCCCACTATAACTACGAGCTTCGCTTTCGTAGTTGTGGGCTCTTCCGAGGGACTCAGGGCTTTGCCCTAAGAACCCACAAGGCTCTGCCCTTGACCCGTTCAGGACGCTGCCCCGAAACCCCGGCAAGGGCTGTCAGCCCTCTGCAACCTGACCAGAGAGTGACCCTCTCTCTGGGCTCTCCGCTCAGTGGCATCTGCCCCTAAGAACCCTGAGCAGGAAGTGACTCTCTCCCTGCACCCACCAATCAGGGTTAACACCCCGATACCCCAATGGATGAAATACAGAAACTACAAATTTCTGAATTACAGTAAAACAGTAATTACATAAATTCATATTTTCATAAAATCATAAAAACATAAAATCGTAATATGAGTACAACAGCAAAAGCATCCGACCACGTAAAGCCCTGCAACATCGAGCAGAGTGAACGTCATAACAGGCGGGACGCTGATTATATCGCCTCGCTGAACCCACGCACTTTGTATGTGCGTACCGAACTGAGTCATAACAATGAATCGTATGTGGTACCCGACTTGAAGGGTGTCACCCTCCAGCAGCACTACGATGCCATCAAAGCCATGGTAAAGCAGAAGACAGGCCGAGCCATGCAGGAGAAGAAGGTGACTGTCATTGGCAAGAATGGTAAACCGAAAGAACGTAACGGCAGCAGTCCCATCCGTGAGAGTGTCGTCAACATCAAGCCTGACACCACAATGGCTGACCTCCTGAAGTACACTGAGAAAGTGCGCCAAAGATGGGGAGTCAGAGCCATCCAGATACACATCCACAAGGATGAAGGACATTACACCAACCCTGATGATCCTTCAACCTGGCAACCTAATCTTCACGCGCACATCATTTGGGATTGGATGAACCACGAAACGGGAAAGTCCTTTAAACTTGGTAAGAAAGACATGGAAGAATTACAAGACATGGCGGCTGAGACATTGGAGATGGAACGTGGCAAACGAAAGTCAGAGACTGGAGCCGAGCACCTGGAGCGTAACGACTACATCATCCAAAAACAGGAGGAAGAGA
>CAMHJQ010000026.1 GCA_946185485.1 uncultured Prevotellaceae bacterium | reverse complement strand
CGATTTAAACGATAAGAAAAATATAATCGATTTTTGCCCATAATATATATATAATAATAAATTATTATATATATATTATGGGCAAGCTTTTTTTTGCTTTTTTTGATGTGGCTTATCGTTTTATCGTTTTATCGTTTTATCGTTTAAATCGCAAGCGACATTTGAACTGAAAACAATGACCTTTTCATCAAAGAAATTGTCTTGAGTTTTTACCTTTTCTTCCCTCCGACACTATTGTCCGAAGCGTCATTCCGGATAAGGCAGATATACTATCTACAGCATGTAGATATGCTATCTGCACGGACCAGATATGACATCAGCACGGCACTGACTGGGCGGAGCCAGGTGATGTTAATATTATCAAGAATTTAAGAATTTGTGAGATGGAGGAACTTTGTGATGAGGCCTTTCATGCCGTTGTTCTGATTGTCGATATAGGCATCCAGCAATCTGGTATGCCCCGACTGAGGTATCACATCATAGTCGGCAATACATGCCGGAATCAAGGTGCTATGTCCTTCTTTCAGGATAATCTCGTCGCCAGTGCTTCTGACTCTCATCTTGCAAGCGCCCTCGATACACATGGAAATGACAAAACTGTCATACTTGCGCAGGTCTCTATGGAAAGGTTTGGAGATTTCCAGCACCCGTACATCAAAATAAGGGGTGTCAAGAATCTGGGTAGCCTTGTTCGTGCTATCGATGTATTCTGTGCGGTAGTTGTCTTCGACATGGTAGTCAAGGGCCTTTGCGGCCAGCTCTGTATGCAGCTCACGGGGCTTGCCATCCATGCCGGGACGGTTGTAGTCATAGATACGATAAGTAACATCGGAAGACTGCTGTACCTCTGCCAGCATGATACCGCCACAGATGGCGTGGACACGGCCAGCAGGTAAATAGAAGACGTCGCCGGCCTTGACCTTATGGTCAGCCAACACTTCGGTAATGCTGCCGTCTTCTACGCGCTTCTGATATTCATACGGGGTGATAGTCTGCTTGAAGCCGGCATAGAGATGGGCGCCTTCATCAGCCTTGATGATATACCACATCTCGGACTTGCCCATCTTGCCATGTTCGCGCATGGCCATCGCATCATTGGGATGCACCTGAATGCTCAGGTCGCGTTTGGCATCGATGAACTTCACCAACAATGGCAGCTTGCCATGGTATTTTGCATTGACAGCCTTACCCAGAATGGCTTCTGGCTGTTCACTAATAGCTGTTATCAGGTCTTGGCCTTTCAGTGCTCCATTGCTGATGGTGCTCGTGCTGCTGGGCACTGCGCTGACCTCCCAGCTCTCGCCTATCGGCTCGACAGAAGGTTCAAGACCTTTATAGGGTCGGAGTTGGTTGCCTCCCCAAACAACAGAGTGGAGATTGGGGGCAAAAAGAAAAGGATAAAATCTTTTCATCGCGTAAGGGAAAATTCAAAAAAACTTAGACATTTGCGTCTTCGATAGTTTCAAAGCGCAAAGATAAGAAATAAAATCGGAATATAAAAAATTTAAGACGTCTTTTTTTTGAGGTTCTCGGGCTCGATCTCGAGGTAGGCGCAACCAAGGGCATCAATACGGACACCGATATAAGGGGTCTTGTCACCACGGAGACGGACGACATGACCGGTATAATCGAAGTTACCCAAGCCCTTGACGGTGACCTCCTCGCCAATGGCATAGTCGACAGCAGTGAAACAGACCTGACGGTCGGCATGGCCAAGCAAACGCTTCAGCTGGTGCATCTGGTCGTCAGAGACAGTAGCAAAGGTGCGGACCTCGTAACTCCTGTCAATAAGGAAACTCCGTATGAAGGGGAGCTCGACGAGCTTGCGGCGCTCCATCTCGGTGATATGGAGGAAGACATACTGGGTAATAACAACACGCTCGACCTTCTTGCGCTTCTTGCGGGCTCCGTTCTTGTAGAACTTGACCTCTTCCTGAGAAGCAACAAAGGCATCATACCCGAGCTGCAACAGGCGGTCACGGGAGGACTTCTCGCTATTGGGAGAAACACACGCAATGAACCACTTTCGCTCGGCTTTGGGGTCGCGGGGGACGCCAGAGGCGTCGCCAGTGACTTTCACTGACGTTGTAATGGACGGGGGGATAACTTCCTCAGACATCGGTGCGGTGTTGTTACTTTTTTGCAAAGGTAGGGAAAAATGTGGAATAAAAAAAACTTTTTATTTAAAATCCCCAAAATTTCCACAAAAATCTTTCAAAAAAAACAAGATTGACTTTGCCAATTTTTTCAAAATCAACCGTTCCCTTTGCCTAAAGGGGCTCCACCACTTCTTTCAAAATCCCCCGTCCCCTTTGCTTAAAGGGGCTCCACCACTTCTTTCATAATCCCCCGTCCCCTTTGCTTAAAGGGGCTCCACCTCACTCTGTAGTCTCTCCCCTCAGGGAAGAGACAAGTTGACTCCGAGGGAAGACCCTCTGCGTCAAAGTTTTGGTACGGCTCTCAAGCTGTCGCCCCTACGGGGTTCGCCGTTTCTTTTTTGTCGCCTGGCGGGGTGATAACTTAAGGCGGTCAGAAACGAAGCTTAACATTACCTTAGCATGAGGGGTGAGCCGTGGTTTTTTTATCGCCTGGCGGGGAGACATAAGCCGTGATTTCTTAAATCGCCTGGCGGGGTGACATAAGGCGGGATTGACTTTGTCGAACCCTTAGCCCTGCCACGGGCTAATGGGTACAAGAGTAAAAGAGAAGTCCCAAATGAAAGTGAACTTTCTTTGGGACTTCTCTTTTACTCTTGTGATTCCGGCGGGATTCAAACCCACAACCTTCTGATCCGTAGTCAGATGCTCTATTCAGTTGAGCTACGGAACCTCCGTTCCTGCTGTTCAAGTGTCATATCCTTGAAAGCGAGTGCAAAGGTACAGAGTTTTTTCGACACCACCAAATTTTTCGGCAACTTTTTTGCTTTTTTAGACGATAATTCGCGTTTTCTGGTAGTTATCGCGGAACTCTGAGGGCGAACAGCCCTTCTTTTTCTTAAAAATGCGGTTGAAATTGCTGAGGTTGTTGAAGCCGCTCTGGAAACTAATCTCAGAGACGCTCTTGCTGGTATCGACAAGCATGCGGCTGGCATAGCCAAGGCGCATCTCGATGATATAGTCGCTGAGGTTGCGACCGGTATGGAGCTTGAAGAAACGACTGAAGGCTGACGGACTCATGCCGGCAATGTCGGCCAGGGTGTTCAGGCGGATCTCGTCCATGTAGTTCTTGGCGATGTAGTTCTTGACCTTCAGCACGCGGCGGGAGTCGCTCTCCACCTCGACCTTGGCATAGCTGCTGGTGGCCAGGGGGTGCATGGTACGCGACTTGGAGAGCTCGTGGAGGATGGTCAGGAACTGGGTGACGGCATAGAAGCCCTCCTTGACCTTGCTGAGGGTGTCGAGCAGGGGATAGACCCGCATGATGTCCTCCAAGGAGAATGCCAGGCCCTTGCGCGCCTCGAGCAACATCTTACGCATGGAGTGGAAGGGGTTGCGCGACAGGAAGCCGTCGTCGCTCAGGTCGAGATAGAAGTGGACGGTAATCTCGCGGATGTCGTCGCTGGTACAGGTGTTCTGTTCCCAGACATGCTCGAGCTCCTGACCGGTGATGATGACCAGGTCGTAGTCACCGATGACTTCGTTGGAGTCGCCCACGATACGGCGCACGCCAGGGGCATGCTCCACATAGTTGAGTTCAAAGACCTCGTGGTTGTGGATGGGATAGGTAAACTCCTTCTTACGTCGCTCGGCAATATAGAGGGCGTCCTTGCCCATCAACGGCGTAATCTCGTGTATCACTCGTGACTCTTCCAAAACAAATTTTTATTTTTGAAGTTTGAAGTTTGAAGTTTGAAGTTTGAAGTTTGAAGTTTGAAGTTTGAAGTTTATGATTAGACTTAGCCGTGATATGATTCTTGCATTTTCACCCTTTGAGCATATCATAAATATCAAATTTCAAACTTCAAACTTCAAATGTCAAACATCATATTTTCAGTTCTTTCATGATTTCGCTCATGCGCTGGAGGGTAGAGATGCGGGTGGGCACCAGGGGGAGGCGCAGGACATTCTCGATATAGCCCATCTCGTGGAGCATGGCCTTGACACCGGCAGGGTTGCCGTCGACGAAGAGCAGCGAGAAGAGGTCGATGAAGCGGTGGTGGATCTTGCGGGCAGGATCGTACTCGCCCCTCATCTGCAGACGTATCATCTTCGAGAACTCCTTGGGCAGGGCATTGCCGATGACGCTGATGACACCAACGGCACCACAGGATATCATGGGGAACGTCAGGGAGTCGTCGCCCGAGATGACATCGAAGGTGTCGGGTTTGTTCTTGATAATCTCGTCGACCTGTTCCAGATTGCCCGAAGCCTCCTTGATGGCGACGATGTTCTTGCAGTCGCGCGCCAGTCGGACGGTGGTCTCCGCCTTCATGTTTACGCCCGTGCGCCCGGGTACATTATATAATACTACGGGGAGCTTGGTGGCGGCGGCGATGGCCTTGAAGTGCTGGTAGAGACCCTCCTGCGACGGTTTGTTGTAGTAGGGACAGACGCTCAGGATGCCGTCGATGCCGTGGAAGTCGCCCGTCTGCAGTTCGCGAACGACGGCAGCGGTATTGTTGCCTCCGCAGCCCATGAGGATGGGGATGCGTCCGCCCACCTGTTCGACAATCATGTCCTTGATTTTTTGTTTCTCGTCAGCCGTCAGCGTAGGTGTCTCACCCGTGGTGGCGAGGATGCACAAGAAATCAGCCCCGTTGTCGAGTTGATATTGCACCAGACGGTGGAGCGATTTGTAGTCTACAGCGCCGTCTTGCGTGAAAGGCGTTACCAAGGCTATACCTAATCCTTTGAAGATATTACGTACCATAAAAAAAAAGAATTCTCAATTTCGTGTGCAAAAGTACTAAAATTTATCGGAAAAGGATAGCATTTTGCAAAAAAAAATGCCCAAACGCAATCATTTGGGCATTTTTTGTTGAATTTTACTGTTTCCTCAGCACCACTGCCGAGCGGGCGGGGATGTAGAGTTTGAGCCACTCCTTGCGGTCCTGCACATACAGCGGGTCATAGTTGGTGATGTGTGTCACGCTGTCGTCGGCAAAGCCGTTGCCACCGAACTCCTTGGCATCGGTGTTCAGCACCACCTCGTAACTGCCTGTAGGTACAAGGAAACCATAGTCGGTGTACGAACGTGTGGGCGAGAAGTTGAATACGAACACCAAGTCGCCACGCATATAGCACAGCACCTTGTCGCCTTCGTCGTGCCAGATTTCGGTCACCGGTGTAGCCTGGAAATTCTTCTGGCTCTTAATCACCTCCAGCATCTTGCGGTCGAAGTCGCCCAACCAGTGGTAGCACAAATCGGGATCGTCCACCAAGTGCCACTGACGGCGTGCGTACTTATACGACCAGCCGTTACCCTCGCGTGGGAAGTCTATCCACTCCGGGTGTCCGAACTCGTTACCCATGAAGTTCAGATAGCCGCCGTTGATAGCGCCTGCCGTTACCAGACGAATCATCTTATGCAGGGCGATACCGCGCTGGGCAATATCGTTGACGTCCTTCTTGGCGAAGTGCCAGTACATATCGGCATCTATCAGACGGAAGATGATGGTCTTGTCACCCACCAGTGCCTGGTCGTGACTCTCGCAGTACGAGATGGTCTTCTCGTCAGGACGACGGTTCTTCACCTCCCAGAAAATGCTGGTTACGTTGATGTCCTCGTCGCGTACTTCCTTGATGGTCTTAATCCAGTAGTCGGGAATATTCATCGCCATACGGTAGTCGAAGCCATAGCCGCCATCCTCAAACTTAGCAGCCAGTCCTGGCATACCTGATACTTCCTCGGCAATGGTGATGGCGTTCTTGTTGACCTCATGGATGAGGCAGTTGGCCAGCGTGAGGTAGCAGATGGCGTTGTCGTCCTCATGTCCGTTGAAGTAGTCGCCATAGCCTCCGAATGCCTCACCCAATCCGTGTGAATAGTAGAGCATCGAGGTGACACCGTCGAAGCGGAAGCCGTCGAAATGGAATTCCTCCAGCCAGTACTTACAGTTGGAGAGCAGGAAGTGTATCACCTCGTCCTTACCATAGTCAAAGCAGAGCGAGTCCCATGCCGGGTGCTCGTGGCGGTCGCCTGGATAGAAGAACTGGTTGGGGTCGCCAGCCAGATTGCCCAAGCCCTCTACCTCGTTCTTGACAGCGTGCGAATGCACAATATCCATGATGACGGCAATACCCATCTTGTGGGCTGTGTCAATCATCTCCTTCAGTTCCTCGGGGGTACCGAAGCGACTGGAGGGTGCAAAGAAGCTCGAAACGTGGTAGCCGAACGAACCATAATAGGGGTGCTCCTGAATAGCCATCACCTGAATGGCGTTATAGCCGTCTTTCTTGACGCGTGGCAGTACGTTCTCAGTAAACTCCTTGTAGGTGCCCACCTTCTCGGCATCCTGTGCCATACCCACATGGCACTCATAAATCAACAGGGGCGACTTATTGGGCTTGAAGGTCTTCTTCTTCCACACGTATGGCTGCTCGGGGTTCCACACCTGGGCAGAGAATATCTTCGTCTGGTCGTCCTGTACCACGCGGCGGCACCAGGCGGGGATGCGCTCCCCTTCTCCCCCATTCCACTTGACCTTCATCTTATAGAGCTGGCCGTGCTTCAGGGCTTTCTCGCTGAGTTTCAGTTCCCAGTTGCCGGTGCCCTCGATGCGCTTGCACCTGTATTTCTCGTCTTCCTGCCAGTTGTTGAAGTCACCGATGAGGTAGATGTCGGTGGCGTTGGGTGCCCACTCGCGGAACACCCAGCCCTTGGCGAGCTTGTGGAGTCCGAAGTAGAGGTGGCCGCTGGCAAACTGCGACAGTGTCTGCTTGCCGTTTCTGGTCAGCTGGCCTATCTTCCACAGGGCGTGGTCGTGACGGCCGCGAATAGCCTGCTCGAAGGGTTCCAGCCAGCCATCGTTGCGCACCAGTCCAATATGTTGGGGAACTTCTACCTTTTTCTTCGGAGCTGCTTTCTTTGCAGCAGTTTTCTTTGCAGGAGCCTTCTTGGCTGCTGTCGTTGTTTTCTTTGTTGTTGCCATAGTGCTTTATTTTTTTTGCAAGGACTACAGGACTAATACGACTTTTTATTTTAAGTCCTTAAGTCCTGTAGTCCGCTGCTAATTAATATTTAACTTTAAATATTGCTTTCTTGATTTCGGGAACACCGGCAATGCAGGGAGCGTGGCCGTCCTGGGGGAAGAAGATGGCCATCATGCCCGGCTGGCAGGTGACGTAGCTGTCGGCAGCGAGGTCGGGAATCTTGGTAATATCCTTCTCTGCATTGTATTCTGCCTCGGGCAACTGGTCGCGCTGAGTATAGCCAAAGGTCTCGGCATCCGAGAGGGGTATCTGAATGTCAATCATCCGGTTGTGCGTCTCGATGACCGCCTCCGCCGGTGTGCGGCCCTTGGCCATCTGAATGTTCACGAAGAGGTCTTTGCCTACAATTTCATGCTTTCCGACCTCCAAGGCGTTGAGGTCGTGCTGCTGGAGGAACTCCACCACTTTGGGGAACAGCGGGTTCACCGAAGCATAGTTTTTCAGGTTCTCAAGTGTGTCGATAATCATAATTGAATTTGTTTTATAGGGTTTTTAAACTAGTTGTCTGCTTGTTGTTATCTGTTATCTGTCTAACTGGCGGCGTCCCCGGACGTAGCTGCCCTTGGCGATGATGTTGCCGTTGCGGTCTTTCTCGATGAAACGGCCGTCGCGCTTGTCGTCGACGTAGGTCCCCTCGAAGCGCTTGCCCTCCTTGTCCTCCTCGATGGCAGGACCGTTACGCTTGCCATTGCGGAAGTGGCCCTTGAACTTGGAGCCGTCAGCATAGCGGGCGACACATTCGCCATGCGGCTGGCCATTGCTGAACTGCCCCTCTATCTGGTCACCACTCTTGTAGGTGACCTTCGCCTTGCCGTTCAGCTTGTCTTTCTTCCACTCCCCCTGGTAGGTGTCGCCACTCTTGCGGACCAGCATGCCCTGTCCCGACTTGTCGCCATTGAGGAACTGTCCCGTATATTTGTCGCCGTTGGCATAGCGGAAGATGCCCTGTCCCGTGCGCTGTCCATTGGCATAGTCGCCCTCGTAGACGTCACCATTCTGGAACGTATAGATGCCGCGGCCATGCTGCATGTCGTTCTGGAACTGTCCGACATAGACGTCGCCATTGGCATACCGGTAGGTACCCTTGCCCTGCTGGTGGTCGTTCTGCCACTGGCCGTCGTAGCTGGAGCCGTCGCCCCAGTCGAAGAGGCCATGGCCGTTCTTCTTGTCCTGCCGCCACTCGCCCCGGTAGAAAGCACCGCCCTTGAAGGTGTAGGTGCCCTGTCCGTGGCGCTGGTCAGCGCGCCAGCCACCGTCGTACTTGTCGCCGTTGAAGTAGTACATGACGCCATGTCCCTCGCGGTCGTCGCGGTACCAGAGACCGTCGTAGCGGTTGTTGTTGCTGTAGTAGAAGATGCCGCGGCCGTGCTGGTGGTCCTGCATCCACTCGCCCTCGTACTTCTCGCCGTCGTAGAACGTGTAGGTGCCATAGCCCTGACGCTTGCCCTTGACATACTCGCCCTCGAAGCTGTCACCATCCTTCCAGGTGGTACGCCCCTTGCCATGCGGTTTGCCCGCCTGCATCTCGCCCTGATAGACGCCCCCGTCCTTCATGGTGCAGGAACCGAGGGTGATTTTCTGTGCTGCTGTCGCCATGGACCATGCAGCTATCGTGAAAAGTGTGATATATCGTAGTTTCATTCTTTGCTATTTCAATTTTAATTTGACAAAGGTATGAAAAAAATCCGATACCGCAATGCGTTTTAAAAAATATTCACTATCTTTGCAACCAAATTAAAAAGATTTTACGACCGCATGAAGTTTATAGCCATTATTCCCGCCCGCTTTGCCTCGACACGCTTTCCTGGCAAGCCACTTGCCCTGTTGGGTGGCAAGCCCGTCATCCAACGCGTCTATGAACAAGCCGTCTCCGTGTTGGGAGAGGCCTATGTCGCCACTGACGACGAGCGCATACGGCAGTGTGTGGAACAGTTTGGAGGGCGTGCCGTCATGACCCGCAGCGACCATAAGAGCGGTACCGACCGCATCGAGGAAGCTGCCGAGAAGATAGGTACCGATGCCGATGTCATCATCAATATCCAGGGCGACGAGCCATTCATCCAAGGCAGTCAGATCCACACCTTGAAGGAGCTGTTTGAAGATGCTGATACACAGATAGGTACGTTGGGCAAGCGCTTTGAGAGTATTGAAGCCGTCATGAACCCCAACTCGCCCAAGATTGTCACCGACCTGCGGGGCTTTGCCCTCTACTTCAGCCGTTCCGTCATCCCCTACGTCAGAGGGCAGGAGCAGCAGGCCTGGCTGGCGCACTATCCCTACCTGAAGCATCTGGGGCTGTATGCCTACCGCCGCGAGGTGTTGCGGGAGGTGACCCAGCTGCCCCAGTCGCCCTTAGAGAAGGCTGAGAGTCTGGAACAGCTGCGCTGGTTGGAGAACGGCTACCGCATCCGCGTGGGTCTGACCGATGTGGAGACCGTAGGTATCGACACCCCCGAGGACCTGCAGCGCGCTGAACACTTCCTAAACCAAATAACGACCTGACTATGA
Organism: uncultured Prevotellaceae bacterium; assembly: GCA_946185485.1. GTDB lineage: Bacteria > Bacteroidota > Bacteroidia > Bacteroidales > Bacteroidaceae > Prevotella. The sequence goes on along the minus strand of CAMHJQ010000026.1, from coordinate 31,364 downwards.
AGATGAAAAAGACGATTATTACCTCACTGGCACTGTTGTGCCTTACCACCACCACGATGGCCAAGAAAGAACATACCGTCACCCTGCGACTAATAGAAACCTCCGATGTACACGGCGCCTTCTTCCCCTACGACTTCATTGAGCGCAAGCCCATGAAGGGTTCGATGGCACGTGTCAGCAGCTACCTGAAGCGGCAGCGGGAGCAGTTTGGGAAGAACCTCATCCTCATGGACAATGGCGACATCCTGCAAGGACAGCCCACCTGCTACTATACCAACTTCGTCAAGACAGACGCACCCAATATCGCCGCTGAGGTCATCAACTACCTGCAGTATGACGCCCAGACCTTCGGTAACCACGACGTAGAGACGGGCCATGCCGTGTATGACAAGTGGATCAGCGAGTTGCAGTGCCCCACCCTCGGTGCCAACATCATCGATACCAAGAGCGGCAAGCCATACGTGAAGCCCTACCTGATGGTAGAGCGCGACGGTGTGCGCCTGGCCATCTTAGGTCTGCTGACCCCCGCCATCCCCAACTGGCTGCACGAGAGTCTGTGGGAAGGGCTGCGCTTTGAGGAGATGACAGCCTGTGCCCGCAGGTGGGTGAAGATCCTGCGTGAGGAAGAGCACGCTGACGTCATCGTAGGACTCTTCCATAGCGGCTGGGACGGTGGCATCGTCACCGACGAGTATGACGAGGATGCCGCGAAGAAAGTAGCTGAGACGGTAGCGGGCTTCGACATCGTCTTCTACGGCCACGACCACCGTTCCCGCCATGAGGTGCTGTCGAACGGTGTGCTCTGTCTGGACCCCTCGTGTAATGCCACCCATGTGGCACAAGCCACCATCACATTAAAAGAGAAGCAGGGAAAAGGAAACGACGGCAGGCGCTATGAGATTGTGGAGAAGAAAGGCGAGATTGTCGACATCACCGGTGAAGCCCTGGACGAAGGCTATATGCAGCATTTCCAGTCGCAGATAGACAGCGTCCGCACCTTCGTCGAGCGTCGGTTGGGCACCTTTACCATTCCCATGTACTCCCGCGAGGCCTTCTTTGGGTCAGCAGTCTTCACCGACTATATCCACCAGTTGCAGCTGGAGCATACCGGTGCCGACCTGTCGTTCAATGCCCCCCTGTCGTTCAACTCAGTCATCAAGGCCGGTCCCATCTATATGAGCGATATGTTCAAGCTATACCGTTTTGAGAACAAGATCTACGTGCTCCGCATGACCGGCAAGGAGATCCACGACTATCTGGAGATGAGCTACGGTCTATGGGTGAACACCATGAAGACGCCCGACGACCATATCATGCTGCTGAACGAGGACGCCCTGAGCGACCAGCAGCGCATGGGTTTCAAGAACTTCACCTTCAACTTCGACTCCGCAGCAGGACTCGACTATGAGGTGGACGTCACCAAGCCTAACGGTCAGAAGGTCAGGATTCTGCAGTTCTCTGACGGTCGTCCGTTTGACGAGAGCGCCTGGTATCGCGTCGCCATGAACAGCTACCGCGGAAATGGCGGTGGTGAGCTGCTGACACGCGGTGCCGGCATCCCGATGGACTCCATCCCCGGCCGCATCGTCTATATGAGTGAGCGCGACCAGCGGTACTACCTCACCCAGAAGATTGAGCGCGAGGGCAACGTGACGCCCAAGACGCTGAACAACTGGAAGTTTGTTCCGGAGGAGTGGACGAAGCCTGCCATAGAGCGAGACCGGAAACTGATTTTCGGGGAATAAGACAACGGATTTCACGGATTATACCAATTAGACAAACACATGCAGTACTTTGTTTTCTGCCAGAGTGACCTGGTGTTAGAAAAGGTTGGAGACAGCTATCAGATTCCGACGGAGCCACCGACGGAAGTGAAGCCATGGACGACAGTGATGGATATTGACGGCCATAAGGCCTATCGTATTGATGCCCCTATCGCAGCGCATCCTTACGAGATGTGTCCGTTGCGGCAGAGTTACTACAAGCTGGCGGAGGAAGACTATCTGAAGGCGGGGAAGTGTCACGAGCTGCTGTACTGGGACCAGAATACCAAGTTTTGCGGTGTCTGCGGCGGACCTATGCGCTTTGATACGGCCATCTCGAAGAAATGCGAGCACTGCGGCAAGGAGGTGTGGCCCCAGCTGGCCATCGCTATCATCGTGCTGGTACGGCGAAGGGTGACAGACAGTAGCGGTGCAGCGCGGGACGAGGTGCTGCTGGTGCATGCCAACAGTTTTCGCGACGACCACTATGGGTTGGTGGCCGGTTTCGTCGAGACGGGCGAGACGCTGGAAGAAGCCGTCCACCGGGAAGTCATGGAGGAGACGGGACTGCACATCACCAACCTGCGCTATTTTGGGTCACAGCCATGGCCCTACCCCTGCGGACTGATGGTAGGCTACACCGCAGACTACGACCACGGGAAGATACACCTGCAGCGCTCCGAGTTGTCCAAGGGTTCGTGGTTTGACCGCGACCACCTGCCCCACATCCCCGAAAAGCTGTCCATCGCCCGACACCTGATAGACGCATGGCTGGAAGAAGTCAAATGAAATGAAAGAAAAGAAAGAAATGAGAGAAATGAAAGGAATGTTCCGCCGTAAGGTGGGCGTAGTCTCATTCCTATGCTTAATCATTCTTTTGATGTTCATTTCCTTCATGCTTTTCTCCAAGCCCCAGCCTACAGGCATTCCTGACAAAGTGCTCATCAGGACTTCCGTACTGCCCACCATCGACACCACCAGCGTCAAGGCCCAGCTGAACGAACTGGACTACTATCTGCGCACCCATCAGGTCACCGATGAGGGCTATAACCTCATTGCACAGTACCATACCCTGTTGACCAGGCTCTCCCAGTCTTCAGGAGTGTCCAGGCCACCCACTATCACCCGAAGGACCATCGCCGCCAAGGACAGGCTATTGCCTGCCGTCAAGATGGCCGGAGGCTATTGGAAGGCCGGCCATTTCCATGTCGGACCCGTTCATGGCCCGGGCATCGTGCGCGACTGGCAAGGACGTATCGTCTGCGGCATCTTTGCCAACGACACCATCGTGAGTGCCACCCGTACCGACACCCTCGGCACCTATCGCGGACAGATGGACGCATGGCTGCAAGCCTGCGGACAGGGGACCTTCGACGGCCATGACGGCAGCCACTATGAGGGTTTCTGGCAGGACGACAGCCGTCATGGTTTTGGCTTTGAGTCGACGCCCCACCATGCCGTACGCGTAGGACAATGGAAAGACGGAAAATTCCTGGGTGAGCGGCTACGCTATACCTCTGAACGCATCTATGGCATCGACATCTCACGCCACCAGCATGAGAAGGGTCGCAAGCGCTACCGTATAGACTGGCGCAGGGTGCGCATCACCTCCTTAGGACAGAAGCATCCTACCGACGGGCAGACCTTCCCCGTCTCGTTTGTATATATCAAGTCCACGGAGGGCACCTCCATCCGTAACCGCTACTTCCTGAGCGACTACCAACAGGCCAAGCGCCAAGGGCTGAAGGTAGGAGCCTACCACTTCTTCTCCATCCGTACCTCAGCAGAGGCGCAGGCCAACTACTTCGTCACCCATACGCTGTTCCGCAAGGGCGATTTCCCACCCGTGATGGACGTGGAACCGACAGTGGCACAGGTGGAGCAGATAGGCGGCAGCGAGGTGCTTCTGCAGCGTGTGCGCAGCTTCCTACGCATTGTGGAGCGGCGGACAGGCATGCGGCCTATCCTCTATGTCAACCAGATGTTTGTCAACCGCTATATGCAGCATGCTGACGACATCAAGCGGCACTATAATGTCTGGATAGCCCGCTATGGCGAGTACAAGCCCGACGTGAAGCTGGTCTACTGGCAGCTGTCTGCTGACGGGCGCGTCAGTGGCATCCACGGTCCCGTCGACATCAATGTGTTCAATGGCTACCAGAGTCAGTGGGAAGAGTTTTTAAGCACGGGAGCACATGAGTGATGTTTTTGAAGTTTGAAGTTTGAAGTTTATGATTACACTCAGCCGTGATATTGATTCATGCATTTTCACCCTTTGAACATATCATAAATTTCAAACTTCAAACTTCAAATATAAAAGTTGCCTGTGAGTTGGTGGTAGTGAGCATCACCGAGGGTGATGGTGTCAGTGTGGCGGGGGCAGGGATGCTTGCGGAAGGAAAGGAGGTAGCGGCGGGGCGGTTTGCCGGGGACGGTACAGACGGCACATACACGAGAAGGGAAGAAACCTACGAAGGTCGCCTCGTCCTCCATGCGCTTGCGGTAGTCGAAGGGAACGATGACGCTCAGCTCACCATCGTCGGACAGCAGACGGCAGGCATGACGCATCAGATCGGCATAGGTCAGCGTCGTGGCATGTCGAGCCATAGCACGTTGGCGGTCAGGGGCTTGCAGTGAATCCATAAAGAAGGGCGGATTACAGACGATGGCGTCATAGAGACCCTGGTGCTGCTGTAGCGTTTCGTGGAGCACGGTCACCTGACGGGAGAAAGGAGAACGCACGACATTCTCTGTTGCCTGACGGACAGCGCCCTCGTCCATGTCGACGGCTGTCACCCGGCCATCAGGATAACGCTGCGCCAGCATCAGTGCGATGATACCCGTGCCCGTGCCTACGTCCAGCATGCAGGAGCCACCACAGGCCCACGCCCCCAACAGAACACCGTCAGTACCGACCTTCATGGCGCAATGTTGCTGTTCAATGGTGAATTGTCGGAATTGAAACATCGTCTATGACTTGTTTTTGGCTGCAAAGATACACATTTTCTTTGTACTTTTTGTACATTTTCCATTTAAAGATATAAAATATCTTATCTGGTGCGTGGCATTCAAAAAAAAAATCGTACCTTTGCAGCTCAATTTGCTTATAAATATGGAAGAAAAGATAAAAATGTATATGGATAACAAGAACAGGTCGTTCTCGATGATTGCCGACGTAGAAGGCGAATATGGCGACCTGACAAACATGGAGATGCCTGACGACCTGCCTATTCTTGCCGTACGAAACCTCGTGCTGTTCCCGGGTGTGGTGTCTCCCATCCTGATTGGTCGTGAGTCCAGCATGTCACTCATCCGGAAGGCAGAGAAGCACGCCAACATCATCGGAGTGGTATGCCAGCGTGACCCGGAGGTGGAAAGTCCCATCCGTTCCGACCTCTACGATGTGGGTGTCTATGCCAAGGTGCTGAAGACGCTGACGCTGCCCAATGGCAACATCACCGCCATCATCCAGGGATTAGGCCGTCTGCGCCTGTTGGAGCTGGTCAAGTACCAGCCTCATCTCATCGGTCATGCCACCCCCGCTCACGAGGAGGTGCCCGAGAAGCGCGACATGGAGTTTAATACCGCCATGGAAGACCTGCGCCAACAGACCTCCCAGTATATCCAGATGAGCGACGACCTGCCCGATGAAGCCTCCTTTGCCATCAAGAACGTGGCCAACAACATGATGGCCCTCAACTTCATCTGCTCCAATATGCCGTTCAGCGTCAAGGAGAAGATAGCCCTGTTGCAGATGGACTCGCTGAAGGAGCGTCTCTTCAATACGCTGCGCATCATCAACCGCGAGATCAACCTGCTGACGCTGAAGCTCGACATCCGCAACAAGACACGCGACGACATTGACGAGCAGCAGCGCAACTACTTCCTGCAGCAGCAGATTAAGAACCTGCAGGCAGAGATGGGCAATGAGAGCACGCCTGAGAAGAAAGACCTGCTGGAGAAGGCCCGCAAGAAGAAATGGCCCGAGGACATCGAGAAATACTTCTATAAGGAGCTGGAGAAGTTGGACCAGGTCAACCAGAACTCGCCCGACTTCAATGTGCAGCTGACCTACCTGCAGACGCTGGTGGCCCTGCCCTGGGGCGAATATACGCAGGACGACATGGACCTGAAGCGTGCCCAGAAGATTCTGGACCGCGACCACTACGGTATGGAGAAAGTCAAGGAGCGCATCCTGGAGTATATCGCCGTGCTGTCGCTGCGCGGTGACCTGAAGTCGCCCATCCTCTGTCTCTACGGTCCTCCGGGTGTCGGTAAGACCTCGTTGGGCAAGAGCATTGCTGACGCCCTGAAGCGCAAGTATGTGCGCGTGTCGTTGGGTGGTCTGCATGACGAGGCAGAGATTCGCGGTCACCGTCGCACCTACGTCGGTGCCATGCCCGGACGTATCATCAAGAACATCCAGAAGGCTGGTTCCAGCAATCCCGTCTTCATTCTGGACGAGATCGACAAGGTGACGCAGAACACCCATAATGGTGACCCTGCATCAGCGCTGCTGGAGGTGCTGGACCCCGAACAGAACGGAGCCTTCCATGACAACTACCTGGATGTGGACTACGACCTGTCGAAGGTGATGTTTATTGCCACCGCCAACAACCTCGGCACCATCCCCCGTCCCCTGCTGGACCGTATGGAGATTATCGAGGTCAGCGGTTATATCACCGAGGAGAAGTATGAGATTGCCAAGCGCCACCTCATCCCCAAGGAGAAGGAGAATACCGGTCTGGACGACAAGAAGCTGACGTTCAACAAGGCAGCCATCGAGAAGATCATTGAGCAGTACACCCGTGAGAGCGGTGTGCGCCAACTGGAGAAGCAGGTGAACAAAGCCCTGCGCAAGCTGGCCTTCAAGAAAGCGGAAGCCGGTGAGCTGCCCTATGAGAAGATTACCCCGACGGAGATTGAGGACCTGCTGGGCAAGCCCCCCTTCTACCGCGACATCTACCAGGGCAACGCCTATGCCGGTGTGGTCACGGGACTGGCATGGACCAGCGTGGGCGGTGAGATCCTGTTTATCGAGACATCGCTGTCGAAGGGTAAGGCCGGCAAGCTGACGCTGACGGGTAATCTGGGCGACGTCATGAAGGAGAGTGCCATCATCGCCTTGGAGTATGTCAAGGCACATATAGACCTGTTAGGCGTCGACTACCGCATTTTCGACTACTGGAACATCCATATCCACGTGCCTGAAGGAGCGACCCCCAAGGACGGTCCCTCGGCAGGTATCACCATCGCCACCAGTATTGCGTCGGCACTGACCCAGCGCAAGGTGCGCAAGAATACCGCCATGACGGGTGAGATCACCCTGCGTGGCAAGGTGCTGCCCGTTGGCGGCATCAAGGAGAAGATACTGGCTGCCAAGCGTGCCGGCATCACCGATATCGTGCTGTGCCAGGAGAACGAGAAGGACATCCTCGAGATTCCCGACATGTACGTGAAGGGGGTCAACTTCCACTATGTCGAGAATGTGCAGGATGTATGGCGCTTCGCCCTGACGGACGAAATCGTTGAGCACCCCATGGACTTCACTATTCCCGAAGAGAAGGCTGAGAAAGTTTGAAGTTTGAAATTTGAAGTTTGAAATTTATGATTACTAAAAGCGTTTGAAATTACGTTTGAAAAAAGATGACGTTTGAAGTTCAACATACAGACCAGGCGAGTGAGGCGCGGGCGGGGGTGATTACTACCGACCACGGGCAGATCAAGACCCCCATCTTTATGCCGGTGGGTACGGTGGGATCAGTCAAGGGCGTCCACTTCTCGGAACTTCGTGAGCAGGTGAAGGCACAGATTATCCTGGGCAATACCTACCACCTCTACCTGAGACCGGGACTGGACATTCTGCGCAAGGCAGGCGGTCTGCATAAGTTTAATACGTGGGACCGTCCTATCCTGACCGATTCCGGCGGTTTTCAGGTCTTTTCGCTGACCAGCATCCGCAAGCTGAAGGAGGAAGGCTGTGAGTTCCGCAGCCATATTGACGGTTCGAAGCATATCTTCACCCCCGAGAACGTGATGGATACCGAGCGTGTCATCGGTGCCGACATCATGATGGCACTCGACGAGTGTCCCCCGGGAGACAGCGACTACCAGTATGCCAAGAAGTCGCTGGGACTCACCCAGCGGTGGCTGGAGCGCTGCGTGAAGCGGTTCAACGAGACAGAGCCGCTGTACGGCTACCACCAGACGCTGTTTCCCATCGTGCAGGGCTGTACCTACAAGGACCTCCGGCAGGATGCCGCCAAGCATGTCTGCGACGTCTTAGGACGCCTGAACGACGGTGGCGGCGCCAGCATTGGCGGTCTGGCCGTAGGCGAGCCCACGGAGGTGATGTACGAGATGATAGAGGTCGTCAACGACATCCTGCCCAAGGACCGTCCCCGCTACCTGATGGGGGTGGGTACACCGCAGAACATCCTGGAAGCCATCGAGCGCGGTGTGGACATGTTTGACTGCGTCATGCCGACACGCAATGGTCGCAACGCCATGCTGTTCACCTACGAAGGTACCATGAACATGCGCAACCAGAAGTGGCAGGACGACTTCTCGCCCATCGACCCCGACGGCTGCGATATTGACCGCATCCACTCCAAGGCCTACCTGCACCACCTGTTCAAGGCGCAGGAGCTGTTGGCCATGCAGATTGCCAGCATCCATAACCTCGCCTTCTATCTGCGTCTGGTCACCGATGCCCGCCAGCATATCGAGCAGGGCGACTTCGTGCAGTGGAAGCGCTCAGTAATTGACAATTTAGGGCGCAGAAGATGAAAAGGAAGAAACTGAAGCATTTCCGATGGAGCACACGCCGATTGTCGCGCCGCATCTTCCGACCAATAGGTAGGGGACTGGCACGCGTCTTCCGTCCTATCGGCCGAGGGTTAGCTCGTATTCCATGGCATCGGCTGGCATGGATGAAGAAGCTGAACCCGTTCCACTATATCAAACGGATGGACTGGTATATCATCAAGAAGTTCATCGGTACCTATATCTACTCCATCCTGCTGATTATCTCGATATCCATCGTCTTCGACGTCAACGAGAACCTGGCAAAGTTTACCACCTATAATGCACCGCTGCGCGCCATCGTCTTCGACTACTACGCCAACTTCGTGCCCTACTTTGCCAACCTGTTCTCACCGTTGTTCGTCTTCATTGCCGTCATCTTCTTCACGTCGAAGCTGGCGGGTAATTCGGAGATTATCGCCATGCTGGCCTGCGGTATGAGTTTTAAGCGTCTGCTGCGACCATATATCCTGTCGGCAGCACTCATCGCCATCCTGAACTTCTTCCTCGGAGCCTATGTCATTCCCCGCGGTACGGTGGTGCGCCACGACTTCGAGTCGCTCTACAAGAACAACCAGAAGAACACGTCAGCATCCAATATCCAGTTGATGGTGGACCGTGGCGTGGTGGCCTATATGTCGCAGTATGACGACATCCGCAAGACGGGTTACGGTTTTGCGCTTTATAAGTTTGAGAACAAGAAGCTGGTCTCGCAGCTCAATGCCAGCGTCGTCCAGTATGACACCATTGCTGAGGAGCGCTACCACTGGAAGGCCCGCAACTGGAAGATCCGTACGCTGAAGGGCATGCGCGAACAGATTACCTCTGGCAACGAGTTGGACACGCTGATACAGATGGAGCCTATGGACCTCATCTTCTCCAAGGGCCAGCAGGAGACCTTCACGTCGCCGGAGCTGTTGCGCTACATCTCGAAACAGCAGGAGCGCGGTTCCTCGAACGTCGTGCAGTACGAGGTGGAATACCACAAGCGCATCGCCTCCAGCTTTGCCTCGTTCATCCTGACCATCATTGGTGTGTCGCTGTCGTCACGCAAGCGCAAGGGTGGCATGGGACTATACCTGGGCATTGGCCTGGCCCTGTCGTTTGCCTATATCCTGTTGCAGACCATCAGTGCCACCTTCGCCATCAATGCCGGTACCCCTCCCATGCTGGCAGCATGGATTCCGAACCTGTTGTATGTCATCATCGCCTACTTCTGCTTCCGACAAGCACCGAGTTAAAGGTAAAAAGGTAAAAAAGTAAAAAAGATAAAAAAGTGACTTTTGAAGAAACATATTTAAACGATAACATTCTCGATGCATTATATGATATGCACTTCGAGGAGATGACACCTATACAAGAACGTTGCATCCCGGAGATTCTCGATGGCAACGACCTAATAGGTATCGCACAGACCGGTACGGGCAAGACCGCTGCCTACCTGCTGCCTGTGTTGAGCATGCTTGATGACGGCGGCTATCCCAAGGATGCCGTCAACTGCATCGTCATGGCCCCCACACGCGAGCTGGCACAGCAGATAGACCAGGCCATGCAGGGCTTTGGCTACTATCTGGACGGCATCTCGAGCGTCGCCGTCTATGGCGGTAATGACGGCAGCCGTTTCGACGTGGAGACGAAAGGCCTCAAGATGGGTGCTGACGTGGTCATTGCCACGCCAGGGCGCCTGCTCTCCCATATCCGCATGGGACATCTCGACCTCTCGCGCCTCTCGTTCTTCGTGCTCGACGAGGCAGACCGTATGCTCGACATGGGATTCTCGGACGACATCCTCAGCATCGCCAAGCTGTTGCCTGAGGAGCACCAGACCATCATGTTCTCGGCCACCATGCCGCAGAAGATACAGCAGCTGGCACAGACGCTGCTCACCAACCCCATAGAAGTAAAGATTGCCGTCAGCAAGCCCGCTGAGAAGATACAGCAGTCAGCATACGTCTGCTATGAGCCGCAGAAGTTGGGCATCATCCGTTCGCTGTTCAAGGCCGGCGAACTGGAGCGCGTCATCATCTTCTCCGGCAAGAAAGACAAGGTGAAGGACATCACCCGCGAGTTGAAGCGCATGAACATCAACTGTGCTGCTATGCACTCCGACCTCTCGCAGGCTGAGCGCGACGACGTGATGTATCGTTTCAAGGCCGGACAGGTCAACGTACTCGTGGCTACTGACATCGTAGCCCGTGGTATTGACATCGACGACATCCTGTGCGTCATCAACTACGACGTGCCCCGCGATGCCGAGGACTACGTACACCGCATAGGTCGTACCGCCCGCGCCCAGCGCGACGGTGTGGCCATCACCCTGGTGTCTGACAACGACATGCGCTACTTCTCCGATATTGAGCGGTTCCTGGAGCGCGACATTCTCAAGAATGCCCTGCCCGAGGGCCTTGGTGAAGGTCCAGAGTACCGTCCTTCCGCCCCTCGCAAGTCCACCAGAGGACGTGGCGGCCGTGGACGTGGTGGCCGTAGCAGCGGCGGTCGTAGCAGCGGCGGTCGTAGCAACGGTGGTGCCAACGGTCAGGGCGCCAGTGGTCAGGGCGGCCATGGTGGCAACAGGCACAAGAGGCGCAACCATCGCGGTGGCAAAGACAAGCATACACAACCTAAAGCATAACGACATGTTTGACAAAGCAACTTACATCCGCCGCAGAGCGGAACTGAAACGACTCGTCGGACAAGGAGTCATCGTGCTCTTTGGCAACAACGAGTCACCCTACAATTATCCCGCCAACTGCTATGCCCCGATGCGTCAGGACTCTACGTTCCTGTACTACTTCGGACAGCATCGCGACGGCTTGGTGGGCGTCATTGACATCGACAACGACGAAGAATGGTTGTTCGGTGATGATATCGATGTGGAGGATATCGTATGGATGGGGTTCACACCTTCGGTTAAGATGCTTGCCTTCGAGGTAGGCATTGCACATACAGCCCCACTGTCAAAAATCGGAAATGTCCTATGCAAAAATTCTGGCAACCGACAGTCTTTGCGCAAGAATATCCATTTCCTGCCCCCCTATCGCCACGACACGAAGATACAAATCATGGATCTGCTGGGCATCCATCCCTCGAAACAGAAGGAGGCAGCCTCGCTGAAACTCATCCAGGCAGTGGTCAAGATGCGTGCCACGAAAGAGCCACAGGAGATTGAAGCCATTGACCGCGCCTGTGATGTAGGCTATGTGATGCATACCACAGCACAACTGCTCATCAAGCCCGGAGTGACGGAGCGATTCGTCGGCGGACAGGTGGACGGCATCGCCCGCTCGTTGGCCAGCGGTACCAGCTTCGCCACCATCTTCTCGCAGCATGGAGAAATCATGCACGGCAATCCGTCAGAAGCCAAGTTGGAGGCAGGCCGTCTGGCTCTCTGCGATGCCGGCTGCGAATTGGATGACTACTGCTCTGACCATACACGCACCATGCCCGTCACGGGCAAGTTCACCCAGCGTCAGCTGGAAATCTACAGCATCGTAGAAGCCTGCCACGACTACGTATTAGAAGTCGCCAAACCTGGCGTACGCTATATGGATGTCCACTTTGCCGTCTGCCGCATGATGACGGAACGCCTCAAGGAGCTCGGTCTCATGAAGGGCGATACCGACGAGGCCGTACGTGCCGGAGCTCATGCTATGTTCCTGCCCCACGGACTGGGGCACATGATGGGTATGGACGTCCACGACATGGAAGGCATCGGACAGATTTACGTCGGTTTCGACGAGGAGACACGTCCCAACCTTGAGCAGTTTGGTACTAACTGTCTGCGCATGGGGCGCCGCTTGCAGGAGGGCTTTGTGCTCACCGACGAGCCGGGCATCTACTTTATCCCCGCCCTCATCGACGAGTGGAAAGCCAAGGGGCACTGCAAGGAGTTCCTTTGCTTCGATAAAATCGAAGCCTACAAGGACTTTGGCGGCATCCGCATCGAGGACGACGTCCTCATCACTGCTGACGGCTGCCGCTTCCTCGGTTCGAAGCGCATCCCTTACCATCCAAAGGAACTCGAAACCTTCATGGCCACCAACAAATAGTCAAATAAATAGTCAAAATGAAAAAGCTTTTAACTTTTGCGCTTATGGCACTGGTGTGCCTCGGTGCAGCGGCTGCCAAGAAGAAGGCACCCGCCAAGAACAACAACAAACCCGTGTTTACGGTAGTGAAGGAACTCCCCATCACCTCGATGAAGGACCAGAACCGCTCAGGTACGTGCTGGGACTACTCTACCATCTCGTTCTTCGAGGCTGAGATCCTGAAGGCCACTGGCAAGAGCTACGACCTCGACGAGTCGTTCGTGGCCAACAAGACCTATATGGAGCGTGCCATCCAGGTGGTCCGCTACCATGGTGACTGCCAGTTTGCCCAGGGCGGCAGCGCGGAGGACGTGCTGGCCACGATGAAGACCCACGGCATCATCCCACAGGGCATCATGCCCTTCCCCGGTTCGCTGTATGGCGACTCGCTGAACAACTTCAACGAGTTCTTCAAGGTGCTGGAGCCCTATGTGGCTGCTGTCTCCAAGAGCGATGCCAAGAAGCTCAGCAATGCCTGGAAGGTCGGTCTGCAGGGTATCCTCGACGCCTACCTCGGCAAGTGTCCGGAAAAGTTTACTTATGAGGGCAAGGAGTATACCCCGAAGTCGTTTATGAACTCGTTGGGCATCAACCTCGACGACTATGTCAGCATCACCAGCTACACCCACCATCCCTTCTATACCGCCTTCCCCGTGGAGGTACAGGACAACTGGCGCTTCCCGCTGAGCTACAACGTGCCCATGGACGAGATGATGCAGATCATCGACAACGCCCTGGAGCTGGGCTATACCGTAGCGTGGGGCGGTGACGTCTCGGAGGACGGTTTTACACGTAAGGGTCTGGCCTATGCCGTCGACAGCAAGAAGGCCGGACAGAGCCTGCAGGGCAGTGACATGGCCAAGTGGCTGAAGATGACGGCTGCCAAGAAGCGCGACATCATCGATTCGTTGGGTGTCAGCGTTCCCGAAATCGTGCCCACCCAGGAGCTGCGCCAGGAGCGTTTCGACAACTGGGAGCTGACTGACGACCACGGCATGCATATCTACGGCATCGCCAAGGACCAGAATGGCAAGGAGTACTACATGGTCAAGAACTCATGGGGTGAGACTGGCGACTACAAGGGCACGTGGTATATGACCAAGGCCTTCATCGCCGCCAACACCATGGACTACCTCATCAACAAGAACGCCATCCCTGCTGACATCCGCAAGAAGCTGGGTATTTAAAGAACCATATGAAAAAAGGATTATTACTAACCATACTCCTGAGCGCAGGTTTGACGGCCAGCGCTCAGGATAAGCTGTATGCTGACGAATTCCCCTTGGGAGATGTCACGCTGCTTGACGGGCCGTTGAAGAAGGCCCGCGACCTGAATATCCAGACGCTGCTGAAGTATGACAACGACCGTCTGCTAGCCCCTTACCTGAAGGAGGCAGGACTGACGCCCAAGGGCACGTCGTATCGCAACTGGGACGGACTGGACGGACATGTGGGCGGCCACTACCTGACGGCACTGGCCATCAATGCCGCCACAGGCAGTGAAGCGTGCCGCCAGCGCATGGAATACTGGATCAGTGAACTGCAACGCTGTGCTGACGCCAATGCCAAGAACCACCCCGACTGGGGCAAGGGCTATGTGGGCGGTGTCCCCGGCAGCGACCGCATCTGGGGCAACTTCAAGAAGGGCGACTTCGGGGCCTATTATGGCGCGTGGGTACCTTTCTATAATATCCATAAGATGTATGCCGGTCTGCGCGATGCCTGGCTCTATTGCGGCAACGAACAGGCCAAGCAGCTCTTCTTAGGTTTCTGCGACTGGGCCATCGACCTGACGGCAGGTCTCAGCGACGCCCAGATGGAGCGTGTCCTCGACACGGAGCATGGCGGCATGAACGAGGTGCTGGCTGATGCCTACGCCATCACTGGCGAGAAGAAGTACCTCGACGTGGCACGCCGCTTCTCGCACCGCCGGCTGCTCAATCCGCTGATGGCACGCCGCGACTGTCTGGACAACATGCACGCCAACACGCAGGTGCCCAAGGTCATTGGCTTTGAGCGCATTGCTGAACTGTCAGGCGACGAAGCATACCATACCGCCGGTGCCTTCTTCTGGGACATCGTGACAGGCGAACGGTCGCTGGCCTTTGGTGGTAACAGCCGCCGCGAGCACTTCCCCAGCAAGGAAGCCTGTAAGGACTTCGTCGAGGACATCGACGGTCCTGAGAGTTGTAATACCAACAACATGCTGAAGTTGTCCGAGGACCTGCATCGCCGCAATCCCGAGGCCCGTTATGCCGACTTCTACGAGTTGGCGACCTTCAACCACATCCTCTCCACCCAGCATCCCCAGCATGGCGGCTACGTCTATTTCACCTCCGCCCGTCCGCGCCACTACCGCAACTACTCTGCGCCTAACGAGGCCATGTGGTGCTGCGTAGGCACCGGCATGGAGAACCACGGCAAGTACGGTCAGTTTGTCTATACCCACGTGGGCGACGCGCTCTTCGTCAACCTCTTCGTGGCTTCCGAGTTGAACTGGAAAGCCAAAGGCGTCACGCTGCGTCAGGAGACGCTGTTCCCCTACAGCGAGACCAGCCGCATCACCGTCACGCAGGGCAAGGGTAGGTTTGCCCTGCAGGTGCGCTATCCCGGTTGGGTGAAGCCCGGCCAGTTCTCTGTCAAGGTGAACGGTCAGCCCGTGAGCATCATCACTGGTCCGTCGTCGTATGTCGCCATCGACCGTCAGTGGAAGAAGGGCGACGTGGTGGACATCACGTTCCCCATGCACAACAGCGTGCGGTACATGCCCAACCTGTCGCAGTATATAGCCCTGATGCACGGTCCCATCATGCTGGCCATGAAGACCGGTACCGAGGACCTGGCCATGCTGATAGCTGACGACAGCCGCTTCGGACAGCTGGCCGTTGGCAAGAAGTTGCCCATCGACCAGGCACCCATCCTGATTAATAACAGTATAGAGGACATCGCCAACCAGCTGCAGCCCGTAGCAGGCAAGCCCCTGCACTTCACCCTCTCGACCAAGATGGTCAACGAGATCCGCAACGAGCTGATGCCCTTCTTTGAACTGCATGACGCCCGCTACATGATGTACTGGCTGGCACTCTCGGAAGACAACTACAAGGGCTACCTTGAGAACCTGGCCCGTCAGGAGGAGGAGCGCCAGGCACTGGAAGCCCGCACTACCGACAAGGTACAGCCCGGTGAACAGCAGCCCGAGAGCGACCACTTCATGGAGACTGACGACTCGTTTGTGGGCAATACCAACGACGTCTTCTACCGCGACGCCCGCGACGGCCACTACTTCAGCTACCTGATGCAGACCGGTGGCCAGAGCAGTCTCGCACTACGCCTGAAGTACTGGGGTGTAGGTGAATGGAAGAGCCACGAGTTTGACATCTATGTCGATGACGTGTTGGTGAAGGAAGTCAACAATACCGGCAAGTACCGCATCTCGGAGTTCAAGTACGAGACCTATCCCATCCCTGCCGACGCCCTGAAGGGCAAGCAGCAGGTCCGTGTAAAGTTCGTGGCCAAGCCGCACAGGCAGATTGGCGAGATTTATGAAGTAAGACTGGTGAAAGAGTAATGAGAAAGCAATTATTGATCATGGCCCTTGCGTGTGTCACGTTAGGGCTCCAGGCCAAGGACGGTGTGCAGCTGCGCCGCAATCAGGTGGGCTGCTATCCGGGACAAGAGAAAGTCATCGTCGTCGAGGGTACCAACCCTGGCGGCAAGTTACGCATCACGACACCCGACGGCAAGGTGCTGAAGGCCAAGAACGTACGGCGTGCCATCTCGCCACTCTCCAGCAAGACGCGCTATGTAGTGGACTTAGGCAGTCTGACTGCTGCGGGCGACTACCGTCTGACACTGGGCAAGGAGTCGTGCGTGCTACGCGTCAGCGAACAGCCCTACCACGACATCGCCAAGTCATCGCTGCGCCTGTTCTACCTCATCCGTTCGGGCATCGCCATCGAACAGGGAGGTGCCTATAACCGTCCCCTCGGACATCCCGACACCCACGTGCTGGTACACAACTCGGCAGCCTCGTCCTTGCGTCCGGCAGGTACCGTCATCAGCTCGCCGCTGGGCTGGTATGATGCCGGCGACTATAATAAATATGTGGTGAACTCGGCATTCAGCATTGGTCTTATGTTTGTCGCCTACGAACAACTGTGCGACTACTTCGCCAGTCTGAATACCGACATCCCTGAAAGCGGCAATGCGACCCCCGACTTCCTGGATGAGATGATGTTCAACCTGCGCTGGCTAATGACCATGCAGGATCCTTACGATGGAGGTGTATATCATAAGCTGACTACACCCAATTTCGAAAGTTTCATCATGCCTACGAATTGCAAGCAGCC
Source organism: uncultured Prevotellaceae bacterium (assembly GCA_946185485.1). Lineage (GTDB taxonomy): Bacteria > Bacteroidota > Bacteroidia > Bacteroidales > Bacteroidaceae > Prevotella. Next base: position 14,360 of record CAMHJQ010000026.1, on the reverse strand, counting down.
ACGCTATGTCGTGGCCAAGAGCGTCACCGCCACGCTTGACTTCGCTGCCGTCATGGCAGATGCTGCCCGACTCTTCGAGCCGTACCAGCAGGACTATCCCGGTTTCTCGGCACAGGCTGCCGCTATGGCTGAGCGCGCCTATCAGTGGGCCAAGGAGCATCCTACGGTATTCTATCGCCAACGCGTACTGAATGATCCCGCCGTGACAACTGGCGAGTATGGCGACGGCAATGCCAGCGATGAGTTCTTCTGGGCTGCATCGGCACTCTGGCGACTGACGGGCAAACAGCAGTATCTCGCTGAAGCACAACAGTATCAGCCCAAGCAGTTCACCACTCCTTCATGGGGTAGTCTGGCTTCGCTCGGTGCCTTCGAGTGGCTGGCACTCCAGAAGTCAGAGGTTAAAGGTGAGGCAGCACAGTTACGTGACATCATGCTGCGCCAGCTCCTCGACTACTGCGACCATGCTGTCAAGGGTGTCGACCTATCGTCGTTCCAGTCACCCTACGGCAACAAGGCATCAGACTTTGGCTGGGGGTGTCTGGCTGAGTTCTGCTGTTGTCAGGCACTATTGCTGTTGTATGCCGACCAGATGACCGGCACCACGACGTATCGTCGCTACGCACTGCAGAATGCCGACTACCTGTTAGGCCGCAATGCCACTGGCTACTGCTTCGTCACCGGCTTTGGCGACTACAGTCCCATGCATCCACACCATCGTCCATCAGCTGCTGACGGCATCGTGGCTCCCTTCCCCGGCATGCTTGTGGGAGGTCCAAACCCCGGTCAGCAGGACAAGAAGGACATGCACAACGCCACCTATCCCTCGAATGTCCCCGACGAGTCGTACATCGACGATGAAGAGTCGTATGCCTCCAACGAGATTGCCATCAACTGGAATGCCTCCCTTGTGGCCTTCCTTTGCTGGCTCGACGCCCTGCGTCAGTAATCAGGCATAGCTGTGCATGCCGCCCAGGAGGTAATTCACACCGAAATAGGTGATGATAACGGCCAGAAAAGCCACCACGATGTAGGTGTGGTAACGAAGCGGTGAACGGAGAACGGTCAGCGATGAGCGGTGCAACGGCACGGCATAGACCATCAGCATGATGAGTGCCCACGACTCCTTGGGGTCCCACGACCAGTAGTTGCCCCACGACACATTGGCCCACACGGCACCGAGGAAGATGCCGATGGTGAGCAGAAAGACAGCGGGGTACAGCAAGAGCTGCGACAAGGCAGTGGTTCTTTCGAGAACTGCTGCCTTGTTCTTTCTGGCCAGAAGGAGGGCATAGATGCCTAACATCATCTGCAGAGCAAACAAGGCGTAGGCGCACATCACCGTCATCACATGGAGAGACAGCAGCGGAGACTGCAATACAGGCATCAGGGGGGTAATCTCCGATCCGCTGCCCGTCATCATAGCCACCAGCAGACAGCACAGGGCTGCCAGCGGTCCCATGAACAGGATGATGCGTAGTTTACGGAACAGGACGATGGTCAGTAGCAGCAGTACCCACGCCATGAAGAGCATCGTCTCGTAGCCGTTGCTCAGGGGCACATGTCCGCTGAGCCACCAGCGCAGTCCCAGTTGCAGGGTCAGGAGCACTGGGAACTTGATGCTGCGCAGTTTGTTGTAGAAGAGTTCTGCCTGGGTCTTTTGTTCGGTAGGCAGCACGTCGCCTATCATGTCGCGCTGGAAGAGTTTGATTTTGGCAATGATTTCAAGTGCCCGCTCGTGCTGGCCCGTCACAACAGCCTCGGTGAGGAAGTCCATGGACTGTTTGATGAAGAACTGTTCCTTCACGGGGATTTCCCTTGGCAGCACCTGTCCGCCCGGGGAATACCAGGTGACAGCATCACCTATGCGATAGGGGAAAATCTTAGTAAACTGGCCGTTGTAGAACATCTCTGTCACGGCTTTCCGATCGTCAGCGCCCTTCTTCTTGGGATTGTTGAGCAGCAGCTCCTGCTCCCACGGCATATAGTAAATCATCCAGCTGAAGAACACCTCGTCAGCAGAATAGTCCTTCCACGAGGCGCTGCCCGTCATCTTCATGGTGAAGTCGGTGGCTACGGTGTTCAGCGGACAGATGCGGTTGTTGTAGAGCACCTGGATGGTGCCCATGCGGTGGGCGATGTCAGCAGGGACGGAGGGGAGCATGTCTTCAGCATGGGTGCTCATGCTCAACAAAAGCAGCAGTGCCGTCGTCATGGCTTTCCGGTAGAGGGCACGCATCTGCGTCTTCCGTGAGAAGAGCGTGGCGATGATGCCTAACAATAATAAAAGGTAGCCAGTGTAGGTGATGGCAATGCCGTAGGGGTCGTAGCTCAGGCCCAGCGTGACACCTGCTTCGTCGCTGTCGTAGCTCTGCTGGAACAGGCGGTAGCCCTCGACGGTACCGATATGGTTCATGGAGACGCGGACCTCTGTGGTATCTTGACCCTGCTCACGCTGAGTGCGATGGTATGTCTGGATGGTGCTCTGGTAGTCAAGGGGTGCATCGGTACCGGGATAGTTGATGATGTGGAACTCCTTCAGCGTCAGGGTGAAGGGGAGGTGTTCCACACGGCGGTCGTTGTCGGTATAGACCATTTTCGGAATGCCGGTACGGAGGCGGACGGTGCCTCGACGTGCCGTGAGGTGGGTGGTCAGCGCACCAGCCAGTATCACCACAAACGACACATGCAGCAGGAATACGGCCAACCGCCTATACAGCCGCCGCTTCATGATATAGGCTAAGGACGCTACCGTGAGCACAGCCCACAGTGCTGAGAACCACCACGCTCCGTAGATGTGCGCACTGACGAATGCCGTGCCGTGGTATTTCTCTACGACAGTGGCAATCCCTATACACACCACGATGAGCGTGTATAGGGCAATAATGATTATCTTATTCCATTTCACGGCCACAAAGGTACGGGAAAAAAATGAACTCTGCAATACAGGACTGCACAATCAGATGCTCTCTATGAAGAAGACGACCTGGTTGCGCTCCTGCTTCGTCAGATTGCGGAACTTCACGACACTCTGGTAGGCATCGCTCCGTCCGCCCTCGTTCTGGCAGCCGTGCCACATGATGGCCTCCAGCACGTTGCGGGCACGGCAGTCGTGCAGACGCTCGGTGCCGCTACCTGTCTTGCCAGCCAGTCCGCGGCCCCAAAGGGGAGTGGTACGGCACCAGCCGGTGCGGATATCGTTCTTCATCCACAGGCGGTGCTGCACAAAGTCGGTGTAGGGCCATATCTTCTGGTGGGGATAGCGGGGCATGTCGCTGTTGGTAAACAACTTGTTGGGATCCTGGATGTTGTCGTCGCCCGTCTGCCACGAGGGACGGTGACAGGCGGCACAGCCAATCTGCGAGAACAGCTCCTTGCCCTTCTTGAAGTCGTCGGTGGTGGTGTTACGGGCAGCAGGGACGGCCAGTCCGCGGTGCCAGATCATCAGGTTCTTATACTGGGCCTGCGTCATCTCGGCATCGAGCTGCTTGCTGGTAAGGTAGGTGTAGATATCCTTTTCCACGTCGCCGGTGTGCCATTCGGGATGTGCCTTGGCAGGGTCTATGCGGTTGATGTATTCCTCAAAGCCCGCCTGCACCTCCTTGTCCTGCGACGACTTGGTGGCATAGTAGGTACCGGCAAGGTCGAGGTAGTGGTAGCGGCGGTCGGGACGTGTCACGTTGGTGATGTTCCAGATGGCGTTGGCCCCGGCAGCATCGAGGATGGGACCACGCGAGAGCGCGTAGGTATAGCGTCGCACATACTTGGTGCCGTCGCCCTGCAGCGTGTTCGTATAGTAGCTCTTCCACGTATTGGTCTGTTGGTCCCACATCGCTGGATTCAGTGCATCTGTACGGCCAATGCTGTTGAAGAATTTGCTTTCCGACTCCCACTGAGCCGTGATGTCAGCATCGGGAATGGCATCGGTGATACCTGTGCCGTAGATGCCGATAGTCGATTCTAACAGCACGCCAACCTCAGCATTGTACTGCGCCTCGTCGAGCGTCACGTCTCTGCCGCCACGAGCCACCACCACGGGGGCGTAGTAGGCGCTGTAGGGAATGGTCACCTCGGGATAGATGAGCTCGTAGGTCTCGCCGTCGGGGAAGCGGTTGCCCCACTCGTCGGTATAGGGGTTCCAGGCTATCTTAATCTGGTTCTCGTCGATGGGGGCCTTGAAGGGCTTCACGGCACCGGTCTGCGGCATACCAGCCACGGAACGGATGTAGGCGTTGGTGGTCTTGTCGTAGACGACGAGCAGGTAGCCGTTGCGGTGGTTGTCAGCCCTGTATTCTGTCTGGCGGGCACCATGACCGTAGCCGGGATGGCAGTAGAGACAGCCACGGCGCACATACACTGGTCCGAGGCCATGGAAGGCACCGTCGGTATTGGTGTTGTATTCTTTCTCAAAGAGGTACTCACCCTCGTTGAAGGCGGTCATCATGCCTGCATTTTCTACCGCCTTGGTGGGTTGCTCGAAGGCAGAGGCGGTATTCACGGCGGTGGTGCCAAGCAGGCCACCTGTATAGTAGTCCTCAGGATAATCGGTAACGGTAGGGTCGCCAATGTCCCAGGTGGTGGGTTCTACGGCATCATCACCACTGGAACAAGCAGCGGTGATGAAGGATGCCAACAGAACAACACCTAAAAATGATGGTTTGTTCATAACAGTATTTTTTAGTTCTTTATCTTCACGATAGACTGGTAGAGTTTCTGTGCATTGTCAGCCAGTGTTCGGTAAGTGGCAAGCACCACGTTATCCACATAGTTCTCGTTGATGATCTGGCACTGTGAAGCAACAGTGGCATTACCGGCATAGCCCTTCAGCGTTTCCGCCATTTCTCCTAAGGCGTCGTCGAGTTCACCTAATGCGTCCATGGCTGTCTTGCACGACGCATCACTGTAGTAGAGGGCAAAGGGTGCCTTCATGGCCTTGATTTTTGACAGGGCGGCGGCCAGTTTCGCTTCCACGTTGCCGGCCTGGGCGGCCAGCGTGGCATTACCAGCATTCTTACAGAAATAAATCAGCGACTTCTCGTTGGGGGCAGTGGCATCCATTTGTCCGTAAAGGGCATTCTTGCACGACACAATGTTGTCGTAGAAATCGGTGATGGAGTTGTAGGCGTAGGGGGATTCAATATAGGTATTGTCTTCGCCGGTATAGGGCAGGCCTATCTTGGAGTCGCCTACCTCGCCGATGATTTCCTGACAGCCGGAGATAATCTCCAGGGTGGCGTCGAGTGCCGTCTCCCAGTCGCCCGTGCCGGGGTTCTTGAAGGCTTTGCCGAAGTTCTGGAATCCGTCTAATGCCCCTTCCTGGTTGCCGTCGTCATCGATGGCGAGGTGCGTGGCGACGTACTCCTTGGCTAAGCGCTGGCGCTCGGCATTGCTCTCCTTCGAGTCCCAGCAGGCCTCTAATGTGGCGGTGGCGTTGTAGAGGTCCTTGGCCACGGCACAGATGTAGTCGTACTCTAATGTCGTAATCTGGTCTATCTTGCGGGGCTGTCCCTGACGGAAAAGCACATACTCCAGACCGTGGTAGCCCAGGATGCCGGAGTTGGCGGTCTTGATGAAGTTGTCGAGGTTCGACATGGACTTTGCGTCGCGCAGCACGTCGGCCAGATCATTGGCAGCCACGGGCCACGTGTCGGTATGCGGGTCGATGGAATAGACGTCGGCGGCACCGAAGAGGAAGGCCTCGGTGTTCTCCCAGTTGGCTCGGGCCACCTTCCAGTCCATGCAAGCCTGGTCGAGTGCGGCCAGCGATCCGTTCACTACACTGTTGTCGGCATCGTCGTCGCTCGAGCACGACGCGAAGCCTGTCATCATCACGGCAGCCATTGCTGCCATCGTCAAAAGATTCTTTGTTTTCATTGTTGTTATTTTATTCGTTATTACGTTATCACGTTATTACGCTATCACGACATCAGAGGAACCAGCCCGTATATGTCACGCCAAGACTGATGCTCGGCTCGTTGTTATACGGCTGCTTATAGAGCGGGCTGTCGGAAGTCAGACCATTATTGTTTGGCTTCTCAAAGAAGCGATACGAATACTCGCCCTTGATGGTGACCTGCTTCACCGGCTGGTAGTTCACACCGAAGGCACAGCGGTACTTCTTCGTGTACTTATACATCGACTCATAGGTTCCGCTCGCCATTGTATTATAGTGTTCGAACCGCCCGAATAGGAACAATTTCTCCGCAGGCGACGCTTGCCGGCATCGCAACAGCGCCATCACGTTGTAGCCCGCCTCCAGCGCATACGCCACGGCATTACTACCGATGTTCGAGTAATGGTGCGGATTGCCGTCCTGATATTTATGGTGTGTCCAGTTGGCCTGGTTGTAGGCCGAGATGGCATCGGCATCAGCAAAGTGGGCATAGTCAACGTTACCACGCACAATCCAGTTCCAGCGGTTCAGCGTGAAATCGAGAGCCACGATACCCAGGGCTCCCGTCACGTCATCATACTGACTGCCCGGCGTACGCAGCGTATTGCGGAAGGTGTAGCCATAATAGCCGCTCAGACCTATACGCAGTCCCTTGACGGAGTAATTGTCTATACGCAAAGCCCCTGCATAATTATTGGCCACCTTGAACTCATAAGGACTCGTGGCACCATAATGTACAAAGTTCTCTGCCGTGAAACTCTCTGAGTTCAGACCCGACAGAAACTGTGCCTCATAGCGCCAGTTCTTCAGCCGTCCCCATAGCGACACACCCACCTGATGCCACGTATTGGGCATGATGGTGGCCTCGCCTTCAGGACGATAGAGCGTAAAGAACTGGTTCGGTTCGTGATAGGCATTGCTGTAGCCCACGGGGACGATGATCTCGCCGACCTTGACATTCAGCTGGCCGCCGGCGAACTCCTTATTAATCCAGAACTGCTCGATGTTCACCTCGCCGCCCTTCTCCACCTCAGCCTCATATTCGCCAGCCTCCTCGGCTTCTATCTCCACGGCCGTACCGTTGCCACCATGTTCGAACTCTATCTCCGAACCCATTGTCCAGCCTTTGCCAAAGTCATAGCCAAGATTCAGACAAATGTGCGGCAGGTCGAAACGGCCATGGCTCTTGTCGTTGGCATAGTTCTCGGGAGCCTTATACCTATTAAAACTCTGACTGTAGAAGTTGCGCGTCAGCACGGCCTCGCCATAGCCACCAATGTGCAGGCGCGACAGGGCATCAGTCACCTTGTCCTTCTTTGTGACTTGCCGGGTGGCACCCGTAGTGGCATCCACATCGGTTTCCTGAGCCATGCCACTAGTACTTGATAACGCTAAGAATACCGTCAATACGGAAGTAAATGTCTTATTGTTCATCTTACACTTCTTGTTTTTTCGACCGCAAAGGTATTCCGAAAAGCACGGAACGCCAATACCTAAAAATAGTGAAATCGCCTTTTTTTGCCGCTATGGCCTCACCGCCCAGCCCTAAAATACCTACTTGTGATTATTGTGCATATCGGAAATAATGCCTACCTTTGCAGCCGGTAATCATTAGTGAGTATGAGAAATCAGAAGATGTATGAGGCGGACGACAAGATGATCTCGCTCATCCGCGACAACTACGACCTGCTGCAGATGCTGGGCAGCTTCGGCATCAGCCTTGGTTTTGGCGACAAGACGGTCCAGGAAACCTGTGAGAACAACCACGTGGACACGTACACGTTCTTGGCGGTGGTCAACTACACCATCAACGGCTATGGTGAGTTTGAGGCTGACGAGCGCATCTCAGTCCCTACCCTACTCCACTATCTGGAGGCCTGCCATGCTTACTTCCTCGACTTCCAGCTGCCCTACATCCGTCGCGAACTGCAGGAGTCGCTGGACGAGCGGGAATCGCTGGCTAAGCTCATCCTGCGCTTCTACGACGAATATGCCCACGAGATACGCCGCCACATGAAGTACGAGCAGAAGACGCTGTTCCCCTACGTGCAGTCACTCATCGACGGACAACCCGCCAATGACTATAATGTGGACACGTTCTCCAAGCACCACAGCGCCACCGACAAGAAACTGCGCGAACTGAAACTGCTTATCATCAAGTATCTGCCGATGGACGGTCTGCACAACAACCAGCTCACGGCCACACTGCACGACATCTACGAAAACGAGGTGTGGCTGCGCCAGCATGCCGAGGTTGAGGACAACATCTTCGTGCCCGCCATACGCCGCCTGGAACAGTTGGTGAAGCAGAGCGACGTGACGCGCAACATCTCCGACATGGTGTTCAAGGCCGGCACCGGCCAAAACTCCGAGGCCCTCTCCGACCGCGAAAAAGACGTCATCATCGCACTCGTGCAGGGCATGTCCAACAAGGAGATTGCCGACCACCTGTGCATCTCGGTCAATACCGTCATCACCCACCGTCGCAACATCGCCCGCAAGTTGCAGATCCACTCCCCTGCAGGACTTACCATCTACGCCATCGTTAACGGTCTCGTCGACATCTCCAGCATCGAGTAAGCGTGTTGTGCTGCCTTTTCAGCACCACTGCACAAGACGCTTTTTCCTAAATTTCGTTAGAATATTTGGTCGTTTCGAATTTTTTTCGTAATTTTGGGGCGTACTATATACACCTGCGGGCAGACAGCCCGTCGTCAGAGGGGAATTCGCACATCCCCACCCTAAGCGCAAGAAAATAAAAACAAATATAAATGCAATTTAAATGGAATTACCAACCACCTACACCCGAAAGACAGCAAGCAGCTAAGGAACTGGCCGAGAAGATCGGCATGAGTCCGACGCTCGCCACCCTCCTCATTCAGCGCGGCATCAAGACGGAGAGCGCCGCCAAACGCTTCTTCCGCCCCATGCTCAACGAGCTGATTGACCCGTTCCTCATGAACGACATGGACGTTGCTGTGGATCGCCTGAACGATGCCATGGGCCGCAAGGAGCGCATCATGGTATATGGCGATTACGACGTAGATGGTTGTACGGCAGTAGCTTTGGTGTATAAGTTTCTGCAGCAGTTCTATTCCAACATGGAGTACTATATCCCCGACCGCTATGAGGAGGGATATGGTGTCAGCTACAAGGGAATAGACTATGCAGCAGGGGCTGGTGTGAAATTGATTATCGTCCTCGACTGTGGCATCAAGGCCGTCGAGGAGATAGCGTATGCAAAGGAGGCGGGCATAGACTTCATCATCTGTGACCACCACGTGCCCGACGACGTGATGCCACCCGCTGTGGCCATCCTCAACCCCAAGCGTAACGACTCTACCTATCCCTTCCACCACCTGTCAGGGTGCGGCGTGGGCTTCAAGCTGATGCAGGCCTTTGCCAAGAACAACGGCATCCCCTTCTCGCGACTCATACCGCTGCTCGACTTCTGTGCGCTGAGCATTGCTGCCGATTTGGTGCCTATAGAGGGCGAGAACCGTACGCTGGCCTTCCACGGACTGAAACAGCTGAACCAGAACCCGTCGACGGGACTGAAAGCCATCATCGACATCTGCGGCCTGACAGGACGCGAACTGACGATGAGCGACATCATGTTCAAGATAGGTCCGCGTATCAATGCCTCGGGACGCATGCAGAACGGTACGGAGACGGTGACGCTGTTGGTGGAGAAGGACCTGAAGCGGGCCCTAGCTGAGGCTGTGCGCATCAACGAGTATAACGAACAGCGACGCGACGTGGACAAGCAGATGACCGAGGAGGCTAATGAAATCGTTGCCCGACTGGAGAGCCAGCAGCACCAGCGTAGCATCGTGCTCTACGACGAGGGATGGAAGAAAGGTGTGGTAGGCATCGTGGCATCGCGACTGACGGAACTCTACTTCCGCCCGACGGTGGTGCTGACCATCCTAAACGGTGTGGCATCGGGCTCGGCACGCTCGGTGGCAGGCTTCGACATCTACGAGGCCATCAAGTCATGCCGCGACCTGCTGGAGAACTTCGGGGGACATACCTACGCCGTGGGCCTGACCATGAAACAGGAGAACATCCCCGAGTTCCGTCGTCGATTCCAGGAATATGTCGCCGGACACATCATGCCCGAACAGACGCAGCAGACGCTGGACATCGACATGGAGCTGGACTTCCACAACATTAACAAGCGACTGCTGAACGAGTTGAAGAAGCTGGCACCGCACGGTCCAGGCAACGAGAAGCCGCTATTCCTTACCCGCAACGTCTACGACTATGGCACCTCGAAGGTCGTTGGCCGCCATCAGGAGCACATCAAGCTGGAACTGGTGGACTCTAAATCGGCAGTAGTCATGAACGGCATCGCCTTCGGACAGTCGGCAGCAGCGCGCTACATCAAGTCGAAGCGCTCGTTCGACATCGTCTACACCATCGAGGAGAACACTTACAAGCGTGGCGAGGTACAGCTGCAGATAGAGGACATTCAACCGTCAGAAATGGATAATGGATAATGGACAATGGATAATGTGGCACCAGACAACTATCAATTATCAATTACCAATTATCAATTCATTTTAAGAAAATACTGGGGCTACGATGACTTCCGCGGCATTCAGCGCGAAATCATCGACTCCATCACCAGCGGGCACGACACGCTGGGACTGATGCCTACGGGCGGCGGCAAGAGCATCACCTTCCAGGTGCCGGCACTGGCACAAGAGGGCGTCTGCATCGTCATCACCCCACTCATCGCCCTGATGAAGGACCAGGTGCACCACCTGCGACAGCTGGGCATCGCGGCAGCAGCTATCTACAGCGGCATGCAGCACGAAGAGGTGTTGCGCACGCTGGACAACTGCATCCTCGGCAATACCAAGTTGCTCTATGTGTCGCCCGAACGACTGGGCAGCAGTCTGTTCCAGAAGAAGGTGTCGCACATGCATGTGTCGTTCTTCACCGTCGACGAGGCACATTGCATCTCGCAATGGGGCTACGACTTCCGTCCCTCGTACCTGAAGATTGCCAACATCCGCCTGCTGCACCCCGACGCTCCCGTCCTCGCCCTCACCGCCACCGCTACCCCTCGCGTCGTGGACGATATCTGCGTCAAGCTCACTCCTCAAACTTCAAACCTCAAACCCCAAACTTCAAACTTCAAATCTCAAGCTTCAAGCCTCAAACCTCAAACTTCAAACTTCCAGGTCTTCCGCATGTCGTTCGAGCGCAAGAACCTGGCATACCGCATACAGCACGCCCCTGACAAGTTCACAGCCCTCATCCAAGCCCTCACCCCTACCCAGCAGCCACCGTCCTCCTCCACCCAGCAGCCTCCGTTGTCCTCCGCACAGTCTCCGTCGTTCTCCGCAGGCGATGGCTCTGCCATCGTCTATGTCCGCAGCCGCCGCCATGCCCGCGAGATTGCCGAGCACCTGTGCGAGGCCGGCCTTTCAGCCACCTTCTACCATGCCGGCCTCGACCATGCCGACAAGGACCGCCGCCAGCGCGACTGGCAGCATGACCGCGTGCGCATCATGGTAGCTACCAACGCCTTCGGTATGGGCATCGACAAGCCCGATGTGCGCATTGTCGTCCACTACGACTGCCCCGACTCGCTGGAAGCCTACTTCCAGGAGGCTGGTCGTGCAGGCCGCGACGGTCTGCCCGCACAAGCCGTCCTGCTCTACAACGGCAGCGACGACGGCAAGCTGCAGAAGCGCGTCGACGACACTTTCCCTCCACGCGAATATATTAAAGAGGTGTACGAGCACCTGGCTTACTACTACCAGATAGCCACGGGCGACGGCTACGGCGTCAGCCACGAGTTCCATATCGAGGAGTTCTGCCAGCGTTTCCACCACTTCCCCATCCGCGTCCATTCAGCCCTGCAGATACTGCAGCGGGCGGGCTACATCGACTACGACGAGGAAGCCGACCATCAGGCCCGCATACGCTTCCTGGTAGGTCGCGACGACCTCTACCGCTTGGAACAAGTCACCCCTGACGAGGAGCGCGTCATCGTAGCCCTGCTGCGCAACTACGGTGGATTGTTTGCCGACTACGGCTACGTCGACGAGAGCATCGTGGCCCAGCAGGCAGGACTGACGCAGCCACAGACCTACGACATCCTGATGGCCCTGTCGCAGCGTCACCTCATCAGCTTCATCCCACGCCGGCAGGTGCCCTTCATCCGCTACATGCAGCGTCGTGAGGACAAAGAGCACATCCAGATACCCAGCAGTATCTACGAAGACCGGCTGGAACAATACCGCGAGCGCATAGAGGCCATGCTACACTACGTGCAGACTGACGACCGCTGCCGCTCACGCTTGCTGCTGGATTATTTCGGGGAAAAGTCAGACCACGACTGTGGCCAATGCGATGTTTGCCTCGCAGAACAGGGACTGCTGGTGACCGACAGGGGGCAACGTGATGCCCGTAAACAAATCCTCGCCCTGCTGGATGACCACCAGCAACACCACATTACAGAACTCTACCGCCTGCAACTGCCGGCAGCAGAGCTCAACAGCGCCCTCACCTGGCTCATCCAGGAAGAACGCATTCGACAGACCGACGGTTACATCAGCCTATAAAACAATTATTGTGCTTGCTGCACGGCATCCAACAAGACGTTGTGAATCAGCCCATTGGTAGCCACCACGCTATCACCACGGGTAAAATCGCTGCTACCCTGATAGTCGGTGACGATACCGCCAGCTTCCTGCACGATAAGCGCACCAGCCATATAGTCCCATTGTCCGATATACCGCTCGGCATAAGCATCCAACCGACCAGCAGCCACATAGCACAAGGCCATCGCCGCAGAGCCTATCATGCGGATGCTGCCCACGTTGCCATAGAAGCGCTGCATCAAGGCGATGATGACGGGCTTGTAGGCGTCGCTGTTATAAGGCAACTGCAAGCACAGCAACGCATCGTTGATACCACTCGTCCCCACCTTCAGCGGCTCATCGTTCATCCATGCCTTACCACCCTTCCAGGCGTAGAAGCACTCGTCAGCACAGATGTCGTACACCACACCCACCAGGATGTCGTTGCCCTGGATGAGGGCGATGCTGACGGCGTATGGCGCAAAACCGTGGATGAAGTTCGTCGTCCCGTCCAGCGGGTCTACCACCCAGACGAGATGGGCAGTCTGAGGGCTGACAGTTGAACCATCGTCCTGCTGACCTCTTCCTTCTGACTTCGCTGTACCCTCTTCGGTAATGAATCCCGTCTCGGGCACAATCACACGCAACCGACTGACAATCAACTGTTCCGACCCCTTGTCCACATACGACACATAGTCGTGGGCATGCTTGCGCTCGACCTTTTCAACCGAGAAGCCAGCCCGTTCTTTTCTGATATAAGAACCCGCCTCGCGGGCCACCTGGCACACAAGGCGGGTTATCTGTTCAAGATTCTGCATGAATCTGTCTTTTTTATTCCTTATTTAGGCTGCAGACCGCTTAGTCTTCCTGATACTCGGGACGCAGCTTGCGGACAGTCTCACCGGCACGCCACATCTCCTGGTTGCGCATAGCCTCCAGCTCCTTCTCAAGGCCGGCACGGTAGTCGGGCTTCGAGTTGGCATCGATGGTGATCTGAGCCTCGTTACCAGTCTTCACCGAGTAGTACAGCCACTCCATGACGGGTTTGATGGCGTCGTGGAAGCGGGGAGCCCAGTCGAGTGCACCACGCTGTGCGGTGGTCGAGCAGTTGGCGTACATCCAGTCCATACCCTTGGCACCGAACAACGGGCCAAGGCTCTGTGTCAGCTCCTCAACGGTCTCGTTGAAAGCCTCAGAAGGTGTGTGGCCGTTCTCGCGCAGCACCTCGTACTGAGCCAGCAGCAGACCCTGGATGGCACCCATCAGGCTTCCGCGCTCACCAGTGAGGTCAGAGGTAGCCTCGCGCTGGAAGGTGGTCTCAAACAGGTAGCCGGCACCGATACCGATACCGAAGGCCAGCGTCTTCTCCTTGGCCTTGCCGGTAGCATCCTGATAGACGGCATACGAGCAGTTCAGGCCGCGACCCTCGCAGAACATCGTGCGCAGGCTGGTGCCAGAACCCTTCGGAGCCACCATGATGACGTCGACATCCTTCGGGGGAACCACGCCTGTGCGGTCGCTCCAGTTGATAGCGAAGCCATGGCTGTAGTACAGCGTCTTGCCAGGCTTCAGATATTGTTTGATGGTAGGCCACTGCTGCATCTGACCAGCATCGGAGAGCAGCATGCAGAGGATGGTACCCTTCTCGGCAGCCTCCTCAATGCTAAAGAGCGTCTTGCCAGGCACCCAACCGTCAGCCACAGCCTTGTCGTAGGTTTTGCCCTGACGCTGACCAACGATGACGTTGAAGCCATTGTCGCGCAGGTTGCAGGCCTGTCCGGGTCCCTGAACACCATAACCGATGACGGCAATCACCTCATCCTTCAATACTTCACGTGCTTTCTCGAGTGAGAACTCCTTGCTGGTGA